>JANQES010000115.1 GCA_028278205.1 Rhodothermales bacterium
GATGTGCCCGAGATGACGATCAACGCCATCCGCATCACCGTCACCGCCGACACCGTCCATCGTATGGACTACATCGCGAATTACTTCTGGGACAACCTGTCGAAGCTCTATCCGCTTCAATTCGAACCCGTGTATCTCTCGGAAGTGGGGAGAACGAACACCGTGATGCCCAAGGGCAAAGACTTCGTCGCGGCCTTTCGGCGTGTAGAGGAATTAGGGATGCAGCGCAACGCCCTGGTGGGCACGGCCACCCGCCCGCTCGTCATCCGCGAGACGGCCTACTGCGACTCGTTGGAAGGACGGGGATTGTTCGTGACGCCGAATGGCTATCTGAGCCTCTGCTCTGAGATTAGCGTGCCCAGCGATCCCCGGAAAGACCGCTACTTCGTCGGCAAATATGATTTCCGCGAGAAACGGTTCAATATCGCCTCGGACGGCCCCGCCAAAGTCCGGTGCGCCCTGCCCTGGTGGTGTAATGGATGCTATGCGCAGTTTTCGTGTCAGGGAGGCTGCGAGCCGCGTTCTCAGAACGATGATCCCCACGTGAGAAAGACCTGGTGCCAGATGGTCCGAGGCCACCTCAAGTGGACGTGGAGCGACGTGCGATCCGGCAGGCTGCCGTGCCGGATGCGTCTTGGAGATCGCCAGGGTGAAGAGTTGATCTGGCTCCCCATCTGGGAAGAATCCATGGCTATGGAATGACCTTTAGAGGAAGGTACTGTCAATGCTGGAGGAAGAAATCATGGATAGGTTGTCCGGCCGTCTCCGCAAGGAGGCTCTGGGGAAGCACGCGGCCTATCGAAAACCAAACGTCGTAACGATGTCGCTGGCCGAACTGGTGAGCGCGATGATGGATGCGTCGCTGGCTACCGGATGCAAGTGCCAGTGTCAATGCCAGTGCCAGGGGCAGAACCTGGCTTCATGATGTAAGGAAATACCGCACGGGGAACGTCAACCTTTTTCTTACCCCACGTGTGTCTTCAGTTCCTCGCGGCAGTGTTTCTGGCGGAGTTTGCGGAGGGCTTTTTCTTTGATCTGGCGCACCCGCTCGCGCGTCAATCCAAAACGCTGGCCGACTTCTTCGAGCGTCAGTGCCCGCTCGCGTCCAATGCCGAAGTAGAGGCGAATGATCTCTGCCTCACGCGGTTGCAACAGACTCAGCGCTCGCTCAATGTCGATCTTCACCGACTCGTCGAGTAGCGAATCGTCCGGCGAGACCCCCTCGTCACTGGGTAGGACGTCGAGCAGGTTGTTGTCGTCGTTCTCCTTGAAGGGGGCATCCATCGAGAGGTGACGTCCAGCGTGCTGCATGGCCTGGCGCACTTTCTCGACGTCGATTTCGAGTTCGTTGGCGAGTTCTTCGAGGTTGGGCGCGCGTTCGTGCTCCTGGGCCAGGCGGGCGCTGGTCTTGCGTATTTTGGAGATCGTGCCGATGCGGTTGAGCGGTAGCCGGACGACCCGGCTCTGCTCGGCGAGAGCCTGGAGGATGGCCTGTCGGATCCACCAGACGGCGTAGGAGATGAACTTGAAGCCGCGCGTTTCGTCGAAGCGCCGGGCGGCCTTGATCAGGCCGTAGTTACCTTCGTTGATCAGGTCGGTGAGATGCAGCCCCTGCCCCTGGTATTTCTTGGCGACCGAAACGACAAAGCGGAGGTTGGCGCGGGTGAGTTTGAGGAGGGCTTCTTCATCGCCTTGCTTGATGCGACGGGCGAGTTCGGCCTCTTCGGCGGGTGTCACCAGATCGATCTGGCCGATCTCTTTGAGGTACTGATCCAGCATCCGCTGGCGACGAGGGACGTACATGAGGCTCTGGTTTGAGGAGAAAAGGGTCCTACATGCCCTACGGATGGAAAGATCCCGGCTTGAGGGGGCTGATTTTGGATTTTAGATTTTGGATTTTAGATTTTGGATTGTTGATCGGACGCGAGTCTGGCACCCGAACAAGCCGCGACGGCTGGAATTGCTGAGGCTTTTTCGATTATTGAAAACGAAGCAGGCTGCACCCAATCCAGAATCTAAAATCGTCAGAGGATCCGATATCGATTCTTGTAGCTGCGCACGGTTTCGTCGGGGAGGCGGAAGGAAAAACCCCACCCGCCGGCGCCCTGGCTTACCTTCAGCATCAGGTAATTGCGGCCTTCGTTGAGCGGCAACCAGGCTTCGTCCTCGTCGATCATCAGGTTGCGTTTGGCCTGTTTGTCGAAGACCACCGCGCCGTTGAGAAAGACCGTGATGCCGTCGTTGCTGCCGAGCGTGGCGCGCACCCGCCGGGCGTCGGGACTGTCGAGGGTAGCGAAGGCGTAGAGCGCTGTGTAGCGGTTGTTTTCCGGATACGCAGCCGCCAGGTCCACCACGGCGAGTAGCGGCGAGGCGAGACGGTGCCAGCGGTACGTCGTGCCCTCGTAGTCCCACTCTATGGCAACGCCGGGGCGAGCCGCTCGTTCGCCGCCCATGGCCGCGAGGTAATCCACCGCAGCGCCCTCTGCACCCTGCGGGTTGGGCAACGGGCCGCTCACGAGCCATTCCCGAAAATACCGCCCTTCGCTCGCTTCGATAGCCATACGCACCTCTGCCGGCGGCGGTAAAAAGTGGCCTTTGTCGAAATCGCTCAGGGCCTGCATCACACGCCGCTCGGCGTCGGCCAGCGCCTCGTGTTGGGCTTCGAACCGCTCCATCACCAGATCGAGCGCATACGTTCGGTTCTCGCGCAGCCAGAGCGCGCGGAAGTCGCCGGCCCGCGCGTCGAGGCTTTGGCGGCTCTGGCCGAGGCGGTCGAGGGTTTCGACCAGCAGCGCGCGGGCGGCCAGGGGCGCCTCGCGTTGTTGGAGCGAGGCTTCGTGGTAGGCGTCGGCAGCCTCAACCAGGGCCAGGCGTCGCTCGGCCAGGTGCCGGTAGAGCGCCGCCGTGAAGCGGAAATAGTCGCGGTCGCCGCCGTAGACGAGCGGGTCGGTGTCGTCGAGGGCCTGCGTGGCGGTGTCGCTCAGGGCGAGGACGCGGTCCCAGTCGGTCAGGCTCAGGCGCAGGCGTTGGCCGCGGTCAGGGAGGAGGAGGCTCCAGAGCACCCGCTCGTTCATGCCGTCGGTGGGTTCGAGGTCGGTCAGGCGGTTCAGGTGATGGATTGCCCGCGTGAGGCCGCCGCGCGGGTCGCCGTAGAGGCCCGCGTTGAAACGCCGGTCGAAGTCGAGGACATCGTCCGGGGACGAATGCCAGCTTTGATCGGCGCTGTAGGCGACGCCGTACCAGTCGCGGGAGAAAAGGGCGCTGCCGCCGTCGTCCCAGACCGTGTTGACCATGCCCATCACACCGCGCCGGACGCCGTCGGCCACGAACTGCCGGATGTTGGCCGTCGCCTGCCGGAAGTCGGGCATGATGCGGTTCGAGTTGAGCACACCGGGGACGACCATCACGTCGAAACCGGCCTGTTGGAAGGGTTCGATGATCGGGTCGAAGGAAGCCTGCGCATCGTAATTCCACGTCAACATGATGATGTCGCGCGGGAGCAAGTCGAGCACCTCCGGGTGTTGAAGGACCACGTCGCCCCACATCATCGTGCGGACGCCGAGGTCGCGCAGCACGTCGTGCATGCGCCCGATATGCTCGGCATAGACGATGCCCTTGCCGAGGCTGTCTACCCGCCCTTTCGACGCGCCGCGCCCCAGGTCAAACGTTTCGTCGCTGTTTACATTAAAAAAAGGAGCGCCGAAGGCCGGCACCATTTCGCTGTAAATATCACGCAGCAATTCGATGCTTTCCGGCAGCACCGGCGAGAGCAAGCGCCCGCTTTCGCCGAGCGGGCTGTAGGCTGGATGCGCCAGAATCTTTTCGAAATGCCCGAACGATTGAAAGCTGCCGACGAGTTGGACGTGGTAGCGCCGGGCGTACTCGGCCAACGCCCTCCACTCCTCGATGGAGATCGCCCCGCCCGCCGGGGCGAAGTCGCCATGCTGCTCCGTCGCCACCACGTGCTCCGTGTAATACATCAGCATGTTGATCTTCATCTCGGCGAGGCGGCGGACCTGTTGTCTGAGAAAAGCCGTCGTGGGCACCGGTCCCCGGCTGATGTCATCCATCAGGCCCCGATAGCGCAGGTCCGGCCAGTCGATCACTTTGACGGCGTCGAGCGCGTGCTCCGAGTGGGCGGCTCGCAGCAGTTGTTTGAGCGTCTGCGCGCCGTAGTAGAGGCCCGCGCGGGTGTTGGCCGCGATGAGGATCTCGTCCGGCTGAATCAGGAGCACGTAGCCTTCCTCGCCGATGCGGTCGTCGGGCCAGAGGCCGTGCTCCCGGCAGCGTGCTCCGAAGGCGGCATCTTCGCCGGGCAGGCCGAGCCAGATGGTCCGCCGTGCCGAAACATCGTGCTCCGGCGCATTTTCAAAGAGGAGGCGGAAGGCTGCCTGAAGCTCGCGGACGGGCAATGTCAGGCCGCTGGTATCGGAAGCTGCCAGCCGGATCGTCGTGTTGGCCGGATCGAGCACAAAACGGCCTGCCTGCGCTTCGGCTTCTTGCGGATGGGGCACGACCGGGAGCACGACATCCTGTCCATGCGCCATCGCCGGAGCAAGCAGGAGCAGCAGGGCAAGGATGCTGGTGCAGATCCAGTGCCATTCAAAAAATACACACGTTGTCATTGCGCTTCCTTGTTGGCTGTTGAATGCCACCGGTCCGCGAGCCATCGCGCTGCCTGCCTATACGCCGCGTCGATATCGGCGATGTCCGATTCGTCGCCGCCGATGTCCAGGCCGAAGTGACCGTCGAAGCCGATCACGTCAAGCGTTTCGAAAAACGGTTCCCAGGCGATAGCGCCGTCGCCCGGCGCGAGATGCTCCAGCCGGATGCCGCGATTATCTGAGAGGTGGATGTAATCGACGTGCCCGGCCAGGCGACGCAGCGAGAGCGCGAGGTTTTCTTTCTGAACGAACTGATTGGCGGTATCGAACGTGAAACGCAGGTTGTCGCGCCCGACGGTGTCGTAGAACCGCAGGAAGTCGCCGGCGGTGGCGCAGAGCACGCCGAGGCAGGGATGCATCTGGTAGGTAAGGTCGTGCTCCGAGGCGATGTCGCAGGCGGCGCGGTAGGTTTGCGCGAGGTCGTTCCAATACTTTTTCCAGTCCAGATTCCGTGGCAGGAAGGCAGCATGGAGCACATCGGCATCGTAGTGGCGCGCAACGGGGATGTCGTCGGGAAACTGATACGGTGGCAGCGGCGCGTTGTCGAGCACGCCGTGTGCTCCGAGGAGACGAGCAATCTCACATCCTTTTTCGAAGAGCCGCAGGTTGTGCTCCCGCGTGGCGGCATCAGCGGCGGAGAGACCGGGGAGAACGATGCAGAAATAAGGCACGAGTAAATCCAACGCCTGTATTTGCTCCCGGAGCACGCAGCGCTGTTCGTACACTTTCAGTAAGTGCTCCTCGCGGATACCTTCCAACTCCACACTCCGGAAACCCAGCGCTTTCATCTCCTCCAGATGCCGCCCGGTCTCCTCAGCCGGCGGCGGGTACCCGTACTTCGTGATCGGATAGAGGTAGCAGCACGTAATGGCAGGGTTGAACATGGCTTTGGAGGATGGCGGCATATCGGATTCTTCGTAGTGCGTGGTAGGTGATCGTGGCTCCTTTACGCAATACGAAGTACGCAATAATCAAAACAAATCCCGCAGCCCGATGATACCCGTGATGGCCATGAGGATGGAGAACAGAAAGATAAGCACCATGGTGATGTTCATGGCGCGGCCCGAGGTGTAGGCGCCCATCACCGATTTCTTGTTCTGAAGCAGGAGCATCAGCAGGATGATCAACGGGGTCGCCAGCGTGATCAGGGCTTGCGAGGCAATCATCACCAGCACCGGACGCCCGCCGAAGATGGGCACGACCAGCCCCAGCGAGATCACGAACAGCACAATGAGGCGGGATTGCCCCGAGCGCATGTCGCGTTCGGTGTTGTTATAGTCGGCCAGCAGCCAGGGCGCCAGGATGGCAATCGGGAATAACGACGAGAGGCCGGCGCAGACAATGCCGGCGACGAAGATCGAGATGGCAAAACGCCCGGCCAGCGGTTCGAGCAGGCGCACCATGTCGATGGCGTTGTCGACGCGTTCACCGCGCGGGTGCAGCGTCCCGGCGGCGCACGCCATGATGGCGAGGCTGAGCAGGAACATCACCAGCGCCGAGATCAGCGCGTCGCGCCGTTCTATTTTCAAATCGTCTACGCCCCAGCCTTTCTCTTTGACCAGGATCGAGCGGACGACGTAGATGACCCCGCCCATCGTCGTGCCGGCCATCCCGGCGATCAAGAGCGCGGCGTTGGCTTCTCGCGGGATGCGCGGAATCAAGCCTTGAAGCACGTCGCCGGGGTCGGGGATGACCATGAACGTCGTCAGCAAAAAGCTCAAGCCCATCATCCCCACAAACACGACCAGGATCTTTTCGAAGAAGCGGTAGCGCCCGTTGAGGAAGATGGCGTAGAGCACCGCGCCGAAGACGGCGGCCAGCACGATGGTGTTGAAGCCCTCCCCGGAGGCCGTCAGCGGGCGCGACCATTCCTGCACCGTCTGCACTACAATCGCCATCACGCCCATGCTCGAGACGAACTCGCTGAAGAGCAGCGAGACCAGCACGAACAGTGCCGCGCCTTTGCCGAAATGGGTCTTGAAGCTGTAGAGCGCCGTCTCGCCCGTGACGGCGGTATAGCGCCCGAAGGCGACGATGAGCACGAACGTAAAAACGCACGACAACAGCAGCGGCCACATCAGCACCATCCCGTATTCGGCTCCGGTGGCGGCCATCGTGGTGATGCTGCCCGTGCCGATGTTGTAGCCAACCAGAAAAAGACCCGGCCCCAGGACGCCGAGCAAGGCGAGCAGCTTTTTCCACATAATCGTGATGTGTTTCGTCAGGATCCCCCGTGTCAGGCGAATGTACGAAGACGGGGGGAGTTTTGTAGGCTGGGGAGCCGGGGGTGCTCTGGATTGGCACGCGCGGTGATTACATCGGCGGATTCATTCTGCGCCGTGAACATGGCGTCGGTGCAGCCAGAGAGGCCTGTGCCGAGGAAGAGCAGGGTCAGGAAAAAGAAAAGGAGCGCGTCATCGCTTTCAGGGCTTCACAGGCTCCTTCTGCACGCGATACTCAGACCGCTCGATGGCCTGGTTACTTTGAGTAACCGCGTAGCGCTACTTCACACACCGACGAGCGAGATACCCCGGATGCGGCAAGAGCATTCGAATTGACAATAGCGCCCTGGATAGATAATATGTAGACCCGATGCGCATTTCTGAATAATCATACCTCGATTACAGCGTGTGCGCATAGGTGCCCCCGTCCTGCCTTCTTCACACGCCGCCACCGCTGCCTATGCGTCTCTCGAAGAGCACGTGGATGTTGATTGTGGGCCTGTTCGTGCTGGCTCCGTGTGTGGCGCTGGCGCAGTCCGGCGTAGTCATCGGGCGGGTGACGGATTCTCAGAACGGCGAGTCGTTGCCCGGCGCTTCGATCCGGATTGCCGGCACGGCGTTGGGCGCGGCTACCGATCTCGACGGCAATTACCGGATCCCCGGTGTGCCGGCGGGGCGGCAGACGCTCATCATCAGCTACGTGGGCTATCTGGCGCAGGAGCAGGTCGTCACGGTGCCGGCGGGGGGCACAGTCCGGCAAGACGTGGTGCTGAGCTTCGGCGTGGTCGAAGGCGAGGAGATCGTCGTGACGGCGCAGCTCGAAGGGCAGGCGCGGGCCATCAACCAGCAACTGGCCTCCAACACCATCGTCAACGTCGTCTCGTCCGACCGGATTCAGGAACTGCCCGATCAGAACGCCGCCGAATCCGTCGGGCGGCTGCCGGGCATCGCCGTGCAGCGCGACGCGGGCGAGGGGCAGAAAGTAGTCATCCGGGGGCTTTCGCCCAAGTTCAACGCCATCACCGTCAACGGCGAGCGCATCCCGGCTACCGACGGCGAGGATCGGTCGGTGGATCTGAGTATGATCTCGCCCGACGTGCTGGCCGGCATCGAAGTGTTCAAAGCCCTCACGCCGGACAAAGACGCCGACGCCGTCGGGGGCACGGTCAACTTTGTGGTGCGGCAGGCGCCGGCAGGGCTCAGAGGCACCGTTCGGTTTCAGACCGGCTACAACGATCACGAAGAGGGCCTCGGGCAATACAAAGGCAGCCTCAGCCTCAGCGACCGCTTTTTCGGGGATCGCCTCGGCGCGCTCGTCACCGGCAGCGTCCAACGCGCCGACCGCAGCTCCGACGTGCTCGACGCCGAGTACGAGTTCATTCGAGGCCCCCGCGACGAAAACGACACGGCGCTGCTCAACGTCGCCAAGCTCAACCTGGCCGACCGGCTCGAAACGCGCGACCGCTTCAGCAGCGGCCTGACGCTCGACTACGACCTGCCGGGCGGCGACCTCCTCTTCAGCACCTTCTGGGGCCGCACCGACCGTGACGAACTCCGCCGCCGCAAACGCTACCGCGTGGCCGACGCCCGCACCGAACTAGACCTGCGCGACCGCGACATCACGATCCTGCTCTGGACCAACTCGCTCAGCGGGCGGCACACCTTCGGCTGGGGCGAGGTACACTGGCGCGGCTCGCTCTCGCGCACGACGCGCAAACAACCTTTCGGCCATTTCGCTCGCTTCGAAGAACTGGCCGCCTTCACCCCCGACCTCATCGACGACGAGGGGCCCGAACTCATCCCCGACGGCGCCGAAAATAAACTCGACGCGACGACGTTCAAGTTCGCCAACTTCAACTCCGAGCGCGTCACAGATCGCAATCTCACCGCGCAGGTCGATCTGACGTTGCCGTTTTCGCTGGGCGGGCAGGTGGCCGGCTATCTGAAGATGGGCGGCAAACACCGCGACAAACACCGCAACCGCGACCGCGACGAACGCCAGACGCCCTTCGCCGGCACCGACCGGATCGGCCAGGAATCGGAGCTGTATTCGCTGTCGAGCGAGGGCAAGATTCTGCTCGAAAATTTTGTCGATCCGGATTTCAGCGCCGGGACGTTTCTGGGCGGGCAATACGAATTCGGGCCGGGGCTCGACCGGGCGTTGCTCAACGGGTTCTGGGATATGTTTCAGGACCAATACTTGACGAACCGGCTGGCGCTGCTGGACAACTACGTGGCCGCCGAGGGCATTACCGCCGGCTATGTGATGGCGGAAATCAACGTCGGATCGCGCCTGATGCTGTTGCCGGGCTTCCGTTACGAACGCACCGAGAACGCCTACGACGCCAGCATCGGGCAACTCCGGGGCGACCTCGGCGCCGAGGGTGAAATTGCCGACACCACAGGCGGGCAGACCTACGGCGAGTTCATGCCGATGGCGCACCTTCGCCTCAAGATCACGCCCCAACTCGACGTCCGCGCCGCCGCCACGCGCACGCTCTCGCGGCCCGACTACTTCAACCTCGTGCCCTACGAGCGCATCAGCACCGCGGAACTGACGCTCGTGCGCGGCAACCCCGACCTGCGCCACACCACCGCCTGGAATTACGATCTCTACGTCTCGCTCTACAACCGCCTGGGGCTGCTCACCGCCGGCGTCTACTACAAAACCCTCGACGACATCGACTACATCCGCCAGACCCGCATCACGGAGGGCGAGTTTGCCGGCTATCAATTCACCTTCCCCGAAAACGGCGACGAATCGACCGTCAAAGGCTTCGAAATCGAGCTTCAGACGAACCTGCGCTTTCTGCCGTCTCCGCTCGACGGCATCGTGCTCAACGCCAACTACGCCTTTGCTGAATCGGAGACCTTTTTCCCGTTTCTGGAGATCGGCCCGCGCAGCCCCGATCCGCCGTTTCGGCCCACGATCATCGATACGGTGCGTGCCGCGCAGATTCCGGGGCAGGCCCGCCACGTCGCCAACCTGGCGGTGGGGTATGAGAAAGGCGGGTTTTCGGGGCGGCTCTCGGTGCAGTATCAGGAAAAAAGCCTCTTCACCGTCGGCAGCCGCGCCGAACTCGACGGCTTTACGGACGATTTGATTCGCTGGGACCTGGCGCTCTCGCAGCAGTTTGGCGGCGGCCTCAGCGTTTTCCTCAATGCCAACAACCTCTCGAACCACCCGGAACGCGCCTTCCTGGGCATCGAAGTGCTTCCGACGAACGAACAGATCTTCGGATGGACGATGGACCTGGGGGTGAAGTACAAGTTTTAGTATCAGGTTTTATGGTAGTTTCGATGTCGGCGCGTTGCGTGACCGATGGTGTCGGTCATGAGTCACGGGTCATGAGTCATGGGTTTTTTCTCATGACCCGTGACCCATGACTCATGACTAATGCCAGGCACTCGACGGGTGAGACATAGAGAAATGCCACAAAACGCTATCCCGACTGTCTGAAAACGTAACCACTGCCTGGAGGTATCAGCATGATGCACAGCAACGACTCTTTTCTGACACGGCCTCTTCAGACGCTGCGGCGCGTTTCGCTGGCGATGATAGGCGTTTTCTTGCTGCTGGCGACGGCGCATCAGGCGCAGGCGCAGGCGACGTGCGCCGATGAGGACGGACGGCGAGTCTGCCGCGTCCCGCAGGGCGTCGGCACCTTGAACGATGCCATCGAATCGGACACGACCGATACGGGCGCCCGCGTAGACACCAACACCGTCTACGTGCTCGAAAGCGGCGGCACCTACATCCTCAGCGGCTCCGTCGAAAACCGCTTTCCGTTGACGATCGTCGCCGAGGAAGGGGCTACCGAACGGCCCCGGCTGGTGCCCGGCGTGGACGACGGCGGCAACTCCTCGCGCGCCTTCCGCGCCCGGAGCGACCTGACCCTGCGCGGCCTCTACGTCACCAACGAAGACGAACTCGGCGGGCTTAACTCGCGCATCATCCGCGTCAGCGCCGACGACGCGCGCATCGTCGTCGAGAATTGCCACCTCGACAAAGACTCGCAATCGGCCTTTCGTCTCGATGAAGCCAACAACCGGGTCTTCATCCTCAACTCCATCGTCAGCAACATCGGCACTACCGACGACCCCAACAACGGGCGCGGCGTCGATGACCGGAGCAACCCCATCGATACGCTCATCGTCGAGAATTCGACCTTTTACAACCTCACCAGCCGCGTGCTGCGCGACGACGGCGGGCCGAACAATTACGTCCGCTTCAACCACAACACGCTGGTCAACATCGGCCAGTTCGGCGTGAGCTTCGGCGAGACGCGCGAGGCCATCTTCACCAACAATCTGGTGATCAATGCCGGCTTCCTGGGCAATGCGCCGGGCGATACACGCGATGTCGTGGAACTGGATTCGCTGTCGGATATGACCGCGACGCAAATCGTCGACATCCGCAACAACAACATCCACATCGACGAGGACGTGCTGGCTGCTCAGCCAGCGGATTCCGTCACCGCCGTCCCGTTCTTCAGCGGCCCGGCCCAGGCCTACATCGACGCCTCCGGATTGGGCGGCACCATCATCGACGAGCCGATTGTTTTTTCGCTCGCTCCAGCCGGCCCGGCAGAGGTCGTTTCGACGTTTTATGCCGGCGCACCGGTGCCGCTCGATGACGGCCTGCCCGAGGGTGCCCTCCGTGTCGATCCAACCATAGATGTCTCGCCGTTTGATTTCCTCTATTCGACGACGACGCAATCGGGCACGGGCTCGACGACGGGGCAGCCGCTCGGCGCGTTGTCCTGGTTCGGCTTCGGCTCGCTGCCCACCGCTGCCGAAGACGAGGTGGAGACACCTGATGCGTTCCGGCTGCTGGGCAACTACCCCAACCCGTTCAATCCGGAGACGACGGTCTTATTTGAGTTGGACGTAGCCTCCGAGGTCACCGTCGCGGTGTACGATCTGCTGGGCCGGCAGGTGCTCACCGCGCCCACGCAGCCGCTGGCGCCGGGCGCAGCGTCGGTGCGTCTGGACGCCTCCCCCCTCGCCTCGGGCGTCTACCTCTACCGCGTCACGGCGGCGGCCAACGGCCGGACGCAGGTGAAGACGGGGCGGATGGTGTTGTTGAAGTGAGGCGTGAAACGTGAAACGTGAGGGTGCCGGGAAAAAGGGAGAGTCGAGCACCCTCACGTTTTACGCCTTTGGGGGAATGGCCAGTGGTGATGGGCGAAGGGTGATGGGCGAAGGGTGAGAGGGAGAATGGGTGAAAGGGGGAGAGGGGCAAAGGGAGAGAGGGAAAAAGAAAAAGCCGACGTTAGCCGGTGGGCCGTCTCGGAACGGAGCGCAGGCACGCGAGAAGGAAAATTTGCTGTTTGAGCGACGAAGGAGCGAGTTTCAAATTTTCCCGCGTGCCGGAGCGTAGTTCAGGCCCAGCGGGTAGAGTCTTGATCTTTTGGTTCTTTTGGATCAAGCCAAAAGAACAAACAACCGGGATCATACCACCACGCCTGGAATCAAAAAAACACACCCCAAAAGCACGAGCGACCCCTGATGTCATTGTACGTAGATCCAAAACTTCGAAGGCTCACCCTGCTCCTGGCTGTGCTGTTCTTCACGGTCACCCCCGTATTCGGCCAGGGGCAGGTGCAGCCGCGCTGGGATAGCAAACAACTGGCCCTGAACCTCGTATGGACCCGCGTCGCAGACGTCTACGGCGAGGCCGGTTCGATAGAATCAGCCGAGTTTTCGCCCGACAGCCGCTACATCGTCAGCGGCTCGAAGTTCGACCATCAGGTCATCATGTGGCGCACGTCCGATGGTTTCGAGATGTGGCGGCAGACGGTCGATCAGGAGATTGAACGCGTGGCGTGGTCGCCCGATGGGCAGTTCGTGGCTTCGGCCAGCGAGGATTTTCAGGTGCGGATCTTTCAAGCCTCGGACGGAACGCTCGTGCAAACGATCCCGCACGACAACGGCATCGACGGGCTGGCGTGGTCGCACACCGGGCGGTGGCTGGCTTCGGGCGAAGAATGGACCGAAGACGCCGGCGGCACCCGCCACGGCTTCCTGCGCCTCTTTGCCATGCCCGATGGCCGCCTCGACAGGCAAGCCGACCTCGGCCAGACCATCAACTCGGTCGATTTCAGCAGCGACGACCAGCACGTCCTGGCCGCCGGGCACGACGGCACGATGAAGGTCTGGCGCACCGCCGACATGCAGGAAGTGCGCGCCTTCCAGGGCGATCCCGACTACCATTTCATCTCGGCCCGCTTCAGCCCCGACGACCGCCTCATCGCCGTGGGCGACAATGCCGGAGATGTCTACGTGTGGGATTTCGAGACGGGCGACCTCATCGACCGGTTCGACCGCAGCGGGCACAAAGTCGAGATCGTCGAATGGACGCCGGACGGGCAGTACCTCGTCACGGCAGGCAACGACCCGTTCATCCGCTTTTTCCGGACCGCAGATATTCTGGCTGATCATCGGATCTACACCGCGCTCCAGGTCCACGCCGGCGATCAAGCCGAATATCTCCACATCAACCAGACCGGCGGCCTGATGGTCTCGGCGCACCAGGATGGCTTGATCCGGCTCTGGGTGATCATGTCGGAAGATCCCTCGGTCAATGCCCGGCGGCACGAATGGGTGAAGGAGCAACAGCGTAAAGCTGCCGAGGCTCGGCAGAACTGATCTCGCAGGACGATGTTTGGTGGGATGAACGCGGTTGGCACTTCGTCCGTATCTTGGCGTAGGTCATTGGTCATTACGCTCCCCCCGCCTTCGCGGGGGTCGCTGTCACTGGTCACTGGTTTTTGAAACGCACCCTCACCAGTGACCAATGACCAATGACCAGTGACCCACACCAACCGCTGTGCGAAGTGAAACGCAGGTAATACAACGTAATCGCTCATGATGAGCCTACCCTCACATAGCGCTTTCTGGTTGATGGCGATCCTCCTGGCCTGCCCGGCCTGCGCCCAACCGGCGCCGGCTCAGCTTGACGGGGCGGCGCGTCCGTATTATTTCGACGCCGGTTCGCCGGCTTCGGAAAGCGCCGGGGGAGCGCTTCGGCTGACGCCGTCGATGGCCTACGACGGCACGCGTGGTTTCGGGTGGATGGAAGCGCCTGCGACGAGCTTCACCCGTTCCGCCCTCGCCCGCTCTCGCGATGCCTTCACGCTCGACGGCGTGACCGGCGGGCGCCTCGTCTTCCGCGCCGACGTGCCGCCCGGCGCGTGGCGGATGACGCTGTGGATGGAAGCCGGCATCGAAGATTCGAGCACCGCCAAGCTCGTGCTCAACGAGACGGCGCAGCCGCTCGCGTGGTATGCCTTCCCGCCGCCCGCCGAGCCGCGCACGGTGCTTCAGCGGATCTATCGCCTCACCCACCGCCGCGTCGAGGTCGGGGCCGATGGCTTACGGATGGAACTGACCGGCGGCGCAGATTCAGTCCGTGTTCTTGGATTCTCTC
Source organism: Rhodothermales bacterium (assembly GCA_028278205.1). Taxonomy (GTDB): domain Bacteria; phylum Bacteroidota; class Rhodothermia; order Rhodothermales; family Bin80; genus JANQES01. The sequence goes on from JANQES010000115.1 coordinate 14,319, forward strand.
TGATCCCCGATCCCCAGCCCACGACGCCGCGTCATCAGGCCCTGCTCGAACGGCTTCGGGAGGCCGGGCGCTACGATGCGCTGGTCGCCGGCGGCACTTCGGGCAAGACGGTCTTCGAAGCGCAGACCGAGGCCACCGACGCGCTCGCGGCCTTGCTCGCAGCGTTCGAAACGATGCTTCAGGACGATCCGTCCGACGCCTTCGCGGCGTACTGGCGCGAGCAGCTTCGCATCCTGATCCGCGCTGAACGCCTCTTCGCCATGCGCGGCTGGGAATGGGCCAACAGCGAACTGGGGCTGGGCCTCTTCGACCGGCTCCACCAGACCGTGATGCTGCTCGACGGCGTACTCGACCGGCCTGATCCGGACGCGTATCCGTTCTACAAACGGGCGTTGCATACCCGGGGCCGCCTGCTCTACTGGCTGGGCCTGGAACGCGGCGGCCCGAACGACATCGCCGCCGGACGACGCGACCTGGCGCGGCTCTATGCGCGCCACGGAGACGACAAGCTCCTGGCGATGTACGCCGGTGAAAAAATCGATCTGCCCGATCCGTGCGACGACCTCCCGGCGGCAGCCGGAGCGCCTGCATGGTCGGTGGCGCAATGGGAGGTCTTGTGCCGCCTTCGCCACATCGCGCACTGGTGGATCAACGATCAGCAAGCGCCCAACGGCGAGTTCGGCGGCAAGCTCGGCGACGACGTGGAACTGCTCCGCTGGTGGCCGCCGCTGATCCTCTCCGGCGACACGACAGCCCTCGCCGGCTGGCAACGCCTGGCCGACGGCGTCTGGAATAGCGGCCAGATCCACGACGGCTACGCCCGCGCCGTCAGCGACGTCGAGCACGCCTCAGAGTTCATCTCGGACACCGCGCCGATGATGGCGCTCTTCAGCGACGACCCGGCCTACACCGACCGCCTCCGCCCTTCCGCCCGCCACTTCGAAACGCTCTGGACAGGCCGCACGCCGGCAGGCCGCCGCTTCTTCCGCTCGGCCTGGTTCAGTTCCACCAAAATCGACGACGCGCCGCCGAAGAACCGCGACGTGGAGTACAACACCCGCGCCGCCAAAGCCGTTCGTTACCTCGCCTGGAAAACCGGCGACCCGGCAGTGATCGGCCCGCTTCACGAATGGGCGCAGGCGTGGGCGCAGGCAGCCGCGCGCACCGACAAAGGCAAGCCCGCCGGCCTCATCCCGCCCTCCATCCGCTTCCCCGACGAAGCCCTCAACGGCGACGAACCCTCGTGGCACCGCGCCAACATGTTCTGGGACTATTTCGACTGGAGCCACCACGCCGGCAGCATGATGCTCGACCAACTCCTCTTCACCTACACCCTCACCGACGACGCCTCGCTCCTCCACCCCCTCCTTGCCACCCTCGATCTCATCCGTGCCAACGAAAACGCCTCCGGCAACGCTCACTCGCCCGGCTCCGCAGCCTGGGCCGCAGCGCGTCTACGCAACAAGGCCGCCTTCTGGAGCGTCGCCGCCCAGTGGCGATACCTCACTGCCGACACCCGCTACGACGACCTGCTGGCGCGCTACGGCACCCCCTACCTCCGCTACCGTCTCACCGGCGACGAAGCGCACCTCACCCAGGGCTTGCAGGCGATCCTCGAAACCGTCCGCTACAACACCCCGCTGCGCACCGCCGAGGCCATCCACACTGACCGCGTCTACGTCTCCGCCCACAACGAAGCCGCCACCACCCTCCAGGCGATGCTGACCGCCGACGGCATGCCCGAAGGCATGTCGCCCTACCACGCCGTCTCGTGGGCCGGCACCGACGCCACCTTCACCGCCCTCGTCACCGACACCGGCCCGGAGTCCCTCTCCCTCAATCTCTTCTCCCACGCCGCCTCCGAGCGCGCCGTCACCCTGCGCCTCTGGCACCTCCCGCCGGCCACCTACCGCCTGACGCGCCGCCTGCCGGACGGCTCCGAGCAGTCTTCAACAATCCACCTCACCCAACGCGGCCATTCGATCCCGCTGACATTGCCCGCACAGACATTGCTTAAGGTGCGGGTTGAAAAACAGTTTTAAATTTTCAGGGGGCCTGAAAATTTAAAATTAAACTTCCTCCGCGACGTCCTGAAGCCGGACGCCGTGCAGGCCCATCGCCTCGTACGTGGCGCCTTCGAAAGCAGGCATTTTAGAAACCTCTTGCATGATTTGCCTGGGGCCTTTGTAGGTCATCGCGTGGCCCGCGAGCGCAGCGACGGCGGGCAGGGCTTCCCAACTCGGCTTGCAATCGATCTTGTGGGATTCGTTGTACCAGCGGTCGAAGGGGGTGGCGTGGCGGTCGGTGCGGCTCATGCCCATCTGCATCCGGAGCGTCCGGTTGACGCCGCGGATGGCTTTAGCCGGCACGACCCGCTGGGCGTGGCCGTCTTCGCTGACGAACGTGCCCACGGTCTCGACCACCATCGCCGCCGGCAGCGCTGCGTCGGCTACGGCGAGGGTCGCGTTGGTGGTGTTGTAATAATGCAGGACGACGGGGATGTCCTCGAGATCGTCCTGGCTGAAAAGACCCGCCCCGATGGGATCATCCTCCAAAACATAGACGGCTTTGATCTCGCCGGCTTCGAACCGGGCGCGGACGACCGCTTCGTCGATGGGATTGATGCCCAGGCGCTGGCAGCCCTGCGCGTTGGGCGTGCGGTCGTCGGTGCGGAGCCAGCCGTCGCCGTGGCCGGGTTCGACGTGGGGGAGGTAGCCGGCCACCGCGCCGCCGAGGGCGCCGGCCAGCTTCGTCAGCAGGTAGTTATCCTCCACCGTCGCGTAGGCCGAGCCGAGGAACAGGATCTCACCGCCATCGACGGATTTGAGAATCTCGGCGGCACGCTGATAGGCCTGCTCCCACTCAACGTGGATCAACACGCCGGCAGCGCGGATCTGCGGGCCGACGGGGCGGTCTTCGTTGAACCGCTTATAATCGAGCCGGTCTTCGTCGGCCAGCCAGTATTCGTTGACGTCGAGGTTGGGACGCGGCGTGACGCGGAGCACGAGGTTATCGCGCACCCAGTAGTAGCAATTCGAGCCTTTGGCGTTGACGGTGGAGATCGACGGCGTCGAACTCATCTCCCAGATGCGCGCCTGGAACCGGAAATCGGCGGACGTCAGCGCGCCGACGGGGCAAAGGTCGATGACGTTCATCGAATACGGCTCGTCGAACGTCACGCCCGGCGGCGTCATCGGGTAGTTGCTGACGCCGCGCTGGATGATGGTAAGCTGATGGCTCTTCGAAATCTCATCCGTGAAACGAACACAACGCGTGCAGTTGATGCACCGCTCGCCGTCGAGCACTACGCGGGGGCCGAGCTTGACTTTTTTGGGTTTGTGGACTTTCCGAAACTCGAAACGCGAGCCTTCGGGACCGTATTTATAGGCCTGGATCTGAAGCGGGCAATGCCCGGCCTGATCGCAAATCGGGCAGTCGAGCGGGTGGTTGATCAGCAGAAACTCCAGCGTGTCGCGTTGCGCCCGCTGGACCTTTTCGCTCGTGCGCTTGGTCTTGACGACCATGCCGTCCGTGATGTCCTGCGAGCAACTCGTCTGGAGTTTGGGAAAAAACCGGATGACCGGCTGGCCGTCGTCGTCGAGTTGGAGTTCGCCGGTGGCGCGGTCGCGGACGGGGTTGCCTACATCGACCAGGCACTGCCGGCAGTTGGCCGGGATCGACATGGCGGGATGATAGCAGAAGTGCGGCAGTTCGATCCCGTGATCGAGACAAAACTGGAGCAGCTTGGGCCGCCCCTCAAATTCGTAAACCTGGCCGTCGATGGTGACCTGAGGCATAAGCGATATGTTTCAAGTTTTCCATGGAGAACGTGACACGTGACACGAGCGCCAGCGACTGACGCAAGTAAACGTGAAACGTGAGGGGGCTTGCACAACGGTTGGTGGGATTCCCTCACGTTTCACGTTTCACGTTTCACGCTTATGATTTCTCGACGAGCACCCCCTGCGCCGTCAACTGCAACTCTGCTTTAGGCGCAAGCGATTCTTCGTCCACTTCGCGGCCTGCGTCTTCGGCGAGGTGGCGTTGGGTGCCTTCGAGGAGCGTCTCTTCGGCCAGCGTGCCCTGGACGACGACGCGCCGCCCGCTGATGTCTTTGGGAACGGTGAAGGCGTAGTCGCCGCTTTCCTGGCGCGCCACGAGGATGCGGACGTTGTCGCCGTCGCCGGCCTGGATCGTCAGCCAGCAGCCTGCCATCTGGCACACCTCAGCCACGGTCCCCTCGATCTTGACCGGCTTACCGACGTACTGGTCGCGTTCGGCCACGACGGCTTGCACCGGCACGGCGCCTTCGTCGCTAAAAGCTTCGCCGAAGACATCGTAGGGCGATGTCGTGTCGGTCGTCGCTGGTGTCTCGGCCTGCTCGGCTCCACACGCGCCCAGGACGAGGGCGAGCATCAGCAAAACCGCTGTTTGTCGTTTCATGATGGCAGTTCGTTTGGTTCAATGTTAAGCAGGCAAAACTATGTAGGGTGGTCTTTTCGCCGATGGCGCGTTGCGCAGCCGAAGGCGTCGGTCATGGGTCATGCGTCACGGGTCATGAGAAAAACACCCATGACTCATGTCCCATGACTCATGACCGATGCCAACACTGCTACGAACACAACATAGAAAAAACCGCCCAACTTCTCCTTGCCTACCTAGTCGAACAGTTCGTCTACCGGCATGCTCCATCCGGGGAGCGCCGGTTCCGCCTCAGCCTGCTGGCCGCGACGATAGATGGTTGGATGATCCGGGTCGCCGGCGCGGAAGACGCGCACGACATCATCACCGAGCAAATCTACGTCCCAGACGACCAGCGTGCCAGCGGTAAAATAATCACGGCGTTTGGCGGCCATGTCCCGCTCGGCGGCAGGTCCGTAATCGCTCTCGCTTCTGACCTCGACGGCGAAGATGGGTGCGCCTTTAAGGAATTTCATGCCGAATCGCTTTCCTGTGAAGAAAGACGCATCCGGGCTGAACGATTTGCGATTCGGCAGATTGACGAGGAAGCCTACATTATCCGTGTAAGCGCGTCCCGCCCCTGTACGGCGCTCGTACTCCCGCAAGCGCAGATAAACGGCACCGCCAGCCCGTCCGGGCATATCTCCAGTCGGCGACATCAACATCAGTTTTCCATCTACGAGTTCGGCCTTGCCTTCTACCGTGTAGAGGTCTTCGATGTGAGCGCCGGATTTTGTTTTCGTAGCCATGAGATCACCTCCGGTTGCTTCTCCGGAGACTTTCTTTCGCGTATTCAGTCCTCACCTTCAGCCAGGCGATGCGCCAGAGCCTTCTCCAGCCGAGCAAGGTATTGCTGCATGGCTTGATGAGAAAACGCCTTCGCTGGATCTTCGTGCCCGCCCATCGCTTCGCCCATCGTCAGCACGAGTTTCATGAACGCCTTGCTCGTCTTCAGGTCTTTCGTAGGAAGCGCCTGCAACGCCGCCTCCAATTCGGCATAGGCTTGCTCGGAATCGATGGGGAGTTTCTTTCGCTCTCCGTCCGAAACAACACGCACCCGGCCCGGAAGCATCCCCTCCGTGCCCTGGCGAAGCGACCGCTCCATCTGATCCCGAAGGAGCCGTTGCTCTTCGGGCGTCAGGACGGAGAAGTATTTCTCCATCTCCTCAAAGAACGCGCGCATTGCCTCGTTGCTCATTGGCCCCTTTGCTCAATCCACTACGGCCTCGACTTCGCCGCCGGTGGCGAAGACCGCTGGCTTGCACTTGGCCTCGAACTCGTCGCGGAAGCGGTTGATGGTGTTGCGGACGGGCCAGGCGGCGGCATCAGCCAGGGCGCAGACCGTCCGGCCTTCCATCTGATCGCAGAGGTCGAGCAGCAGGTCGAGGTCGCGGAGGTTGCCTTCGCCTTCGTCGATGCGGGTGACGAGGTTCTCTAACCAGCCGGTGCCTTCGCGGCAGGGCGTACACTGGCCGCAGCTTTCGTGGTGATAAAAATGCGTCACGCGCCGCAGGAACGACACCATGTCGGTGTCTTCGTCGAGGAAGAGCATGCCGCCGGTGCCCATCATCGAGCCGACGGTGCGGAGGCTGTCGGCGTCCATCGTCACGCCGTCGATCATCTCGGCGCGCAGCACCGGCACCGAGCAGCCGCCGGGCACGAGCGCCTTGAGCTTCTTGCCGCCGCGCATCCCCCCGGCCACCTCCAGCAGGTCGGTGATGAGCATGCCTGTCGGATATTCGTAGACGCCGGGTTTGTTGACGTGGCCGGAGATGCCGTAGAGCACCGGCCCCGGATGCGTCTCGGCGCCGATGCCGGCATACCACTTGCCGCCCCGGTTGATGATTATCGGCGCGCAGGCGAGTGTCTCGACGTTGTTGATCGTGGTGGGATAGCCCCAGATGCCGCGCTGGGCCGGGAACGGCGGCTTGATGCGCGGATAGGCGCGTTTGCCTTCGAGCGATTCCATCAGGCTGGTCTCTTCGCCGCAGATGTACGCGCCCGCGCCTTTGTGGATGACGATGTCGGTCGAGAAGCCCGTGCCCATGATGTTCTCGCCCACATAGCCTTTGTCGTAGGCTTTGGCCAGCTCGCGCTCCATGTGGGTGATCCAATCGGCAAACTCACCCCGGACGTAGATGTAGCACGTCTTGATCGACATGGCGTAGTTGGCGATCAGGCATCCCTCGAAGATCAGGTGGGGGTTGTACTCCATGAGTTGCCGGTCTTTGAAGGTGCCCGGCTCGCTCTCGTCGCCGTTGCAGCAGAGAAAGCGCGGGATGTCCGGATCGACCGGCGGCATGAAGCTCCACTTGAGGCCCGTCGGGAAGCCGGCGCCGCCGCGCCCCTTGAGCCCGCTGGCCTTGACTTCGTCGGTGACTTTCGAGGGCTCCCAATCGGAGTTGGCGAGCACCTCGCGCAGCGCCTTGTAGCCGCCGTTTTCTTCATAGACCTCCAGCTTGTGCAGATCTCGGATGGGCGGCAGCAAAACCCGCTGGTAGTTGCTCCAGTCCCCGGCTTTCGTTTGCGGCGTGCCGTTGGTTGCTTCCATAGTAAAATAAAATGACTCCGTCATTTTAATGCCCGCAGCAAGCTGCGGGGGGTAGCAACCACCTCTTCGATGATGCAACCCAGGTTAACGATATAGATTTTTGACGCGTCAAAAATCTATTATTCTACCGTTGCCGAAACCGGCGGTGTCTGGTAGGCTTCGACGGCGGCGGCATCGCTGCGGCGGTTGCCGCCGAGGTCGGCTTCGTCTTGCGGCAGCGTCACCGAGACGAACGGCGGTGTCTTGCCCTGTTTCAAATCTTCGATCAACTGATCGACTTTGGCGGGGGTGAGGTTGTGGACGAACGGGCCGTTGGTCACTTGCAGCATCGGCGCCGAGCCGCAGGCACCCAGACACTCGACCTCCTGGATCGTGAAGAGGCCGTCGTCGGTGGACTCGCCTTTGTGGATGCCGAGCTTTTCTTCGAGGTAGTGCAGGATGTCGTAGCCGCCGCAGACCTGGCACGAGAAGCACGTGCAGACGTCGAGCACGTGCCGGCCCATCTTCTTCTTGTAGTACTGCGTGTAGAACGTCGCCACGCCGTAGGCCTGCGCGTACGGGATGCCCAGTTCCTCCGCCGTCAGCCGGACGACCTCCGGCGGCAGGAAGCCGAACTTCTCCTGCGCCAGCCACAGCGCCCGCATCACTGCACCGTCCGCCGTTGGATACCGCGTCACCCAGTGAGCAATCTGCTGCTTCTCCGCGTCCGTAAAAACCAGCTCCTCCGCCGGAATCTGCGGCTCCGGATCCTGATCCGGCAGCGGGACGACGGGGTTCTTTATAAAGTCAGCCATTCTCCATTTTGGATTGCGGATTTTGGATTTTGGATTGTTTTCAGAAAGCGATGACGCTGATCAATCCAAAATCGAAAATCCAAAATCGAAATTTATTTGTCCGCTTCGCCCATGACGGGGTCTATCGAGCCGATGAGCACGACGATGTCGGCCACGGGATGGCCTTCCATCATCCATTCGAGGCCCTGCAGGTTGGTGTACGACGGCGCGTTGATACGCGCGCGCCAGGGGTTGCCTGTGCCGTCGCTCTCCAGGTAAAAACCGAGTTCGCCTTTGGGCGATTCGATGGCGTGGTAGGCTGCCGCGCCTTTGGGCGGCGCCACGCCGGTGTCGGTGTACATGAAGTCGTGGATGAGGCCTTCCATCGAGTAATAGACCTCGTCTTTGGTCGGATAGGCCTGCTTGGCGTCGTCGGCGCGGATGGGGCCTTCGGGCAGGCGGTCGAGGCACTGCTCGATGATCTTGAGGCTCTCCAGCATCTCCTCCATCCGCACGTGGTAGCGCGCCAGGCAGTCGCCCTCGGTGCGCAGCGGGATAGTGAAATCGACCTCGTCGTATTTGAGATAGGGTTCGAAGCGGCGGATGTCGTAGGGCACGCCGCTGCCGCGCAGGTTCGGCCCGGTCAGCCCCAGCGCGATAGCTTCCTCGGCGGTGACCACCCCGACGCCCTCGTTGCGTCCGATCCAGATGCGGTTGCGGTTGAGGAATTTACGCCAGCCCTGGACGATGGCCGGATAGCGATCGACGAAGTCGCGGATGAGGTCGAGCGCGCGCGGCGAGATGTCGGAGGCCAGCCCACCGATGCGGCTGTGCGAGACCGTGAACCGCGCGCCGGTCATCTCGTCGAAAATGTTGTAGAGATCCTCGCGGCCCTGGAACGTCCAGAGAAAGACCGACACCGCGCCGGCATCCATCAACCCCACGCCCAGCCACAGCAGGTGCGACGAGATCCGCGCCAGCTCGCACATGATCATCCGGATCCACTGTGCCCGCTCCGGCACCTCGATGCCAGCGAGCTTCTCCACGGCCAGGCACCACGCGACGTTGTTGGCATAGGGCGCGAGGTAGTCCATGCGGTCGGTGTAGGGCATGAACTCCTGGTAGGTCTTGCTCTCGGCCAGCTTCTCGATGCCGCGATGCAGGTAGCCGATGTCGAGCACGCACTTCTCGATCAACTCGCCGTCGAGCTTGACCACGCAGCGCAAGACGCCGTGCGTGGCCGGATGCTGCGGCCCGATGTTGAGCGTCATCTGGTGTTCGAGGGCATCCTCGGCGCGGTCGTGCTGGGCCTCGGGATGATGCCGCTCTTCGAGCCAGGCGTGCTTGCTTTCGAGCCGCTGCTGGATGGCCTCGTTATGACGCGGCCAGAACGAAAACAGGTCTTCGCTCTCGACGCCCGCGTATTCGATGGTTGTTGACATTCCGATTTTGGATTTTAGATTTCGGAATTTTCATCAGAAAATTCCGAAGGGGGCTCCTCGAAGCTTTTGACAGGTTTGCTGCCATGGGCGGCGGCGAAGGGGTCCATCGTCAGGTCGCCTTCGGGCGTTTGCGGCGGCAGCGGCAACGAACCGGGGATGCCCAGAAGCGGGAATTCCTTGCGCTGCGGGTAATACTCGAAGTCTTCGGGCATGTACATCCGGCGCAGGTCCGGATGCCCGTCGAAGATCACGCCGAGCATGTCGTAGCATTCGCGCTCGTTCCAGTTGGCGGCGCGGAAAAGCGGCGTCACCGAGGGCACGTGCAGGTCGTCTTCGTCAACGCGCACTTTGAGGCGGAGGCGCTTGCCGGCGTCGATATTGACGAGGTTGTAGAAGACCTCGAACCGATCTTCGTCGGTAAACCGATCAGCCCCGCCAAGATCGACGAGATAAGCAAAGCCCTGCTGATCCTTCAAAAAGGCGCACACATCGGCGATGCGCTTTTTCTCGACGTAGACGGTGTGCTCGCCGGCATACACCATCAGATCCAGAATGGCCTCGCCGAACTCACCCCGCAACGCCTCGACGACGCCGGCGACCTCGGTGGAGGCCTTGGCGTGCGGGTTGGCCTGATCCGGCTGCGGCGTATCGACCGGGGTGAAATGGAATTTGAGCGTTTCGTGCATGGGTTGGGAATGGGATATGGCCAGTGGCGAATGGGGACCTCAGGATCCATCCCCCATTGGCTATTACTTCATCAGTCGCTTCGCTCGTGTCGCTACTGGCTATTCGCTCTGATTATACAGCACGTCGGGGGCGATGACAGTGCCGCCGTCGGGGGTGAGCACCGTCGGGGCTGCCGGAGCCACGGCGAGGTGCTGCGCGCCTTCCTCATAATCCTGCACGATGGAATAGTCGTTGCGGATCTTCTCCTGGATGTCCATCAGCGCATGGATGACGGCCTCCGGACGCGGCGGGCAGCCGGGAATGTAGACATCGACGGGCAGGAAGTTGTCGATGCCTTGCACGACGCCGTAGCAGCGATGCATGCCGCCGGAGGACGCACACGCCCCCATGGCGATGCACCACTTCGGATCGGCCATCTGATCCCAGACGCGGCGGATGGCGTGGGCCATCTTGAAACTGCACCACCCGGCCACGATCATCAGGTCGGCCTGGCGGGGCGAGAAGCGCATGGCCTCGCTGCCGAAGCGCGCCACGTCGTACTTCGGCCCGGCAAAGGCCATCATTTCGATGGCGCAGCAGGCCAGCCCCATCGGCATCGGCATCAGCGAGTTCGACCGTGCCCAGTTCACGACGGCGTCTACCGTCGTCGTCAAATACCCATCTTTCAGATCCATAGCGCTCCGGGGCTAGAAGTTGCTGGCAAGATTCGGTGTGCGTGAGGAGGTACGGCTTAAATGAGGCAGCCAGGGGTCGGTTTCGGCAGGGGGGATCGGGCCAAAAAGATTTTGGAATTCGACTAGTCGAATTCCAAACCGCCCTTCTTGATATCGTAGATGAGGCCGACGGCGAGGATGATGATGAAGACCGTCACGACGCCGAGCACGCCCAGGCCCACGCCGCTATCGAGAAACTTCTGAAAGCTGACGGCCCACGGATAGAGAAACACCACCTCTACGTCGAAGACGATAAAGATCATCGCCACGAGGTAGAACTTGACGGAATAGCGCTGGCGGGCCGTCCCGATAGGATCCATGCCGCTTTCGTAGGCGCTGCGTTTGGTGCGGTTGGGGCGGCGCGGGCCGAGGAATTGATGCGCCTTGAGCAACGTCAGGGCCAGGCCCGTCGCCAGCACAATCATCAGGAGCAGGGGTACGAAGTCGTTGAGCATAACGTCGTGTGGTGCGGCAGAGGATAAACAGCGAGACAAGCACTGAATCAAGTTCAGCACAGGCTACGCGACTCACGACACGAGGGCGCAGCCCGACTGACGCCAGTAAGTAAACGGGGTAAGCTATCCAACAGCGCGCTTGTAATCAACGGAGAACCACCGCTCTGCCTGATAATCACTGGTGAAGTTCCTTCTAAAAATGGAAGGCCGAGAAAGAAAGGCTCATCAGAAAAAGAGAGAGGGGTGACACGGAGCGCAGTCCCTTCGATCAAAAAAGAGTAGGATGCAGGCTGTTTGGAATCGTTATACGTGATATGTAATGCTAGTCTTTGCAAGTAAAACCGGCCTTGCCGCACCCCACCTGAATATTGTGCTGACCGGAAGACTCATGACTTGCGCGGACACACCCTGCGTAAGAACAGTTCGGGACTACGCTCCCGCCCCCTCATTGGTAAAGGCGCAAACCCTCACCCAAAACCGCCAGGCCGGAGCGATAAAAAGTATCGTGATCGCTTCATAAGGCCCCGGCCCGGCGGTCTAACTTTCAGAAATAAATATGTTTATGAATGGATGACCTTTTCATCCATCTATCGATCTCTAGCGATTAGCGAAATCGAACGTATAGGTCAGGCGGCCCATCGCCACGCGGCCCAGTTTGGGCGCCCCGATGAACTCGCGGTGGTCGTCGTCGAGCAGGTTCGAGACGCCGATGTCCAGGCGCAAGCCTTGCAGGTTGTTCTGGAAGGCATAGCCCGCGCCGATATCGACCAGGAAGTAATCGTCGATATCGCCGACGTAGGGGCCGGAGTCTACCGGGAAGCCTTTGGTGAAGCGCCCGGAGGCATTGACCGAAAAGCCGCTCGGATGCGAGAAGCTGCCGCCGAACTTCGCCTTGAACGTCGGCGCGTTGAGCGCCAACGACAGGCTGGCATTGGCCTCGTCGAGTTCTTCGTTGTCGAAGAAGTCGTCGCTGACCCACGAGATGTTGCCGAAGAGCGTCACCGCGTCGGAGGCCAGCACCTGAATCGAGGCATCGACGCCGTAGTAGGTGATCTGGCCGAAGTTGCGGTAGGTGAGCATCAGCTCAGGCAGTTGCCCCAGGCCGGGGTTGTTCTCGGCGGCCTGCACGATGGCCACTGGATTAGAGGCTATCTCCGACACCCCGCCCAACCCCACCAGCAAGCCGGCGACGGCTTCCGGGCTCAGCCCCAACGCCGCCAGCGAGCCGGCCAGAACGGCGTTGCCGGTGATCCCGGCAGCGATGTCGCGCGTCAGATCCTGCACCAGCGTGGGCACCAGCACGAACGGCGTCTCCAACTGCAACGGCCCGACGAAATCTTCCCGCGTCGAGAGATACCCGTCGATAGCCACCAGCACCCGGTCGTTGATGATGCCTTTGTAGCCGACTTCGACCGTCTGCGTGATGGTCTGTTTGAGCGGCTCGACGTCGGCGAGATCCTGGCCGGGTACGAGGTCTGTCTGGCCGGTGCTCAGGTTGAGTATCGCCAGCACGCCGGGGCTGAAGCCAGCGACCTGAGTGCGTTGCGGGTCGAGCAGCCCGACCAACAACCCCGCCGTCGCCTCGTCGATCATGATGCCGTTGGCGGCCAGTACCCCCACGAGTTGCGGCAGCGGGATGGCCGCCAGGCCTTGATAGAGCGCGCCATAGACATCGCCGGTGGGCAGACCGACGGGTTGCGGCGCGCCCAGGGCAGCCGGGTTGAGGCTGGAGGCTACCAGATCGTTGGGTGCGCCAATCTGCGCAAAGGCCGGGTTGCGCTCCCACGTGAAGCCGTCGGCCGCGCCGCGTCCCCGGATGGTGATGCCCGCGCCGGGAATCTGACCGGCTACGATGTCGAGGAAGTTCGAGTTGGTGCCGGGCGACGAGAACGACCGGTTGTACGTGGCGCGCACCGAATTGCCCGGCGCCGGCTTGAAGACAATGGCGGCGCGCGGCGAGATCTGCAGCTTGTCCACCACGTTGTTGAAGTCGCCCCGGACGGCCAGGATCAGGTCGAGTTTATCGCTGACCTGCGTGGCCGATTGGATGTAGCCGCCGTACTCGCTGATGGAGTCGTCGTCTTCGTTGCGGCCCAGGATGGTGCCTTCGGTGTCCGGGCGCGTCAGTTCGAGGTCTACGCCGATGATGAGTTGCTCGCGGCCATTGGCCAGGCTCAGGTCGTACTGCGCCTGCGCGTTGTAGAGCACCCCGTTATCGACCACCGGCGCACCGCCGTAGACAAACGAGTCGCCGGCTTCGTTTCGGTTGAAATAGGCCTGGGCGAAGAACGGCCCCGACTGGAAGCGCACCTGCCCGTAGGTGTACCCGAAATCGATGGCCTGCACCGTGCCGATGCCCGAAAGCACCGCCGCCGAGAGTTGCGAAAAGCCGCCGTTGAAGATCAGCGCCGTGTTGTCGCTGATGCGGTATTCGAGCGTGCCGTTGAGATTTAGCTTTTCGAAATCATTATCGCGCACCCCGTCAATCGCGATTTGCTGTGCGTCAATCGGATCGTTTGGGTCGAGTTCGAAGTCTTCGGCCTGCCCGTAGGTGCCGGTCACCTTGACGCCAACCTTCTCGCCGAGTACCCCGGCAATCCGGCCCTGGATGTTAAGCAACGACTGCTCGCCGCCGCTGACCGAGATCGTCGCGCCGGGATAAGCGAAGGGATCCTTCGTGAAGTAATGGATCACCCCGGCATCGACGCCCGCGCCGTAGAGCGCCGAGCCCGGCCCCCGGACCACCTCCACCCGTTCGACATCGACCGTCATATTCGGCATGATGCTGTGGATGTTGACACCCAGCGACGGCACGGCGGCCTGCCGGTAATCGGTCAGGATGTAGGTAGCGCCCGAAAAGGCATTGTTGAACCCGCGCAAGACCACCTCGTGGCGGTCGATGCCGGTCTGCACCATGTCCACCCCCGTCGTGTTGCGCAACGCTTTTACCGACGACGGCGCGACATCCTGTTCGATCTCGCGAATGCCCAGCACGTCGATCGAGGCCGGCGCGTCGAGGGCTTTCTCCTGCTTACGCCCGGCGGTGACCTGGATCGGGTCGAGTTCGATGCCGGCGGTCAGGGCCACGTCTTGTTGCGTATCCTGGCCGGCTCTGACCGTCACCTCGATCTCCTGGTTTTGATAGCCGGTGAAGCTAAAGATGAGGGTATAGGTGCCCGCCGCGAGGCCGGTGATACGGTAGTTGCCGTCGAAGTCGGCGGCGGCGCCTTGTGCTGTGCCGGCGATGAACACGTTCGCGCCGGGCAACGGCAGGCCGTCGTCCACGTCGGTGACGGTGCCGTAGAGGTTGCCCGTCTGGGCCTGCGCCCATACCGCCGGGGCGAGCAGCAGCCCACCCAGCACAAACAGCCAGCTAATCCGCATAGCAAGTTTCATAGTGTCCTCTCGAATTGGTTGCGTTCCGGACCACTCTTGCAGCTAAGATATAAAAATACTTCGTACTGCGTACTGCGTATTGCGTTGAGCATGACATCAATATGCAGTATGCAGTACGAAATACCCTTTAATCATCCCAACCCGGCGCGTTCGAAGAGCACGTCTACGTGGCGCAGGTGATAGCGGGCGTCGAAGGCTTCGTCGATCTCTTCTTGCGAAAGATGCTCGGTGAGTTCGCCCGCTTCCGAGACGATCTCCTTGAACGAGCGTTGTTCTTCCCAGGCTTGCATGGCGCGCGGCTGCACCAGATCGTAGGCCGCCTCCCGGCTCAAACCTTTGTCGATGAGTTTGACGAGCAGGCGCTGGCTGTTGAACAGCCCGAACGTGCGATCCATGTTGCGCTGCATCGCCTCCGGATAGATCGTCAGGTTTTTGACGATGCGGGCGAAGCGGTGCAGCGCGTAGTGTAAGATCGTCGTGGCGTCGGGGATGATCACGCGCTCGACCGACGAGTGCGAGATGTCGCGTTCGTGCCAGAGGGCCACGTTTTCGTAGGCGGCCACCATGTAGCCGCGCAACAGCCGCGCACACCCGGTGATGTTCTCCGAGCCGACGGGGTTGCGCTTGTGCGGCATCGACGAGGAGCCCTTCTGCCCTTTCCGAAACGCCTCCTCCACCTCGCGCACCTCGCTCCGCTGCAAATGCCGCACCTCGATAGCCATCTTCTCCAGCGTGGCCCCGATGAGCGCCAGCACGGCCAGGTAATGCGCGTGGCGGTCGCGTTGGAGCACCTGCGTAGAGATGGGCGCCGGCTCCAGCCCCAGCCGCTCGCACGTCAGGCGTTCGACCTCCGGCGGGATGTGCGCAAACGTGCCGACGGCGCCGGAGACCTTGCCGAAGCGCACGCCTTCGGCGGCTTCGACGAAGCGCGCGCGGTTGCGCTGCATCTCGGCATAGAAAAGCGCCAGCTTCAGCCCCAGCGTCGTCGGCTCGGCGTGGACGCCGTGGGTGCGGCCCATCATGAGCGTGTTTTTGTGCGCCCGCGCCTTGCCGGCCAGCACCGCCAGCAGCGCGTCGAGGGCTTCCAGGAGCAGCGCGTTGGCCGCCTTCAGCCGGTACGACCACGCCGTGTCTACCACGTCCGACGACGTCAGCCCGTAATGCACCCACTTCTTCTCCGGCCCCAGCGTCTCGCTGACGGC
The DNA here is from genome assembly GCA_028278205.1 of Rhodothermales bacterium. Lineage (GTDB taxonomy): Bacteria > Bacteroidota > Rhodothermia > Rhodothermales > Bin80 > JANQES01. Next base: position 29,999 of record JANQES010000115.1, read on the forward strand.
CCGCGTAAAGGCCACCACGTCGTGCCGCGTCTTCTCTTCGATCTCGTGGATGCGGTCTACCTCGAAGGCAGCGTCCCGGTACAGCGTATCGACATCCTCCTGCGGAATCACCCCGATGGCGGCCCAGGCAGCACACGCCGCCAGTTCAACCTCCAACCACGACTGGAATTGCTGCGTCTCGCTCCAGAGATCCTTCATCTCCGGACGCGTGTATCGGTCTATCATCCCATTTTGGATTTTGGATTGGGGATTTGGGATTATTTAATCTAACGCACCGCCGTCATCTTAACAGATCAAGCCTTTGCGAATTGCGGAGGGGTGAGATCAGCAAATTGCAATTCGGCAAATTGCAAATGGAAGATGGCGGCTTGATTGCCATTTGCCTCATTTGCCCCAATCCAAAATCCAAAATCTAAAATCCAAAATTCTCACAACGTGTCTCGCTTCTCCCGCAGGTATTTATAGAGCAGTTTGCGGGCGCGGAAGATGTGTGCTTTGACCGTGCCGAGGGGCAGGTCGAGTTCCTGGGCGATCTCTTCGTAGGATTTTTCCTGCTGATGCCGCAGCACGATCACCCGGTGATATTTCTTGGGGAGCGAATCGATGGCTTCCTGGATGAGTTCGCGGCGTTGGTCGGCCACGACGTGGCGGTCCGGGCGGTACGTCACGTCCGGGACTTCGTACTCCAGATTGCCATCTTTGGTCTGGATGGGCTTATCGATAGAAAACGTCGGCAGCTTCTTTTTGCGCAGATAATCGATGGTATGGTTCGTGGCGATCTTGTAGAGCCAGGTCGAAAACGCATAATCCGACGAATACGACGACAGCGCCGAGAAGGCTTTGATGAAGCTCTCCTGCACCAGATCTTCGACCTCGCCCTTGCTGCGCACCATACGATGGATGTGATGATAGAGCGCCTTGCCATACTTCTGCATCAGTTGGCTGTAGGCGTGCTCATCCCCATTCAAGGCGCGTTCGACGAGGTCGCGGTCCTGCTCGCTCGATTCCGAGGGGAAGGTGCTGGTGGTGGTGGTCGTAGACTTCGGCATGCGAACTACACGCAGAAATTCGGGTGGGAGAGGGGCCTATCGATAAGACGCTCCGAGAAGATAGACAAAAACGAGGATATCCGACTAGTTCTTTGACCCGATGATTTTGATGACTAAACCGTAGCGTACTGCGTACTTCGTATTGCATATTTAAACGCCCTTACGCAGTACGAAGTACGCAGTAGACTTGCTCTACCCATCATTTTCACGGTGTCGAAGAACGAAGGCATGTCGTCATCCGGCGGGCAAGCAGGCCGAAGCCGTCGCGCAGAGGCAGGCGCGTGATCCACAAACGCCTTACCCCCGGTCCTGTTCGCTTTTTCGGTTAGATTTTGAGAATAAGCTTATATTAGACAGTGTTTAAGCGTGTATGTAATGTTGTATCGGAGGCGCTTTTGCCTATCGACCAGGCGTTCGACGCAGGGGAATCCCCGGCATCGTGTGTCGTGATTGCCCCTATACCTTCGCACACGGCAGTATCCTACCGTATCCCCGGCGTCGGCTTTAACGTTTGTGCCCATAATGAATAGAGCTTAGCGCGGTTTACTTCGTCAGTCGCTGCGCTCGTGTCAAGGAGTCTGATGTGCAATCCCGATGGGACATCGCCTCACAAAACGTTGTAGCCCCGAAGAGCGAGGGGTGAAGGGCGAAGAGCGCGGTCCGAGAATCGCCCTTCGCTCTTCGCCCTTCGAACACAATGGGTCTTGAAGGCGCTTTGCTCATGAGATGGCTTGACACGAGCGCAGCGACTGACGAAGTAAACTGCACTAGAGCCTCCATCTTCCCCCCATGCCCCAACGTCACGCCCGGCCGTTTTCCAACCAACCGAGAGGCGTATCATGTTAAAGAAACGGATTTCCCTTCTCTGCTTGCTTGTTCTGGCTGTCTTTGTCTATGTAGGCTGCGAAGAAAGCGCACCCGTGGCCGTCGAAGACGCCTTGACAACGCTCAACAGTGTCCAACAGGGCACGTCGTTGGCCCCGTTTGCGGCCCAGGCTATCGAAGGCGAGTACATCGTCGTCTTCGATGAAAACGTCTCGCAGGCGGACGCCGGCGGGCGCGCTCACCAAATTGCCGAAGACCACGGCGGCGAGGTGCTCTTCGTCTACCGGCACGTCTTGAAAGGCTTTGCCGCCAAGCTGCCGCCCTCCGCCGTCTCGACCGTCTCGTCCATCAACGACGTCGCCTTTGTCGAGCCGAGCCTGGTCGTCTACGGCAGCAGCGTATCGGTGAATGCTGCCGCCGCCGACACGCAGTTGAGCGCGCCCTGGGGCCTCGACCGCATCGACCAGCGTAACCTGCCGCTCAACGGCAAGTACGGCTACAGCCTCTCCGGCGACGGCGTGACGGCCTACGTCATCGATTCGGGCATGGATTTCGATCACCCTGAGTTCGGCGGACGCGCCTCGCTCGGCGCCGACCTCGTCGATACCGCCGACGGCGGTGAGGATTGCAACGGCCACGGCACCCACATAGCCGGCATCATCGGAAGCGCCACCTACGGCGTCGCCAAAGACGTCTCGCTCAAAGCCATCCGCGTCTTCGACTGCGACAACGCCAGCACCGTGCCCACGATCATCGCCGGCCTCGACACCACCGTGGCGCTGGCCTCGGGGCCGTCGGTCATCAACCTGAGCATGGCCGGGGTGGGCAGCCCCAGCCTGCAAGATGCCGTCGAAAACACCGTCGCTGAGGGCTTAGCCGTCGTGGTCTCGGCGGGCGACGTCGATACGGGCGTGTGCGGGTTTGCGCCCGCCAACGTCGAAGAAGCCCTGACCGTAGCCGCCAGCACCATCGAAGACGCCAAGACGAGTTCCTCGAACTTCGGACCCTGCATCGACGTCTTCGCCCCCGGACAGAACATCCCCTCGACGTGGCTCGCAGGCGGCTCGATGGATGCCAGCGGCACCTCGCAGGCCGCCCCGCACGTCACCGGCGTGGCCGCCCTCTACCTCGAAGCCGAACCCGGCGCGCCGCCGCTGGTAGCCACGGCGTCCATCGAAGAGATCATCCGGAGCCACGCCAGCGCCGGCAAAATCGCCAACCCCGGCGAAGATACCGATAACCTGCTGCTGTTCTCCGACGTGCCCGACAACCCGCGCTCGTTCAACCTCGAACTCGATAGCAGAACGATCAAAGACAACGGCAAAGGCCAGGCCGTCTTCTCCTGGAACCCCAACGGCGTCTTCACCAATAAACTCGACTTCTACGTCGATGAAGACCCCGACGGCTCGCCCAAAAAGACCGTCGACAACGATGGGGTGGCGTCGCTCAAATTCAACAACCCCATCCTGGGCGGCCCGTTTGAGGTTCAGGCCTGCGAGAAAAACTCGACGGAGGTCTGCTCCGACGTCGTCACGGTCGAGTTCTTCCACTTTAAGCTCAAGCTCAAACGCACGTTCGTCAACCAGCGCGGCAAAGGCGTGGCCGAGCTTAAGTGGAACAAAAACAAAATCGAAAAAAGCAAAATCGACTTCTACATCAACAAAGATCCGGACGGCAATGAGGACAAACGCACCGAAAACGACGGCTTCAACCGGGTGAAATTCGGCGATCCGGATGCCGGGCCGTTCGACATCATCGCGTGCGAAAAGAACTCGACGACCTTCTGCTCGAACACCGTCACGGCAGACTTCGAAGACGCGCCGATCGTCTTCGAACCCAACCCGGACACCGACGAGCACGGCGACAAGAAGGATTAACCGAGGGCCGGTCCTCGTTCGAGCGCGTAGGCGCCCGGGAAAAGGGCGTCGGACGGCGTAGTGCGTACTTCGCCTTGCAAGACATTCTCATGCAAGACGGAGTACGCACTACGTTTTGATGCCGCGCCGTCTCGCGCCTGGGATTGGGACGTGGACTCAAAATGAGAGCCGACGCGGCTCCCGCTCGTGCTCAATTCTAAAACTGCCGAAAATGGCCTGTTTGAGGCGATTTTTTGGAATCCTCGCAAATTGGCATCAATCCTGCTAAGGTCTATCGTGCCGGCGTTAAGGATGGCTTCGAGGAACGCCGGCCTGCGAAACACAAGAAAAAACACTGTTGCTTTAATCCATAAAAGAGATCACCCCAGGGCCTGGCAGGCCACCGTTATTTTTCATGCATGATCCTCTTTGGAGGACAACCCCTGCCAGGCCTTTTATCTTAGATGGCAAAGGGGGCGCAGAGCCTTAATGGTATGATCTGCCCTGCACCCCCTTTGCCTTTTTTTGTTTAGAGGGAAGGGCCAGTGGGATGTGGCCAGTGGGGATTTTGGGGAAGGGCGAAAGGGGGAGAGGGGGAAAGGGTGAGAGGGAGAAGGGGAAAACGGAAAAGGAAAGCCGACCTTAGCCGCTACGCCGGGATCAAAAAAAGAACCCCAAAGCCCTACTTATTCTTCTTCCCTGTGCGCAAACAAGGTAGTCGGCGAGACATCGACCTGGCGGGTTTCTTTGAAGGTGCTCAAGACGATGCTCGTGCGTGTGCCGCTGACGCCCGCCCAGGATTGAATGCGCGAGAGCAGCCGCTCTAGCGTCGTCGTATTCCGGGTGCGCACTTTAAGGATGTGAGAGCCTTCGCCCGTGATCGAATGCACCTCCAACACTTCATCGAGGCTGCATGCATGATCGATCACCTCGCTGTAATGCATCGACCCATCCACCATCACCCGGATGAAGGCTGTGATGTCGAAGTGCAGGCGTTTGGCGTCTACGATGGCGTGATAGCCCACGAGCACGCCGCGCTCTTCGAGCTTACGCATCCGCTCGCTGACCGATGGCACCGACAGGCCCACCGCGTCGGCAATGGCGTTGCGTTTCATGCGGCCGTTGGCCTGCAACAGACCCAGGATCTTGACGTCGATCTCGTCGATACGCTCCATAGACAAACTTAACTTTTTTTCGTGCCTGGACGACGCGCTGCAAAAACACTGAAAATAAATAGAATTTCAGCTAATTAATTTAGATAAGATATGATGAAAAGACGGTAGCCGCAGATGAACGGGGATGAACACAGATGGAGCGGATGGGCAAATGGCAAATTGTAAGTGGAAAATAGGGGTTTGGTTGCCTTTCCCTTATTATTTGCCCATCCGAATTATCCGCGTTTATCCGCGTCCATCTGCGGTTGCAGGGATGATGGCGACGATACGCAGGGGGCCGCCGCTGCCGTCTTTGATCTTCATGGGCAAGGCGATGACGGTGAAACCCTGGGGCGGCAGGCGGTCGAGGTGGGCCACGTTTTCGAAAGCGGGAATGTTGGCTTCGAACAAGATCTGATGCGTCTCGAACAGCGTAGACTGGCCGTAATCGATGCTGGGCGTGTCGAGCCCGAGGGCGTGGATCGAGCGGTTTTCGACGAGCCACCGGGCGGCGTCGGGATGCAGACCGGGGAAGTGGAGCTTCGCCACGGCGTCGGGGCCGCGCTCGGCGGTGCCCATGTAGCGCTCGCGGTCGGGCCAGAACTGCCCGTAGCCGGTGCGCACGAGCACGATGACGCCGTCGGGCATCGTTCCGTGCGCGCTTTCCCAGCGTTCAAAATCAGCCACCGACACCTGATAATCGGGATTGCCCGCCGCCTGCTCTGCCACATCGACGACGATGGCCGGCCCCATCAAACGGTCCAGCGGGATGGCGTCGGCAGTCCAGCGGTTTTCGAAAAAGTGGATGGGTGCGTCGAGGTGGGTGCCGCCGTGCTCGGCACTGCTGAACGAGTTGGCCTCGTAATAATAACCGCCCGGCTGAATGCCTTTGGCATCCTCGTTGAGCACGAAGCCAGCGGCCGTGGGCCAGTAGATCGTCTCGGCGTCGAAGGCATACGAAAGATCGATGATTTCGCCATTCGGGAACGACGCCGCTGCCGTCGCCGCCTCGGACGACGGCGTCTCGGCAGGCTGGCAGGCGGCGAGCAGGAGGATGACGAGAAAGGGAGAGAGGGAGGGTGGGGGAAAGGGAAAGCGTTTCATGGCGGCGGTCTTGGCTGTGTGTCGAGGGGCTTGCTTTGTAAAGATGTATTGAGTGCTATGGTGTTTTAGGATGATCAACTCAAACACAAAAACACTATAACAGGAGGCTTTGCAAAACCTACGGTATTGTGCCAGCGCACGCAATGCGGGTGTCTTCGAAGGCGCGTTGTCCTCGATGAGGCCCGAAAGGCCCCCGAAA
>JANQES010000126.1 GCA_028278205.1 Rhodothermales bacterium
CATCGGTCATGGGTCATGAGTCACGGGTCATGAGAAAAACACCCATGACTCATGACCCGTGACTCATGACCCACGCCGAGCGCGCTACCAGCGCAACAGGGAAAACACCGCATAACTTTTTCCTCGCTGCTTAACCTTGAACTTTGAATCTCAGGGCTCTTCCTTCGTCGCTCAAACAGCAACTTTTCCTTGTTCGCGTGCCTGCGCTCCGTTCCGAGATAGGGCGAGCGCACGCTACTTTTCGAAGCAGTCTTTGCCTCCTCCCTTGAGGGAGGTGGGCCGCCGAAGGCGGGTCGGAGGGTGTCAAACAGCCTGGTGAACACCCCCAGTCGCTGCGCGACAGCCCCCTCAAGGGGGCGGTTTGCTTCCCAAGCCGCTAACACATTGAGCGTGCGCTCGCCCTACGGGCACCTCGTTACCCTGGTGCGCAACGTGCTGCTGCTGTACCTTTCTATACCCGCTACCTGCTCCCCATCGCCCAAAGAGCGTTTCGGAATGAACCCACTGCGTCCTCCCCGCCCCGGCGTGCTCCTATGCCTGACCGCCCTGCTGATACCGATCTCCAGTTGCCAGACCGCTACGGATATGCAAGCTGATTTCGACGTAATCGAACTCACCATCGCAGATATCCACGAAGCGTTTCGAGACGGTCGCCTCACGAGCCGGGCGCTGACCGAGCAGTACATCCACCGCATCGAGACCTACGACCAGCCCACCCGGCTCAACGCGCTGGCGGTCGTCAACGCCAACGCCCTGAATGAGGCCGAGCGGCTCGACGAGGAATTCCGGCGCACCGGGCAACTACGCCCGATGCACGGCATCCCCATCATCGTCAAAGACAATTACGACACCTATGATCTTCAGACGGCGGGCGGCTCGCTGGCGCTCAAGGGGTCGATCCCGCCGGACGATGCCTTTCAGGTGCGCAAGCTCCGCGAGGCCGGCGCTATCGTGCTGGCCAAGTCGAACATGGCCGAGTGGGCCTTCAGCCCGTACGTCACGGAAAGCTCCATCGCCGGCATCACGCGCAATCCGTACGACCTCGAACGCGTCCCGGCGGGGTCGAGCGGCGGCACGGCGGCAGCGGTGGCGGCCAACCTCGGCGTCGTCGGCCTGGGCACCGACACGGGCAACTCCATCCGGGGTCCGTCTTCGCACAACAGCCTCGTGGGCATCCGCTCGACGATGGGCCTGACCAGTCGCGACGGCATCATCCCGCTCTACCTGCGCAACGACATCGGCGGGCCGATGGCGCGGACCGTCGAGGATGCCACGCGGGTGCTCGAAGTCATCGCCGGGTATGATCCGGCGGATCCCATCACGCAGCGCTCTGAGGACAAGGTGCCGGAGAATTACACCCAGTTCCTCGACAAAGACGGCCTTCAGGGCGCGCGCCTCGGTGTCTTCCGTCGCTACCTCGACACGCCCACCATCGATCCGGAAATCAAAGCCCTCACCGAACAGGCCCTCAAAGACCTGCAAGCGCTCGGCGCCACCCTCGTCGATCCATTCGACATCCCCGACTTCGAAGCCTTGACCAACGACATCTGGTGCAACGTCTTCCAGCACGACCTCAACAACTACCTCGCCTCGCTCGGCGACGATGCGCCGTACAAGACGCTTGAGGAGATCGCGGCCTCCGGGCTCTACCTGGGCTCGGTCAAAGGCGGGATAGAGTATGGGCTCTCCCAGACCACGCCGCCGGAAGAACGCGACCCGCCGTGTCTCGATCTCTTCAGCACCGACCGCAACATCGCCTTCCGGGAAGCGATGCTCCAGGCGATGGATGCCGCGCAGATCGACGCCGTCGTCTATCCGACGTGGAGCAACCAGCCTCGCAAAGTGGGCGACCGCGAAAGCCCGGCGGGCGACAACAGCCAGATCCTCTCGCCGCAGACCGGCTTCCCGGCCATCACGGTGCCTACCGGCTTTACCAGCAGCAATCTGCCTGCGGGGATGACATTCGTCGGCAGGCTCTTCGCGGAGCCGGCGTTGATTCGGTTTGTGTATGCTTACGAGCAAGCCTCGCAACATCGCCGCCCGCCTGCGCTATTTCCGGCTTTGCGATGAGTTTAGCTTGCTTCTGGGGTGTTCTTTTGATCCAGGCGTAGTGGTATTCTTCTGTGTTGTTGTCCTTTTGGCTTGATCCAGGCGTGGTGGCATGATCCCGATTGTTTGTTCTTTTTCTTGATAAAAAGAACCAAAAATCAAGACTTTACCCGCTGGGCCTGAACTGCGCTCCGGCACGCGGGAAAATTTGAAACTCGCTCCTTCGTCGCTCAAACAGCAAATTTTTCTTCTCGCGTGCCTGCGCTCCGTTCCGAGACGGCCCACCGGCTAAGGTCGCCTTTTTCTTTTTTCTATTTCTTGTTCTCCTTCTTTTGCCCCATTGGCCACATCCCATTGGCTATTCGCCTTCTCCCCCTTTCCCCCTCTCTCCCTTTCCCCCATTCCCTCTCTCCCTTTCGCCCTTCCCTAAAAATCCCCACTGGCCATTCCCCAAAATCCCGCTGGCTATATCCTGATCATACTTAGCGTAAGGGGGTTGTTGACGAAAAAGAAGGTGAAGTTATAGACCCCGTCGAGCACGCGCCCGTCGCGGGAGAGTGTGCCGGTGAAACGACCGGCGAAGGCCGCCTGATCGTCTGTGAATTCGAGCGTCACGTCCGGATGATCGTGCGTGCCGGTGACAGTGATGGGCGTCTTGTCGAGGCGTCCGGTGCCGGTCACCCCGCCGCGTGTATCTTCTTGCAAGGTTAAGACCCACGGCTGCGAAACCGGCCCGCCCGGACTAAACGGTCCCGGTTCGGCGATATACGTGAACGTCCCTTCGAAACGACCCTGGAGTGCCGGCGGTGGGTCTTCGGCACTGTCGCAACGCGCCGAGGCGATGCCCAGGAGTATAATCAGGACGGTGGTTAGAAGACGCATGACGGTATCGATTTATGACTTATTCCGTGAAGGTCTTTCTGGCCGGGTTTTTCATTTTCGCAAAAGGACAAAGTCGCCCTAACCATATCGAATCCGTATAATCTATCGTATTATCCCTAAACATGCCGACCCGTTGTGCCGATGCAGGGGGCAGGCTTCGTCAAGGCAGACGTTCCATCGTATACCATGACGCTCGACGACTGGCAGGCTTCCGGCCTCACTTTTTCCTACCGCGACCACGCCATCTTCTACCAGGACGAAGGCGCGGGTGAGGCCCTCGTGTGTATCCACGGCTTTCCGACAGCCTCGTGGGACTGGCACAAACTCTGGCCTACCCTCACCGATCATTTCCGGGTGATCGCGGCAGACATGCTGGGCTTCGGCTTTTCGGATAAACCCCGCCATCACAAATACTCGCTCCTCACCCAGGCGACGTTGCACGAGGCGCTTTTGCAACGCCTCGGCCTGAACACGGTCCATCTTCTGGCGCACGACTACGGCAACTCGGTGGTGCAAGAACTCCTGGCGCGGCATCTCAAACGGCAGACCCAGAACCGTCCGGGCTTGCAGATCAAATCGGTGTGCCTGCTCAACGGCGGTCTTTTTCCCGAAGCCATCCGTCCCCGCCCCATCCAGAAGCTGCTCATGGGGCCGTTCGGGGCGCTCGCGGCGCAGTTGATAACCGAAGGCCGGTTTGCCGATGCCTTCTGCGACGTCTTCGGCCCAGACACCCAACCCACCGACGACGAACTGGCCTGCTTCTGGAAGCTCATCATGCACAACGACGGACGCCGCGTGGCCCACAAGGTCAGCCAGTATCAGAAAGAACGGCGGCAGCACCGCACCCGCTGGACCGGAGCGCTTCAAAAGACGACGGTCCCGCTCCGCTTCATCAACGGCCCGCTCGACCCGGTCTCCGGCGCGACGATGGTGACACGCTACCGGCAGATCATCCCCGACCCCGACGTGGTGGTCATCCACGGCGTCGGGCACTACCCGCACGTGGAAGCGCCGGAGGCGGTGCTGGAAGCGTTTTTTTCGTTTGTGGAGGGGATTTGAGTGTTATGATGTTTTAGTTGTCTGATTTTTAAGAAGTAGCAGTGCGCTTTGTGGTGAACCCGGCCCGCCCGGCGATAAATCACCGGGCTCAGGGGCACAAGGACGCTGAAGCGCCCTGTTTTAGCCCCTCTGGGGCTTTAGCCGGTGAGCCCGGTCCTTCAGGGCCGGGCGGTGTTGCGTTTTCACCATCTTGCGCATACCTACCGTCTCTCACATCGTCATAATAAATGCCTTATTCATGACCCAGCAGCCGCTCGAAATGCCGGAGCACCGGCAGCAACACCGCATCCGGACACGCCGGATCCTTGACGAAAAACCAGTATTCGCCGTGCTGATCGTTGATCGAAAACTGATGGCCTTCGTAGGCAAAATCGATCCACGCTTCGGTGACGTGATCGGTGACGAAACCGGTAAGCACGGCGCCGTCCAACGTCTCAACATGATCCCGCACCTCATACCACAACGTCGACATTGGCAACCCGGCGAAATGCCGCGAGCCGTCGTGCATGCGGAGGTCGAAGAGGCGGATTGCCATGGGTTCGGCGCCTGTAGAATAGAACGCGGATGACGCGGATACAGCGGATGGTCGCGGATCTGGTTTCAACTAAATCCGCGAATATCCGCCCAATCCGCGTCATCCGCGTTCCATTAAATGATGTTAAACAAAAAAATCCGGCATCAACGGCGCGGTGGGATCGACGGCGTAGGAGTCGAAATCGGTGATGCCTGCTTCACGCAGCACGTCGTCGTCGATGAAAAAGTTGCCGGTGCAGGCACGGCTGTTTTGCGTGAGGATGTGATGCGCAGCGTCGGCCATGATGGCGGGGTGGCGGCATCCCCGGATGGCAGCCTCGCCGCCGAGCAAGTTGCGCACCGCCGCCGTGGCGATACCCGTCCGCGGCCAGAGTGCATTGACGGCGATGCCGTCGGCCTTGAACTCTTCGGCCATGCCCAGAGCACAGAGGCTCATGCCGTATTTCGCCATCGTGTAGGCCACGTGCGGCGCGAACCACCGCGCCTCCATATTGAGCGGCGGCGAGATATTGAGGATGTGCGGATTATCGGCCTGCTTGAGATACGGCAGGCACACCTGCGACGTCGAAAACGTCCCGCGCGCGTTGACCGAATGCATCAGGTCGTAGCGTTTCATCGGCGTCTCTAAGGTGCCTGCCAGGAAGATAGCGCTGGCGTTGTTAACCAGGATGTCGATCCCGCCAAACAGCTCCACGGCCTGCTCGGCAGCGGCTTGGATCTGGTCCTGGAAGCGGATATCGACTTTGCACGCTAACGCCCTTCCGCCAGCCTGCTCGATCTCGTCGGCGGCGGTGTAGATGGTGCCGGGCAGTTTTGGATGCGGCTCGGTGGTCTTCGCCGCGACGACGATGTTGGCGCCGTCGCGCGCTGCCCGCAATGCAATCGCCTTGCCGATACCCCGGCTGGCTCCGGTGATGAAGAGGGTTTTGTTTTTGAGATTGGACATGAGCCGGCAAGAGTGTGGTTTGTGGCAATTCCAAAAATCGTCATCGAAAAAAGGAGACGGGGATCCGAATCAACCAACCTATTCGCCTTTAAAATCCGGCGCGCGTTTTTCCATGAACGCCATAACCGCTTCCGTCAGATCGTTCGATTGCAGGAACGACGTGTTCCAGAGGGCGACATAGTCGAGCGCTTCGTCGACGGTGCGGCCATCGCCGGCGCGGAGGACGGCTTTAGCGCCCTGGACGGCCAGCGGCGAGTTGGCGGCGATCTCGTGAGCCAGCGCGCGGGCGCCCTCCACGAGCGACTCGGCATCGGGATGGACGTCGTTGACCAGGCCGATCTGCCAGGCGTATTCGGCGGTGATGTCTTTGCCGGTGTAGATCAACTCCGCCGCGTGGCCCTGGGCGATGATCTTCGGCAGCCGCTGCAACGTGCCAAGGTCGGCTACCATGGCCATCTTGGTCTCGCGGACGGAGAACGTAGCGCCGGTGGCGGCAAGGCGGATGTCGCACGCTGTGATCAGGTCGATCCCCCCGCCGATGCAATAGCCATGGACGGCAACGATGACAGGCTTGGGACACTCAGCCACCGACGAGATGGCCGCCTGAAGCCGCTTGACTTCGCGGTACAACGCGCGTTTTTGCTGGGCTTCGGAGCCGTTCTGAGTCTGCTGAAGCAGCAGCGGCCCCATCGTCTTGAGATCAAGCCCGACGGTGAAGGCCGGGCCTCGGGCAGCCAGGACGACCGCCCGCGCGGCGGCATCGTCCGAGAGCACAGCCATGGCGCGCGGCAAGTCGGTCCAGAAAGCCGGTCCCATGGCGTTGCGGCGTTCGGGGTTGTCGAGCCAGAGCGTCGCTACGGGGCCGTCTTGTTCTATGGTGAATACGTCGGAGGTAAAAGGCATGGTTTTTTAACCGCAAAGTTCGCAGAGAAGGCGCAGAGTACGCAAAGTTCTCGGCGCCCTCAGCGCCTTCTTTGCGTACTCTGCGGTTAACAGACTTCCTCTCATAACCTCGCCAACACATGCCAGAAGCGCAAACTCAATCCCCGCTTTCGCCTCAGGAACTCCCAGGGTATATTGATTCTTCAAAAACGATCCATCCCCTCCATTTTTTAACGCTCGCACCTCGATGTCTGAAACGCTCTCTACCTACGAAACCGTCCTCGTAGATCGCACCGGCGCCGTGGCGACGATCACGATGAACCGCCCGGACCGCCGCAACGCCCTCAACCGCGCCCTCGAACGCGACCTGACGCACGCGCTCACGCAAGCCCGCGACGACGCTTCGGTCCGCGCTGTCGTGCTCACGGGCGCCGGCAAAGGCTTCTGTGCCGGCGCCGACCTGGGCTCGATCCCGCCGGGTTACACCGGCGCGCAGGCCCGGCAACACATCCTCGAAGCCTACTGGCCTATCGTCGAGCTTCTGGTAACGATGAAGAAACCCGTCATCGCGGCCATCAACGGTGTGGCGGCGGGCGCCGGCTGCTCGCTGGCGCTGGCCTGCGACCTCAGCGTGATGGCCGAAGATGCGGCGCTGCTTCAGGCCTTCAGCAACATTGGCCTGGTACCCGACGCAGGGTCGTCGTGGTTTCTGGCGCGGCAGGTGGGCTATCACGTGGCCTACCAGATCGCCGCCGAGGGCATGCCCGTCGAGGCGATGCGCTGCCTGGCCCTCGGCCTGACCAACAAGGTGGTCCCGGCAGATCAGTTGGTGCCGGCGGCGCAGGCGTGGGCCGAGCGTCTTTCGCAACGCCCTACCCTGGCCCTCGGCCTGACCAAAGAAATTATGCACGCTGCCATGACTGCGTCCTTGCATGAGACGGTCGTGCACGAAGCGATGCAGCAAGAGCGATGCTTCGCCAGCGAAGACCACGCCGAAGGCATCCGAGCGTTTATGGAAAAACGTGCGCCGGTCTTCAAAGGGCGGTGAGTCGATTCAGAAACCATAACAGCGCGTGATCACGATGCCCGACGAACACCTTGACGTTGATATCTCCCTTGAGCCTGCGCCCGCGCCGAGCGCTGCGCCTGGGCCGGAGAAAGCAGCCCCGGAGCCGTGCCTCAACTGCGGCGCGGACCGCGTTGGCGCGTATTGCCATGCCTGCGGCCAGCATTTTCTGGATCAACGCCTGACGCTCCGCTGGCTGATCAAAGAATTTGTTGCTCGCTTTTTCAAGCTGGAACGCGGCTTTTTGTACACGTTCCGCAAGCTCTTCACCGATCCGGGCGGGGTAGCGCGTCGCTACGTCGAAGGGCAGCGGCGGCAGTACTTCAATCCGTTGACGTACTTCATTCTCAGCGCTGCCATCTCTCTGCTGGTCATGGCGCTCTACGAGCAGCAGGTGGTCGAGACGCTCAACACGATGGACAATCCCATCGTCGAGTCTTTGGGAGGGACCGAAAGCAACCAGGAAGAGCTCAGGGCCTTGATGGATCCGACGACGGTTATCAACACCCTCAAGCAAACCTATACGATCATGATGATGCTGGTCTGCATCCCCTTTGCGTTGCTGCTACGCTTTTTCTTTGGGGGGCAAGGCCGGCGGTACAACCTGGCTGAAACCTTTATCTTCGTGCTCTATACGACAGGCCACGTCATCTTGATTGCCGGGCTCCTGGCTCCGTTTGCCATGATGATCAGCATCTGGGCCTCGCAAGCCGTCACGTTCCTCGCCTACTTCGTGATTTGCGGCTATGCGGCCCTCGGCTTTTACGGACGCCGCTTTCAATCGGTGCTCTTGACGATCATTGCCATACTAGGCGCCTGGATGGCTTTTTTGATAGCGGCGGGAATAGCTGGTTTCATTTATGGCTTCGTCACGGCGCTACAGAGTGCCGGCTAGTTTAGAATCCGGTTGAACAAGAAACGATTCATCCATGACCGACATCCCACACCATACGCTGAAAACCGACCTCACTGGCAAAGTGGCCCTGATCACCGGCGCGTCGCGGGGGATCGGGCAGGCGATAGCGGAGGCGTATGCCGCCAACGGCGCGAAGGTCGTGCTGGCGAGCCGCAAGCAGGAAGGACTCGACGCCGTCGCCGCTGTGATTCGCGAAGCCGGCGGCGAGGCGTTGCCTGTGGCAGCCCACACCGGCAGCCTGGAGGCCGTCGAGGCCCTCGTGGCGCAGGCCACGGAGGCCTACGGCGGCATCGACATCGTGGTCAACAACGCGGCGACGAACCCGCATTTCGGCCCCATCCTCACCTCGGAGGAAAGTCACTGGGACAAAACGTTCGACGTGAATGTGAAGGGGTACTTCCGCGTGGTCAAGGCGTGCGCCGGGAGCATGACGGCGCGGGGCGGCGGCAAGGTGATCAACGTGGCCTCGGTGGCGGGCAAGGCGCCGCAGCCGGGCATGGGCGTCTACTGCATCACCAAAGCCGGGGTGCTGATGCTCACCGAAGTGCTGGCCGTAGAACTGGCGACAGCGAATATTCGGGTCAATGCCATTATTCCCGGTTTTGTCAAGACCAAGTTCAGCCGGGCCGTCTGGGATTCGCCGCAGATCAACGAGGCAGTGCTTAAGGTCATCCCGCAACACCGCATGGCGGCGCCGGAAGAACTGACGGGGCTGGCGCTGTTTCTGGCTTCTGACGCGTCGAGTTTTGTTACCGGGGCGTCGTTTGTTATTGACGGGGGGCAGTTGGTGGGGAGTGGACTGGGGCCATGAGGGGGTCTTTAGCTTCATTCCGGGCGTTTGCAGCATGATCCCGTCGTTGTCGTCCTTTTGGCTTGATCCAAAAAGACCAAAAGATCAAGACGCTACCCGCTGGGTCGTGTAAAGACGTTGCTCGCCACATCCCATTGGCCATTCCCCACAAAGCCATGAAACACTGGACGATTCCGCTACCTCGCCAACGGCAGCGAAGACAGTATCACGCTGATCCGGCTGAGCCCTGTCGAAGCCTTGAATCTCATGCCCGATGACGAGTATCGAAAGCGCATGGCGCAACTGAAAATCGAACTGGGCCATCCGCATCCGAGATCGCGGGTGTACGCGGCGAAATCCATCTGTACGGAAGCCCTGGTCCATCACAAACCAGAACGCATCGAAAAGCTGCTCAAACGGCGTGACGTGGATGTCAAATCGTCCGTGCTCGCCACCCTCAAGAAATACCTGCTCACCGACAAGTACAGGCTGGACACGGCTAAAGTAGACGAGGTGCAAAGCCTGCGCAAGGAAATCTGGACGATTGGTATGTCGAGCAAAAAAGATGTGGCCGAACAAGCCTTGAAATTGCTGCGGTTCATGGAGGGATTTTGACAGGGCGTAGTGCGTAGTGCGTACTGCGTAGAAATGGCGCTCTCAGGCGTTGCAAAGTACGTGATATTCGCGTGTAAACTTAAACTTTAAGAAAATTGATTAACCTATTCTTAAAAGGGAAGTTACATTTGACATTTCACGCGTTACACGTCCTCGAAAAACGATCAAAAGTGACAATGTTATGACGACCCCGATTAACACACTGAAGAAAGAGACGAAACTAGTAGATTAGTAGACGGTGGACCGTGGCTGGGGATAGAAATTGGAAATAGAAATCGTGGTGGTGGCTTTGCAAACGCTACCCGTCTGCTCCCTATTTCCTGCTTCCAATGTTCTTATTCCTTTAACCAACTATGGCTTTTCAGCAAAAGCCGCCGGCGCTCGGCAATCAATACGACGACGATCGAGTGTTGCGGTCCTATCTCAAACGGGTACTGCCGGCGGAAGTCCATCAGGATATTGAAGCGGAGGTGCGCCGGATGGGCGCGCTGGCTGCCGGCCCGCTCTACGACTTGCAACGCGCCGACCGTCTCAGCGAGCCTGTCCTGACCCGGTGGAACGCCTGGGGCGAACGCATCGATCACATCGAAGTGACGCGCATGTGGCGCGAAGCCGAACGCCTGGCCGCCGAGTTCGGCCTGGTCGCGACGGCCTACGAACAAAAGCACGGCGCCTTCTCGCGGATCCATCAATTCGCCCTGATCCACCTCTTCACCCCTTCGACCGACATCTACGCCTGTCCCCTCTCGATGACCGACGGCGCGGCGCGGACGCTGCTGGCTTCGGGCAACAACTCGCTGATCCTCGACGCCGTCCCTCATCTGACCAGCCGCAACCCCGAATACTTCTGGATCAGCGGCCAGTGGATGACCGAACTCGCGGGCGGCTCGGACGTGGGCCGCTCCGAAACCATCGCCCGGCCTAACGACGACGGCACGTGGCGGCTCTACGGGCGCAAGTGGTTTACCTCGGCCATCACCTCGCAGATGGCGCTGGTGCTGGCGCGGCCCGAAGACAACCCGCCCGGCAGCAAAGGCCTGGCGCTATTCTACGTCGAACTGCGCGACGCCAAAGGCCGCCTCCGCAACATCCAGGTAGACCGGCTCAAGGATAAGCTGGGCACGCGCAAGCTCCCCACCGCCGAACTGACGCTCGACGGCACGCTCGCCGAACCGGTGAGCGCGCTGGCCAACGGCGTCCGGGCCATCGTGCCGATGCTGACGATCACCCGGACGTGGAATGCCGCCTGCGCCGTGGCGCTGATGCGGCGCGGCCTGGCCCTGGCACGCGACTATGCCCGCAAACGCGTCGTCTTCGGCGTGCCGCTGGCTCAGAAACCGCTCCACGCCGACACCCTGGCCGGCCTCCAGGCCTGCTACGAAGGCGCTTTTCACCTCACCTTCCGCGTCGTCGAACTGCTGGGACACTCTGAGGCCAACGACTTCAGCACCGACCGCAACGGCTCGACCTATGCCTTGCTGCGCGTGCTGACGTCGCTCGCCAAGCTGACCACCGCCCGGCAGGCCATCTCCGTGCTCAGCGATGTCATCGAAGCCTTCGGCGGGGCGGGCTACGTCGAAGACACGGGCCTGCCGGTGCTGCTGCGCGACGCCCAGGTCTTGCCCATCTGGGAAGGCACCACCAACGTGCTGGCCCTCGACGTGATTCGCGCCCTCAATGAAGTCGGTGTGGGCAACCTCGACGTGCTCAAGGCCGAAGTGGCCCGCTGCGCCGAAGCCGTCACCGACCCGGCGCTCGCCGAGGCGGTGACGCAGGCTGATGAGACGCTCAACGAAGCGACCGGCTGGCTGAGCCAGGCTACCCTCCACGGGCAGAACGCCGTCGAAGCCGGCGCGCGCCGTTTTGCGCTTCAGGTGGGCCGGGCTATGGAAATCGCCCTGCTGGCCCGGCACGCCCAGTGGTCGCTCGACCACGAGCGCGACGCCCGCGCCGCCGTGGCCGCGCAACGCCTCGCCGCCGGCTCGGCCACGCTGGCGATGCCCGACCTGGATACCTCCTTCGCCCTGGCCAACGACACACCGCTGCCCGTCGTCGGCACCGAGCTTGACACCATGCCCGAAATGACGGTCTCCTCCGACGTCAAGCCACGTAAAGAATGGGGCGACGGCGCGCCGCTGCCGTTTTCCTGATCACGTATCCTGGGGTTCGAGCGCCAGGGTGAGTGGGAGGTTCATGTTTTTTTTCTTTTTCTTTTTTCTGTTTCCTCGTCTCCCTTTCTCCCTCTCTCCCTTTCCCCTATTCTCCCCTTCTCCCTCTCACCCTTTCCCCCTTTCCCCAAATCCCCACTCGCCACATCCCATTGGCTATTCCCCCTTAGTCCCTGAGGCGAGGTACAGCCGGCCTCCGAATTCACGCGGCGATCCCGGCAGGGCGATCCGTTCAAAGTCTTCAGCGACAGCCTCCAACGGCTCCCAAAACCGTCGTGAAAGGTCGGCCCGCGCGCCTACTTTAGACAGCCACGTCTGAAACACCCATTCCTCGGCATAGGCATCGAACAAAACGATGCGCCCGCCCTGCCGCAAGAGTTCATATCCCTGCCGAAACGCCGCCTCCCAATCAGGGATCACCGTCAGCCCCAGCGTACAGAGGACGAAATCCGCCGCCGCTTTGCCGCCGTGCTGTTCAAGCTGATCGGCTCCGAACGTGAGGATGTCGGATTGAACCAGATGGACGTTGATCCATCCCTCCCTTTCTACACGCTCGCGAGCGCGTTGAAGCATACCGCGCGAATTATCGACACCGACAATCACGCCGTCGCCGATGTGCTGTTGGAGGAGGGGGAAATTCTGCCCCGTGCCACAGGCTACGTCGAGCACGAGGCTGCCGGGCGTCACTCCCAGGGCTTCTACGACCTCGGCCCGCGCTTTCCAGTACCGCCTTTCGAGAGCGCGGTCGTAGTAGAGGGAAAAGAAATCATACCACATCGTAGCGGCGTGTCTTGTCTTGCGTGGGTGCCTTTGCAGAAGAAAAAGCGAGAGGGTGAAAATACGATTTTATCCCCCTTTCCTCCTCTCTCCCATTCCCCCTCGCGTGCTTACAACCATTCAGAGCGTGCAACCGCACCATTTAGAAAGACACCCATTGGCCGATACCTCTAAATACGCGGTGTCTTCGCTCAGGATGAGGAAGCTTGTTCGGTAGCATGAAGGCGCCACTCGTTCACCGGAACCACGCTTTAAGGCGGGAGGCCCCCCCCATGGGTCAGCAACAACTTCTTCTCCTCACCCTCGGTATCGTGATCGTCGGCCTGGCCGTCGTCGTAGGTATACAGATTTTCAGCGAGAACCGCGTCCGGACTAATGCCGATGCCGGCGTTACCAACGGCCTCCGCATCGCTACCGACTGCCAGGTGTGGGCTATCAGACCGGGCCTGTTAGGCGGCATGCCTGCCAACTTAACCCTCGGCGACTGCAACTTCGACCGCATCGGCTACCCGACGAGCACCGGCAACACCTATACCACCGTCGACGGCATCTACACGCTCTCGACCTCGAACGCATGCTCGACCGAGCCCACGATCCTGTCCGGAAAAACGGCGCTGGTCTACGTCAATTTCAATAATCCCGACACCGAAGTCACCGCCTGCATCGGCATCGCAGGAACCCGCGCCGGCGACATCGGCACCGAGATCGACTATCCCTGATCGCGCTTCACAATACTCCTCGTTTTTTAGTATCCTTGGAGGTCTCACGAGAACGACCTTACGGGTAACTAAAGACGAGGACCGCTATGATGAAGCGTTCGACCGCTCTCCTGCTTTCGTTTCCGGTTATTGTCCTCTGGCTCGGTCTGGCGTCTTGCGCTACGGCACAGACCGGCGCCGGCGTCCAGGCAACCGATGTCGGCGTCGGCGTCATGACCCCTGATGGCGCCGAGGTGCTCTTCGACGGCACGCGAGCGATGCTCGACGAAAACTGGACGTACTGGGAAGGACCGCGTTTTGCCGCTGAACTGCCCATCAAGTGGGAGATCGTCGAGGATCCGCATGATGCCGGCACCGCCGTCAGTAGCAAAGACCCGGCGGCTGCCGGCGGCCTCTACGGCGCGGCAGACATCGTCACCAAAAAGAAATTTCGCGACTTCCGGCTTCACGTCGAGTTTCTGGTGATGGAAAAAGGCGGCAACAGCGGCGTCTATCTCCAGAATCGCTACGAAATCCAGGTGCTCGACGGCGATTCGACGAAGCACGGCATGGCCGCCGTCATCAACGAAGCCGCTTCGTCCTACTATCCCTACAACGGCACCGGCCAGTGGAACGCCTACGACATCACCTTCCGCGCCGCCCGTTTCGTCGAGGGCAAACGCTCTGAAAAAGCGATGGTGACGCTCTATTTCAACGGCGTCAAAGTGCAAACCAACCAGCCGATCAACAAGGTCTGGGGCGGCCCCAACTCCGGCATCGACGGCGGCAATGATAAGGGCTTCGGCATTACGGATACCCCCGGCGGCCTTAAACTCCAGGCCGAGGGCCACGACGTACGCTACCGCAACATCTGGATCCAGGAATTAAATCTGGAAACGCCGGATACAGATTTCTAATCCCAAATCTGCAGGATTAGGGATAATTCTTTTGATCTATCGGGAAAAACTGATGGCTGCTCCTGAACCATCCCCGGAACCTCTGAGATCTCCTCATCAAGAGGCAGCATCGACCGATGCATCACGAGAAGAGCCCCGGCAGGAAAACGAGGAGGACGGGCTAAAGGACCCGGACGACATGACGCTCGATGAATTCCTCGAAGACGTCTATTACAACCCGTTCGGGCCGCCGCCGGGCGGCGTAGACTGACGCGCCCTGGCCTTATAATCAGGGGATCTTTTTACCCGGCATCGCCCGGCGAAGGATCACCGGGCTGTGTCATGGAAGGCCTTCGGCCTTTCTCCGGGCCTGAAGGTCGTCCTTCTTGACATGAGTCATCCCGATTTTTTCAACCCCGTAGGGGCTAATCTTAATGAGGCGGCGTTTTCTACAAACAGATCGCCCCTATGGGGCTCTAAAATACGGGATGACTCATGTCCATAGCAGAGCCCGGTGACCCTTCGCCGGGCGGGCACGGTACCCGATTAAAAGTAAAAAAGCATTAAAAACCTGTCACACCGCAGCCTGCTCAGCCAGCACCTGTTGCGCTTCGGCCACGGCCTCGTCTGCCGAAACAGACAGCCCTTCATCGGCGAGCACGGTGCCGAGGGCGGCGAGGCATCCTACGATGTTTTTGGGACGGCTGCTGTAGCCCATCAGGCCGATGCGCCAGATGGTACCGGCCAACGCGCCGAGGCCCGCGCCAATCTCCAGGTTGTATTCATCCAACAAACGACGCCGCACGACGGCCTCGTCGATGCCTTCGGGCACGGAGACGGCGTTGAGTTGCGGCGTGCGCTCGGCTTCGGGCACGATGAACTGCATGCCCAGCGCTTCGAGGCCGGCGCGGAGGGCGTAGTGGTGGCGTTCGTGACGCGCCCAGGCCTGTTCGACTCCCTCCTCCTGAAGCATCACGAGCGACTCGTGGAGGCTGTAGAGGGCATTGATAGGCGCGGTGTGATGGTACGACCGTTTCGTGCCTGTGCCCCAGTAGGCCATCACCAGGCTTACATCCATGAACCAGCTTTGCACCAGCGTCGCGCGGTTTTGTACGACTTCGGTGGCGTGGGGGCTGAACGTGATCGGCGAGAGGCCCGGCGTACACGAGAGGCACTTCTGCGATCCCGAATACACCGCATCGAGCCCCCATTCATCGACTTTGAGCGGAGAGCCGCCCAGCGACGTGACGGTGTCGACGATGGTGAGGCAGTCGTGGGCGCGGGCCAGCGACGCGAGCGTGGCGGCGTCGGAGAGCACGCCCGTCGAGGTCTCGGCGTGGACGAAGGCGACGATTTTGGCCTCCGGATGGGCTTTCAAGGCTGCCTCCAGCTTTTCCGGGCTGACGGCGCGGCCCCACGGATCTTCGACAAGGACCACCTCGGCCCCGCCCCGCTCGGCCATCGCCTTCAAGCGCCCGCCGAAGACGCCGTTCTGGCAAACGATCACCGTATCGCCCGGCTCGACGAGGTTAACCACGCACGACTCCATGCCCGCCGTGCCCGGCCCGGACACCGGCATCGTCAGAGCATTCTCGGTCTTGAAGGCCATCTGCAAGAGCGCTTTGATCTCATCCATCAGGCCGACGAAAGCCGGGTCGAGGTGGCCGATGGTGGGCCGCGCCATGGCTTCGAGCACACGCGGCGCGATGTCGGACGGGCCGGGCCCCATGAGGGTGCGTCTCGGAGGATCGAACGGGGTGTAAGGCATGAGGTTGATACTGCGTGTTTTGGGGAAGGGACTGAATGTCGATTGACGAACAGAGAATATCGAATTTCGGAGGGACAATTCCTTCACCATGCTGAATTCCTTATTCGATATTCGCAATTCAGACGCCAAATCACAAAAAAGGCCCCGGCGCGGTCATGGAGGAACCCGCGCCGGAGCCCGACTCAGTCCGTAATTAAAATAATGGATCAATGGAACCGAGCCACTTGGAGGCTCACGTTCAAATCCATCATCTCATTTAGCGGATTTTTCGCCAGAAAAATCCGCTAAATTAGTGAAACTGAGCCATTTCGGTAGAGCCTTCCATCGCCTTCGTGCTCGACATGCCGTGGCTGATCACGTCGCGCACGGCGTCGAAGTAGCCGGTGCCCACTTCGCGCTGGTGCATCACGGCGGTGTAGCCGTCGGCTTCGGCGGCGAACTCTTCTTGTTGCATCTGCGAGTAGGCCAGCATGCCTTTGTCCTTGTAGCCGCGAGCCAGTTCGAACATGCTGTAGTTGAGCGAATGGAACCCGGCCAGCGTGACGAACTGAAACTTGTAGCCCATCGCCCCGAGTTCGCGCTGGAATTTCTCGCACTGCTCTGCGTTCATGAACTTCCTCCAGTTGAACGACGGCGAGCAGTTGTAGGCGAGCATCTTCTCCGGATACTTGGCGTGGATGGCCTCCGCGAACTTCTTGGCCTCGTTGAGGTCGGGCGTCTTGGTTTCCATCCACACCAGATCGGCGTAGGGCGCATAGGCGATGCTGCGCGCGATGGCGTAGTCGATGCCGTTTTTGATCCGGTAGAAGCCTTCGCGGGTGCGTTCGCCTTCGACGATGAAGGGATGGTCGCGCTCGTCGTTGTCGGCGGTCAGGAGCGTGGCGCTTTCGGCGTCGGTGCGCGCGATCAGGAGCGTCGGTACACCCATGACGTCGGCGGCGAGGCGGGCGGCCATCAGCGTGTCGATGAAGGCGCCGGTGGGCACGAGCACTTTGCCGCCGAGATGGCCGCACTTCTTCTCAGAAGCAAGCTGATCTTCAAAGTGTACACCGGCAGCGCCGGCTTCGATCATGGCCTTCATCAACTCGAAGGCGTTGAGCGGCCCGCCAAACCCGGCCTCAGCATCCGCCACGATGGGCGCCATCCAGTACGTGTCGTCGTTACCCTCACTGTGAGTAATCTGGTCGGCGCGCATGAGCGTCTGGTTGATCCGCTTGACGACGTGCGGGACGCTGTTGGCCGGATACAGGCTCTGATCCGGATACATCTGCCCGGCGAGGTTGGCGTCGGCAGCCACCTGCCAGCCGCTGAGGTAGATCCCCTTGAGGCCGGCCTTAACTTGCTGCATCGCCTGGTTGCCCGTCAGCGCACCGAGCGTGTTGACGTAAGGCTCGGTATGGAGCAGGTTCCAGAGCCGCTTAGCGCCCATCTCGGCCAGCGAGTACTTGACCTCGAACGAGTTTTGCAGCTTCAGCACGTCCTCAGCACGGTACCGCCGGGCGATGCCTTTCCAACGCGGGTCGGTCTGCCAGTACTCCGCCAGCCGGAAAGCCCGTTGCTTGGCATCAGCAGGATACGCTTTGCCCGTCGGATGGCCATCGCCATTGTTATACTTTTCCTTGGGATTTTCCATGTTAAGGGTCTGTTTGTACGGCCATCCCTTCCGGAGACCGTTAGCCGTTGGTTGATAGTCACTGGTCATTAGTCACTGGTCACTGGTGGAGCACAAAGAACCAGTGACCAATGACCAGTGACCAGTGACTATCGATTCGCGCGAAGCCGGGCGCGGCGTTCTTCGAGGTTCAAGTGCGCCGGATCGGACGACAGGGCCAGGAACGGGCGGAAGTCCTCCGCCACAAAGATGGCCTCGGCGTCGATGCGTGCCTGCCGGAAGCGTTCGAGTTGCTTCTCGACGACCTCCGCAGGCTGGTTGATCATCGCCGTGCGAACTTCGTGGAGGATCTTGTCGAGTTCCTCGGTGAAGATCTCGTTGACCAGTTCCGGCGTCACCGGCGTGCCGTCGTCGAGCGTGACGCGGTGGTGGAGCCATTGCCAGAGCTGGGCCCGTGAGATTTCGAGCGTGGCGAGGTCTTCCATGCGGTCGTCCCAGGCCACACAGCCGATGTCGAGGTTCCAGCCCTGCACGTAGCCCATCGCCACGCGGACGTTGACGCGCACGCCGTCGAGCGTCCTGGGCGTACCTGCTTGCGGGAGCAAGTCGGGCTGGTCTTCGATGTCGGGGATCACGTCGAGCTGGTTGTCTCGCGTGAAGGGCTTCATGGCCGGGCCGATGAAGTAGGGGTGCGAGACCCAGCAGCCATCGTGGCCGATGCTGGCCTCCCAGATCTTGTCATCGACGACCTTTTGCACCTGCTGCCGCCGCATCTCTTTGGTGCGGCCCGGCGTCTGCGGCGCCATCCCCCCCATGCCGAAAGCGCCGTGCTTGTGGCAGACCTTGATCAGGTGTTTGACGTAGTTGCTCATCCAGGGCCGGTTCATGCCGATGGTGTTGCGGTCGGCCATGACGCGATCCGGGTGAGCGCGGAGCACCTTGATGTCGCTGAAGATCTTATCCCAGCGCCCGCCGTTGAGGCCGGCGGCGTGCCGGCGCAGCTCGTAGAGGATCTCCTCCATCTGGAAAGCTGCCGGCAGCGTCTCGATCAAAAACGTCGCCTTGAACGATCCCACCGCCACGTCGAGCGCCTCTTCGACCATCGTGAAGAGGTCGTTCCACCAGCGGGCTTCGAGATAATGCTCGACCTTGGGCACGTAGAACTTGGGCGTTTTACCCCGGACCATGAGCTTGCGGGCCGTGTGGAAGGTGCTCAACACATAATCCATCAGCCCACCCGAAACCGGCGTGCCGTCAACCAGCAGATTCGACTCGCTCAGGTGCAGGCCGCGCACGCGCGCCATCAGCAGCGGCATGTCGTCCGGATCAAGCTTGTAGACTTTCTCCGGCGTCTGCTCGGTGGCCGGCTTGACGAAGGCCAGCGTCCCCTCTGCCGCCCCGATGAGGTTCTCGACACCCTGCATGACGTTATTCCAGGACGGCTTCATGGCGTCCTCGAAGTCGAGCATGGCCGCGTCGGCGCGGTGCCCATCCGCCGTGCGGCTGAGCATGTTGATGACCATCTTGGGATCGCTGATGGGGCCGGTGATCTCGACGCGGCGTTTCATCAAGTCGGAGGGCAGGGGCGCCACCTGCCAGTCGTCGTGGGCGTCAGGATGTTCGTTGGGGTCGAGGAAGCCGGGCAGTTCACCCCGGTCGAAAGCCGCCTGCCGGGTCTTGCGGGCTTCGAGCAACTCCTGCCTGCGCGGCTCCAGGGCGCGCTGCAAACGCGAAAGCAGCGCGAGGGCCTCAGGGACCAACACGCGCTGCGCTTGCGCCGTCCAGGCTGCGGTATTAATCGTGACGCCCTCTGCGATGGCCGTGAACTCGGCATCCGGAAATTCGAGGGTTGCTTCTTGGGTTACTATTTCCATGAGCACTACGGGTTGATGAAAAAGTAAAACCGTTTCGTCCAAAGTAGGGGCTGAAGAAATGCCGATACCGCCGGGAAACCCTACCCCGCCTTGTGGGAAAAATCCCTTCCTGCGCTGTGAGAAAAAAGGCCGTCGGACTATGCGCCAAATCCCCAAAAAAGAAGCCGGGAAAAGCCAATTTTTGATGCGAAGCAAACCCTTAGTCGAGAGTAAGTGAGAAGCCTACACGTGTAGGGGATAGGGATTCGAGATGCGGGATTTGGGATACGGGATTCGAGATACGGGATGCGGGATCGCTATCGTCTCACTAGAAATAAGTCCACGAGCGATTTCGTGAACATGAGTCATCCCGAATGTTAGAGCCCCGTAGGGGCGATCTGTTTGTAGATAGCCGCCCTTTCCCGAAAATAAGCCTCGTAGGGGCGACCTGTTCAACGCCGATGCAGCGGATTCTTTTGAACAGGCCGCTCCGGAGCCTGCCCCCTGATTCTCCCGCGAAGGCGGGAGGAAGGCGGGGGGAGCTTTTTGTTTTTAAAAGCTTTGTACTACAAACAGGACGCCCCTACGGGGCTGCAAAAAAATCAGAATGACTCATGTACGCCAGGCATCCCGCATCCCAAATCCCAAAAGCAAAAAAGGCCCCGGCGCGGCGTGCAACCACCCGCACCGGAGCCCTAACCCAAACCATTTTCCAAAATCGCGTCAGCGATTTTGGAACATTAGACCATGCCGTAAGCCAGCAGGGCGTCGGCTACCTTTTTGAAGCCGCCGATGTTGGCGCCTTTGATATAGTTGATGTAGCCGTTCTCCTTGCCATACTCGACGCACTTCTCGTGGATGCGACGCATGATCCCCTGAAGCCGCGTATCGACCTCTTCGCGCGACCAGCTTATCCGCATCGAGTTTTGCGACATCTCCAGGCCGGAGATCGCCACGCCGCCGGCGTTGGCGGCCTTGCCAGGGCCGAAGAGGATGTGCGCCTCTTCAAAGAGCTTCGTGGCCTCGAACGTAGACGGCATGTTGGCGCCCTCGCTGACGAGGATGCAATTGTTCTTGAGCAGCGTCCGGGCATCTTCCTCGTCGAGTTCATTCTGCGTAGCGCACGGGAACGCCATGTCGCACTTGACGGCCCACGGACGCTCGCCGGCAAAGTGCTCAAGGCCGTACTCCTGCGCGAACACATCAAGCGAACCCCGCTTGACCGTCTTGAGGTCGATGATGTAGTCGAGTTGCTCGCGCGTCAGACCGTCGGGGATGTGTACAAAGCCGGTGCGGTCAGACATCGTCAGCACCTTCGCGCCGAGTTCGATGAGCTTCTCCGCCGCATACTGGGCCACGTTGCCGGCGCCCGAAATCGTGGCGGTCTTGCCTTCCATGACCTTGTTCTGCGCTTCGAGCATGTTCTGGGCGAAATAGACCGCGCCGTAGCCGGTGGCCTCGGTGCGGATGAGGCTGCCGCCCCAGGCAATGCCTTTGCCCGTCATCACGCCCGTAAACTCGTTACGCAGGCGTTTGTACTGACCGAAGAGATACCCGATCTCGCGTCCGCCCACCCCGATGTCGCCGGCGGGCACGTCCATGTTTTTGCCGATGTGCCGGAACAGTTCTGCCATGAACGACTGGCAAAAACGCATCACCTCATTGTCGGATTTGCCCTTCGGGTTGAAGTCCGATCCACCTTTAGCGCCGCCCATCGGCAGCGTAGTCAGGCTGTTTTTGAGGATCTGTTCGAAACCGAGAAACTTGAGAATGCTCTGCGTGACGGACTTGTCGAAGCGCAGCCCGCCTTTATAGGGGCCGATGGAATTGTTAAACTGGACCCGGTAGCCTCGGTTGACGCGGACGTTGCCCTCGTCGTCTTCCCAACAAACCCGGAAGCTGATGATGCGATCTGGTTCGGTCATCCGTTCCAGGATGCGCGCTCTCTGGTATTCGGGATGCTTGTTGATGAACGGGATCACCTTATCGGCTACTTCGCGAACTGCCTGGTGAAACTCGGCCTCGTGCGGATTACGCCGGATGAGACCCGTCATGAATTCATCGAGATTCATGACCTTGGGGATGACCAGTTCCATAGTTTTTCGCTCGTGTATTGGTGAGAGTACACCGTGTATCGGGGGCTGCAGCGCTCTGGTTAGCTACGTCAATGCGCCGTGGGGGCGCGTCAGCTATCGCTTCGAAAGCGCTTCCGATACCAAAGATACGGAAGCGCTTCCGGCCCTGCCAACTTTACGGCCTATTTTACCTGTGGTCGAGGCTTCAAAAACTCTTCTCAGCAGGCGTTCCATAGATAGCATTTTTCTTTATGTACCGCCACCGAGCTATTCTTGATTCAGCCTGTAGGGAAAGTATCAGCCTATTTCGTAAGGGATTACCCTACAGATGCTGCGTGTTTGTATTTTATGATCCGTTACAGGACAGGCCCACCCTGCTCGCTCCATGCTGCCGGCCTCCCGGAAGCGCTTTTCCAACCCAACCCCCTTCCCCTTCATGCTGCTAACTCTTTTGCTGACAACCCTGCCGGGCATGCACGCGAAGCTCTACGAACAACGAGCCATGGAAAACGCCTACTACGACGTGTTGGAACGCCCCGGCGCCCTGATCTTCGTGCGCGACCAGGGCGCCGCCTGGGACGTCTTCACTATCGGCTTCTACCGCGATATCAAACATTTCGCCGAAAGCGCCGACATCCCCCTGGAAGAAGAAGATCGCGCAGCCAAAGCAGCGGGCTTCGAAAGCGTCTCGGCCATCTCCCCTTACCTCCGCTCGCTCATCCTCCAACACCACGACACCCTGGCCGGGGCGATCCGGTAGGCGGCTCGTTGAATTTTGGATTTTAGATTTTGGATTTTGGATTGGGAGATTTCTGATCCCGCTTTACCAATCGAAAAAGCCGCGCCGTTCGGGACCGCTGCGGCTTTTTCATTTGAGATGACGGTGCCGTCTCAGACCAATCCAAAATCCAAAATCTAAAATCCAAAATCACTACGGTGCTGCGATCCGGGCCAGGGCCGGCTCTGTCAGGCTGCCGAGGTAAAGCACGTCGCCGACTTGCTCGACGCTGGTGATGATGGCGAAAGGCTGGCCGGTGGGGTTTTGCAAATTGTGGACGACGCGCCCGCCCGTGTCGAGGCCGAGCACGAAGGCATAACGCTCCGGCGCCGGCTGCATGAAGTCCGGCAGGCGCAAGATCACTTTACGCAGGAACGGGTTCGGCGCGAGCTTATCGATGAGGGGGTTGCGCGGCGAGACCAGCGCCAGCCAGTACACCCCTGCCCCGTTGTACGAGATGCCGTCGGGGAAGCTGGGCAGGTTGTCGATGAAGATCTCGGAGGTGCCGCGTTGCGGGCCGGTGAGCCAGTAGCGCCGCACCCGGTAACGCGTCGTTTCGTTGACCAGCACAAACGCCCCGTCGGGGCTGGCAGCGACGCCGTTGGCAAAATAGAGATTATCCATGAGCACCCGCGTGGCGCCGGTGACGGGGTCGTAGGCCAGCAACCGCCCGTTGGCCCGGTTCTCGACGATGTCGTGTTTGTAGTGATGCTGGTCGTATTTGTGGGACGCATCGCTGAAATAGATGGTGCCGTCGGGGCCGACGTCTACGTCGTCGGTGAAGCGAAACGGCACGCCGTCGGCTTCGGTGGCGAGCACCGTGATGGCGCCGTCGGGCGCGACGGAGAGCAGGCCTTTGAAGGCATCGGCTACGATGAGGTTGCCCGCGTCGTCGAAGGCCAGGCCAAGCGGGCGGCCTCCGGTGTCGGCAAAGGTTTCGGCGGTGGCGCCGTCGGGCGTCAGGCGGACGATGCGCCCGTCTTGCAAGCCGCCGTAGATGCGTCCGAGCGAATCGACCGCCACGTCTTCCGGCCCGTAGCCGTTCTGCAGGTCGATGCGTTCGGCATCGGCGAGGTAGGTGTTGGGCGTGTAGTCGCCTTCGAGTGCCGGCGGCGCTTGCGGCGTCCAGGCGACGGGATCGACGGGCACAGGCCAGACCAGCAGGTACAGCACCAGCAGAGCGAGGAGTACAAGCAGGATTCGCTTCATGGGATTAATCTAAATGAGAGGGGGAAAGGGAGAAAGGGGGATTTTAAGTTTTGTCTCCCTCTCGATTCAGGCAGGGCATACACGCATCTGACACGAGCACAGCGACTGACGTAGTAAAAACGCTCTTGAGCCCCGTAGGGGCGATCTGTTTGTAGAAGACAATCCTGACCTAAAAACGAGCCCCGTAGGGGCGACCTGTTCAATGCCGATGCAGCCGTTTTTTTGAACAGGCCGCTCCGGAGCCTGCCCCCTGATTCTCCCGCGAAGGCGGGAGGAAGGCGGGGGGAGCTATTTGTTTTTTAAGGCTTTTTGCTACAAACAGGACGCCCCTACGGGGCTACGAAAATCGAGATGGCTCATGCCTGTGCATGCTCGCACCGACATCCTCACTCGCCCAGCGCCAGGTTTTGCTGGAGATACGACGCCTTTCCTTGATCGAGGAACGCTGCAAAACGCTCTGTCGGCACGACACCGCTGATCTGGACAATCGTCTTTTCTTGATCAGACGGATTGACGATGGCGTAGGTCGGCAGCGCGACGGTGCCGGTGAGGTCGAGTTGATATTGTTGAAATTCGGTGTCGCGGGGGCCGTCGGTGTAGAGCCGCAGCAAAACGAAGTTGCGCTCGAAGCGCTCGGCGATTTCGGGGCGGGTGAAAACATTGGCTTCCATCTCGCGGCAGTTGGTGCAGGTGTAGCCCGTGAAATCGATCATCACCGGCTTGCCTTCGGCCTCGGCCTGCGCAAAAGCGACCTCGATGTCGTCGGTGATCCAGGCTTCGTCGTTGTGGACGTTGGCGTTGGCGCCGCCGAAAATAGCCACCAGACTCACGTCGTCCGACTGGCGCGGCGGCAGGTAGGCGTCGAGCTTGTTGAGCGGCGCACCCAGCAGCCCCGGAATCAGGTAAAGCGCCAGCCCGAAAAACAACATCGACGCCATCAACCGCCCGACACCGATCTGCTCGACGGCAGGCTCATGCTTGAGACGCAGCTTGCCGATGAGATACATCCCCGTCAGCGCGAAGATGACGATGCACAGCGCAATGGCGAGCGTCCGCGAGATCAGGCTCCAGCCCCAGACCAGATCGGCATTCGAGAGAAACTTGAGCGCCGCCGCCAGTTCGATGAAGCCGAGCACCACCTTCACCACGTTCATCCACGAACCCGATTTTGGCAACGAATCGAGCGCGCGGGGAAACATCGCAAAAAACATGAACGGCAGCGAGAACGCCGCGCTGAAGACGATCATGCCGAGGATGGGATACGACCACGACCCCATGGTGGTAGCCGCCAGCAACCCGCCCACGAACGGCGCCGTGCATGAAAACGACACCAGCGTCAGCGTGAATCCCATGAAGAGCACACCCAGGTAGCCCTGCGACTCGTTCCCCTTCCGGTCGAAAAAGTTGATCAGCCCCGACGGCAAACGCAGTTCGAACAGGCCCAGCAACGACAGCGCAAACAAGACAAAGACGAGGCCGATAAACAGGTTCACCCATGGGTTGGCGGCAAACGATTGCGCCCCGGCAGCCCCCACCAGCACCGCCATCAACACACCCAGCCCGGTAAACGTGACGATGATAGCCAGGCCGTAGACCAGCGCCATGCGCACCGCCTCGCCTTGCTTTTCCGAATGCTTGGTAAAAAACGAAACCGTCAACGGAATCATCGGGAAGACGCAGGGCGTCAGCAGGGCGGCGAACCCTGCGCCCAGGGCCAGCAGCAAAAAGCTCCACAATCCGCCCCCGCCGTCGAGATCAGCTTCCGCTGTAATCACCGGTTGCTCGGCGGCGGCATCGGCGGCGCCAGCCTCTTGCCCTCCATCGTCCGAACCCGGCGTGCCTATCTGCGCCATGCTGAGCCCCGTCAGGCTATCCTGAGCCAGCAGCGGCCCCTCGACCGGCGGCGGCGCCACAGGCGGCGGAGTGGGTGCCACATCCGCAGAGGACGTATCCTCGTTGCCGGCGCCTCCGGACGAAACCGCCGTCACTTCCACGGTCGCTGTAAGCGGAACTCTGGTCGGTTGCAGGCAGATCCGGTCGTTGCAGATCTGGAAATCGACCTCGGCGTTGATGGTCTTGGGGCCGACCTCCGCATCGGCGGCAACGGCTACGTCGGCCCAGATCACCCCTTGCTTCTCGAAATAGACGACCGTCTTCTTAAAATTGGGATCATAGCCCTCTTTGGCGCCCGACTGTTGCAAATCGCCTTGCTGCGTGAGGCCTGCTGGATACTCCTCGAAGTTCACGCGCACAGCGCGGCT
Organism: Rhodothermales bacterium; assembly: GCA_028278205.1. Taxonomy (GTDB): domain Bacteria; phylum Bacteroidota; class Rhodothermia; order Rhodothermales; family Bin80; genus JANQES01. The sequence goes on from JANQES010000126.1 coordinate 25,835, forward strand.
GGGGCTGGGCGAACCCAGCGCGTACATCTTCCACGGGCCGTCTTCCGGCGTCCCTTCGCCGATGGCAGCGCTGAAGACGATACGCGTCGTCTGCCCTGCCGTTACCGAAGCCGGATCAGCCGTAGCCGTCCATTTGACGTGATCCAGGGCGGGGTTTCTGAAGCCCTGGGCGTAAGCCGTCGAGGTCAACCCTGCAATGACAAAACAAAGCAGCACGAGCGCAATACGCGTACGGAGTACCGACATGGCAACAAGGCTCTCGTTCGTGAATGCACTATCAAAAAGAGCGCATTCTTTTTGATAAAAAAACGGGGCATCGTTTCGCTGAAGAGCTAACGAACACCCCGTTTGAATTGTTGCCTTGGGTGAAGCGAGATCGGGCCTACCCTTCCGCCGGCTCGGTATCGCCTTCCGCTTCGGCGACCGGCTCGGCCTCGGCAGCCTCGGTAGCTTCGGCAGCCGGCGCGGCTTCTTCCGTGGCTTCGGCAGCCGGCGCTTCTTCGGCGGCAGGCGCCGCCCCGGCAGCGGGTTCGGCCTCGGCAGGGGTTTCGCCGCCTTCCGGCACGACGCGGACCTTAAGCTGCGCCTCCACCTCGGCGTGCAGCTTGATGGTGGCCGAATAGACCCCGATGAGCCGGATGTCTTCGTTGAGACGCACGTGGCGACGGTCGATGTTGAAACCCTGCGTGGCGAGCTTGAGCGCCACCTGCTGCGGCGTCACCGTCCCGAAGATGCGGTTTTCCTCGCCCACCTTGGCCTCAATGACCACTTCCACTTTCTCGATCTCTTGCTTGAGCAGATCGGCGTTGTCGCGCTGCTGCGCCCGCTTGCGGACCTGCTGGCGCATCTCTTCCCGGCGTGCTCTGACCGCGCCGTCGGTGGCAATCCGCGCCCAGCCCTTCGGAATCAAGTAATTGCGCCCGTACCCGGCCTTGACCGTCACGATGTCGCCCTCGTCTCCGAGGTTTTCAACGTCTTGAAGCAGGATAATTTTCATGATGTCCTGAATACCAACGAAGGACGCACTCGACGGCCACGCCCTTCAAGTTTACAAGTCCAAACCCACATGAATTTTTTCGGCCCTCGCCGAAAAAATTCATTAACGGACCGAGTCGGCTACGTAGGGCAGCAACGCCAGATGACGCGCCCGCTTGACGGCTCGGGTAATCTGGCGTTGTGTCTTCGCCGAGATGTTGGTGACACGACGCGGCAGCAGCTTGCCCTGCTCATTGATGAAGCGTTGCAAGTACTCCGTGTCTTTATAGTCAACGTAGTTGAGTTCCTTCGCCATGGTCTTTCTCTATCCGATTCGAGGAAACGATACGAGGCCGGAGCGCCGAGGTCTTCGGCACGCCGGGCGGCTTAATTGGCGGCATCGGCTGCCGGTTGCGGCTCGACGACGGCCGGCGCCTTGCTCTTGCGCGTCTGGTAGTGCTGGATCATCTTCTTATCCATGCGCAAGGTGAGGTAGCGCAGGATGTTGTCATCGATCTCCATGGCGCGTTCCAGGCGGATGACGATCTCGCCGGGGGCCTCGAAGTACATATTGACGTAGTAGCCGTTGCGCTTCTTGTTGATCTGATAAGCCAGCCGGCGCGAGCCCCATTCGTCAACTTCGATGATGTTGCCGCCGCCGTTCTCGACGACTTTTTTGACCTTCTTGACAGTGTCCTTGATCTGCTCTTCGGTCAGGACCGGGGTGATGATGTACGTAAACTCGTACATGTTTTTTGTAGCTGCCATAGGCGTCCCTGTGGAATGACTGTGATGGTTAGCGTCATGCCCCCGCCTTTCAGAGCGCGGGAGCCGGGATTTTCAAAGAGCGTGTTAAATTAAGGATGTCGCTAAAATGATCCGGCCTGATGCCGTGAAATACGTTCGAATTGTCTTTTATGGGTCATTACGCTCGCCTGGGGCTCGCTGTCACTTGCTCACTGCGTTCGCGTCAGTTGCGCCTGCGGCGCGTCATTCATTGTCAAGATGGATCGACGACAATAAATGACGGCGACCGTAGGGAGCCCAATGACGTGAGCGAAGCGAACAAATGACGCGTAGCAAATGACAGCGAGCCCCAGGCGAGCGTTATGCCCCTCAAAGATTAGCGAGTCGATCCGCGTTGTCGGCGGTGCGGAGGGCGCGGATGAGCGTGTCGAGGTCGCCGTCGATGACTTTGCGGAGGGGATAATTTTTGTGCTGGCCGTCGAGGCGATGGTCGGTGACGCGGTCCTGGGGGAAGTTGTACGTGCGGATCTTGGCCGAGCGGTCGCCCGAGCCGACGGCGGAGCGGCGGGCAGCGTCGCGTTCTGCGTGATGTTCGGCCATCTTGACTTCGTAAAGGCGCGACCGCAGCACGCGCATGGCTTTGTCTTTGTTCTTGTGCTGGCTCTTCTCATCCTGGCACGTCACGACGAGGCCCGTCGGGATGTGGGTGATGCGCACCGCCGAGTCGGTGGTGTTGACGCTCTGCCCGCCCGGCCCGCTAGACCGATAGACATCAATCTTGAGATCGTTGCCGTTGATTTCCACATCCACGTCTTCGGCTTCGGGCAAGACCGCCACCGACGCCGCCGAGGTGTGCAGCCGCCCGCTCGACTCGGTCTCCGGCACGCGCTGCACCCGATGGACGCCGTTCTCGTACTTGAGCGTCCCAAACGCATCGGCCCCATGCACTCCGAAGACGATTTCCTTGAACCCGCCGACGGTGCCTTCCGACGTGTTCATCACCTCGATCTTCCAACCCCTGCGCTCGGCAAAACGGTCGTAGAGGCGAAAGAGATCGCCCGCGAAGAGCGCCGCCTCATCGCCCCCGGCGCCGGCACGGATCTCGACGATGGCGTCTTTGCTGTCTTCGGGGTCTTTGGGGATGAGCTTCAGGCGCAGGTCTTCCTCCACCGCAGGCAGCTTCTCCTCCAGTTCATCGAGTTCCGCCTTCGCCATCTTGACGAACTCGTCGTCGTCTTCGAGGCGGATCATCTCCTTGAGGTCGTCGCGTTCTTGCAGCAGCTTTTCGTACCCTTCGATGGCCTGCACCACGTTGGTGAGTTCGCGGTACTCCGGCCCGAGCTTCGCCATCTGCTCCGGGTCCGTCGCCACCTCGGGCTTTGAGATGCGCTGGCTCACTTCGGCAAAGCGCCGCTTGACGTCTTGTAGCTTTTCCAGATTGATCATGGTGCCGGTACTGCTTGGATCGTGAAGCCAGGGATGTACGCTGTATGAGGGGGAAGGTTCATGTCAAACCAGCCAGAATTCGAGTATCTTGTCGGTCTCCTCTTCAAAGCCCCTTCCCGTAGCGATAGGTTTGATAGGCGGGGATGAGCACCGTCAGCGGGAACAGGAGGGCGATCCAGAAAAAGACGTTGCCTGCGTCGAGGGGGATGAAGAAACACGCCACGCCCACGACCATGAACAAGACCGACCAGGAGGCCATCAACCGCCCGCCGTAGCGGTTGAGTTCGTACCAGTTCTCCTCGAACTCGAACGACTTCTTGAAGCGCACGCCGTAGAGGTGATTCATCTTCACCTTCCCCTTGATCAGTGGGATCGAGAGGGCGAAGATCAGCCCGGCAGTCAGCACGTTGACGAGGCCGAAGATGATGTTGCCTGCGCCCATCGCCCTACCGCGACTTGGTCCGCACGACGATGGCGCCGTGGGGATGCCCGATGGGGCCTAGCCGCTGCGCCTCGGCCATGTTATAATGCTGGATCTCCTGAACCGATTGCGCGCTGACTGACCGCAGCGTCTCGGGCTCGCCCTGGCGGATGTTATCGACGTAGATGACTACGTAGTCATAGACTTGTGAACTACCAATCGTGGCTCTGCCGCGTTTGATGAGCCACTGCGGGCGGAACTGCCGGACGATCTCGTAGGCATCGGTGAAGACCAACCCCGCCGCCTCAATCTCTTCCAGCGTGATCGTGCCCGACTTGTTCTGCGATCCAGCCGATGACGACGACGCACACGCTCCCAACGCCACCACAAGCGCTATCAACAACGAAAAGCGTACGATTTTCATGATATCGATCTGTGTTTGTGAGGAGAGGATCCGGGTTTGAACGGCCCGGACTAACGCAAGGTTCGCCCCTGATCCCACTTCAATCGTCTGTTGTGCCAGCACGATGCAAAAGAATCTCACAAACCGTTTTGAACTCGAAGGGCGAAGAGCGAGGGGCGCGGTTCGATAATCGCTCCTCGCTCCTCACCCTTCACCCTTCGAATGAAACGTAGTTTTAGAGAAAACGGTGCATCCCCCACACCCTCTCGCCCCCTCTACTCCACCGTCACACTCTTCGCCAGATTGCGGGGTTGATCGACGTGGCAGCCGCGCATGACGGCGATGTGGTAGGATAGGAGTTGCAGCGGAATCACGCTCAAGAGCGGCGAGAGGAACGCCGCCGTCGTCGGGATGCGGATGACGTATTCGCAGAGATCGTCGAGCGCGCCGTTACCTTCGTCGGTGAGGGCGATGACCGAGCCCTGCCGCGCCGCCACCTCTTCGATGTTCGAGACGATCTTGTCGTAGGTGTTGTCTTTGAGCGCCAGCACCACCACCGGCATAAACTGGTCGATCAGGGCGATGGGGCCGTGTTTCATCTCGGCGGCGGGGTAGCCCTCGGCGTGGATGTAGGAGATCTCTTTGAGCTTCAACGCGCCCTCTAACGCCACCGGAAAGTTGTACCCGCGTCCGAGGTAGAGAAAGTTGGAGGCGTACCGGTAGACCTGCGCCATCTGCCGGAGTTGATCGTCGAGGGTGAGCACCTGGCGCACCTGTTCGGGGATGGCGGCGAGCGCCCGCAGGGCTTCGCGGTGCTCGGCGTCGCTGAGCGTGCGGCCTTCGGCCAGCTTGAGCGCGATCATCGCCAGAACCGTCACCTGCGCGGTGAACGCTTTGGTCGAAGCTACGCCGATTTCGGGGCCGGCGTGCAGATATACCCCGGCGTCGGTCTCGCGCGCTATCGTCGAACCGACGGTGTTGACCACGCCGAGGACCAGCACGCCGCGCCGCCGGGCTTCGCGGACGGCGGCCAGCGTATCGGCGGTCTCGCCGCTTTGCGAGATCACCATCAACACATCGCCCTCGCCGATGATGGGGTTGCGATACCGGAACTCGCTGGCATACTCGACCTCGACCGGGATCCGGGCCAGTTCTTCGATCATGTATTCGCCCACGAGCGCGGCGTGCCACGAGGTGCCGCAGGCCGCAATAATAATCCGCCGCGCCGTGCGTAGCTGATCGAGCACTTCGATCAACCCGCCCAGCTTGATCGTGTCGTTTTCGACGGAAATGCGCCCGCGCATGCAGTCTTCGAGCGAGGTAGGCTGCTCCATGATCTCTTTGAGCATGAAGTGCTCATAGCCGCCTTTCTCAATCTCGCCGAGGTCCCATTCGAGTTGATGAATTTCTTTGGTCAGCCGGACGTTGTCGGTGGTTTTGACTTCATAGCCGCCCCGCCGGACGACCACCATCTCGCCGTCGTTGAGGTAGACCACCTGCCGCGTGTGCTCGACCAGCGGCGCGGCGTCGGATCCGATGAAATATTCACCCTCGCCCACGCCCAGAATCAGCGGGCTGCCGTTGCGCGCAGCGATGAGCAGATCCGGGTCCTCCGCCGAGACGATAGCCAGGCCGTAGGTGCCGACGACCTGCGTCAGCGCCTGCCGCACGGCCTCCTCCAGCGGCAACCCCGTAGCCTTGCGTACGTCGTCGATCAGGTGAACGAGCGCCTCGGTGTCGGTCTGGCTGCGGAAGCGATAGCCTTTTTGCTGGAGGCGCTCGCGGAGGGCAGCGTAGTTTTCGATGATGCCGTTGTGGACGAGCGCGAAGTCGCCGGCGGCATTGAGGTGCGGGTGGGCATTGTCGTCGCTGGGGAAGCCGTGCGTGGCCCACCGCGTATGGCCGATGCCGAGCGTGCCCACGAGCGACGCCTCGCCGACGGCCTCGGCCAGCTCGCGCACCTTGCCTTTTTGCTTCCGCACCCTCAGCCCATCCTCGGCCACGATAGCCACACCCGCCGAGTCGTACCCCCGATATTCGAGCCGCTGAAGCCCGGCGATGAGAAGATCCTGCGCCTGCTGATACCCAATATACCCGACGATGCCGCACATGGTTGGAGTTGCTTATGAGTTTGAAAATGAATCCTCTAAAACTGCGCCTTCGGCGGGGCTTTCATGGTCATTTGCTTCGCGTCATTGGCACCCTTCGGGTGCGTCAGGTGCGCCTTCGGCGCGTCATTTCTTGTCATTGGTCAACCTTGACAAGAAATGACGCGCCGAAGGCGCAATTGACGCGAGCGAAGCGAGCAACTGACAGCGAGACCAAGGCGAGCGTAATGACACCATAAAAACGCCCCCACGTGATCCAACGTTACGAAACCCCGCAAACGCCCGCCGCGAAGCTACGCCGGCTGCGGGTCCCTCACCGTCCGGCCTATCGCCTGGGCAATGACGCGGATTTGCTGCATCAGTTCGACGAATTGATCGAAGAAAAGCGCCTGGGGGCCGTCGCTTTTGGCCGATGCAGGGTCGGGGTGTGTTTCTACCATCAGGCCGTCGGCGCCGGCAGCCACGGCGGCGCGGGCCATCGGGATGACCTTGCCCCGGATGCCGGTGCCGTGGCTCGGATCGGCAAAAATAGGCAGATGGCTCTTCTTTTTAACGACCGGCACCGCCGACAGATCGAGCGTGTTGCGCGTGTAGGTCTCGAAGGTGCGGATGCCGCGTTCGCAGAGCATCACGTGGGGGTTGCCCTGGCTCATCACATATTCCGCCGCCATCAGCCACTCCTCAATCGTGGCCGAAGCACCGCGTTTGAGGAAGACCGGCTTGTCGCTGCGGCCCAGTTCTTTGAGCAGGTCGAAATTTTGCATGTTGCGCGCGCCCACCTGAAATACGTCGGTGTACTGATGGATCAGATCGATCTTGCTGAGATCCATCACCTCGGTGATGACGCTGAGGTTGTGGTTGTCGGCAGCGGCGCGCAGGTAGCGCAGGCCTTCTTCGCCCAGGCCCTGAAACGAATAGGGCGACGTGCGCGGTTTGAAGGCGCCGCCGCGCAGAAACGTCGCGCCGTGCGCCGCCACGTGCGCCGCCGAAGCCTCCATCTGCTCCTCGCTCTCGACCGAACACGGCCCGGCAATCACGATCACTTCATTCCCGCCGACGGTCACGCCGTTGATGTCGATGAGGGTGTCTTCCTTCTTCCAGGAACGGCTGGCGAATTTATACGACTCGGTCACCCGGTGGACGTCGGCCACGCCGTCGATGACGCTGATGATGCGCGTGTCGAAGTCGGGCTTGACGCCGATGGCGCCGAGCACGGTCTGGTTGACGCCGCTGGACCGGTGGACGTCGAAGCCGTGGGCGTTGAGATGCTCGATGACGGCTTCGATCTGGGCCTCCGAGGCCCCCTGCTCCATAATCACAACCATTTTCTTTTTCTCTCGCTAGTGCTGGCGTAAGCGGATGGGCAAGATACGAACCCGGAGGCAAACCCATAGATCCGCACTTCGTTCTTCGAGAAAAAGAAAAAAGTTAATCGTACGGCTCCGTTTCGACAACGCCGCGCGCCTTGACGCGGCTCAGCAGGTTCAGCATGATGGCATCGATGGCAGCCTGCTCGGCCTCGCTTTCCTGTTCGATCTGAAGCAGGGCGGTATACTTCGACGCTTCCCATTCATGGATACGCACCCGGACGCCTGCGACGGGACGGCTGTTGAGGTAATCGCCATACCAATAGCTATCCCGCAGCGACCACGTCCACGGACCCGCGGCGTTCCAGGTCGCAAGCAGATCCTCGATCGGCGTGTCGCATAAAAACTCGTAGGCCCAGTACGCTTCGAGGCTCATCTTTCCATTCGCCTATCGCTTGATGCGGTAGCTCAGCCCTATCCCGGTATTGCCCCGGTACAAACGCTGCGTATTCAGCCCGATGCCAAGCGCAAAGTCTGCGAAGATCCTGAAGTCCTCGCTGGCAACGTAATCAAAGCCGAAGAGCGGCCCTAGAAAATGGGTATCGAGCCGGAAGTTGTGGGCATAGTTTGCGCCTACGCGAAACGAGAGATCCCTTTTAAGGCCCAGGCGCATCAAGGCGGTTGCCAGCCCATAGCTATGGCGGCCACGGCGATCCACGATGCCATTCTCCGTGTAGGCTGCCAGACCGAGTTCAAAGCGCGAAGTGGGCAGAATCTGAATCCCTACCTGAGGATACTGAGCCAGCTTAAAACCGATATCGATCTCTAGCGGCTGAGGCGATTGCGCCATCGCGGTGGATGCCAGCCCGCCGATCAGGCAAAAAGCAAACAGGATTCTCCGAGCGGAATACGTCATTATGCTACTCCTTTATTTGGGATAGAAAAAACCAACACGACGTGTTGGCCCTCCATACTTCAGAGGAAGTAGCAAGTGGGCATACACCGATAGAAAAGTGACGAAGGCTTGTTTGCGTCAACATAATCAGAGCGCCTGACTTTGTAAAGCCATTAGACCTGTTGCGCGATAAAGCGTGACTTTCCATGGACCATACCGGTCCCAGGGTGTTCTTTGACTAGATGCTCACCGCCAGCAGATCGATCCCGG
>JANQES010000084.1 GCA_028278205.1 Rhodothermales bacterium
CAGCGGGTAGCGTCTTGATCTTTTGGTCCGGAGCCTGCCCCGGACAGAGCCTGCCCCGGACCACGATCCGGGGATCCGGGGGATCAAGCCAAAAGGACAACCAAACGCGATCATGCCACCACGCCGGGAGTCAAAGAGCAACCACGTAGAATCATACCACCACGCCTGGATCCAAAGAGCATAATTCCCCGCAAACCCGCTCAGTGAAAGCGTCCTTCCCGGCATTGTGCTATCTTGTACCCGTGCTATCCCCCTGACCTTTGCGAAAAGCCCCATGAACACCCGCACCATCGCCCTCATCCCCGTCTTCGCATCCCTCTTGCTGATCCCGCCCGCGCTGGCTCAAGGCGAAGAAAACCCACCCATGGATGGCTTCAACCTCGAAGCCTCCGACGACAAAGCCATCGAAATCGCCGACGCCGTCATGCACAGCATGGGCGGGCGCGCCAACTGGGATCAGACCCGCTACCTCTCCTGGAGCTTTGGCCGCGACGATCAGGTGTGGGACAAATGGACCGGGCGCTTTCGCTTTCAACGCGACAGCCTGATCGTGCTGATGAATATCACCACCCAGGAAGGCCGGGCCTGGGCAGGTGGGCAGGAAATAACCGATGCCGAGGCGCTGAAGGAACGCCTGACGAGCGCCTATCGCAACTGGGCCAACAGCTCTTACTGGTTGATCATGCCGTATAAGCTCAAAGACAGCGGCGTCACGCTGCGCTATCAGGGCGAGGGCACGATGGAAGATGGCCGGGCCGCCGAGATCCTCGGGCTCACCTTCGAAGCCGTGGGCTTCACCCCACAGAATCGATACGACGTGTACGTCGATAAGGAGACGATGCTCGTCGGGCAATGGTCCTATTACCCTAATGCCTCCGACACCGAGCCACGGTTCACGCGCCCCTGGCAAAACTGGCAGAAACACGGTGCCATCATGCTCTCGGACCACCGGGGCGAAGGACGCAACGGCCCCTTCATCCTGCCCAACGTCGGCGTCTACGACGACCTGCCCGCCTCGGTCTTCGAAGACTCCGCTCGCCTCGATCTCGCAACGCTGGCTAATCAATAGCGGCCTGGTGCAAATTCAAGCAGTAAAGGGCCTTTGTTTTTTAGCCGCCAAGTCACGAAGACACAAAGACTTCATGCCTCTTCGTGTCTTTGTGGCTCTTGCAAAGAAGACCGATTGAATAGGCACTAGAAAAGCCTACTGCCTTCGAAAATGATGAGATACCCATGCACGGCCAGCGGCGTTGCGCCCGCCAGAATCACCGCCGCAATGCCTGCCCGGCTGATCTTTGTTCGTTTGACCACCAGCCAGACAAACCACGCATAATAAAGCAACGGCGCCAGCAGAACCGCCCGGTGAGGCTCGATGTCTTTTACGAAACCAAGCATGTGCGGATTTTAGATTTTGGATTTTGGATTGGGAAATTACCGATCCCTTTTTGATAATCGAATAAGCCGCGCCGGTTGGAACGGCTGAGACTTTTTCGTTTGAGATGGCGGTGTCGTCTCAGACCAATCCAAAATCTAAAATCCAAAATCCAAAATCACTTTTCCTCCACTGTCGGATCGCCGAAGGGATACAGCCGGTTGAGGGGCGCGTGTTGATAGTCGAGCGCGTCGAGGCGTGTCGTGCCTACCCACGGCCCCGGCGCATCCACCACCAGGATCGTTTTGGCGTAGCCCGTCTCGTCGAAACCGCGCCGGAAGTGTACGCGCGATTTCACTACGAACACGTCGTACGCGTCGGGGTCGATGCCGCCAAAGCGCAGCGGCGCCAACGTGGTGATTTGCTCGTAAGCCGGCGTGAGGATGAGCATGTTTCCGTCCTCAAACTCGATAGCAGCCACGCGCTCGTATCCCCACCGCGGGCCGAAAAAGCGCACCGTCCCCGTAATCCGGACCGGCTCGCCGGCTTGCGGCCCGGTGAAGCCGCCGACTTCCATGTCGAACGGATCGCCGGGTTGGGCGTTGCGCGCAGCCAGCGCATCGAGGGCGCGTTCGTCGCGGAGGGCGGCATAGAGCACACCGCCTACGCCCTGCTCGATGAGTTGCCGGAGGATCCAGGTGGCATCGCCGGGGCGGTCTGAGTAGTCGCCCAGCACCACCGGCGTGGCGCCATCGGCGATGGCCTGCCGCGTCTGGGCCACGGCATCATCGGGCATCGGATAGTTGCCGGAAGCAAAATCCTCGCGGACGCGCCAGACGAAATCGGCCATGTCATCGGCGATGCGGTCGGCCAGGGCCTGATCGTTGTTGGTCATCACGTGGATGGTCGTGCCCACGTCCGGGACGTCGGACCAGGGATAGCCGTAGAAGACGCTGACGAAGGCGTCGGTCGTCCGGTTTTCCCACCGCCGGGCGCGTTCCATGATGTCCATCGACGGCGATTGGCCGGTCCATTGGAGGACGGTGGGGGTGATGACGGGCGGTTTGCGTGTGGCCGTGGTGGGCTTGTAATAGCCGCGCATGATACGCCGGAGATACCGCGCCGCCCGCGCGCCCTGAAGCGCCGCATCATAGTGCGGAAACCGCTTGGTGACGAACGCGCCGTCGGCCCATCGCAGGAATTCCTCATCCTCATTGCCGTGCAAATCGAACGTCCCGACGATAGGCACATCCGGCCCGACGACCTCGCGCACGCGGCGGGCGATCTCGGCTTCGGGCCGGGGGATGTTGCGCACCGCCATCGCGCCGTGAAGCGCCAGAAAGACGCCGTCGAGGGGCATCTGCGCGCGCAGGTCGGCCAGGATAAGCCCCATGAAATGATCGAAACTCGCCTCCGTATTCCAGCTTCGCGACGACCCGCCGAAGACGGTATAAGGCGACGTGATACCGCGCAGTTCGATGTCGCCGTAATCCAGCGCCTGGGCGACGAAGCCCCGGATGTAAGAACCAGCGTTCAGCACGTCATCACCTTTGAGCAGCGGGCGGATCCGCGTCCAGTCTTCGACGTCGGTATCGCCGCCGGGGCAGAACGTGCAGGTTTCGTGTTGATAGCGGATGACGGCTACGCGGTATTTTTTCTCAACGTCCTGCCCCTGGACGGTGCCGGTCAGGAGCAGCATCGGGATCAGGAGAAGGGCGGCGTGAAGGATTGATTTCATAGTCTGATGCTGCATCCGTTGGAGGTGTCCATCAAGAAGCGCGTTCGGAACGAGCGCGAAGCCAGCGTTCGAAAGAGCGTTTGCTTTCCCCGCTTCGTCGTCCCTCGATCAAACCTTGAACCTCAACGTCTTCATCAAGATCGGGCCAATGGATGCCCTCGCCATCGGCGATAAGCTCCCAGCGCGCCCGTTCCGGCGGCGTGCCGTGCTTCAGGCGGGGATACCAGTCGAGCGGCACAGCCACGAGGCGACCGTCGGTGAGGTACACCGTCAACCGCGTCTCATCTACCTCGACGCGTGCTGCCAGCGGCTCGGTCTCAAGTACCAAAGTAGTCATGCCAGAGTTTGATGAGTTTGAAGGAGCGTATGCGTTATAATACCCTTCGTTCCCTATCTCTGCGCCCCCCGCGAACTCCGCGGTTAACAATCCACCGTTGTCTTTATGCGCCCAGACACGTATGATGCTGAAGATATCGAAATAGAAAAAACGGGAGGACACATCACCATGCGCACCGGCATCGGAATTCTCATCAGCAGCCTGCTCCTGATTCTCGGTCTTTCCTGCACCGCCTCTCAGGCCGACGGCCCCGTCTACGACATCGTCGTCTACGGCGGCACCTCGGCGGGCGTCGCGGCGGCTATCCAGGCGCACCGGATGGGCAAAACAGCCGTCATCGTCAGCCCCGACCAACACCTCGGCGGGCTGACTGCCGGCGGCCTCGGCTGGACCGATTCGGGACGCAAAGAAGCCGTCGGCGGCTTCGCGCGGGAATTCTACCGGCGCATCAAAGATCACTACGACCTGCCCGATGCCTGGATCTATCAAAAGCCGGAAGACTACAGCCGCTACCGCCCGGACGACGACGCGATGTGGGTCTTCGAACCGCACGTCGCCGAGCAGACCTTCGAGGCGATGATTGCTGAGGCCAACATCCCCGTCTACCGCGACCAGTGGCTCGACCGCGACGGCGGTGTCGAAAAAGACGGCGCGCAGATCCGGTCGATCACTACGCTCAGCGGCGAGACGTACCGGGGCCGCATGTTCATCGACGCCACGTACGAGGGCGATTTGATGGCGGCGGCGGGCGTGACGTACACCGTCGGGCGCGAGGCCAACAGCACCTACGGCGAGACGCTCAACGGCGTGCAGACCGCCAACGCCGTCTCGCATCAGTTTATGTATGACGTCAGCCCCTACGTCGTCCCCGGCGATCCGCAGAGCGGCCTCCTGCCGCGCATCCACGACGGCGACCCCGGCCAGGAAGGCGCCGCCGATCATCGCGTGCAGGCCTACAACTTCCGCATGTGCCTCACCACCGCCGTCGAAAACCAGTTCCCCTTCCCGAAGCCGGCCAACTACGATCCGATGCAGTACGAACTCCTGGCCCGGCACCTCGACCAGGGATGGCGAGGGGTCTTCAACAAGTTCGATCCCGCCCCCAACAACAAGACCGATACCAACAACCACGGCGCCTTTTCGACCGACAACATCGGGATGAATTACGATTACCCCGAAGCGTCCTACGAGCGGCGGCGCGAAATCATCAAGCAGCACGAGGACTATCAGAAAGGGCTGATGTGGTTCCTCGCCAACGACCCGCGTGTGCCCGAAGACGTTCGCGAAAAGATGAGCCGGTGGGGGCTGGCAAAGGACGAATTCGTCGATAATGACCACTGGCCGCATCAGATTTACGTCCGCGAAGCCCGCCGCATGGTCAGCGATTTTGTGATGACCGAACGGCACCTGCGGCGCATCGAGCCGACGCCCCGGCCCATCGGCATGGGCTCGTACAACATGGATTCGCACAACGTCCAGCGCTACGTGGACGCCCGCGGCTTCGCCCGCAACGAAGGCGACATCCAGATCAACCCCGGCGGGCCGTATCCGATCAGCTACGGCGCCGTCGTGCCGAAGGCGTCGGAGGCCGTCAACCTGCTCGTGCCCGTGGCCGTTTCGTCGTCGCACATCGCCTACGGGTCGATTCGGATGGAGCCTGTTTTCATGATCCTCGGCCAGTCCGCCGCCACAGCGGCCTCGCTCGCGCTCGATAACGATGTACCCGTTCAAAAGGTCGATTACGACGCCCTCCGCGAGCGGCTCGTGGCCGACGGGCAGGCCTTGCAATTGCCCGATCAGGAAGAGTGGATCCAGCTTTTCAACGGCCAGGATCTCGACGGCTGGGATGTCAAGATCGCCGGGCACGATCTCAACGATAACTTCGGCAACACCTTCCGCGTCGAAGACGGCGTGATGAAAGTCCGCTACGACGGGTACGATTCGTTCGACGGGCAATTCGGCCACATCTTCTATCGCGAGCATTTCTCGCACTACCGCATCGCCGTCGAATATCGGTTTTTGGGCGAACAGGTCGCGGGCCATCCGGGCGGCTGGGCGTTTCGCAACAGCGGCATCATGGTCCACGGGCAATCGGCGCAGAGCATGCGGAAAGATCAGGATTTTCCGATCTCCATCGAGGTGCAACTCCTTGGCGGCTCCGGCACCGGCGAGCGCACCACCGCCAACCTCTGCACGCCCGGTACACACGTGGTGATGGACGGCGTGCTGGAAGAGCGGCATTGCATCAACTCCACCTCGAAGACCTACCACGGCGACGACTGGGTGCGCGTCGAAGTCCTCGTCCTGGGCGATTCGCTGATCAGCCATCAGATTGACGGCGAGACGGTCCTCGAATACACCAAACCGCAGATCGGCGGCGGTGTCGTCAACGGCTTCGACCCCGCCGTCAAGCAGGATGGGATGCTGCTCACCGAGGGCTCCATCTCCCTCCAGAGCGAGAGCCATCCCCTCGAATTCCGCAAAGTCGAATTGCTGAATCTGGTAGGCTGCATGGATCCGGCGTCATCCACCTACAAGTCGTACTACGTCAAGTCCGACCCGTCGCAGTGCCGGTAGGCGAGTTATTGAAATCTTCCCCAATCCTCTCCGCTCCCGGTTGCGCGCCTCCCCAAGAGACCGTAGTTTCCCAGCCTTCCCATCCCACTTAATTTTTTTCGCCAGAAAAAAATTATGGACGTACCACTGTGGCTGTTGGCGATCATCGCCTTTGCCGTCCTCAATTTCATGCTCGTCTCGGCGTCGGTGCTGGTCTATGCCGAGCGCAAGGTGTCGGCGTATATGCAGAACCGGCCCGGCCCGAACCGCGTGGGGCCGGCAGGCTTCCTTCAGCCTTTTGCCGACGTCTTCAAGCTGCTCTTCAAAGAAGACATCGAGCCGGAGGCGTCCAGCAAATTCATCCACTCGCTGGCGCCAGTGCTGATGGTAGTCATCGCGATGACGGTGCCGGCGATGATTCCGTTTGCGCGCGGCTTCGTGATCGTCGATAACAGCGTGACGGTGCTGATTATCCTGGCGTTGACGTCGGTTTCGGTCTACGGCGTGACGCTGGCCGGATGGAGCAGCAACAGCAAATATTCGCTGCTGGGCGGCCTGCGGTCGTCGGCCCAGATGATCTCGTACGAACTGTCGATGGGCCTGGCCGTGGTGTCGGTGGTGTTGATTGCCGGCTCGCTCAGCGTGGTCGATATCGTCGAGAATCAGGCCAGCGGCGCGGCCATCCTGGGCTGGAATGCCTTCCGCAACCCGGTGGGTGCGCTCATCTTCATCATCACCGCTTTTGCCGAAACCAACCGCGCGCCGTTCGACCTGCCGGAGGCCGAGCAGGAACTCGTCGGCGGCTACCACACCGAGTACAGCGGCATGAAGTTCGGCATGTTCTTCCTGGCCGAATACGTCAACTGGTTCGTGGCTTCGTTCGTCATCGCGACGCTGTTCTTCGGCGGCTACCTGATTCCGTTCGAGCCGCAGTTGCTGGCGGCGTTTCCGGGGCTCGAAGGCACCTTCTGGCTGGGCCTGCTTCAGTTCCTGAGCCTGATGGTCAAAGTGAGCTTCTTTGTGTTTGTCTTCCTGTGGGTGCGCTGGACGCTGCCGCGTTTCAAATACAACCAGCTCATGCAGATCGGCTGGAAGTATCTGCTGCCCATCGCGTTGGTCAACGCCCTCGTCATCGCCCTCGGCGTCGCCTTGTTTAAAGCTATTTTTTAGCCCGCTGGCGCGGCCTAAAAAATAATGGGGCGCTTCGGAAACGGGGCGCCCTTTTTAACGGTGTGTTAGGATTCCAGGCATTGTAGATTGAGGAATGATCACTACCTTGTAAATCCGTAATCTGCAATCCGCAATCCGCAATCCGTAATCTGAATGATCCTTGCTCCTTCGATTCTTTCTGCTGATTTTGCTCGCCTCGAAGCGCACGCTCGCGAAGCCATCGACGCCGGGGCGGACTGGCTGCACGTGGATGTGATGGACGGTCATTTTGTGCCCAACATCACCATTGGCCCGCTTATCGTCCGGGCGTTGAAGCCGTTGCGTGAAGAAACCGGCGCGCTGCTCGACGTCCACCTGATGATCGAGACGCCGGAGCGCTACGTCGAGGCGTTTGCTAAGGCCGGGGCCGATATCATCACCGTGCATGTGGAGGCTTCTACGCATCTGCACCGGACGATCCAGCAGATCAAGGAACTCGGCGTCAAAGCAGGCGTCACGCTTAATCCGGCCACGTCGCTGGTGACGCTCGAAGAAATCCTGCCGGACGTCGATCTGGTGCTGATCATGTCGGTCAATCCGGGCTTCGGCGGGCAGGGCTACATCCCCCAGAGCACCGACAAGATCCGCCGCCTCCGCCAGATGCTCGACGCCATCGGCTCGGACGCCTACCTGGAAGTCGACGGCGGGGTCAAACCGACGAACGTGCGCATGGTGGTCGAAGCCGGGGCCGACGTGATCGTCGCAGGAAGTGCTATCTTTAAGGGAGAACAGCCGGTGGCCGCAAACGTGGCGGCGTTTCGGGCGGCGGTGTGATTTTTTGGACATGAGTCACGGGTCATGAGTCATGGGTGAAGGATAAAACACTCATGACCCATGACTCATGTCCCATGACCTTCAAAGAAAAGCACGACGATGGAACCGACACCGATATCCGAAAAGATCATCATGATCACCGGCGCCAACTCCGGGATTGGCAAGGAGGCGGCGTTGCAGGTGGCGGCGAAGGGGGCGCGTGTGGTGATGGTGTGCCGCAACCGCGAACGCGGCGAGCCGGCGCTGGCCGAGATCAAAGCCAAAAGCGGCAACGACGCCGTCGAACTGATGACGGCGGATTTCGAGTCGCAGCGGCAGATTCGGGCGCTGGCAGACGAATACAACCGCGCGCACGACCGGCTCGACGTGCTGGTCAACAACGCCGGGCTTTTTCTGAGCACGCGGCGCGAGACCGAAGACGGCATCGAGGCGACGTGGGCCGTCAATCACCTGGCGCCGTTTCTGTTGACGAACCTGCTGCTTGACGCGCTCAAAGCCAGCGCGCCTGCCCGCATCGTGACGGTAAGCTCGGACGCGCACCGGGCCGGCGAGATCGATTTCGACGACCTGGAGATGCAGGCGAAATATCGCTGGCTGGCGGCCTATGCGCAGTCGAAGCTGGCGAACGTGCTCTTTACGTACGAACTGGCGCGGCGGCTCGAAGGAACCGGCGTCACGGCCACCTGCATGCACCCCGGCACCGTGGCGACGGGCATCTGGAACCGCAACAAAAACGCGTTGAACTACTTTCTGCGGCTCTTCAAACCGTTCTACATGAGTTCGAAAAAAAGCGCCGAAGCCGTCGTTCGCCTCGCCGTCGCGCCCGACGTCGAGGGCGTCACGAGCCAGTATTTCGACAAGATGGAGCCGGCCAAATCCTCGCCCGTTTCCTACGACGAAGCCGTGGCTGCGCGCCTGTGGCAAATCAGCGCCGAGATGGTAGATTTAGATTTTTCCGGCTCGCCGGAAAAATCTAATGAGTGACACGACGGTGGCACCACCGGGTCGTATGATGTTGTTTGCCCCCTTTTCCAATTGCAATTTGGCGATCCCGTGACCGTCCGCGTCGTCCTACCGTTGCCGCTCGATCAGGCGTTTACCTACCTCGTGCCGGAGGATCTGGCCGGCGAGGCGCAGGTGGGGTCTCGCGTGCTGGTGCCCTTCGGCCCACGTCGCCTGACGGGGCTGATCGTCGAGCGGACCGACGAAGCCGACGCCCTCAGCGACTACTTCCGCCTCAAGCCGATCCTCGACGTGCTCGACGCCGCGCCGGCCTTCACCGGCGAGCTGATCCGCCTGACCCAGTGGATTGCCAATTACTACGTCTGCGGCTGGGGCGAGGCCGTCAAGGCAGCGCTGCCTTCGGGCGTCGATATCGCCGAGAAGCATCACATCCGGCGGACGGAGGCGCCGGCGGTTTTCTGGGAAGATCACCCCGACGTCGGGCCGATGCTCCGATACCTCGACCATCACACCGAGGCGACACTCGGCGGGCTGCGGCAGCAAGGCATCGACGTGCCGCTGGTGCTCTTGCGGCGCCTCGAAAGCGACGGGCTCATCACCATCGTTAAGGCGCTCAAGAAGCCGAAGGTGCGCATCAAATACGAAAAGCACCTGCGTTTTGCGCCGGCTTTTCGCAACACCGGCGCCGTCAAAGATCTCACCAAACAGTTGCGCGGCCTCAAGCAGGTGGCCGTCGTCGAGGCGCTGGCGGGCTTTGCCCTCGAAGGCCATCCCGAACCGCGCAAGGCCGACGTGCTCGAACGCGCGCAGGCCGCCACGACCACGACCAACCGCCTCGTCGAAAAAGGCATCCTGGAGGTGATCGAGAAAGAGGTGATCCGCGCGCCGGTCTACACCTTCGCCGCCGAGCCGCAGGCGCCGTTCCGCGCCTTCCACCGCGCCCAACGGGCCGCCCTCGACCAGATCCACGCCGCCCTCGACGCCCGGCGGTTCGAGACGTTTTTACTGCACGGCGTGACGGGCAGCGGCAAGACCGAGGTCTACATCGCCGCGCTCAAGAAGGTGCTGGCGCGCGGGCAGACCGGCATCATCCTCGTTCCCGAAATCGCGCTGACGCCGCAGACCGTGCAACGCTTCCGCCGCCACTTCGGCGACAAGATCGCGGTGTTGCATTCGCGCATGAGCCTGGGCGAGCGCTACGACGCGTGGCGGCACCTGCGCAGCGGGCGCTATTCGGTGGTCATCGGGCCGCGCTCTGCGGTGCTGGCGCCGCTGTCGAACGTCGGGCTCATTGTGGTCGATGAAGAGCACGAGCCGTCGTACAAACAGTTCGATCCGTCGCCGCGGTATCATGCGCGCGACGTGGCGGTGATGCGGGCGCGGATGAACGGCGCCGTTTGTGTGCTCGGCTCGGCCACGCCCAGCCTGGAGAGTTTTCGCAACGCGCGGACGGGCAAATACACGCTGCTGGAGATGCCCGAACGCGTGCCCGTGCCCGGCCACGCCGCCGCGCCGCTGCCCGACATCGAGATCGTCGATCTGACGCTGGAGCGCAAGAAACACCGTCTCCACGGCGCGCTCTCCGAGACGCTGCGCGAGGCCATCGAACAGCGGCTGATGCGCGGCGAGCAGGTGATCCTCCTTCAGAACCGCCGGGGCTACGCGCCCGTCATCGAATGCCAGGAGTGCGGCTTCGTGCCGGTGTGCTTCGATTGTTCGGTGACGATGACCTATCACAAGCCGCGCCGCCGGTTGCGGTGTCATTACTGCGGGCGCACGCAGCGCATGCTCGCCGCCTGCCCGAAGTGCGATTCGAAAGATCTCTCGCAACTCGGCGCAGGCACGCAACGCGTCGAAGAAGAACTCGAACGCCACTTCCCCGGCGCCGCCATCGCCCGGATGGACCTCGACACGACGGGCCGCAAAAACGCCCATCACAAAATCCTCGACCGCTTCGGGCGCGGCGATGCCGACATCCTGATCGGCACGCAGATGGTAGCCAAGGGGCTCGACTTCAGCCGCGTCACGCTCGTGGGCGTCATCAGCGCCGACGTGGGGATGCAACTGCCCGACTTCCGCGCCGAAGAACGCACCTTCCAGCTTTTGACGCAGGTGGCAGGCCGCGCCGGGCGCGCCGAGCTACGCGGCGAGGTGATGCTCCAGACGCGCAACCCCAAACACCCCGTCTTCCGCTACATCCTCGCCCACGACTACGACGGCTTCGCGCAGGTGATGATGGACGAGCGCAACGCCTTCGACTACCCGCCGTTCGGGCGCATCGTCGGCGTCGAATTCAGGGGGCCGGAGGAGGAGTTGGTCGATCAGATGGCGCGGCGGTGGACGAAGTTGCTCACCGAGCGCGTGCCGGGCGTGGTGCAGGTGCTCGGGCCGGAGCCGGCCTTCGTCGGGCGGGTCAAGAAGCAGTACCGCTATCACACCATCATCAAAGCGCCGAAGACGTTCACCGGGTTGCAAGACATCCTGCGCGCCGTCATCAAAAAATTCGGCAACACCCCGCGCGGCTATCACGTGGCGGTGGATGTTGATGCCATCGGGTTGTTTTAAGAAGAAATCGATCAAAAAAGAAAAGGCGCGGTGCCCGTCGAATCGAGCACCGCGCCTTTTTTCATCGCATGCTTTGCTATCTCGATTACGAGTTGGTGGACGTTGAGGCGGCGGGGTTGTTTTGAAGTTCTTGCGCGATCCACTGGAACATCGCCTCCTCGGAGGGGCCGAGGGGTTGCCCCGCGTTGCAATATTCTTTCCAGAGTATCCCCTGCAAGGCCCGCGCGACATGGACATCCCCGCCGGCTATTTCAAGGATTTTCGGTGGTGATCGAAAGGTGTTGATGGCACAATACACTCCTCCCTTGAGGGAGGTGGCCCGCAGGGCCGGAGGGTGTAAAACGGTTTGTTTACACCCCCA
>JANQES010000142.1 GCA_028278205.1 Rhodothermales bacterium
TTTCGGGGGCCTTTCGGGCCTCATCGAGGACAACGCGCCTTCGAAGACACCCGCATTGCGTGCGCTGGCACAATACCGTAGGTTTTGCAAAGCCTCCTATTAATTCGGTAATCGGAGCGTCCCCTCTCCCTCGACGGGAGAGGGACAGGGTGAGGATGAAAAGAGGGCTTGCAATCCCTTTGATCGCCCCCCTCTCCCCTCCGGGGTACTCCCCCTGTTTTACTTCGTCAGTCGCTTCGCTCGTGTCAGGGGGAGAGTCGCGCTCAGTTATCGAAATAATTTGTCAAAGATTATCCGAGCGGGATGTACTTCCTCGTTTTACAACGAAGCCTATGCCCTCCCGTCTGAGCGTGCTCCTCTGCCTGCTACTCCTCCTCGTAGCCATTCCGGCGACGGCGCAACCGCTCATCGTCAAGGCGGATCGGATGCTCGATGTTGAAAGTGGGGAGGTGATGAGTCCGGCGGTGGTGGTGGTTGCGGAAGGGCGGATTCAGCGCGTCAATCCGGATCGGACGCCCGGCGGGGCTGAGGTCATCGATCTGGGGGATGCGACGCTCTTGCCCGGCTTGATGGATATGCACACCCATCTGATGCTGGATCTGACGCCCAACATGCAACTCCGCATGGTCACCGAGACGACGCCGGAGTGGACCATCAAGGGCGTCGTCAACGCGCGCAAGACGCTCATGGCGGGCTTTACAACGGTCCGCGACGTGGGCTCAGGCGACTTCGTGGACGTGGCCCTGGCGAAGGCAAGCGCTGCCGGGCGCATCGAAGCGCCGCGCATCATTCCCGCCGGGCACGCGCTCTCGACGACGGGCGGGCACGGCGACGCGGGAGGCTTCATCCCCGGCCTCCTCGAAGCCACTCCGGAGCAAGGCGTCGCCGACGGCGTGGATGAGGTGGTCCGGGCCGTGCGCTATCAGATCAAACACGGCGCGAAAGTCATCAAGGTGTCGGCCACGGCGGGGGTGTTGTCGTTCGAAGAGGCGGTGGGCGCGCAGCAATATTCGGAGGACGAGTTGCGCGCCATCGTCGAAGAGGCCAGCCGTCACGGCATCCACGTGGCGGCGCACGCGCACGGCACCGAGGGCATCATCGCGGCGGTGAAGGCGGGCGTGGCCTCCATAGAACACGGCTCGATGCTCAGCGACGAGGCCATCGCGCTGATGAAAGAACGCGGGACGTACCTCGTGCCGACGACGTATCTCGTCGATGCCGTCGATCTGGCGATGTTGCCGCCGCCTATCCGTGTCAAGGGCGAGCGTGTCATCCCGCTGGCCAAAGAAAGCCTGCGCCGCGCCATCGCCGCCGGGGTCAACATCGCCTTCGGCACCGATGCCGGCGTCTATCCCCACGGCGACAATGCCCGAGAGTTTGCCGCTCTCGTAGATCGGGGCATGACGCCGCTCGACGCGCTCCGCAGCGCCACGCTCCACGCCGCCCGCCTGCTCGGCCTTGATGACCGGGGCCGCCTCGCGCCAGGCCTCCTGGCCGACCTCGTCGCCGTGCCGGGCAACCCGCTCGACGACATCCGCGTCATGGAAGACGTGCGGTTTGTGATGAAGGGCGGGAGGGTGTACAAACGGCCTTAGCGTGGACAAACGTTCATGCCCTTCGCGTGAAACGTGAGGGAGCTTCGCACCAACCTTTTTAAGGGCACCCTCACGTTTCACGCAACCCCAACTCCATTGAAACTTAGAGGCTGTTCAGGTTTTGGGTCTGAAGGCGAGCGCGAGGGCTGGCGCTGTCTGAGCAATCAAGACACGAACCATGGACAAAGAAGACCTCAAGCGGATGGCGCAAAATCCGAAGTACATATCGGGCATCTACAACTACTGCGACCGGTGGTGTGAGCGGTGTCCGTTTACCGCGCGCTGTATGAATTTCGCCATGGGCGAGGAGTTTTTCCCCAACCAGGAAGAGCACGACCTCAACAACGCGGCCTTCTGGGATCAGATGCACGAGATGTTTAGGGCCACGCTCGGCCTTATTCAGGAGATGGCCGAAGAAGCCGGCCTCGACCTCGACGCGCTTGAGGTAGACGACGAGGTGATGGAGCAAGAACAGCGGTTGCAAGAGGATGCCCGCAACCACCCGCTCGCGCGCGCGGCCGAGGCCTACACCGAGCAGGCCATCGCGTGGTACGAGGGCGCGCGGGAGCAGGGTCTTTTTCAAGAAAAAGAGGACACCCTGAATCGCACCGCGCGCCTCGGCCTGGCCGATGCCCGGCCCCAGGAAGAGGCCGACGCCATCATCGACGCCGTCGAAATCATCCACTGGTATCAGTATCAGATCCACGTCAAAATCCTCCGGGCGCTCCACGGCGACATGGAAGAACGCCCTGAAATCCTCAAAGACATGCCGCGCGACGCCGACGGCTCGGCCAAGGTCTCGCTTATCGGCATCGACCGCTCCATCGGCGCCTGGCGCGCGCTGTGGACGCATTTTCCCGATCAGGAAGACGCCATCCTGCCCATCCTCGTCCACCTCGAACGCCTGCGCCGCAGCGTCGAAACAGCCTTCCCCGACGCCCGCGCTTTCTTCCGCCCCGGTTTCGACGGCATGCCACCGGAGGGTGAGTTTTGATTTTGGATTTTAGATTTTGGATTGTTTACGTCCACCCAATCCAAAAACCGAAAAGCCGCGCCGGTTGGAGCCGCCGAGGCTTTTTCGTCTGTTGCATACGGCTCGGCAAGCATCCAATCCAAAATCCAAAATCTAAAATCAAAAATCATAAATGGAACACCGAATCGTCAATCCCTGGACGTGGAATGACGATGAGCCGATTGCCGGAGAAATGTTGTGATTATCCTTTATGGGCTGTTGTGATTTTTTGTGATTAATCTTACAATAATAGGCAGATAGAGTGAAAAATGAGCAGGTTTTGGTCTGGTGAATGAGCAGTTCAGCGCCGTAGCATTATCGGCGCGTGCAAGTCCCACCTGATTGTTTTGTGAAAGGTAAGGATCCCATCAGTTTGCACGTTGCCGAGTCATAGGCTCAACCAATTATCCATCAACCATTATGGAGGTACGTACGATGACTGAAGAAAGGAATCGTGAACTCACCGAAACACGCTCAGAAATCCAGTCTGATCCCACCGGGCAAGGAAGCGGAAGCAAGGCTATCAGAATCAGGTTGCCCGGCAGCGATCTTCTTCCCCCGGAGGACTCACCGGATCCCGCGCCGCGTCCCGGCTCTCCGCCGATTCGCCGTGACGACGGCCCGGCGCTCTCCACCTTGTTCCCCAACCGCGCGCCCGTTGGCTCGGAAGCGCTCGACGTGATCATCATCGGCGGCTTTTTCGAGGCGGACGTCCAGGTTTTTGCGCGCCGCGCAACCGACACGTCGGCGCCGGCTCAGGTGCCGGTTCAGCGGCTGAGCGATACGCGGCTGCAAATCAGCATCGACCGCGCGTTGGGTCATTTCAACCGGGGCGACCTGGAGGCCTATCTCACGATCTATGCCGAAGATGCCGTCATGCATGATTACGGCGTCGAGCCGGGTCTCGAAAACATCTGGCAGTTCTACAGGGATTTCTCGCCGCTTTCCCGGACGGGCACGTCGCCATCGAAGATTTGATGGCTGAAGGCGATAAGGTGACCTGCCGCTACACCTTCAGTGGCACGCATCGAGGACCGCTCATGGGTATCCCACCGACGGGCAAAGCGGCGACAATCGGCGGCATTTCCATCCTGCGTTTTGACGGCGATAAGTGCGTCGAGCGATGGACGCAGACGGATTTCCTGGGCCTGATGCAGCAACTCGGCGTCATCCCGGCGCCGGAGGCCGAGACGGCGGGATAACAGCTTCTGAGTTGACGAAAGCCCTCCGGGTGGCTATCATCATAAAAGACGGTATCGATGAAATGCTGCTCGGAGGGTTTTTATGAATACGCAATCGTCTACGACGCCTCAGGTTGAGGAGATCACGACGCTGGGCGCGAAGCAACTGGCGCAGGAGATTGCAGCGGGTGTGATCTCGGCGCGGGAGGCGGCGGAGGCGTACATCCGCCGGATCGAAGCCGTCAATCCACAGCTCAACGCGGTCGTGGTGTCGCTTTTCGATCAGGCTCGCGCCGAGGCCGCCGCCGCCGACGAGAAGCAGACGCGCGGCGAGCGGCTCGGCCCGCTTCACGGCGTGCCCATCACGATCAAAGAGAGCCTTGCCGTGGCGAGTACGCCGGCTACCGGAGGCGTGCCCCGCTGGGCCGATAACACCGCCGAGGCCGACAATCCGCTGGTGGCGCGGCTGCGGGCGGCGGGTGCCGTGATCCTGGGCAAGACCAACGTGCCGGAGTTGCTGTTCTATCTTGAATCGGACAACCCGGTCTACGGGCGGGCCAACAACCCGTGGAACCTGGAGCGCTCGCCCGGCGGCAGCAGCGGTGGCGAGGGCGCCATCGTCGCTGCCGGCGGATCGGCGCTGGGGCTGGGCACCGACATCGGCGGCAGCATCCGCGTGCCGGCGCATTGCTGCGGCATCCACGGCCTCAAACCCACCTCCGGACGGCTGACGCTGCTCGGCACCTTCGACGAGACGATCCTTCCGGGGCAGGAGGCGATTCTGGCGCAGCCGGGGCCGCTGGCCCGCCACGTGGCCGACCTCGCGCTGGCGATGCAGATTTTGGCCGCGCCCGGCCTCGAACGCCTCGATCCGTCTATCGCGCCGGTGCCGTGGCGCGAGCCGGCGGCAGTGGCCGTCGAAGAGCTGCGCATCGGCTATTATGTGGACGACGGCTTCATCACGCCTGCGCCAGCGTTGCGCCGGGCCGTGGAAGAAGCCGCCGCGGCTCTGCGCAACCGGGACGTTCATGTCGAAGCGTTCACCCCGCCGGACGTGCCCGAGGCGATGCGGATTTTCTACGGCCTGCTCAGCGCCGACGGCGCGGCTTCGGCCCGGCGGGTGATGGGCAAAGGCCGCCACGACCACCGCATCCGAGACATGACGCGCCTCGCGCGGCTACCTCGTGGGCTGCGGCCTCCGCTGGCGATGCTTTTGAAGCTGGCCGGCCAGGATCGCCTGGCTACCAACATGCGCGGCATGAAGCGTCTGTCCACCGATCAATACTGGCAGTTGATTGCAGCGCGCACGGCTTATCGGGCACGCTTTGTGGCTGCCCTCGACGCTGCCGGCTTCGACGCCATCCTGTGCCCGCCCAGCCCGCATCCGGCGTTGACCCATGGCGACAGCTACTACCTGAATGCCGTCGCCAGCTATTCGATGCTTTACAACCTGCTGGGGATGCCTGCCGGTGTCGTCGCCGCCACGCGGGTGCGCGCGGGTGAAGAATCGGATCAACCGCCGTCTAAAGACCTCGTTGAACGCGCCGCCCGCGCCGTCGAAGCCGGCAGCGCCGGGATGCCCATCGACGTGCAGGTGGTGGCACGGCACTGGCGCGAAGACGTGGTTTTGGCCGTGATGGCGACGCTGGAAGATCATTTCCGCGCGCAGCCGGACTATCCGGCACAGCCGCCGGTTTGAGGTTTTTTTGAGTGTTATAGTGTTTGAGTGTTTTGGTGTTATGATTCAAAAGAACTTAAACACTATAAAATCAAAACACTAGAACACCCCCATCACCCACCCCACCAGGCCGAAAGCAAATCGGCCAGCGCGCCGAAGCCGATGCCGGAGACGCCGGTGCGGATGCGCAGCGAACACCAGAAATCGAGGATCAACATTTGCGCGGCGTGCAGCGGCACGGCGATCCAAAAAGACCGGCATCGCCACACCAGCGCCCCCAGAGCAATCCCGCCGACGATGGACAGCAGCGCCTCGGGCAACGGCTTGTTGAGGTGCAACAACGCGAACGGGACGGTCTGCACGAAGATGGCGTAGAGGCCGAACGTATGCGCCGTGCCGAAAAGCACAAACCCGCGCCAGAGATATTCCCATCCGACCCAGTAGAACAAAAAGAGCGCTTCGTAAATCAGAAAAAATTTCCAGTCCAACGCCGCCGGTTGGTAGTGTGGATACTGCGCCTGAAACTCCGTTCCATCCGAGAGCACCCACGTGCCGACGGTCACCAGCGGCAGGTAGAGCAGGGCCAGCACCGAGGCCAGCTTCCAGTCGCCCAGCCCCAGGCCGATTTCGGCGGGGCGGCGGCGGAAAAGCAGGAGGAGCGCTCCCGCCGGCAGCACGAAGCCCGTCACGCCCTGCACTGCAAACCACCATCCCCACGAGAGCAGACCGCGCCAGTCTTCGGCAAAAAGCTCGGACAGCTCGGTGCGGAAGAAGCGGCGGCTGCCCAGCGTCTGTTGCAGAATCACAAAGACGATGCACGTCGTCAGCACAAAGACCGTCTGCCGGTCGAGCGAGCGGGCGGCCTCGACGAGTTGCTTCCACTCGTGGCGCAGGCGTTTTATCATAGGGTGATGAGGATTCAGGGGGAATTATGGCGCACGGATTTCCCGATTTTTAGACCTGGGCGAGGGTCATGAGTCACGGGTCATGGGTCATGAGTGTTTTGTTCTTTTCCCATGACTCATGACCCGTGACTGCGAGCCGAAGGCGAGCGTAATGACCAAAAATACCTATCTTCCCCGGAAGGAGAAGCGATACAATAGAACGAAAGCGGATGAAACAGTTCCGGCACACGTGGTTTCGGTATGGGTGTGCGCTGGTGATGGCCGGCGGGTTGCTGGCCGTTGGCGTCGGATGCGGGCGGGCGGCGCCGAGGGAATCCCAACAACAGACGCCCGCCCAGGACACGGCGCAGGCTGAACCCACCTCGACGCCCGCCGAGACCCCGGCGGTCTCAGCAGCCCTCGATGCCCTCTTCCCAGACCACGACCTCGCCACGCTGGCCTGGCACCAACCCGACTCGGCGTCGGCAGCGCAATGGACCGACTCGGTGTTGGCGTCGCTGTCGTTGGATCAGAAGATCGGGCAGCTTTTCATCATCCATCTGCCCCGGCCCAACCGGCGAAGAAACTCCGCGGACGCGGCGCTCGAAGCGGTGCAGACCTACGGCGTCGGCGGTTTTCTGACGCCGCGCCTGTTGCCGCCCCAAACGGTGCTGGCCGAGACCCGCCGCTTGCAAGAGGCCGCCGCCGTGCCCTTGTTTTTCGCCGCCGATTACGAGCGCGGCGTCGGGCGTTTCACCAATGCGTTGACGGAGTTGCCCTCGAATATGGCCCTCGGCGCCACCCGCGATACGCTGCTGGCTGCCGCCGCCGGGCGGCTCACGGCACTGGAGAGCCGAGCCCTGGGTGTCAACCTGCTGCTGGCGCCCGTCGTCGATGTCAACAACAACCCCGACAACCCCATCATCAACTATCGATCCTACGGCGAAGACCCGGATCTGGTGGGGCGGATGGCGGCGGCGTTTGTGCGCGAGGCGCAGCGTCACGGCGTGCTGGCTACGCTCAAACACTTCCCCGGCCACGGCAACACGTCGGTAGATTCGCACACGCGCATGGGCGTCATCGACGGCGATGCCGAGGCGCTCAGCCGGGTCGAATTCCAGCCCTACCGCCAGGTGTTGGGCCGGGGCCGTGCCGCCGCTGTGATGAGCGCCCACCTCTGGGTCCCTGCTTTCGACGAACGACCGCTGCCAGCCACCTTCAGCCGTCGCCTGCTGCGCGACGTGCTACGCGATTCGCTCGGCTTCGACGGCTTCATCGTCACGGACGACATCCGCATGGGCGCGCTCCGCAACCGTTACAGCGCCGATGAGCGCATCGCGCGCGCTCTCGCCGCCGGCACCGACGTGATCCTGACACCCGGAAGCCTGCCCGACGCCGTCGAAGCCGTCAAGACAGCGCTCCGGCGCGGCGACCTCGACGAAGCGGCGCTCACGCGTTCGGTGCGCCGCATCCTGTGGGCGAAGGCGCAGGCCGGGTTGCACCGGCAGCCCGTCGCCGCCGAAGCCACGCTGGCGTATTTGCTCCGAAAGCCACGCGGCACGTTCCTGGCCCGGACCATCGCTGAGCGCGCCGTGACATTGCTGAAAGCGGATCCGGTGTTGCCGCTCGGCCCGGCGCAGCGCGCGGCGCTGGTGCAATTGAGCAACGTCGAAGACTCGCCGAGCATCGAAGCGGCGATGGATTCGCTGGCGGCGCTGCTCGCCCCAGCGGGCGAGGCGCGGCTGGGCAAAGAGCCCGCCAGGGCCGATACTGCCGAAGCCTTTCGGGTCGCCGCCGAGGCCGACGTGGTGGTGCTGGCGCTTTTCCTGCGGTTGCAGTCGGGCCGGGGCAAAGCCGGGTTGTTTCCGCGCCAGGAGCAGTTTGTGCGCCGGCTGGTTGATCAGGGAAAGCCCGTCGTGCTCGTCACCTTCGGCAATCCCTACATCATAACGGCGCTGGCCGATGCCGAGGTGCTCCTCGTCGCGTACGAGCAATCGCTGGCGAGCGTCGCGGCGGTCGCCGCCGTGCTTCAAGGGCGGCAGGCCGCGCGCGGCACCCTCCCCATCGCCGTCGATCCCTATCCCTTCGGCTTCGGATTGCCTGGCTTGGACAGGGAATAGCCAGTGGGATGTGGCGGGTGGGGTTTTTGGGGAAAGGGGGAGAGGGAGAAAGGGCGAGGGGGGAAAGGGAGAGAGGGAGAAAAGAAAAAGAGGTAGTGCTCTTCGATGTGTTGATGATTTCGAAGAAACCCCTCCCTTGAGGGAGGTGGGCTCGCCGGAGGCGAGGTCGGAGGGTGTAAAACTGGCCGGATTACACCCCCAGTCGCTACGCGACAGCCCCCTCAAGGGGGCGGTGACTCTCTGCCATCAACACATCGAAGAGCACTACCGAAAAAGAAAACGCGACGTTAGCCGGTGGGCCGCCCGGAACGAAGCGCAGGCACGCGAACAAGGAAAATTTGCTGTCTGAGCGCAGCGCAGCGAGTTTCAAATTTTCCCGCGTGCCGGAGCGTAGTTCAGGCCCAGCGGGTAAAGTCTTGATCTTTTGGTCCTTTTGGATCAAGCCAAAAGGACAAACAAACGCGATCATACCTCCACGCCTGGATCAAGCCAAAAGGACAACAACACAAAAGAATACCACCACGCCGGGATCAAAAGAGACCTCGGAAGCACAAGCAACCCTTCAGAATAAAAAGCAGTACGCGCTAAAAGAGATTCATAAAACTCAGGCGCACGATGAAATTGCCTTTGGCGTCTCCTTCAGCGCGGCGAATGGCGCGCATATAGCCGGCTTCAAACCTGGCTACGACAATCAAAAGCTGGATGCCTGCGCCGGCGGCCACGCGGGTGCGGTTTCGCACAAGGTCGTCGGCATCGAGCCGCATGACGTCGAACATAAACAGGGGCCGAATAGCGTACAGGTTGGCATAGTCGGCGATGTAATCGACCGGCCTCTGAATCTGCTTCATGATCTCTTTAGCGCGCGCCTCGGCTTTTTCCCGCGAAAGGCCCTGACTTTGTAGTTCGACGACCAGAAAACTTTCTCCGGATTGCACCTGCCTCTTGAGCAGTTCATTGAGCGTGAGATTCGGCGCTACCTCGACCTTGGGAATCAGCGGGCGCGAGAGGGCCTTGATGGGAAGGCTCACGTCCAGGTTCACGTGCCAGTAGGAGGTGCCGCCGCGTCCGAGGCCGGCGGCTGTACGCACGTCGGCCTGGCGCGTGCCGGTGCTACGCAGCAGCGGACCAGCCGGGAAAGCCGTAAATGTTTGCGAATCGGTTGCGTCGTTGAGGAAGTTGCCGAGTTCGTTGCCGCCGAAGAAGCGGGCATAATCCGGCGTATCGTCCGAGGCGGTGCCGGCGCCCACGAGCAGTTCCAGGCCGATGGTCTGGTTGAGGGTGATCGGGATTTCATTGGCATAGCCAAGGGTGGCCGCGATGCGCCGGTACGCGCCGGCATCTTCTTTAGGATCGGCGTAGTTGCCCCAGAGCGCCAGCCGGGTAAAGCCGCCGCCGATGCGCCCGCTGAAGATCACCCGGCCGTCGAAGATCTGCTCGTCCAGATCCATCATGGCCGCGTCCGCGGCGCCGGGCACGAAGTCGTTAGAGGATGACGCGAAGGACCCGCCGAGATCGATGTGCGAGAGCGCGCCCCGCGAGGGTTGCAAGCCCAGGCTGCCGCTGACGCTCAAGGCCTCTCGGGTCAACTGGCCGGCAGCGCGTGGATCTTCCGTGGCGCTGTAGGTCCCCTCCAGTTGCGCCGACGTGAAGATCTTCAACGGGCGGAGCAACTTGAACCCGAAGCTGACATCGCCCGCATAGAACGACTGGTCGAGCGATTTTTGCCCATTGGCCTTCAGCGTCAACGCCGTGTTGGTTGTCAGTTTTGCCAGATCCACGTCGATGCCGCCGGTCAGCGAAACGCCGTATTCGCGGTCCGTATTGGCGTCGATGGTTGGCTTCAAGGTGGTCAGCCGGGGCGGGCTGGCGTCCTGCACGGTAGCTTTGTTTGAGCGCGGCAAGGCCAGCAGGTTCTCGGCGATGTTCCCCATCCCGAGTCGCAGGGTGAACGGACGGACGATGACGTCCGCCGAGTCTTGCCCTACAGCCCGCACACAGGAATCGACGTACGTCACCGCAAAGCGCGCATTGCTCTGAAGCCCGTCCGAGCTTAAGGCCTGGGAAACGGCGGTGTTGGTTCTGGCGATGTCGCCTTGTGCAATCGTCTGGCCGGGTCGAAGGGGCAGCGGCTCAGACGGCACCGCGCCCCACCGCGTCACCACCTTTACCTCGCGGACCGTCCGGCCCAGGGTCTGCGCATTATCCAGACACCCGGCCCCCTGGCCCCACGCCGCCGGCGCCGGGCCAAGGGCCGCTACAAAAAACAGGCAGACAACACCGAGGCCGCCAGAAGAGACCCTGCGTGTCTGTGTGGATTTCATGGTTATAGATCGACTGTGGTGACTTTTTTCATGGCATTCCGCAGCTTCGTCTTTTGCGCCGTCGACGGGGCCTCGACGCCTTCGATATCCTTGGCTGCCGGGAAAACATCGTTCACGAGCGTGTCTGCCTGGTTGACACTGACGCCGTTTTCCAGGATGGATTGCACGCCCTGTTGCTCTTGCGGGGCCCCCGCCGTAAAGGAGACATGGACGATCTGGTCGAACTGCCCTTCGTCATTCTTTTTGAAAAGGTCGAAGACCAGCTTCCAGATGGCGTCGTTGTTTTTGGAGCAATCCTTCTCGACGAACACTTCGAACTTAAACCCGGCCTCCGGGCTGAAAACCATTACGTTGAGGGTGAAAGGGCGGCACCTTTTCGCGCCGACGGCTACGACGCTTGTCTTTGATTTGGCCATAACACTAGCTCCTTGTTTTGATGAAGAGTAGATGGGTTCAGAGAAGGGCTGGGAACCCTCCCCTAATCTAATATGCGATAAAAACTATTCAATGACCTCATGTACCGAATGAAAACGGCAAGCAGGGGGCGTCTACTTCGAAAGAATAATCAGCAAGGCGCACCGGGAACGGCATAAAGTTTGTCGTTGGGCACCGCGTTACGTGTGGGTTGACGAGAGAGGGTGTTTTAGCCCACACATCCTGATAACGAGTGATGGGGACAGGAATTTTTTTCCTGCATGAAGAGCATCGATGAAATTTACGCGTGACGGATCCGGTCTGAAGAGGGGGAGGCGGTCTCGGCGGGCGCAAGAACAGCGCCTCGGAGAATTCGAGACCTTTTTTAACCTGTCCGTAGACCTGCTTTGCATTGCAGGCGCCGACGGCTATTTCCGGCGGCTCAACCCGGCCTGGCACAAAACCCTCGGCTACACCGACGACGAACTGCGGGCCCGCCCTTTCATCGAATTCATCCATCCCGACGACCGCCACGCCACGCTCGCCGAAGTCGAAAAACTGGCTGTCGGCGCCTCCCCCATCGATTTTATCAACCGGTATCAGTGCAAGAACGGATCGTACCGGTGGCTTTCCTGGACGGCCAAGCCCGCCCCCGACGGCCTAATCTACGGCATCGCGCGGGACATCACCCAGAGCCGGATGGCCGAAGAGGCCCTCAAAGAGAGCGAACGCCGCTACCGCACCCTCGCCGAGCGCAAACGGGCCGAAGAAGCGCTGCGCCGGCAAACGCTGCTGCTCAAACGCGCCGAAGAACTCGCCCACGTCGGCCACTGGCGCATCACGATGCCGGAAGGACGGCTGGAATGGTCCGACGAAGTGTACCGCATCCACGGCATCGATCCCGGCGATTTTGAGCTAACCGTCGAGAACGCCATCAACGCCTATCATCCGGAAGATCGAAAGCGGGTCGAGGAATCGGTGAAGGAGGCCGTCGAGGCGGGCAAAGATTTTGAGTTTGAATTGCGCATCATCCGAGGCGACGGCGCCATTCGCAATGTGATGGCGCGGGGCGAGTGTACGTTAGACGAGCACGGCATGGTCAGCTCGGTCTTCGGTGTGTTCATGGATATCACCGAGCGCAAGGGGGCCGAAGAGGTGCTCAAACAGGCCAAAGAAACCGCCGAAGCCGCCGCCCGCGCGCGAAGCCAGTTCCTGGCGAACATGAGTCATGAGATCCGCACGCCCATGAACGGCGTCATCGGCATGACCAGCCTGCTGCTCAACACCGACCTGTCGACCGAACAACGCGAGTACGTCGAAGTCGTCCGCTCCAGCGGCGATGCGCTGTTGACGATCATCAACGACATTCTTGATTTTTCGAAGATCGAGGCGGGTCGTATCGAACTCGAAGAGCATCCGTTCGATCTGCGTGCCTGCGTCTCCGACGCCGTCGATCTGCTGGCGAAGGCAGCCCGAGAAAAAGACCTCCGCCTGGCCTGCCTCGTCGATCCGGACGTGCCTTCGATGCTGGTGACGGACTCGACGCGGCTGCGTCAGATCATTGTCAATCTCGTCTCGAACGCAGTCAAGTTCACTGCCCAGGGCGAGGTGACTGTCTCGGTGCGCGCCGAACGCGGCGAGGGCGGTGTCTACCGGCTGGGTGTTTCGGTCTGCGACACGGGCATCGGGATCGCGCCGGCGCAGCTAGACCGATTGTTTCAGCCGTTCGTCCAGGGCGATGCTTCGACGACGCGTCGGTACGGGGGCACGGGGTTGGGCCTGTCGATCTGCAAGAAGCTCTGCCAGTTGCTCGGCGGCGACATCGGCGTCGAGAGCGAGGTAGGCGTCGGATCCACCTTTCATTTCAGCATCACCGCCCGCGCAGTCGAAGAGGCCGAGGCGCCTGCGTCTGATGCCGCCATGCCTCTCGCGGAAGACGCGCCGCCCACGCCCGGGCAGAACGCGCCGGAGGCCGGGGCTTTGCACATTTTGCTGGCCGAAGACAACGTGGTCAACCAGAAAGTGGCCCTCCGCATGTTGGAACGCCTCGGCTACCGCGCCGACGTGGCGTCGAATGGTCGCGAGGCCGTCGAGGCGCTCTATCGCCAGCGCTACGACGTGGTTTTGATGGACGTGCAGATGCCGCAGATGGACGGCCTCGAAGTCACCGGGTGCGTCCGCGCCGAGTTGCCTGCCGAGCGCCAGCCCTACATCGTCGCGCTGACGGCCAACGCCATGAAAGGCGACCGCGAACGCTGCCTCGAAGCCGGCATGGACGATTACCTGAGCAAGCCCGTCAAGCTAGACGCGCTCCGCGAAGCGTTGGGCCGGTTCCGGACGGCCTCCGGCAGCGCCGCCCCAGACGCCCCGCCCATCACTCACGCTCGCCCATCGACACCGGCGCCGCGTTGCCAACGTAGCGCTCCATGAACTCGCCGGTTTATGGTGTGATCAGCCCGGCACCTGAAACAGGCCGGCTTCAAGCAGCAGCGCTCGTTCTGTAAGACGATCCGGATGATTGAGGCGCAACAGTTTGATTGTCACTCGACCTCTCGCGGTGAGCGGCTCGAAACGAGCACCGTCCAGTTGAAAATGATCGGACCAGCGATCATTTCGTGGATGAAAGAGCGGGATCAAATCGCCGGTTTCCGGATCGAGCGATGCCAGATCGCTGCCTTTGTGTTTATTGCAAAGCGTGCAAGATAAAGCCAGATTATCCGCCTCGGTTGGGCCGCCGTGCTTCCGGGCAATTATGTGATCGAGTTCATACGGGGCGAAAGCAACTGAATCCGGCATGAGACAATATTCACAACGTCTACCGGCGCGCTCATAGACCTGACGGCGCAACGCGGAAGAGACGTAGCTGCTGCTCATCGATTCTTACGCCGCTTTCAGTTTTTGATGCGCCTTCGCTTTGGCAATCCGGATGAGGTGTTCCAGGTATTGATACCGATCCCACTCCCGTTCTTCTATCGGGGAAAGCCCTTCAGTGCGGTTTTTTTCCAGAAGCGCTTCAATCCGGGCTTGCAATGCTTCCGAGGGCCGTAATGCCAGGATCTCTTCGGGCGTGGGTAACGAAGCCAGGCGTTCGAGTACGTCGGTGAAGCCTTCGAAGCCCGCGTCGGGATCAGCCTGGAATTCACGCAGGCCCAGTTCCAGGATATAGGGAAGGTGCTCCGGGTCCAGATGGGCCGCTAACTCTTCCGGGATGTTCAGGGTGATCTTCATGATGCATCGACGGAAAATCCGAACGCGATGGCCTGTTTCAAAAACCCTACGCCTGAAAAAGAGGGCATGTTTCGGGTTGCTGATCACCGGCTGCCGCTGCTGGAGAGTGGCGCCGCGTCGCCAACGTAGCGCTCCATGAACTCGTAGATGCGCAGCAGCCGGTCGATGCGTTGTTTGGGGTCGCCGGAGCGGGAGAGGTCGTGGCTGGCGTTGGGGTAGCGGACGTACTCGACGGGGCGGTCGAGCGCCTTCAGGCTCTTGTACAGCATCTCACTCTGGATGACGCCCGTGCGCAAGTCGTTGTCGCCGTGCATGATCAAGAGCGGCGTCCGAATCTGATCGACGTAAGCCTGCGGCGAGTTGTAGTCGAGGATGTCTCCGGCTTCCCACGGATAGCCGCCGAAATGGTTGGGCACCAGTCGCCAGGCACGGCCTTCGCCGAAGAACGTCGAAAGGTCGTAGACGCCGCGTTGGGCCACGGCGGCTTTGAAGCGATGATCGTGCCCGACGATCCAGGCCGTGAGGTAGCCGGCATAGGAGCCGCCGGTAACCACCTGCCTGTTCGGATCGATCCAGCGTTGCCTGCGCGCGGCTTCGGTAGCCACGGCCAGCACGTCGCTGCCCGGCCCGTCGCCCCAGTCCTGGTAGTTGGCTTTTTTGTAGGCGTGGCCGTAGCCGCCCGAGCCGCGCGGGTTGCTAAAGACGATGCCGTAGCCCTGCGCCGCCATCATCTGAAACTCGTGCCACATCGTCGCCTCGCCCGGTCCCCACATCGACGACGGGCCGCCGTGGATCTCCACGAGCAGCGGGTAGGTGCGGGTTCGCTGCTGGAAGGTGGGCTTCATCACCCAGTAGGGAATGCGCAACGTATCGCGGCGGAGCGTGAAGGCCTCCGGCACGCTGAGGCGTTTAGCGCGCAGCCACGACGCGTTGTGCTCGGTCAGCCGCTGCTGCTGCCTGAACTCCATGGTCGAGGTGTAGAGTTCGTAAGGATTCAAGACCTCGGTGAGCACGTAATAGGCCGTCGCGGCGGTGATGTCGTAGCTGCGGATGCCTTGCTCGGTGCTGGTGAGGCGCTCGACGCGAAGGCCGCGCCGGATGATCTCGCCACGCCGGAACGAATCGCGGGCCAGCACGAGGCTATCGGCCACGAGGCTGTCGGCCAGCGCGAGCGAGTCGGCCCGGGCCTGTTCTTCGGGCGTGACGGTAGGCAGCGCCGGTTTGCCTTCGTTGACGGCCAGCCGAAACAGCGGCACGCCGCCTTCAGAGGCTGCCGTGAAATAGATGAACCAGTTGTCGTGCGACCAGTGCGGGTTCGAGAGCGACCGGTCGAAGCCGAACGTGAGAATCTCAGGCGGCGTGCGCCCGTCGAGGGCGAAGAGGCCCAGTTCGGTCTGGGCGTAGCCGGGGTCGTCGAGGTCGCGGGCCAGGAACGAGATCACGTTGCCGTCGGGCGAGATCTGGGGATCGGAGAGGCTGTAGCCGCTGATGTCGAGCAGGCGCTGGATGCGGTCTTCGTCGACGAGGTAGAGGTCGCGGTCGCGTTCGCGGTCGGGATGGCCGGCGTCTTCGGGGTAGCCGCTGAAGAGCAGTTGATGGCTGTCGGGCAACCAGGTGCCGCCGCTGAACGAATAATAGCCGCGTGTGATCATCACCGGCGCGGCGCCCTCGTCCTCGACGTCGAGCACGAAGTAGTGGCGGAATTCAGGGTGCGGCGTGAGGGCGGTTTCGCCTTGCAGGTTGATTCGAGTAAAGACGCGGGGGTTGCCTTCTTCCCGGTTCTTGTTGAGCCACGCCCGGACCTCATCCAGCGATCCATCGGGCCGGGCCTGGGCGCGCTCGGCGTCGCCGCGCCTCCGTCCGGGCCGCGCCTCCGACCACGACGGCGGCCCCTGAGACATCGCGTCGAGATCGTCTTTCGAGAGCGTGGTGAAAAAAAGCAGCCGCTTGCCGTTGGGCGACCAGTTTGGCCCGCTGGCGCCGTGTTCGAAGTCGGTCAGTTGTTGCGCTTCGCCGCCGTAGACCGAGATCGTAAAGATCTGCGGTTTGCCGTCGACCGGGCGGATGAAGGCGAGGCGGTCGCCGTCGGGGTGCCAGGCCGGCTGCGAGGCGCCGCGTTCGTCGAAGGTCAACTGGCGCGGTTCGTTCGAAGCGTGCACGGGAATGACCCAGAGTTGCGAGCGGTAGGTGTACTCGCCCTTCTCATTCGGCTTCTCGACGACAGACCGGGCCATGTAGGCGACGAAGCGCCCGTCCGGCGAGGCTGTCACCGAGCCGAGTTGCTGAATCTTGAGCAAGTCTGTCACGGTGATCGGCTCGGTGCCCTGCTGGGCCTGAGCAATCCCGACCATGCCCGCCAGCAGCAGACCCAACAGCACGCAGCAAAAACGTTTCATGGTTTGAACAACGATTGGATTGGGGAGCGACATCATCGAGCCAATAAACGATAAAAAAGTGAAACGTGAAACGCGAAATGTGAGGGTGCTTCGCTGAATCGCTTTGCTAAGGGCACCCTCACGTTTTACGTTTCACGCTCATTCCCACAGCGACTTGCTGCCGCGCCCGGTGTCTTACAAGAAATCCCGTCGCGAACCGATTCTCAGAGGATGTGCCATGCGTCTACGCTCCCGAAAAACCCGCCGCCGCGCAGAATTGCCCACCGCCTCGCTGGCCGACATCGCGTTTTTGTTGCTGATCTTCTTCCTCGTCGCCACGACGATCGACGTCGATACGGGGCTGCGCGCCACGCTGCCGGCGCTCTCCGAGGTACCGCCGCCGGTCATCAAAGAGCGCAACATGCTCGCCATTCTGGTCAATGCACAGGGCGCCGTGCTCGTCGAAAGAACGCCGATGGTCGTCTCGGATATCAGGAATGCAGTCGTCCAACACGTCACCAACGACGGCTTCGATCCGGCCTACGCCGAGACGCCGCGCAAAGCGCTCGTTGCCATAGAAACGGATGCCCAAACGCCCTACGGTGTCTACATCGACGTGCTCGACGCCGTCCATCTGGGCTACCGGCAGATCTGGGATGCCGAAGCGCGCCGGCTCGGTTATGCAGACTACGCCGCCTACACCGCCGCGCGGGCCGAGGGCCAAAAAGACGAGATCCGCGCGCGTTTTCCGATGAATCTGGCGCTTCCGGGAGTGGATGAATGAGTGTTTGGGTGTTATCGTGTTTTAGTTTAATTCCTGCATTCGACACCAAAACACTAAAACACCCAAAAATGAACATCCTCATTCTCGGCGGCACGCGGTTTATCGGGCCGGTGGTTGTGCGACGGCTCGTTGCTGCCGGCCACGCCGTCACGGTCTTTCATCGCGGGCAGACCGAGGCCGATCTGCCTGCCTCCGTAACGCGCATTCACGGCGACCGCGCGCGGCTGCTCGATTTTCGGGAACCCTTCGCCCGCCTCCGGCCCGACATCGTGCTCGACCTGATAGCCATGACCGAGCGCGAGGCGCAGACCGGCGTGGCGGTATTCGAGGGCCTGGCCCGGCGCGTCGTCGTCGTCAGCAGCCAGGATGTCTATCGCGTCTACGACCGTTTTCTGCGTCGCGACCCCGGCCTGCCCGGCCCAACGCCGTTCCCCGAAACGGCGCCGCTGCGCCGCAACCTGTATCCGTATCGGGCGATGGCGCCGGACGAAGACCACCTGTTTTTTCAGTACGACAAGATCCTCGTCGAGCGCGTGTATCAGAGCGCGCCGGCATTGGCGGCCGCGGTGCTGCGCCTGCCGCAGGTCTACGGCCCCGGCGACTATCAGCACCGCCTTTTTCCTTATCTCAAACGCATGGACGACAGTCGCCCGTTCATCCCGCTCGAAGCCGGGCAGGCCGCCTGGCGATGGACGCGGGGCTACGTCGAAAACGTCGCTGCCGCCCTCGTGCTCGCCATCGAAGACGAGCGGGCCGCCGGGCAGGTCTACAACGTGGGCGAAGAGACGGCCTCGACCGAGGCGGCGTGGATTCGACGCCTCGGCGAGGCGATGGGCTGGGCGGGCCGTGTCGTTGGGCTGGCGCCGTTGCCGGAGGCGCCGAATGCCGGCAAAGACTGGCGGCATCACTTCGTCGCCGATACCCGCAAAATCCGCGACGAACTCGGCTATCGGGAGCCGGTGCCTCTCGACGAAGCGCTCCGCCGCACCATCGCCTGGGAACGCGCCCATCCACCCGACCCGATGGATCCTGCGGCGTTCGACTACGCAGCGGAGGATGCCTGGCTAGCGGCTGCGCAGGCATCGGGTGCGGTGTAAACCTTCGCAGGGATACAGGCGTCAAAATGTATAGCCGCCTTCAGCGGGGCGAATACTATTTGGCGCGGTTGCGTCGTTATACTAATTACGTCGAAAAAGTCCTGATTGCTTTGCGCTGATCAAACCGTCATGGGTCATGAGTCATGGGTCATGGGGTTTTCACTCATGACCCATGACTCATGACCGTCCCGAAAACGGGCAGGACATATTTCGACGTAATCAGGCAGGCCTCTACCGGCAGAAACCAACGCTGGCGGATGCCGTACTTTGTGACGAAAAGGCGCCGTCTGGCGGCTCCTTGAAAAAGAAAATGCGCAGTGTGCTTCACCCAGATGCCCCTGACCGGGCTCCGCAGCCATAGAATCAAGCATGAAAAGCTATTTGCGCGAATACGGGTTGATCGTCGTCGTCATCGTCCTGGGCGTCGTAGGCTACGCGATCATCCGCGAAAACAGAAGTGAACTCCTGACCAACTCGCTCGACACGGTCCGCAGCCGGCTCGTCGAGATGATCGACGATGTGGCGGGCCGTGAGGCCGTCGCGAAGCATTTCGATGAGTTTCAGGAGAAAGTGATGGCCCAGGAGGTGCCGCCCGAAGAGGTCGAAAACATCGCCGCCAACGTGCTCAACCTCAGCAACAGCGGCTCGACGCTGACGCCGGAGCAGGCCGCGCTGATCCTGGAGTTTGCCTCGACACCCGCCGAAGTGACCTTGCTGCCGATGCCGGCGGCGCCCTCCGACACGACGCTGCCGCCGCTGGTTGAGGCCGCTCCCCGGCCTCCGACACCCCCCGCGCCTCCGGCGCCCGTCGAGGCTGCCGACCTCGACGCGCTCGCCGACCGGCTCGGCTCCATGATCGCCTTCGACGTCGAAGTCCACGAAGCCATGCCCGACCGCCGGGAGATGGCCCGTCACATCCGCTATCGGGTCGATGAAGGCCTCCACATCGACATCGACCCCGAAGTGGCTGAGGTGATGAAGCAACGGCTGCCCAGCGAGGTGGAACGGCTCGAAAAGCAGAAGATAATCGTCTGGAAGCGAAACATGGCCGAAGAAATGCGCGCCGAACGCGAGCGCGCCCGTCACGAACTGCGGTCGGTGACAGCGTTGATAAAAAAGCCGCCGCGTGAAGTCCGCATGGCGATGCGTCAATTAGAATCGCTCAAACACCTGGAGACGCTCGGCTACCGGCCCCTGCTTTCCGATTCGGCCAGGCAGGAGATCAAAGTACACCTCGAAGTAGCCCTGACCCGCCTGAGCGAAGATCTCGAAATCGTGCTGGTTGACCAGGAAGGTCGCATCGATGTGCATGTGGAAGCCGTCGAAGAGCTTCTCGAACAAATCGAGGACAGCCTCGATGATCTTGAAGACGAACTGGAAGAGCTTGAAGAGGAAGACGAAGACGATGATGACAATGGGTAGCCGGGAGAACGCCTGGTTCCAGTCATGACCGGCATCAAGGCCTGTGCTCCGTGAGACGGCGCGAAACACCTCCATTCTGTTCCAGGCCTTCTCAAATCTCCGTATTCCCCGCGCCGACGAACGCCACGTAGATGCGTTGCGCCGGCTCTTCTTGATCCGAGGCGGCATCGAGCTTCGTGCGGCGGGTCTGGTAGACGTACACGTCTGCACTGATGGGCCGCTCTTCGTCGCCGTCATGCAAGATGCCCTCGTAGCGCAGCGGACGGTCCAGCCGGCGTTGTTTGAGGAACGTCAGGTCTTCGACGAGGGCTTTGCCGCGCCACGTGCGGATGCCCTCGACGATTCGGGTCTGGCCGTGTTCGTCCACAGGCACCTCGACGAGGGTAACTTCGACGTAGGCGTAGGCGCGGCACGGGGTATTGCCGAGCCGCGCCTCTTTGAGCATCTGTTCGGTGATCAAGCGCAAGGCAGCCATACCGATCTTCGGACAACGCGTGGTTATCAGAAACTGCCGGAGGCAGGGCGGATACCCCCTAGAGTACGCTTGATGGAGGGATGCCGGAAAGCGTCGTTACAGCCTAATTACGCCGTTACATTCAATTTACTTTTTCTTCGGAGAGCTTCTCAAGAGCTTCCCGTTTGCTGCTCATACATCACATCAAGGTCGTTGGCCTCTTGCAACATCAGCTTACGCATTTTCCCGATTGCGCGGGATTTGGTGGTCCGTACAGCGCCTGGAGTAATGCCAAACTTCTTAGCGATCTGCGCGACGGGTAAATCCTTCAGATAGATGAGTTCCATCACTTCCTTCTCTCGTCGCGATAAGTGTTCGAGGTAGTAACGAACGAAGATCTCGGTGTTGATCTCTTCCTCAAACCGAGCCACCTGCGGCGCGACATCCACCGCCTCGACCTGCTCAATGCTGCGGCGCTGCTTGCGGGCGTGATCCGCCGCAACAGAAAGCGCGATCCGCCGCAAGTAGCCCGGAAAGGCTTTCGGATTTCGTTGCAAGCGGGGCAAGCGCGCAAAGAGTTGGACGAATACGTCCTGAACGTAGTCTTCGTAGCTCACACTGAATCCCCCTTTGGCCCAGACCCGGCGCAGTAAAGGTTCAAACCGTTGAATCAATTCTACAAAATAGGCGGAAGCCTCTGCCGCCGAGACATTCTCATCTAGAAGATGGGAGACCAACTGTTCTAGGGTTAGCGCTTTTACGCTTAGACTTTCCCTGCTCGTGCTCTCTGAGGGGGAGTCGATAATCTCCTTCTTATCTTCGAGGGTTTCTTCTTCGGCAATTCCCAACTGCGTCTTAATCTCTTTCAGAAGACGCTCCTGGTGGGCTGCATTCAGACGATCCTCGATAGCCTTTAAATCGGCATTTTCCAGAACCGCCCTGCTCATGTTCTCTGAGAGGTAATCGATAATTGCCTGCTTATCTTCGGGAGTTTCTTCTTCGGCGATTCCCAGATGCGTCTTAATCTCTTTCAGAATGCGCTCCTGGTTGGCTGCATCGTCCGGGGATACCTCCGGCGGTGGATCGATGCCTGGATTCGGCAGATACCGTTCGGCGATGCGCGCCAGCAGACTCGCGCGTTGATTGGCCGTGAATTGTTTGAGCGTCTGTGTCATGGCTCGATGATTTCGAATTCGGATCGCTGCAAGTCCCGAATAATATACTCCTTTCCCCCGGATGCACGTCGTTCAATGGGCACAAGTTCCAGCCTCTCAGCCACCAGATTGAGTGGGATAAGAAAGAGCAAGGGACGCCATTCCTGAAAAGATGCATTGTCTACCAAATAGACGATTTCCTCTTGCTGTTTCTGGGTAATCTCGCTTGCATTAGCCCAATCATTCGCCAACTTCTTGAGCGTTGTCTTTTGCCTGGCGATTTTCGAGCTATGAAGGTCTTTTGTTGCAATATCTTCGACTAGCCTCTTGTAAATATTGGCTGGATCCGCGCTGCTTGCCGTTTTGAAACCGGGGGCGTACGGATCCAGCTTCGTGGAGTCAAAGTGCTCGCTGCACCAGACGTAATGCACGTCATTTCGATAGTCCCGCTGGATACGAAACTTCATGAACGTAACGGTCGAGTATAGTAGGTGTTCAGCCATTTATGAAATGGTAGACGTCCACTCTTAAAAAGATAAGGACCCGTCATCCTTGATAAAACATCACACACGCCTCGATAGGTGCTTTAAAGTTCATAAAATACGCTGATCCCGAAAAAAATAGCCGGTATAGCGCGGATCAAGAGATCTCAGCGCTACATCGGCTATCAAATTGTTTGTAGAGGGGGTCGTTCAGCCGAGTTTGGCGTCGAGTTGGGAGAAAAACCATTGGGCTTCCTCATCCTCGCGCCGGTCTGCGCTGGAAGCCATGACATGGCCTTCGCGGGCCGCCGTGACCACGCGCACCCTCGCCTGCTGATCATTGACCCGGTCGATGTAGACCTGGAGCGTCCCGACCGAGAGGGCCTCGCCGCCGCTTCGGACCAGCGGGCTTCTGATGTAGGCGGTGATGACGAAGCTGTCGTCGCTCGTCCAGGCTTTGTCTTCGATGTCGAGGTTGTTCTCCACAAAAATCGCCGTGGCTGCCTCGACGACGGTGTTCATATCGGCGGTGTAGGTCTTCGTATTACGCCCTGTCATGTTGGAGGTCGCACAGGCTCCGAACAAGACGACCCACCCGGCCAGCATTACCCATTTGACGTGTCTACGCATGATTCGATACTGCTTAAATGAGCAAGAATTGAAAGACGAATCACCGGAGTTTCCGGAGGGGGCAGACTTAAAAGTAGGGCACAATCGATGCCGGAAAAAAGGTTAAAAGAAGGATCTGTGGCGAAAAAAACCTGGAAGGTGTTATAGTGTTCTGGTGTTATAGTGTTTTAGTTCTCTTGAATCAACCAACGATAACACTCAAACACTATAACACTCAAACACTTCCAAACTAAGGCATCGCGCCGTAGGGATGTTTGAGGTATTTCTTGGCCTGATCGCGCGAGGAGCCCCATTCTTTCATCGCCAGCACTTCGCGGTAGCGGTCCTGGGCCAGCGCCCGTTGGCCGAGGGCGTCATAGATCATGCCCTGGCGCAGGCGGCCCATCACTTTGAAGTAGGTGTCGTCCGGGCTGCGGGCCGAGAGCGCTTCGAGTTGGAGCAGGAACGAGAGGCCCTGTTTGTGCTGGCGCGCGTTCATCCGGGCGCGGGCCAGGTAGTAGAGGGCCTGCTCGGCGGTGGCGGCATTGTAGCCGGCCTGGCCTTGCTTATAGCGGTTGAGCACGTCGGTGAAGATCGTCTCGGCCTGGCGCCAGTAGCCCCACCGGGCGTAGATCCGCCCTTCGATGGCGTGGAAGAACGCGTTGCCGGGATGCCGCCGGCGCAGCCAGTTCGCATATTCGACGCTTTTGTCGAAATCCTTTTCAAACAGATAATAGATCTGAAGCAGAAAATAGGCCGCCTCGGTCTGGATGTAATAGCCTTGCGAGGCCGTCCGTTCGAGTTCGGCGAGGCCGCGCGCCCGGTCGCCCTTGGGCAGGAATGTGGTGATGGCGCGGGCGAAGGGATACCGCTCCGGGATGACGGCGGCGTAGTAGTCGTAGAGGCCTTTGCCGAAGATATAATCGTGATTGGACGGATCTTTTTCGGCCACGCCGAGCACATAATCCATGGCGCGTTTGCCGTCGGTGGCGGCGCCGAGCCACTCGCGCCGGTTCGAGCGGAGGCGGCCCCGAAAACCCAGCGCCGCCCCTTTGAAAAACATCGCGTCGAAGTTTTGCTTATCCTGTTTGAGGATGCGGTCGCTGCGGTCGATGACCTCCTCCATCGCGTCGTTGAAAGCCGCATCGCGCGAGGTGTCGGAGAAGTCGAGCAGGATCTCCCACCACGTGTTGAGCGCCTGGAGGAACGGCCCGATGGGATGCTTCGGGTAGCGCTGATCGATCTGATCGAAGAGGCGAGCGGCCTCCGCGAACTTCATGTCGTAGAGCAGGTCGAGCCCTTGCTTGGCTTGCCGGCGGACGAACGGGTCGTCGAGCACCGAGCCGTCGGAGGCCGTCGGGCCGTTTCCGCTGGGTTGGGCCTGCGCCAGAGCCGCACTGCCCGGCATCACAACGGCGACGATGAGCAGCAGCGCCAGGAGCGCCCGTAGAGGCGTTGTGTTTCGGGTGTTCGTCATAGTGCATAAACAGTAGCTGATAGGGGCTGTTCCTATGAATTTTGACACGCCAACGCTGGTCAAGGCGATGCGTGCCGGCATAGCTCAAGCCGTACCGAATCCGAC
The DNA here is from genome assembly GCA_028278205.1 of Rhodothermales bacterium. GTDB lineage: Bacteria > Bacteroidota > Rhodothermia > Rhodothermales > Bin80 > JANQES01. The sequence continues at coordinate 24,393 of JANQES010000142.1, forward strand.
AGTCAAAATTCATCGCAAAAAGGACGCCGCTTTTCGAATAGATCGTGCTGGCGGCGCGGCCCAGACCACGAACGGCCCATCGCGTTTGAGAGCGATTAGACAATATACCGGCACCGTTTGTATATTCGAAAGTGAGTAAATGCAAGGGAAATAGCATCTTGTCGCACTTTTCTTAATCATTCCACAGCGGCTATGCTCCTACTTAAGCGTGCAACGTTGGTGGATTAAACGCCGCCGACCTCGTCGTTCCGGTTCGCTGTCCCAGGGTTTTGTCAGGGTTCGTCTTGAATAGCAGACAGCGTGCCCTGGTCGTTTTTGCTCTAGTTTTTTCGACTCCGAAGAAAGGATCCGGTTGCACTCCAGCGAATATCCAACAGGCTCTTGGAGGAAGGTAAAATGTCCCAAAAGCACGTATTCCTTTCGTATAATCAGGGCGATTATGCCGAAGCCGAAGCTTTGCGCAATGACCTCATAGCGGCTGGTTTTGAGGTCTGGTGGGATAATATGATTTTGGCAGGCCAGGAGCGAGGCAACGAGATGCGCGCGGCCATGCGCAGTAGCGGGGCCGTACTCTTTTGCCTATCCCAAAACGGTGTGGAAAAGAAAAAGAAGAAGGGGAAGAAGAAAAAAAAGGATAAAAAGCACGATGAAACGAGCCTTTACCCGGAAGCCCTCGACGCCTATCGTAAATACAGCCCGGACGACGCCCTCTTGATCCCCGTGCGCTTATCGCCGTGCGACATCCCGCCCCTCGAAATCGATGCAACGCGCACCCTGGATCAGTTACAACCGGTTGATTTGTTTCCGCCCGAACGGCGTCCGCTCGGCATGATGCGTCTGCAAGCATCGCTCCAGACAGTGATGCAAACGGCTCCGGCTGACGACGCCGTCGAAGCGGCGCCGACAGCTCCACCGAACGCCGCCGGTGATGGAGAAAGCAAGCCAGCGCCGCCCCTGGCCGATCCTGAACTCGATCCGAAGACCAAAAACCTGATTCTCTTCAGTGGCATCGTCCTCCTGTTCGTGCTCATTGCCCTGATCGTCTGGCTGCTTGCTGCTACGGGGGGGAGTTTTAAGGGGGGCGAATGGCCCGCTTTCTACGTCGCCGTGGCCCTGGTCTCTGGCATTGCCTTCTGGTTCTTCACCGCCGGATCTACCGGAGAATACACCAGCAAACAACTCGGTATTCGACTGGGAGGCGGCGCCGCCATCGGCGCTGCGTTCATGGTGCTGGCGCACTTTCTGACGCCCGCTACGCCACCGTCCAACTTACTCGTCGTCGATGCGAGAAATGAGGGCGAAAGCGCAGACCTTGGATTCGCTTTAGAAAGTTGGAGCGAAGGACTGAGAAACGTTACACACCTTGACAAGGAGAATAACGGAACCCAGTTCCTCGTTGAGTTCAGAGAAGACCAAGGTTTTTTTACCGTTAGTTATTATATGGCTGATAGCACCCACCATCGGAAAATAGAGGTGGAGCGAGGTCAATCTGACTCGATAACAAAACAGGAGGTGCCGGGACAATGAAACGTTATCGACATCTGCTCTGCGTGTTCTTGGTCGGTTTCTTGATGGCTCCGGTGGTTGAGGCCCAGGAACAAGACCGTCTCCTTGTTTTAGTGGGGGACGAACTGCGCGCCTTGCGCAATATGGCAAAAGGAGGAACACGTCTAAAAACACAATTGCCGGTAGGCAAGACGATTCTGGAGAAAGGAACGCTGGGCGCTGTTCTCGTGACAACGCAGGATGGCATTACCATCTGGAGATACCGGCACAAGAAAGACCGCAACCTCATCAAAATCAATGGGCTTCCCGATGAGATGGATAACCTCGAAAAGGTGCTTGAGGATCCAAGGTTCCAGGGCATGATAGCGGCACGGGATCGGCTCGGTCCGAGCGATTTTCTCCTGACGCGGAACCGCCATCCCGTCGCATCAGCGATAGCTGAGGATGCGCTACGTCTCAGACCGCTCCCGCACCGCGCTGAGGCCGACTTGCCCGCTCGATTGCCGCCGCCAACGTTGCGCGGGGCCCCCCATCGACCGTGAAGCCGCGCAAAGAGCCGCGCGCCGCTCAGACTGACTTCCCAAACGGGCTCTCAGCCATCCCCACAAGGAAACCTGCTATGGGCCACTTACGACTGTATGGCAGCCTGAAACCGCTTCTATCCGGCGTGCTCATTCTCCTGGTCTGGCTGGTTGGCGCAACGCCGGCCAGGGCGCAGGTCCCGATGGATACAACGGCGTTTCAGGAGAAGCCGCGGTTTTTTCTCCCGGTGGAATTTGGTGATGGAACCCTTTTTCGAAACAACACCCCCTACATTGGCACGGTTCGGCTTACGCCTATGCTCGCCTTCGGCACACAAAGCCAACATCGGCTGGGGCTTATCACGGGCATAGCCTTCGGCACCACGGGCAACCTCGTACTGGGGGGGTTGCGTGCCCAGACGCGCATCAAAACGTTTGAAATCGGAGCGTTTGAACTCGCACACCTCAACTTCGCCTTTGAAATGCTCCTGGGTTCGGAGAACGAGCGCCTGTCAGAGGCTACCAGAGATTCTATATCGGTGCAGCAGGTCGTAGAGACTGTGGATTACGAATCCATCGGTGGAGCGCTTATTTTTAGCGTGAGCGACCTGGTGCAATTCACCGGCAGACTGGGGTACAATCAGAGGCTCGACGGCGCCTTTTTCGAGTTCTCGCTCGGCACCGATCTACGCACCTTGTTCAGGCTGGGCACGAGCGGCGACGAACGCGCCCGCCCCATCAGTGTGCTGGAAACAGAATGCTCTTCCGACCTCTTCGCAGAGGCTCGGGTGAAGGCGCAGGCGAGCTTCTTCGACGATCCGGCACACCTACAAAAGGTCGATGCGTTTATCGAAAAAGAGAAGAACGACTTCCTGCTTCAACCCACGTTGGGAAAAGCCAAACGGTTGCTGGAAAAGGAGGATCTCGGTATACTTGCCCGGCAGATGGACGAGACGCTCGATTATGCCCGAGAGTCATCCGCCTGCGCGGCCGCGCAGGTTGATGATCTCCCCGCGCGTACACTCTTGCGCATCTTCTACGAGGCCTGGGAGCAAGCCGTCAGTTTGTCGAGTCCGGAGGGGTAAAGTACGTCGGGCAACGAATAACGAGGGCTTATTCGCCGGCTCCTGCCGCGCTTCATGCGCCTAGAAAAACCGCCGCGTGCCCGTATAGACAAGGCCGACGAACAGGATCTTCGCCAGATCGAACAGGACGAAGCGCAGCCAGCCTTTGTCGATAGACTCCAGCCACGTGGCATGATCGGCGGCGAAGTGCAGCCAGATGACGCCCACGGTGAACAGCGCCAGCGAGCCGGCCATCACCGAGAGGATGCTGCCCGACAGGGCGTTCCATCGCCGCGAGAGCCGCCCGATGACCGCTGCCGAGAGCGGCATCCCCAGCAGATAGCCTGCCGAGACGGCGCCGAAGAGGTAGGCCGGACCGAAGCCGTCGCCCGCGTAGACGGGGAAGACCAGGCCGAGCGCCAGGTAAAGCAGCATCGCAAACATACCGTTGCGCCAGCCCAGGTAAAGGCCGCTGCCGTAGACGAAGAGCGTCTGCATCGTGATGGGCACTTCCCAGAGGTAGATGCGCACTTGCGCGCCGAGCGCCGTCATCAGCGCAAAACCGACGATGCCGAGCACCTGCATCGCCACCGACGCGCGCTCTTGCCGAAGCGCATCGACCGTGGCGAGGCCGGGCGAGTGGAGGGTGAGGAGGCTTGTCATGGGATCTCTATTCACGGAAGGTGAAAGTCGTTGTTTGACGAGCCTTGAGGATAAGAACGACGGCGCACAAGATCCACTTTATCCAGACGGTGTTTTCGTGGATATTTGTTGGATTGTTTAAGGATTGGTCAGGAATCGAGGATCTCTGCACTTTAGAATTTGCAATCCCTCCTCAATTATTTCACCCCTCTAACATCTTCGCCGCGATTTCCTTGAGCAGCTTCACCGCCGCCATCGCTGTGATGCCCACCGGATCGCGCACGGGGTTGAACTCGACGAGGTCGGCGCCGACGAGCGGGGCGTCGAGATGGTGGATGATGCCGAGCACGTCGCGGGTGGAAAAGCCGCCCGGTTCGTGATGCGAGACGCCGGGCGCAAACGCCGGATCGAGCGCGTCCATGTCGAGCGATAAATAAACCGGCCCGTCGAACTCAAAACGCAGATCCGGATGCCACGCCTTCATCTCGACGACTTCGACGCCGAAGCGTTCGGCCTGGGCGCGCTGGTGCGGGTTCATCGCGCGGATGCCCACCTGGACCAGCCGCCGCACCAGCCCTTCTTCCATGATGCGCGCAAACGGACAGCCGTGCGAAAACCGGCTGCCGTCGAACGTGTCGTAGAGATCGGGATGGGCGTCGAGGTGGAGGAGGTTGAGCGTGTCGTACTGCGCCGCATAGCCTCGCATGATGGGATACGTGACGGCGTGGTCGCCGCCGAGGGCCAGCACGCGGGCGCCGCGTTCGAGCAGATCGGCGACGGCTTCTTCGATGCGGCTGCGCGCTGCCGCCCCGGCGCCCACATCCAGATCGCCGAGGTCGCGAAAGCGGGGTTCGCGGCCCAGGTCGAGACCGTTTTCGCTGCACAGGTTGGCCGATCCGTTATGCAGCACTTCGCGAATCCGCACCGGCGCCATCGCCGGGCCGCGCAGGAACGACGAATTTTCATCGGTAGGCAGCCCCAGCACCGTGACGGTGTCCGGCGCCAGGTCGTCCGGAATGTGAAGCATGGAATTCCGGTGTTTTGTTCGATCAATATCAGGCTGAAAAATGCTCTAAAACCCTTCGGGTCTGTGTCTTGTCCAACGTATTTCTCGGATTCCTTCAAATCAAATTTGATTATTAAATTGTAAATTAATTAGATAATTTGTTCATTCTTCCTAAACTTATTGCGCAAAAGTGAGATGGGGCCGAAATAAATGCCATTGAAAAATCTTTTGGCTTTATAAGTCGAAGCTTTTCCGGCAATCCGGCAAGTGAGCATTATCCAAGATGAGGAATCATACTCTTGAGATGCGCGCCCGAAGTTCTTACCTTCTCAAGCCCCATCGGTGATAAGCATAAAAAGCACACAGATGCAGAGGATGGGGCCCATGCTTTCATGAGCAGTATATCGTGTTAATCCGTCGTAACACGTCTTCAGTCGGTCCTCGACTGCTTTTTCGGCCCCTGTCTGCTCAGGGGCTCGTGTCTGCTTATGTTGTGCCCATCCGTCTGCCGGTCTCCTGGTATCGCCTACGAAGCCGCCTCGCGCGCCCGTGTTCGGGATCGTTTCCTGCACCTGGAGGCGGAGGTAGTGGAAGGCATCCGCCGGGTGCCGGCGTCTGAGTTTTTTGCAACTCCCTCAGGCGAAAAATCCCCCAAAGTCTGCCTTCTTCCACGAGCCAATGCACAAAAAAAGGATTAACCCTATGACCTACTCTGCCCAGGACATACACCAAAAGCTTACTCCGCTGGTCGACCAACTGACGGGGCATTCCGTTTACAAAAACATGGACGACATCGAGGATTTGCATCTCTTCATGGAGCACCACGTCTATGCCGTCTGGGATTTCATGTCGCTGCTCAAGGCGCTTCAGTTGGAGTTGACCTCCACCGAGGTGCCGTGGATGCCTTCATCCTATCCCGTCAGCCGGCGCCTGGTTAATGAGATTGTACTGGAAGAGGAGAGCGACGTGGGGCCGGACGGGACGTACATGAGCCATTTTGAGATGTATCTGGCCGCGATGGATGAGGTGGGCGCAGACACCACGAGCATCAACCAGTTCACCCAGGCCGTTATCGGGGGGACCACGCCCGAAGAGGCGCTCCAGGCGGTCGATATTCCGGAATCCGTCCGCGAGTTCGTCGGGACCACCTTCAGCTTCATCGAGACGGGCGGGCTCCACGAGGTGGCGGCGGCCTTTACCTTTGGCCGCGAGGATGTCATCCCCGCGCTCTTTCGCTCTTTCATCGCCGACCTGGACCGGCTGTTTCCCGGCAAGCTGCGTATGCTGCGCTATTACCTCGACCGCCACGTAGCCCTCGACGAAGAGGCGCACGGCCCGATGGCGCTGCGCATGGTGGCCGACCTGTGCGGCGAAGACAGCCAAGAATGGGACGAGGCGCTAAACGCTTCGCTCCGCGCGTTAGAGGCGAGGAAAAAGCTTTGGGATGGGATTGATCAGGCTATCACCGCGCGCCACACGGTCAATTATTAACCGCCTTGCGGGTTGCTCGGAGGCAGGCTGCGATGTGTTTGCAGCCTGCCTCCGAAACAGTTTCTCAAACCCCCACCGTCGCCGCCTCGGCCTTTTCCGGCTCGTAATTGAGGCGCGGGCCGAGCCAGCGTTCGGCTTCTTCGACGGAGATGTTTTTGCGCGCGGCGTAGTCTTCGATCTGGTCTTTGCCGAACTTGCCCACGTCGAAATAAGACGCTTTGGGATGGGCCAGGTAGATGCCGCAGACCGCCGCCGCCGGGTGCATCGCCAGGTTCTCGGTGAGGGCGATGCCGGTGGCGGCTTCGACGTCCATCAGGTTCCAGAGCGTTCGTTTTTCGGTGTGATCGGGGCAGGCCGGGTAGCCGGGGGCCGGGCGGATGCCCCGGTAGCGCTCGGCGATGAGGTGTTCGTTATCGAGGGCCTCGTCCGGCGCGTAGCCCCAGAACTCGGTGCGGAGGCGCTGGTGTAGGCGCTCGGCGAAGGCTTCGGCCAGGCGGTCGGCCAGGGCTTTGACGAGGATGGCGTGGTAGTCGTCGTGGTCGCGTTCGAACTCTTCGACGAGCGCGTCGATGCCGTCGCCGGCGGTGACGGCGAAGGCGCCGACGTAATCGGCCAGGCCGGTGTCTTTGGGCGCGACGAAGTCGGCCAGGGCGCGGTTGGGGCGTCCGGGAGTTTTCTGGCTCTGCTGCCGGAGCGTGTGCAGCACGGCGCGGACCTCGCGGCGCGTGTCGTCGGTGTAGAGTTCGATGTCGTCGCCGGTGCCGTTGGCGGGCCAGAGGCCGATGACGCCGTGGGCGGCCAGCCGTTTTTCGGCGATGAGGCGGTCGAGCAGGCGGTTGGCGTCGTCGTAGAGGCGGCGCGCTTCTTCGCCGACGCCGGGCTTGTCGAAGATCTTCGGATACTTGCCCTTGAGTTCCCAGGTGATGAAGAAGGGCGTCCAGTCGATGTAGCGGCGCAGTTCGTCGAGCGGATAGTTACGCAGGATTTCGACGCCGAGGCGGCGGGGCTTCGTGATGGGCGTATGCGGCCAATCGCCCATGAATCGGTTCTTTCGGGCCTCATCGAGCGACAGATACACCGCGCGGGCTTTGCGTCCTTCGTGCGCAGCGCGCACCTTTTCATACTCCGTCGCGATCTTTTCGACGAAGCCGTCGCGCAGATCCTCCGAGATCAAACTGCCGACGACCGAGACGCTGCGCGAGGCATCGAGCACGTGGACGACCGGCCCCGCATAATGCGGCTCCACCTTGACGGCGGTGTGCACCTTCGACGTTGTCGCCCCGCCGATCATCAGCGGCAGCGAGAAGCCTTCACGTTCCATCTCGCGTGCCATATGCACCATCTCGTCGAGCGACGGCGTGATCAGCCCGCTCAGCCCGATCACATCGACGTTGTGCATGCGGGCTTCCTCTAGAATCTTCGCTGCCGGCACCATCACGCCCAGGTCGATCACCTCGTAGCCGTTGCATTGTAGGACGACGCCGACGATGTTTTTGCCGATGTCGTGTACGTCGCCCTTGACGGTGGCCATCAGAATCTTCGTTTTGGCCGATGCGGTTTCTTGCTCGGCCTGCTCGGCTTCGATGAAGGGCACGAGGTGCGCCACGGCTTTTTTCATCACGCGGGCGCTCTTGACCACCTGCGGCAGAAACATCTTGCCCGCGCCGAAGAGATCGCCCACGACGTTCATCCCGTCCATCAACGGCCCCTCGATCACGCGCAGCGGCGACGGGTACTTCAGCCGCGCCTCTTCGGTGTCGTCGACGACGTAGTCGGTGATGCCTTTGATCAGGGCGTGCTTCAGGCGCTCTTCGACCGTGTCGGCCCGCCAGACGTCTTGCTCGGCCTTCTGCGCCGTCGGATCCTGCTGGATTTTTTCAGCGAACTCGACGAGACGCTCCGTGGCGTCGGCGCGGCGGTTGAAGAGCACGTCTTCGATGCGTTCGAGCAAGTCGGGGTCGATCTCTTCGTAGACTTCGATCTGCCCGGCGTTGACGATGCCCATGTCCATGCCGGCCTGGATGGCGTGGTAGAGGAAGGCCGTGTGCATGGCCTCGCGCACCTTGTTGTTGCCCCGGAACGAGAACGAGATGTTGCTCACCCCGCCCGAAACGCGCGCCCCCGGCAGGTTGTGCTTGATCCAACGCGTGGTCTCGATGAAGTCGAGCGCATAGTTGTTGTGCTCTTCGATGCCCGTGGCGACGGCGAAAATGTTGGGATCGAAAATGATGTCTTCGGGCGGGAAGCCGACCTCTTCGGTCAGGACGCGATAGGCGCGGTGGCAGATGCCGATGCGGCGCTCCAGCGTGTCGGCCTGGCCCTCTTCGTCGAAGGCCATCACGATGACGGCGGCGCCGTACTGCCGGGCTGTGCGCGCCTGCTCTTTGAAAATCTCTTCCCCCTCTTTCAGCGAAATCGAGTTGACGACGGATTTGCCCTGGACGCACCGCAGCCCCGCCTCGATAACGCTCCACTTCGACGAATCGAGCACGATGGGCACGCGGGCGATGTCGGGCTCCGAGGCGATCAGGTTCAAGAATTTGACCATCGCCGCCTCGCTGTCGAGCATGCCCTCGTCCATGTTGACGTCGATCATCTGGGCGCCGTTTTCGACCTGCTGGCGCGCCACCGAGAGGGCGGTTTCGTAATCGTTTTCTTTGATGAGCCGCGCAAACCGGCGCGAGCCCGTGACGTTGGTCCGCTCGCCGATGTTGACGAAGTTGAGGTTTTCGCGGAAGACGAGCGGTTCGTAGCCGCTCAGGCGCAGCGTCGTCGGCACCTCGTGCGCGATGCGGGGCGGATACTGCGCGGCGACGTCGGCGAAGGCGCGGGTGTGCGCGGGCGTGGTGCCGCAGCAACCGCCGATGAGGTTGAGCCAGCCCGAGCGGGCATACTCCGCCGCCTGCTCGGCCATGAACTCGGGCGTCTCGTCATATTCGCCGAATTCGTTGGGCAGCCCGGCATTCGGGTACAGGCTGATAGGCACCGTCGCCACCTGCGCCAGTTCTTCGAGAAAAGGCCGCATCTGCGCCGAACCGAGCGCGCAGTTCAGACCCACCGACAGCAGGTTCGGCATGTGCGCCACCGACGTCCAGAACGCCTCCGGCGTCTGCCCCGAAAGCGTCCGCCCGCTCATATCCACGATGGTGCCGGAGATCATGACCGGTATTGAAATTTTTCGCGAGCGAAAAATTTCAATAAGGGCGTGGAGGGCGGCTTTGGCGTTGAGGGTGTCGAAGATGGTTTCGACGAGGAGGATGTCTACGCCGCCGTCGAGGAGGCCGTTGGCTTGCTCGGCGTAGGAGGCGGTGACTTCGGCGAAGGTGGTGGCGCGATAGCCGGGGTCGTTGACGTCGGGCGAGAGCGAGAGCGATTTGTTCAAAGGGCCGAGCGAACCGGCGACGAAGCGGGGCCTCTCAGACGTCTGCCGGGTGACGGCGTCGGCGGCTTCGCGGGCCAATCGGGCGGCGGCCAGGTTCATCTCGTAGGCGAGCGCCCCGGTGCCGTAATCGGCCTGCGAAATCGACGTGGCGGTGAACGTGTTGGTCTCGATGATGTCGGCGCCGGCCTCCAGGTAGGCGTGGTGGATGGCGCGGATGACGTCGGGCTGCGTCAGCGAGAGCAGGTCGCTGTTGCCCTTGAGTTCGTGGGGATGGTCCGCGAAGCGCGTGCCCCGGTAGCCGTCCTCATCGAGTTTATACTGCTGGATCATGGTGCCCATGGCGCCGTCGAGCACGAGGATCCGTTCACGGAGCAGGTTTTGCAAGGTTTCAAGCGTGGCCGCCATGCTGCGTATCTTTATTAACTGTGGGGATATCGTGTGGGAAAGATCTCTTCTACGCCTAACCCCGGTACATTTGTTCGTTCGATGCATCGGATAGGGTGAAAAAACGTCCGGCTAAGATCTTATCCACGACTCCCAATTGTCATCCTGAGGACTCCGGACCTGATCCGGGGGACGAAGGATCTGTCATGTATTGATACCGTCCTGAATAGCTCAAACGGTGCGTTTTAGACAGATCCTTCACTGCGTTCAGGATGACAAGAAAGGAGGATTGAGGATAGACGTCACATCAAGTTTTTTCTGAAGGACGTGCTTTGTTCTGATCACGCGGCGGGCGCAACGCCGCAAAGTGTTCGAGCATAAGCCGGTGGATAAAAATGTAGCCGCCGCCGACCTTCTGCAAAAAGATGAGCCGCGCCGCATAGTCGAGAAACCCCACGAGGTCGCGCGGAATGACGCCGCTGCGGATGAGGACGAGGCGAAGGGTGTAATGTTTGATAACGGCGATGCCGCCGAATTGAGAGCTTATCAATAATCCTATGATTAATCCCAAACTCAGGCCGGGTATTAGCCCGTCGCGCAGGATGCCGAAAATGTTTTCCTCAGTTCCGGAAAGCAATCCCATAATCAGCCCAGTGCTCGATCCTACTCCCAACCCGCTCCCCATCCCCGCGAGCACCGCGTTCCTAATGGATAACTTAATGCCCTGATTCGGGAGCGTCTTTGCCTCTACGATCCTGCTTTTTAATGCCTCACGGAAAGCGGAGGCCATCCCCACGATTAGCCCCAAAATCAACCCGGATATCAAATATAAAACAATATCCTCGGTGGCTGTGCTCATCCCGTCAATCAACCAGTAAATGACGCCGGTTAATTGGCCGAGTATAAGACCCCAAACTATGCCCATTAAGGCCCCGGTCCACGACCAATTCAGCGCTTCTGTGGGTTTTATGTCGCTTTGCAGCCGTTGCTGGCGGTCTCTGAATCCATTAAACAGGCCACTGATCAGGCCAAAGAAGAACCCTCCGAGAAAGCCCCAGATTAGCCCTGCCAGCACCAAGATAGGCAACTCCTGAGGCGTAGACTCGGAAAAATTCCACGCAAGTAGCCCGAAAGCCGGCCCAATGATCAATCCATACAGTAGCCATCCAATCAGGTTTTCGCCAAGCGCATACGCCCACCGCTGCCCCTGCGTCTTCAGCCAACTCGGCTGGAGGTCTTCGATCAAAAAAACGGATTGCGTGTGCTGATCCATCCCCTGCGCCAGCCAGGCGAGCCACGCCGTGGTTTGTTCGCGGGAAAACGGCGCGGCGGCGCCCCGGCGTTTGAACATGCGGGCGACGTAGGTGTCGAGCAGGTGGCGGCGGCGGGCTTCGGGGGGAGCGTTTTCGACGGGCGTAAGGGTTTCGGCGAGGGCGTCTTCGTAGACTTCGCTCATGATGTTGAGCATCAGCGGCGTCTCGGCGAGGATTTGCAGGGTGGGGTCGGCGTCGAGGGTGGCGCGGAGGGCGTCGAGATCGGCGGCGGCGCCGGTGAGGTAGGTGTCTACCTGAGCGGGGGTCAGGGGTTCGAGGCAGACGGCGCGGTCGAGTTCGAGGCGGGCGGGGCGGAGGGCTTCATATTCTTCGAGGCGGCTGCACACGACGAGGCCGTGCAGGCTCTCGCGCGCAAACGCGTTGATGGCTTCGACGCAGGCGGCGCGCTTTTCGGGGCGGACTTCGTCGAGGCCGTCGAGCAGGAGCAGGAGGCGATGGGCGTCGAGCCAGGCGCGGCCCATCTTTTTGGGGATGCGGTATTTGTCGCTGAGTTCGGCGGTCAGCCAGGTAGCGAGATCCTGGCCGGTGTCGCTCCAGGCGGAGAGGTTGAAGACGACGGGGATGGGCAGCGTGGCGTCGCGCTTGGCGCGGGTGAGCAGGGCGTGGGCCAGATCGAGCAGGGCGATGGTTTTGCCCGATCCGGGCGCCCCCAGGATCAGCAGCGCCCGCCCCGAGGCTTCGAAGAGGTTGATGATTGTCGTGCCCGGCGGCACCGTTTCGCTGATGGGTTCGTCGCTGCCGAGGACTTCTTCCCAGGGCTGCGCCACGGCGTCGGGCCGCATCGTCTTGTTGACGTCGAGCAAGACTTTGCCGAGGGTGGCCTTTTCGAGCACGCCTTCGACCCACGTCTGCTTCACCTTGTCGAGCAGGATCAGCAGGTTGCGGCGTTCTTCGGCGGCGGCGGGCGGCAGCGTGTGCGCGAGGCGGTCGTCGCGATGCCGCCGGTAGACCTCGGCCAGCTCGCGCGCCACGTCGCGCTTGACCAGTTCGCCCAACTCGTCCGTCGTATCGAACCAGCCGACGGCGAGGCCGGTCTCGACGCGGCTGATCCGGTCGAGAAAAGCCTGAAGCTTCGGGTCGCGCTGCCCTTCGATACCCGCGCGTTTTTCGTAAATCAGGCACGGCTTGCCGAGATTCCGGGCGTGTTCGAACTCGTCGATGGTGTAGGCGCCGTAGCCTTTCCAGAAGATCCCGATGTAGAGGTCGGCGGCGGCTACTTCTTCGAGGAATACCTGCTCGATGGTTTCGGGCCGCGCCCCAGCGTCTTCTTCGTAGAGCCAGGCATCGACGCCGAGGTCGTCGAGGGCGGCTTCGACGGCCTGGCGTTCCGGCGCCAGTTCCTGCATCCGCGAACTGACAAAGACGCGAAGGGAGTTGCTCATCGGGTATCGGTGGGCAGGGTGCGGCTCCTACCGGGCGGTGGTGTTCCGGATCTCGACTGTAAAAGGAATATCGCCTTCGTCCGACCGGACGCGCGCCTGGTATTGGCCTTGTTCGATCCCAAGGATACTCACGGTAACGGGACGCCGTCCGGCTTGCAAAATACCTGCGCCTGGTGAGAAGCTAACGCAGGGTTGCCGATTGGCGCCGCACAGATCCGGCGGCGGCAGGATCTCCCAGTTCAGGCGCCCGCGCCCCCGGTTGTAGATGAAGACCGTGCCCGTCTCGAAGCAGGCTTCCATCACCGGGCTTCGCGCCGTCGGAGCAAGCTGCACCACGAAGCCGTCGTTTTCGATCGTCTGCTGCATCCGCCCGGCGTAGAGCAGCGATTGGTTGACGCTGGCGATCTCCACCCCGAATTCGACCGGCCCGACGGGCACCTCGATGGGAAAGACCGCCTGCCCGCCTAATTCGATACGCTGGCTCGACAGCGGCAATCCGTTGATAGACAACGCTGCCGAGGAGACGACCGAGAGACACTGCTGCAGGCTGCCGTCGAGCGCGGCGGTCCGGGGCAGGTTCAGGATGAGGCGGCTCCGGACCGTCTCGTCGAAGGCTGCCAGCCCGCCCTGTTCACAGCCGGCGAGCATCAAGGCCGCGAGCAAGACGAGGCCGGGCCATCGGTAGGGCTGCTTCATGATATGCCTCTGTCAGTTCGGGAGGTCAATGATGATCTGGCCTTGCACATTGCCGGGGCGGTCGTCGCGGCGTTGGATGACGTAATAGCCGCCAACGACAACGATGGCCAACATGCCGAGGCGTACCCCGGTTCGTTTAAAGAAGGGCTTGCGCCATACGGTGCGGGTGTCATACTTCATCCGTCGTTGCAATCCCACGAGGGCAGCCCCGACGATCTCGACAGGGGGGCCGTCGTCGGACCAGTACCAGGCGCGGTTCCGCCCCTCAATCACCGGGCCGCCTTCTTCAAGTCGGATGCTGCCTTTCTTCAGGTACAGAGTGTCGTTGCGCGCCGAGTCGGCCAGAATCAACACCTCCGTGCCGAGGATCGAGACGAGGTGCCTTTTCAAGAAGACACCGAGTTCGCCACGTTTGAGATTGACCGACATGCGGCCCTGCCGAAGACGGAAGCGCAACGCGTTGTCGGGGGTGATCGATTCGATGCTATACGATCCGGTCCCGGTCAGGATGGTGTGGCCTTTGAGGCCGGGCCGGTCGATCTCCACTTCCATCCAGAGTTGATTATACAACGTCAGATTATCTCGAATGAACAAAACCTGATTCACGACTACCGGCTTGATCAGGCGCGTGGCCGGGCGCAGGATTTCGGCGTCGTTCGTGCTTTTTACCCGCCTGGCCCGGCCCTCGACGATGCGCTCGATGCCGGCAACCTGTTGCCCGTAGACGTCAACGGGAAGCAGGACGACCGGACTCCAGAGACTTATCAGAAGGGCTATGTAATAACTACTACGCATACGGGGGCTGCGGTAAGGTTAATTCATCCAATCATATGTTAACAAAGACGCATTCACAGGTAAAATATAACCTATGCGCGTGTTTTTTTATGCATCACCGTTTCTCAAACGCCCCAAAATTCCAGCACCGTCTCGGCAAATTCCTGCGGCCTGTCGGCGTGGACCCAGTGGCCGGCGCCGTCGATGGAGACGATCTCGGCGTCGGGGAAGAAGCTGATGATGAGTTCTCGATCTTCGTCGGCTACGTAGTCGGAGGCGCCGCCTCGGACGAAGAGCGCCGGGCCCTCGAACAGGCCGTCGGCTTCGAGGCTGCCGCTGAGGTGGGTGTAGTTGTGGTGGATACTTTCGATGTTGACCTTCCAGGCAAAGCCACCGTCGCCGTCGCGGCGGAGGTTTTTGAGCAGGAAGTTGCGGATGGAATCGGTCGGGATCTGCGGGCGCAGCGCTGCGTCGATGGCGGCGCGGGTGCGGTGGGCGCCGAAGTCGAGGCCGAGCAGGGCGTCGAAGATGACGGTGTGGGTGGGCGGATAGACCTTCGGCGCGATGTCTACGACGACGAGGCTGTCGGTGCGGTCGGGGTGGGTCAGGGCGAAGTGCATGGCCGTCTTGCCGCCCATCGAATGGCCGAGCAGGTGGACGTGTTCGAGGCCGTGGTCGTCCATAAACACGACCAGATCCTCGACCATCGTCGGATAGTCGAAGACCTCGCTGTGGGGCGAGCGTCCATGGTTGCGTTGATCGACCGTGAAGACCTCGAAGTGCCGGGCGAAGACCCGGCGGCTGAGCGTGTGCCAGTTATCGCCGGAGCCGAGCAGGCCGTGGAGGATGATCAGCGGCGGCCCGGCGCCGTAGCGCCTGTAGGAAAGCGGGAGGGGGCGTCGATTTTGGATTTTAGATTTTGGATTTTGGATTGGGAAGTTTCCGATCCGTATTCATCAGCCGAAAAAAACGCGACGGTTGAAACCGCTTCGGCTTTTTCGATTGAGAGGACGGTGCGATCTCAACAATCTAAAATCTAAAATCGACAATCTTTGTTTATTTCTTTGTACGACGAATCACCGCTGTGCCGGCGATGCGGTCGTGGATGCCTTGCCGGTTGGGATCCCAGAAAATCTGAAAGAAGCCGAGCAGTCCGGTGGCGATGCCGGCAGCGTAGCCGCCGAGGCGTTCGAAGGCGATCCAGAGCGTGATGGGTTCTCCGTTGAGGCGCACCACCTGGATGCCTAAGAGCCGTTTGCCGGGCGTCAGGCCGTGCCACCAGGGCAGGAAGAGCGTGAAGTAGAGCCCTATCCAGCCGAAGGTGAGCCCGAAGTCGTTGGCAGCGGTTTTCAAGATGCGCCGGATACCGGGGTTGGCGGCCTCTTCGACCAGCCTCTCGTTTTCGTCTTCGAGCGCGTCGATATGTTGCCGGTGCTGCTTGTTTTGTGCGCGAAGCAGGCGCAGGGGGCGGGCGGCTACCAGCGCCGCGGCGCGGTCTTCCAGGCTGTCGAGCGTGGGGCGGTCGTCGTCGTTGAGAGCCCGGGCGTAGGTCCTGAGCAAGGCTGCGGCTTCGGCGCGTTCCTCCGGTCCCAGCGAATCGTTCTCGGCATCTTCGTCGTTGAGGGTCGCCATGGCCGTGGCGGTCAACGCCTCGACGAACTCCTCCACCTCCGCCGTGTCACTCATCGCCGTCCAATCGATGGACGACCAGTCGGTGGCGGTTACGACGGCCAACTCGTCGTCATCGTCGTCGTCATCGCCGCCGCTTTCGATGATCACGAGCGCGGTGATGAAGAGGAAGAAAGCACCCACCAGGGCAAGAGAGGCGCGCATCCATCGTTGGATGGGCTCGTCGTCGGCGCGGCGCGTAGCGACCCGGAAGAAAACGAAGGCGGCGGCCAGGCCGATGAGAAAACCGCCAAGTTCGGCCAGGATCGCCGCCAGGGCCAGATCGACCAGCAACGCCGCCGCCCGGCGACCCGGCGACGCCAGTGGGGTGCCCAGAAGCTCCGGCGTCACCTTGAAGGCGTCCGGGGTGATGTGGGTGCGGGGATCTACGCGGGAAGACTCCATGACGATTCGGTTTCAACCTTTTTCGATGCTACGAGGGGAGGTCGTGATACCAATCGTGGTGTGGTGACCATTCGTGGCAGGCCAGACACTGCGTCCGTAGCCAGACTTTGCCGCAACTCGGGCACTGGCCTATCGTCTTGAAGGTGTTCCAGGCCTGGCCGCAGCTACACGTCCAGCGCGCCTCCGGCGGCGGCTCCCAATGACACCGGGGACAGTGGATTTTCATGGTTTCAAAAAGGCAAACAGGCAAATCGGCAAATGAGGCAAAGAGAAATCCAATTACCATTGGCAAATTGCCCAAAGCAATTTGCCATCCAAGAACAAAGTACGAAGAACAAAGCCTGCTTTAAACCATAAAGAGGATGGTGCGTATCTTCTTGCCACCCGGGTCGCACTACGCCCTGGTTTGGGGCGTGCCCTGTCGAATCTACAACGTGTCTACGGCGCTCTGATGATTCCCCCTCTGGGACAGTTCTGGACGGTAGCCAACATGCTGAGCCTGTCTCGGGTGGTGTTGGCAATCCCGGTGACCTATCTCATCCTGGTCGATGGGTCGGTTGGCTGGATCCTGGGGTTGATTCTGCTGGCGGGCTTGACCGACTGGTTCGACGGCAATCTGGCGCGGTGGTCACACACGGTCTCGAACTGGGGCAAGGTGCTCGACCCGCTGGCTGACAAGGCGGCGATGCTGATGGTGAGCACGGCGCTGGTCATCCGGGGCGATTTGCCGCTCTGGTTCGTCGGGCTGATCGCCCTGCGCGAGGTGCTCGTCGTGCTCGGCAGCGTCTTGCTCACCCGGCGCATCAGCGAGGTGAAGATGAGCATGATGTGGGGCAAGATCGCCATCACGGCGATGGCGGTGACGGTCCTGGCGGCCTTGCTCAAAGCCGACCCGCCCATCCTCCAGTTTTGCATCTGGCTGACCCTGGCGCTGATGTTCTATTCCTTCGTGCTCTACCTGCTGCGCTATTACAAGCTCTGGCGAACAGGGCCCGACGCCGCCGACAGCGAAGCCAACGGCGACAGCGGCTCGACAGTCGCTTCCCTCAAACAACAAACTAGCTAGGCCGTATTGACCTTCATTCTGAAAAGCCGATTTGGTCCGATTTTCCCCGGTTCTGCGTTGCTTTTCTCGCGCGATGCTCGCATCGCGTCTCAAAAAGCGCCTTGATCCGGAAAAAATCGAACGCAAATCCATTTTTCATCCTGAATGTCAATACGGCCTCACACTTTCGAAATTCGACTCCCGAATTTCGAAAATTCGCTCTCGAATTTTCGAATATGGCATTTCTCGACCGGTTCAAAACCAAAGAACGCACCCCCGAGCAAGAACGGCTCGAAGAAGGGCTCGAAAAGACCCGAACCAGCTTTTTCGGTAAGCTCAACCGCCTCGTGCGCGGCAAAGACGCCGTCGATGAGAACGTCCTCGACGAACTCGAAGAAATCCTCGTCACCAGCGACGTCGGCGTCAAGACGACGATCGACATCATCGGCCTCGTCGAGCAGCGGGTGGCGCAGGATAAGTACGTCTCGACGAGTGAACTCAACACCATCATCCAGGACGAGATTGCCCGGCTGCTGCTCGATCATGCCCCCGAACGCCCGGCGGATTTCGACGCGCCGCTGCCCTACAAGCCGCACGTGATTATGGTCGTGGGCGTCAACGGCGTCGGCAAGACGACGACCATCGGCAAGATGGCGCATCGCTACACGCAGGCGGGGCGTAGCGTGCTGCTGGGCGCCGGCGACACCTTCCGCGCCGCCGCCATCGAACAACTCGACATCTGGGCCGACCGCGCCGGCGTCTCGGTCATCAAACAAAAACACGGCTCCGACCCCGCCGCTGTAGCGTTCGACACGCTCGAATCGGCCAAACGCCGCGAGGCCGACGTGGCCATCATCGATACGGCGGGCCGCCTCCATACGAAGGGCGGCTTGATGGACGAACTGGCCAAGATCAAACGCGTCATGGGCCGGCAGGTGGAGCAGGCGCCCCACGAAGTGCTGCTGGTGCTCGATGCCTCGACCGGGCAAAACGCCATCCGTCAGGCCGAAGAGTTTACCCACAGTGTAGACGTCACCGGGCTGGTCTTGACCAAGCTCGACGGCACGGCCAAAGGGGGCATTGTGATTGGCATTTCAAATGAGTTCAAGATTCCCGTAAAATATATTGGCGTCGGTGAGCGTCTCGAAGACCTGCAAGTCTTCGACCGGCAGCGCTTCGTCGAAGCATTGTTTAAGTGATCCCCGATGGGATCCAGGTGTCGTTCGGCTCAGTAAGCGCAGGCAACCATTCGCTCTATGAAATCAACCGAACGCCGTTTGCTTGTGGCATAGGGCGCTTCGATTAAGCATATTGGCGAAGGTGAGGGTTCTAAGAGGGGCGAATGCCTGGATCACGAAAAACGGGTTTGAGGCGGGGATACCGCAATGACGACGCCTGCTATAGGATCGACGACATGGGCCGTTAGCACAGGTGGCTTTATGGTAAACTGGTACAAAACGCACTGCAAAATCCTGCTCTGTTGTTGCCTGGTACTGGGGCTTGTCGCCGCCGGTTCGGGTACGCTGGCAGCGCAGGATGTGCCCGAATTCGACGTGGACGTCATCAGCGTGCGCGGCGACGGCCCGTCGTCTCAGACCCGTCTCGATATTTATACGCAGATCGCGCATAATCAACTCAGCTTTATCAACACACCCAGCGGGTTCAAGGCCAGCTACGAAGTGATGGCCCAGATCTACGAACTCGACGACCGCGACCGCCCCGGCGCCCTCATTCAATCGCCCATCTGGGATCATTCGACGACGGTAAGCACCTTCGCGCTGACGCAGGCCACCCAACAGTTTGATCACACAACGCATCTGCTGACGCTCGAACCGGGGCGCTACCTGATGTCGTTTCAGATCACCGATAAAAATTCGCAGGCCACCTACCTGCGCGAATTCCCCGTCGATGTGCGCGACCTCAGCGGGCCGATGGCACTCAGCGACATTGTCTTGCTCAGAGACTATGACGCGGAGACCCAGACCATCTACCCGCACGTGAGCGATCAACTCGTCGCCAACGAGATGGCTTTCGAGATCTTCTACGAGATCTACGCCGACGTGCCACAGGAGGTGCAGGTCGTCCGCGAGGTGCTTCCGGTTCGCAAAGACGGCTCGGCTTTCAAACGCATCAGCCGCACCGTGCTCGGCTTGAAAGAAAAAACCGCCGACCCCGCCGTGCTCTATTCCGATTCGGAAAGTACGTGGCTCAGCCGGGGGCGCCATCAGGTCGTCTCGCGGATCCCGCTGACCGAACTCGACGTGGGCGACTACCTCGTCCGTGTGCAGGTTCAGGACGAAGACAGCACCGTGCTCGACGTCTCGGAGCGGCGGTTCTCGGCACGATGGACCGGGCTGGCCGCTCACCTGATCGACATCGACCAGGCCATCGAACAACTGGTCTATTACGCCAAGCTCAAAGACCTCCGGGCCATCAAGAACGCGCCGACCTACGAAGAAAAGATCCGGCGCTTCCAGAATTACTGGAAAAAGTACGACCCGACGCCCAACACCCGGCGCAACGAGCGCATGGAGGAATATTATTACCGCATCGACTACGCCAACCGCAAGTTCGGAAACGCCATCCCAGGCTGGAAGACCGACCGGGGCCACGTCTTGATCCTCTATGGCTATCCAGACCTGATCGACCGCCAGACCTTTAGCTTCGGCACCGAACCGTGGGAGATCTGGTACTACTATCGCATCGGGCGCCAGTTTAATTTCATCGATAAAACCGGCTTCGGCGATTACGAACTCATCGTTCCGATATGGGACGAACGCACGCGTATTAGATAATTTCTGGCGAAATTATCTAAAAGGTTGCGGAGCCCTTCAGCGCGCTGAAGGGCTCCTTTATTTTGTTTTTCCGCTTCTCGATGGCTGGCATTATCTTCTTATTCCAAGATCGCCCCTTCGCCCTTTCCCCCTCTCGCCCTTTCAGTATCCAACCGATGACGAATCTTCGGACTGCACCTTACGAATCAAAAAGCAAGAAGCTATGAGAATTGTGTTTATGGGCACTCCGGCGTTTGCGGTGCCGTCGCTCGAACGGTTGGTCGAGAACGGATACAAGCCGGTGGCGGTGGTCACCGGGCCGGACCGGGCGCGGGGAAGGGGCCGCGCGGTCTCGCCGACGGCGGTCAAAGAGGCGGCCCTGCGGCTGGGCATCGAGCCGATCCTTCAGCCTGAATCGGTCAAAGATCCGGCTTTCGCCGACGAAATCGCGGCGTTGGAGCCGGAGGTGATCGTGGTGGTGGCTTTCAAGATTTTGCCGGAGGCGGTCTACACGCAAGCGCGGCTCGGCGCGTTCAACCTGCACGGCTCGCTTTTGCCGCGCTACCGGGGCGCTGCGCCCATCAACCGCGCAGTGATGGCCGGCGAGACAGAGACGGGCGTGACGACGTTCTTTCTCAAAAAAAAGGTAGACACCGGCGCGATGATCCTTCAATGGCCCATGGACATCGGCCCGGACGAGACCGCCGGCGAAGTCCACGACCGCATGATGCTCCTGGGCGCCGACGCCGTGTTAGAGACCGTCCGCCGCATCGACGCCGGCCCGGTCGAGACGCAGGCGCAGGACGACACCCTGGCGACGCCCGCGCCCAAGATTTTCCCCGAACACTGCCAGGTTCCGTGGGATCGCCCCGCCGAGGGGGTGCATAACCATATCCGCGGCCTCTCGCCCTATCCCGGCGCCTGGACGCATCACGGCGAGACGCTCCTCAAGCTCTACCGAAGCCGCCGCGCCGATGGCTCCGGCGCACCCGGCGAGGTGATCGAGACCGGCGCTCGCCTGATCGTGGCTTGCGGCGACGGCGCCGTCGAAATCCTGGAAATCCAGCAGCAAGGCCGCCGTCGTCTGGACGCTGCGGTCTTCCTCAACGGCTACGATTTGCCCGTGGGGACGCGGCTGGTTTGAGAGAGGGGAAAGGGAGAAAGAGTGCGCGCTACCGTTGAGTTACTTTAGGGCGTGCCCGCACAGTCCCGTAGGGACGACCTGTTTGTAGAAAACGGCCCTTACCTAAAAATGAGCCCCGTAGGGGCGACCTGTTCAAAGCCGATGCAGCGGATTCTTTGGAACAGGCCGCTCCGGAGCCTGCCCCCGCGAAGGCGGGGGGAGCTTTTTGTTTTTTAGAGCTTTTGCTACAAACAGGACGCCCCTACGGGGCTGCATAATTCGGGATGACTCATGTCCCTCGACGATTCGGTTTGTAGACACGCCCCGACGCTGCTCATTAGAACTGGTATTATGCGGCGGTTGGCAGCACCAATAAAAATTTCAACATTCGCCCTTTCCCCCTCTCACCCTTTCTCCGATTCCGCTTCACCGCTTTCTACAATCTGCTCCGTCGATGACGCGGTGCCGTTGCTGAAGAAGACGCGGGCCAGCAGCGGCGAGACGGCGTGTTCCTGCGGGCCGTAGCGATAGAGCAGCGCCGGCAACAGCAGCAGGTTGGCGGCCATCGCCATGCCGAGCGTCAGCGCCGTCAGCCCGCCCATGTTGACTGTGCCGCCGAAGCTCGACAACGTAAAGACCAGGAAGCCGCCCATCAGCACGAAGCCGGTGAACATAATGGCTTTGCCTGTGGCGCGGAGCGTCGCCTCGACGGCGTCTTCTTTGCCCAGGCCTTCGTCGCGGTAGAGGCGGTATTTGGCGAGGAAGTGAATCGTGCTATCGACGGCGATGCCGAAGGCGACGGAGAAGATCAGCGCCGTCGAGGGTTTGAGCAGGATGCCGGTGAAACCCATTGCCCCGCCGACGACGATCAGCGGGATCACGTTGGGCAGCAGGCTGATGATCATCAGCCGCATCGAGCGGAAAAGCAAGCCCATCAAGAGCGAGATCACCACCAGCGCCACGGCCAGGCTCATGAGCAGGTTGCGCACCAGATTCTCGCCCGAGCGCGTCACGCGGATGGCGTTGCCCGTGGTGAAAACCTCGAACCGATCTTCCGGGAAAAGCGCCGCCGCGCGGGCGCGCACCGTGTCGGACAGAGCGTTCATACGCGTGGTGCCGAGGTCGGGCACGCCCAGATACACCCGCGTGATGGTAAACGTCGAATCGACGAGCTGCGGCAGGTTGCGCGTCAGCGCGCCGGAGTTTTTCTGCTCGATGAAGCTTTTCAGCGCGGTCTGCAAGAACGGCAACTCGTAGCTCGACGGCAGGCGGTAGGTGCGCGGGTTGCCGCCGAAGTAGGCTTGATTGGCGAGCTTGACCAGATCGGTCAACGCCAGCGAACGGCCCACCGGCTCCAACTCGCGCAGCGCGCTCTGAAGCCGCTCGATGCGCCTCAAATTATTGATCGACCGAAACTGCCCCGGCTTGTTCGATTCGATGACCACCTCCAACGGCACGACGCCGCCGAAATGTTCTTCGAAGACAGCCAGATCTTGCCGGAGCGGATCGTCGTCGTTGAAATCCGAAAAGACGTAGATGTCTGACGAGATGCGTGTGATGCCCAGGATGCCGCCGGCCAGCAACAGCCCCGTCAGAATCACGATGACCAGCGCGTGCTTGCGCGTGAAATGCGCCATCACGTCGAAGAAGCGCACGAGGCCGTCGTGCCGGGCCAGCGGCGCGCTACGCCGGTTCGGAGGCTTATACCGGACGAAGGCGATGGGCGTCAGCGTGATCGACAGCACGAAGAGCAACATGATGCCGATGGCGGCAAACTTGCCGAAGGTCACCAGCAGCCGCGACCCGGAAATCAACAGCACCCCGAAGCCGATGGCCGTCGTCAGGCACGTCAGAAACGTCGCCAGCCCGACCGTGCGAATCGTCTCGACCAGCGCGGCGCGTTGATCGCGCATCTCGTGGTACTGATCGAGGAATTTCGTACACAGGTGGATGACGTTGGCCATGCCGATGATCACCAGCAGCGCCGGCATCATCGACGTGACGATGTTGAGTTGATGACCCGACGAGGCCATCAGGCCGATGGTCCACACCAGACCAAGCCCGACGATGACCGTCGGCAGCGCCACTGCGCGCCAGGCGCCGAAGGTGACGAACAAAATCGCCAGCGCGATCAGCAGCGCCAGCAGCGTAAAGAACGGGGCTTCGCGCTGGATGCGCCGGGCGTATTGCGTGCGCAGATACGGAAAGCCCGCCAGCGCCACCGTCCCCGGCAACTGCTGCGCCCTCGCCTCGATGCGCTCGACGAGTTCGACGCGTGCAGGCTGGTTGTTGAAGACGGCATCGATCTGCGCCATCATCACCGTCTTTGCGCCGTCGTTCGAAAGCAGCAGGCCGCGTAAGAAGGGCTGGCCTTCGAGCCGGGCGCGGACCTCTTCGAAGGGCAGGTCGGTTCGGTAGAGCGGCTGCGCGACGATGTCCTGATCCTGGCGCAAGAGAAACGGCACGTTGGCCAGGCTCAACACGTTATCGATGCCCTCGTACGTCTCGATCTCCTGGGCCAGCGAATCGAGGGCTTGCAGAAAGGCCTGATCGTAGGGGTCGGCTTCTTCGAAGACGAGGTAGAGAATTGTCTGGCTCTGGCCGAAGACCTCGCTGGCTCGCTCGAAGTTTTGGACGGTTTTAGACTCTTTCGAGAGGAAATGCCCGGTGGTGTGATCCGTGGTGATTTGCGTCATCCAGTACCCGAGGAAGACCGTCAGCACGGCCACCACGAGCAGGATGGGGCCGCGATGGTTCAGGATCCAATGCGCAATTTTAGACCACATCGACATAGGGTTACGACGGCGCCACCTGGGCTTTTAAGTGACTGTTTGGTACCTGTTTCCGGATACAGACTCACGTACCAAACATGCTTTAGGGCGATGGACGGATGGAGGCGAAGCGCAGAGGAGCGGCAGGAATCTGGCGAGAAAGCTCTAAAGATACAGGATCCCAGACCTATCATGCACAAAAACCGTACACGCCGTCTGTAAAATCTCGCCGAAATATGGAAGGTGCTCCTGCATGGGAGTGTTGCCGGATGTAGAATAATGTGGCACGGGCAAGCGTTGGTATTGCGTGAAACGTAAAACGTGACACGAGCCGAAGGCGACTGACGGAGTAAACGTGAGGGTGCTTGCCTGGACGTTTTCCCAGAGCACCCTCACGTTTCACGTTTCACATTTCTCTCCGCTGCACCGAGCAAGACCCTCCGTTCCGACCCGCCCCCGTAGTGTATTATGGCCAGCCCTTTTCGTCCCGAACAGATTGCAACGGCGCCGTTCGTCGAGCCGCCCGGGCGTCTGCGTGAGCGTATGCGCCGGCAGCCGCTCGGGCCGGATCAACTCACGGCGCGGGCGCAGTCGTTGCTCGCGGAGCGGTGCGGGCCGTCGGGGCACAGCACGGAGGCGGCTTTTGCGCACGGAGCCGCCGGGCTGCTCAGCGGTCATACGCATTACTTCGACGGGTTTGCTGTGCTGATGTCTTTTCGGCAGGGTACCGCCGTGGCCGCGCGCGAGACCGAGGCGCCGGAGTCGGTGATAACCTTCGAAGGCAGCGACCAACGGTGGACGTTTGGCGGCGCGGCGTCCGAGGACGAGGCAGAAGCGTGGCCGGCCTGGGCGTGTCTGGTCAAAGAAGTGGTGCGGAAGGTGGGAGTGGCCGGGACGCAGGTGGAGGTGGCCGTGGTCAGCACGGTCCGGTCCGGCTGTGTCGAAGCGTATCTGGCCTCGCTCGGTGTGGCCGCTGCGCGGGCTGTGCAGGCCCTCTTTGCCGTGCCCGAAAGCACGCCGGCCTTGTTAGAGACGCTTTGCGAGATCATCAGCGCGTGCCTCGGTTTGCCCTTCAGCAATGCCTATCTGATTGCGGCAGAGGCCGGGCACCCTTCACACCTGACGCTCGTAGACACTGCCACCGGCGAGCAGCTCCCCGTCGAAGCGCCCATCGGTGAACAGTTCGCCTGGGGCCTGGTCGATGTGGGAGGGGGGCGTCTGGCGAAGGCGTCGGTGCAGTGGGAGCACAAGGAAAAAGCCGAAAAGGCACTGGCCGTGCTGCAAAGACGCGGGTTCGATCAACTCACCTCCTTCCGCGACCTCGAACACCGCGACCTCGAACGCGCCCTGGGCGTGCTGCCGCGCCGGCTCAAGCCCGTCGTGCGGCATCTCGTCACCGAAAACCGGCGGGTGCAGCGCATGGTGATGGCCACCAGCAAAAAAGACTGGCAGATGTTCGGTGCCCTGCTGCTGATGTCGCACGCGTCGTTGCGCGACGACTGGGGCCGCACCAACGCCGAGGTCGATTTCGTGGTTGAGCAGGTAGAAGCGATGAGCATCGATGGGATGTACGGCGCCAGTGTCACCGGGCGGGGCGGCTGCGTGCTTGTCGTCGGGCAGCCGTTCGTCGTGCCGCGCTGCCTCGAACATATCGAGACCAGCTTCGAAGCCCGCTTCGGCCACCCCCCCGAGGTGATGATGCTTTGAAAATGGGCAAATAGGCAAAAGGCAAATTGCAAAAGGCAAATTGATGCGTCATCGCTATTTGCCCATTTGCCCATTTGCCCATTTGCTCCTTTGCCTATTTGCCATTTGCCCCGAACCTCAATCGTCGATTTGCGTACCTTTTTGCTTCGGACCCGTCTCTTTAACCCGAAAGCTTGTTTGCATGACACAGTTCGACCTCGCGCACGTCAACGAACGCATCGCCGTCGAGAGCGCCTTTGTCGATGAACTCCTGGCCGAGATCGGCCGGGTGGTGGTGGGGCAGCGCTACATGGTAGAGCGCCTGATGATCGGGCTGTTGGCCGCCGGGCATGTCTTGCTCGAAGGCGTGCCGGGGCTGGCCAAGACCCTGACGGTCAGTTCGCTCGCCGGCGCCATCGGCACGCAGTTCCAGCGTATTCAGTTTACCCCGGACTTGCTGCCGGCAGACCTGCTCGGCACGCTCATCTACAACCAGAAAGACGGCAGCTTCTCCATCAAAAAAGGCCCGCTCTTTGCCAACATCATCCTCGCCGACGAGATCAACCGCTCGCCGGCCAAAGTGCAAAGTGCGCTCCTGGAGAGCATGCAGGAACGCCAGGTCACCATCGGCGACACCACGTTCAGGCTCGAAGAGCCGTTTCTGGTGCTCGCCACGCAAAACCCCATCGAGCAGGAAGGCACCTACCCGCTGCCCGAAGCGCAGGTAGACCGCTTCATGATGAAGATCAAGGTGGGCTATCCTTCGCGCGAGGAAGAACTCGAGATCATGCGCCGCATGGCGCGCACCGGTCAAAAAGAAGAAGTGCGCGCGGTCGTCCAGCCCGAGAAAATCCTCTCGGCCCGGCGCGTGTTGAACGATCTTTACATCGATGAGCGCGTCGAACAGTACATCGTCGATCTGGTGCTGGCCACCCGGCAGCCCGGACGCTATCGCCTGGCCGACCTCGAACCGCTGATCGACTTCGGGGCCTCGCCGCGCGCGACGATCAACCTGAACCTGGCGGCGCGCGCCCACGCGTTCCTCGAACACCGGGCCTACATCACGCCCGAAGACGTGCGCATCATCGCCCTCGACGTGTTGCGCCATCGCCTCGCCATCACCTACGAAGCCGAAGCCGAAGAACTCACCAGCGAAGACATCATCCAACGCGTGCTCGAAACCGTCGAAGTACCCTGATTGGATTTTGGATGAATCCAAAATCCAAAATCTAAAATCGAACCATGGATCGTCAGCCTAAGATATTTCGCAAAGAGGCCATCACCGTCGCGTTTATGGTGGAGCAGTTGCGGTCGGCGGTGGGCTTGCAGGTCGAGGCCGTCAACACGGCGGATGCCACGAAGCGGGAGGTGACCGAGAGCAACCTGAACCGGCCCGGCCTGGCCCTGAGCGGCTTCGTCGATCTCTTCACCTACCAGCGCGTGCAGATCCTGGGTAACACCGAAAACCGGTATCTGGCGCACCTGGGGCCGGACGAACGCCACCAGGCCTTTCAGAATCTGATACAGTTCGATTTACCCTGCATTTTCCTGACGGGTGGCAACGAGCTTGACGAACCGCTCATCGCGCTGGCGATGAAAGCCGGCATTCCGGTCTTCAGCACGCCCATGCCCACGACGGAGTTCATGACCAAGGTGCGAGACTTCTTGCTCGACCAGTTTGCGCCGCAACAGACCATCCACGGCTCGCTCGTGGCGGTCTACGGCGTCGGGTTGTTGATGATGGGCAAGGCGGGCATCGGCAAGAGCGAAGTGGCCCTCGACCTGGTCGAACGCGGCCATCGCCTCGTGGCCGACGACGTGGTGATCATCACCAAAAAAGACGAGCAGGTGCTGATGGGTTCGGGCACGGACCTGGTGCAGCATTTTATGGAAGTGCGCGGCCTGGGGCTGGTCGATATCCGGGCGATGTTCGGGATCCGGGCCATCCGTTTTCAGAAGCGCGTCGAGGTGGTCGTCCATATGCAACTCTGGGATGACGAGGAGGAATACACGCGCCTGGGCATGGTCGATGAGACGTATGAGGTCATGGGCGTGAACCTGCCCGTGGTGAAGGTGCCCATCACGCCGGGCAAGAACATCACCGTCATCTGCGAGGTCATCGCGATGAACCACCTGCTCCAGCATTACGGCTACGATGCGGCGGAAGTGTTTTCGGAACGCCTGGCCGAGCAGATCAGCCGAAAAGGCTCGTCGGCGCCCTCGCGTTTCATCCAATACTTCGAGCACGACTACGAGTAATTAAGAAACGCGCCGGGATGGACGATTAGGAGCACGGGCACCAATGCGTTTGATGTGCGTATGAGGGCCTCTTGCTGGTTTTGCGCGCTGTTTGCACAGAATCTTTGCACACCGTTGCCAGAGATTCACGCAGCGTTACACGCAAAGCCTGTTGACATGGGCGATATGGGCGGCTATATTCAGAACGCTTCGGCGACGTTAGTTTTATTGAAGCCCCCACCGCTTCCTCCACTGTCGCCCGGCGGGTCCCCACCCGATTGCCGTTGACCACTCCCATGCCTGGCCTCTCGCCGTATTCGATGAGCCGGCAAGCCAGACTTTGCTGAAACGCCTACTCTGTATGTCGAAGAACCGATACTATCACTACGACCATGAGACGTGCTCGTACGTAGAAGTCAAGCCGACCCGCACGCGGCTCTACGTACAACTCTCGGCGATGGCCGCCACCACGCTGGTGCTGGCCTTCGTGCTGGCCCTGGGCCTCGACCGCACGATCGAGTCGCCGCAGGAGTTGGCCTTGCAAGAAGAGAACGAGGTGCTTCAGGAGCAACTCACCATTACCGGAGAGCGCATCCAACAGTTTGCCAACCAGCTCGAACAACTCTCCGAGGCCGATCAGGATCTCTACCGGCTCCTGCTCCAGGCCGATCCTATCTCCGAAGACATGCGCCAGGTCGGTGTCGGTGGCGCCGATCCGTATGAAAAGTTCGACCGGTTCAGCGTCTCGACGGCTAAGTTGCTACGCGAGACGACGCAACAACTCGACCAGATCGAACGCCAGATGAGCTTGCAGAACACGAGCTACCGCGAGCTTTCTGAAATGGCCGAGTCGCGGCAGTTGGCGATGGAGCAGTTGCCGGCCATCATGCCGGCCAACGGCAAAGTGACCTCCGCCTTCGGGATGCGCTACCATCCCATCCTGAAGATCCGCAAATTGCACCCCGGCGTCGATATCCCGGTCGATACAGGCACGCCGGTCTATGCCACGGGCGACGGCATCGTCGAGAAAGCCGAGTATAACGTGAACGGCTACGGCTACCACGTCGTCGTCACGCATCCGAAAGCCGGCTACAAAACGCTCTACGCGCACCTGTCGTTGATTCCGGATCACATCCAGCCGGGCCGCCGGGTCAAGCGGGGCGAGCAAATCGGGCTCAGCGGCAACACGGGCCTTTCGGCGGCGCCGCACGTGCATTACGAAGTACACGACCTCGAAGGCAGGCGCCTCAACCCGATCCGTTTCTTTGCCCCGAGCATGACGCCGCAACAGTACCGCGCGTTGCTCGAAGAATCGGAGCAATCTTCGGTGTCGCTGGACTAACGCCGGCGCGCGCGATGCACCTGTACGATGCCCGGTACTTCTAACGTGCCGGGCATCTGTATTTTAAGCCGTTACCTGTTTTTTAGGGATCTCAAAGATCCAGTCGTCGCGCGGGAACTCATCTGTTTTTGGCGCGAATGAAGGGGTGAAGGTTTCGGGTAGAGCCAACGATCTTCCAAAGAGGCTTGCTTTTTTCGGACGGACGTGCTATAGTGCCTGCCCGGTGGGCCGCTACGCGTACCGGCTAAACTCACCCTTTTACAGAGCATAATTGGTTGTAGCGAATGGGATACTGGACCCTCGAACTGGCCTCGTATCTGGAGGACGCACCCTGGCCTGCCACGCAGGAAGAACTCATCGACTACGCCGATCGAACGGGGGCGCCGATTGAGGTGGTCGAGAATCTTAAGGAACTCGAGGATGATGGAGAGCCCTACGAAAGCATCGAGGAGATATGGCCGGACTTTCCGACGGCCGACGATGACTTTTACTATCTGGACGAGTGAGGCGTCGTTCGCGTCTCGTGGTTGCGCCAGAGCGCGCGATGGCTGGCTCTCGCTAGCGCGAATCGTTGTTTTTTGGCGTGAGGCTGCTCTTTCTCTGCGCGTGCCTTCCGGCGCGCGCCTTTTTTTTGCAGGTCTGCTCTTTGTCTTGAGCCTGAGGCCCGCCCTCGGAGGGGCGCAGGAGGTTCGCCCCGTCGCCGATACGGTGCGTACGCCGCCGCTCGTGGACGAGGTGCGCTTCGTGGGCAACGAACTGTTCTCGGATGTGATGCTGCAAGCGCGCATCCGCACCGCGCCCAACCGCCGGTTCCTCGGCATCGGCGGCTTTACGTGGTGGTTGTGGCTCTACCGCCTCGGCGATTCAGGGACCTTTGGCCGTCGTCTGGGCCGGGCTTTGATGGCCAACGGCGAGCCGCCGGCCTGGCTCAACACCTCGGTTGTCGCTGCCGACGTCGAACAGCTTCGCATTTTTTATCAGCAAGAAGGCTTCCGCGATGCCAGGGTCAACGCCCGCATCGACACGACACGCCAGGATCAAGATACACGCGTCGGGGTGACGTTCGACATCGAGCCGGGCGCAGCTACCTTCATCCGCCGCGTGGCCTACGAAGGCCTCGACGCGCTCGACGCGGGGCAGCAGCAGCGGCTGGCGCGCGCTTCGCTGCTACGGCCCCAACGCCTCGATCCTGACCGACCGCTGGCCTTCGACGCCCAAAGCCTGCGTTTTTCCGGGCCGATGCTGGTCGAAGAACGGCGGCGCCTGCTTTCGGTCTTGCGCGACGAAGGTTTTGCCGCCGTCACGCGCGATTCCATCAAAGCCGTCGTCACGCCGTACAGCCCGGATTCTTTCGACGTAGCGCTGCGGGTGCGAGCCGGGCCGCGCTATCGGTTCGGGCGGGTACACTTCGAAGTCAACGGGCCGGAAGACCGCCTCCGGCTGCGCGCTGACACCCTCGACGATGCCGCCTTTAGAGACGGCCTGGCCCACCAGTTCATCACCTGGCGCATCCGCAACGAAAAACGCCTCGACGCCGACCTGCTGACGCGTTCGCTCCGGTTTCGCCCCGGCGATTGGTACAACGAATCGCTGCTCCTGGCCACCAAACGGCGGCTGGAAGCCACCGGCGTGTTTACGTTTACCGACATCGTCTCGCTCGCGCCCGACACGACGGCGACCGGGCCGGACGGGGCGCCCTGGCTGCCGCATCGCATCACGGTGCGCACCCGGCCCCGCCATCAGTTCCGGTTCGAGACGTTTATGGTGCAGCGCAGCGGGGTGCTCGGCGGCGTAGGCAACGAACTCGGCGCCGGGCTCGGCGTGGCCTACGAAAACGCCAACCTCTTCGGCAGCGGCGAGACCTTCCGGCTCAGCACCATCGGCTCGGTAGCCGCCGACGTCGATTCGACATTTTTGTCCTCGGCCCAGGCCGAAATGACGACGTCGCTGACGCTGCCCTATCTGATTGCGCCGTTCGGGCGGCTGGATCGTTCGTTGAATCTCTATCAGGCCCGCACGCGGCTGTCGCTGAGCCTGATCACGGCGCGGCGCGAAGACCTGCGCCTGGTCATTCGTGGGCGCGGCACCGCGCGCGTGCGCCTCGAAATGCGCCATACGCCGACGGTGACGTCCTTCGTCGATCTGCTCGACGTCAGCCTGAGTAACCCCGACACACTCGGCGGTTTTCAGCAACGTTTCCTCGATCCCATCCTCGGCGTCGATGATACCCAGGTGACCGACCCGGTGCAACGGGCGCAGATCCTGGAAGACTATACGCAGCCGCAAATCAACAACGCCCTCCGCTACACCTTTCGCTCGGCCCGCGTCAACCCGCTCAGGCGGGAGCGCGGCTACAGCTACGAGGCCTCCGCCGAGATCGGCGGCAACCTGCCCTACCTGCTCGACAATTACGTCTACACCCCGGACACCCTCGAAGGCAGCCTCCCCGGCCTGCCGGTCTTCGGCGGCGACGGCAGCAAAAACCGGCTCATCTATCGCCAGTACGCCCGCTTCGTCGGCGACTTCCGGCGCTACTGGCCCATCAGCCGGACGACCGTCCTGGCCTGGAAGGTCATCGGCGGCGTAGCCCATCCGACCGGACGCGCCGAAGTCGTCCCGTTCGACCGGCGTTTTTATAGCGGCGGCGCCTCTAGCGTGCGCGGATGGCGGCTGCGCGAACTCGGTCCCGGCGGCGCCAGCTTTAGCTCCACCGACGCCGCCGAGGCCGGCGCCACCAACATCCTCGGCGGCGACATCAAGCTCGAAGCCAGCGCCGAACTGCGCAGCACTTTCCTGCGCAATACCCTGACCGCCGACTGGATCTTTGCGCTCTTCACCGACGTCGGCAACGTCTGGTTCGGGCCGCGCAATCCCGGCTTTGGCAATCTCGAAGAAGGCGATCCCTCGGGGCGGTTTGCGTTCGGGCGGTTCTACAAAGAAATGGGCGTGGGCTCCGGCCTGGGCTTGCGTGTAGCCTGGGAATACCTCGTGCTGCGTTTCGACCTGGCCTATCGCATCTACGATCCGGCCTTGCCGGGCGAGGGCATTTTTCCCAATGGCCTGAAAGATCCGACACCGTATTTCGGCATCGGCCATGCTTTTTAGTTTGAGGTGTTTTAGTGTTTTGGTGTTATAGTGTTTGAGACTCCGCCCGGCCCTGAAGGACCGGGCTCACTGGCTCAAGCCCCAAGGGGCTAAGACAGGGCGCTTTAGCGTCCTTGTACTGCTGAGCCCGGTGATTGAGGGCGAACTGGGCACGCGCCACTTTGCCCATACCTACCTCAACCCACCAAAACACCATAACACTCAAACACTCCCGACCGTATCTTCCCGCAGTCGCCATCACATCCAACCGCGAAATGCCCGTCACCCGACGAATCATCCACACGCTGCGCGACCTCTACCGGCGCGTGTTTAAACGACAGGAAGACGCCCGCACCCGCGAAGTCGTCGAGGTGCTCAAGCAGGTGTCGCTCTTCAAAGGGTTTTCGCGGAGCGCCTTGCGCGAGTTGGCCGAGGTCCTGCACCCGCGCGACTACCGGCGCGACGAGTTTATCTATTATGAAAACGATCCGGGCCTGGGCCTTTACATCGTTCAGCGCGGGCGTGTCCGTCTGGTGGTCGAAGACGAAAGCGGTGTGGATCAGGAGTTGCGCCAGGCCGTCGAAAACGAGTTTTTCGGCGCGCTCTCGCTGTTGGGCGAGTCGCGGCGGATGGAGACGGCGCAGGCCGTCACCGAGACCAGGGTGCTCGGGTTTTTCAGCCCCGATCTCAAGACGATGCTCAAGCGCAATCCGACGGTGGGGGCGGCGACGGTGGCAGCGGTAGCCCGGCACCTGGCGGCGCAGCAGGTGGCGCTGATGCAACAGATAACCCGGGACCGGGGCAAAGTAGCCGCCCTGCGCCTGCTCGACGGCCTGGCGCAGCAGGCTGAAGGAGTAGCGAATGGCGAGTAGCGAATGGGGAATAGGGGTCTTGAACCTGGCCCTCCCCATTGGCCACTGGCCATTCGCTAAAGGGGGAAACGTTGTGATAACAAACGGGTTGGACGCTCTTTCTCAGGCATGATGCGGCTCAGAGGAGCCCTCGACGATGGAAACGCTACAGCAGGAAGAAAGGCAGCAAGAAGAGAAGAAGCGCCGGCTCAAACGAGGCGAAGAAGTAGAACTCGTCATCGAGAAGTTTGCCGACCGGGGCAAATCGCTGGCCCGCCTCGACGGCTACGTCGTCTTTGTGGCCGGGGCCGTGCCCGGCGACAGGGTGCGGGTACGGGTGTTCAAGAGCAAGAAAAAATACGCCGAAGCCCGCCTGCTCGACGTGCTCGAACCCAGCCCGCTGCGCACCGAGCCGCGTTGTTTTTACTTCGACACGTGCGGCGGTTGTAAATGGCAACACGTGGCTTATACGGCCCAGCTAGAGGCCAAACGCCAGAGCGTCCAGGAAGCGCTGATCCATCACGGCGGCCTCGAAGACGTAGACGTCCGCCCGCCGCTCGGCGCCGAGGCGATCTACTTCTATCGCAACAAGATGGAGTTTTCCTTCAGCACCCATCGCTGGCTGACGCCGAAGGAGATCGCCACCGGAGAGGACTTCGACACCGGCTTTGCCCTGGGCCTGCACGTGCCGGGTAATTTTTACAAAGTGCTCGACCTCGACGAATGCCATCTGCAATCCGAACTGAGCGTCGAGATCGTCAACGGCGTGCGCGAGTTTGCCCGGCTGCGCGAATGGAAACCGTGGAACATCCGCACACACGAAGGCTTCTTGCGGCACCTCGTCATCCGGCAGGGCGCCCATACCGGCGAGACGATGGTCAACCTCGTCACCAACGGCTACGACCGCGCGCGCATGGCCGAGCTGGCGATCTATCTGCGGATGGAATTGCCCGACGTG
>JANQES010000015.1 GCA_028278205.1 Rhodothermales bacterium
CTGGCCAACGAACTCGAAATCGACGTCGAGAAGGTGCGCGAGGCGATGCAGCACACGGGCCGTCACCTGTCGATGGATGCGCCGTTCAACGAGGATGACGACAACAGCCTGTTGGATGTGTTGCCGAGCGACGAGGGTATTTCGCCGGACGATTCGTTGTTGGACGAGTCGGTGAAGATCGACATCGAGCGTGCGTTGAGTCTGTTGCATCCGCGCGAAGCGGAGATCACGCGGTTGTACTTCGGCATCGGACGGGAGCACCCGCTGACGCTCGAAGAGATCGGCCAGCGTTTCGGTCTCACCCGCGAACGCGTGCGTCAGATCAAGGAGAAGGCGCTGCGCAAGCTTCGCCAGAAACACCGGCGGGAAGAACTTCAGATGCATATCGGTTAGATTTTTCGCCTCGCGAAAAATCTAAAAGGGTTGGGGAAGGCGCCTTCGGATTGGAGGCGCCTTTTCTGGTGGGTAGGAGGACATTCAGACGTGAAAAGAGACGAATCGATGGTTATCGGGCGCGGATTTGTGTGGGGGCACATGCCCAAGACCGCCGGGGATGCCACGCGCGCCCTGTTCGCGTTGCTGCCGCACCTCGTCGAACACGTCGACCCGCATACCTATTGGAAAAAACACGATCCGTTTTCGGTGCGCGAGCGCGAGGCACACGTCGATCTGAGCACAGCCCGAAGACGCATCCTCAACATCCGCCGGCTCCCTGCCTGGATGTGGAGCTACGCTCAGCACGAACGCCTCCATTACGGACTCGACTACGACGCAGACATACTACGCGCCGGGCGCATCGCGCGGCACCCGATCCGCCCTGCCGCCAGGCGCTTCTATTTTTCGGTGATGCCCCGGCTTCGGCCTGTGCGCAGCGCCCAACGCGTTTTAAACACAATTCTCACGAAGGAAGCAGACTTCAGGCTTCCTGACGACGTGCTAAGGCGCTTCGAACCGGAACAGGTGGCTTTCTGGATCAGACAAGAACACCTGATCGACGATTTTATCGCGGTGGCGAAACATTTCGGCGAAGTCTCGCATGATCAGGAACAGGCCCTCCGCGCGCTCGGCTACGTCAACCGCACCACGTACGACCACGATTGGAAACAAATCTTCACCCCGGAAGACCTCGAACGCATCTACGCCGCCAACCCCCTATGGGCCGGCATCGAACGGGCGGTGTACGGGGGGACTCTTTAAGATTTTTCGCTTAGATTTTTCGCGGGGCGAAAAATCTAAATGGTTTGGGGAAGGCGTCTCTGGTTGGGGGCGACATTCTTTGTTTGGCTTGCATGTTCACGTAAAAGAAATGGTGAAGTAGAAAAAGTTGGCATATGCGCTATATGCCAGGCATTCTAAGGTTTATAGCTCTATTATCTGGCGAACTCCTCAAAAACTTCCAGGGTGACATCGTAGCGATGAAAAAGGAAAAACTTCTTCAAAAGGTGCTATCCAGCACGAAGAACGTTCGATTCAAAGAGATGGTGACGCTGGTTGAGGCGTTTGGCTTTCGGCTGTCGCGTATTAGCGGGAGCCATCACGTTTTTATCCATCCGGACATCCCGGAACAGATCAACTTGCAGAGCGTGAAGGGACAGGCTAAACCGTATCAGGTTCGGCAGTTTCTAAAGCTGGTTGAGAAGTACAACCTCACGCTGAAAAAAGACGCATGAAGGACTATCACATCAATATTTTCTACAGCGAGGAAGACGGCGGCTACATCGCGGACATCCCGGATCTGCCCTATTGCTCGGCCTACGGCGACACGCCCGAAGAAGCACTCAAAGAGATCTTGATCGCCAAAGAAGCCTGGCTGGAAAGCGCGCGCTCAGCCGATAAACCCGTGCCGCCTCCCCGCTACCGACCCGCCATCTATCAGGCCGCTTCCTGACATTTTTCGACCATCCGAGCATGGTTTCGATGAAGGCATGTCCGATAAGGGGCGTGCCTTTTTTGTATCATAGAAGCCGGGTTCGATTCGAATCAACAATCCACTCCATGCCTCGACCTTTTCTCACCGCTCGCTGGGAACGCCTCGCTCTGCTCAGCTACATCGTGCCGCCGGAAGTGCTGGCGCCGCATCTGCCGCCGGGCCTGACGCTCGACACGCGCGACGGGCACGCCTTCGCCAGCCTCGTGGCGTTCGACTTTTTGGATACGCGGGTGCTGGGCGTGCCATGGCCGGGGTATCGCGATTTTGCAGAGGTTAACCTGCGGTTTTACGTGCGGCACGGGGCGGAACGAGGCGTCGTGTTCGTGCGCGAGCTGGTGCCGCAGCGGCTGGTGGCGTGGATGGCGCGGACGCTCTACAACGAACCGTACGTCGCCACGCCGATGCATAACACGCGCGACGAGACCCCCGACCGCCTCACGATGACCTATCAGTTCGACTGGCAAGGCCGGCGGCAGACGCTGCGGGTGACCGGCGCCAAACCGCCCGAAATGCCGTCGCCCGAAAGCACCGAGCACTTCTTCAAAGAGCACCAGTGGGGCTTCGGAAAGACACGCGGCGGCCAGACGGTGCGTTACGAGGTGACGCATCCCGTCTGGCAAACCTACCCCGTCACGTCGTTCGATCTGGATCTGGACTGGGCGCACGTCTACGGCCCGGCGTGGGCCTTCCTCCAAGAAGCTGAGCCGTACTCTGTCGTGCTGGCTGCCGGCTCGCCGGTGGCGGTGTTCTCGAAATCATTGGAATGGTAACCCACCACCACAGGGAGCACCCGGAATAATGTGAGAGTTAGAAGTCGTTGAAAATGAAAAGTAGCCAAGTTTGGGAAGTTGTTGGGCCATGTTGCCTTGTAACTCCACCACAGGTCAACGCCGAACGAACTCTTGTCGGCATCCTCCTGGCTCCGGCTGAATGCTGCACTCAGACCGGTAGCCTCCACGAACCCTCACCCATTCAGGGCTCGTTTCTGCTGACCTGAAGCGACTTTGCAAGGCAACATGGCCCAAAATGTCTTGAGAAGACCTCACCAACCACTAAACATCAGGGGGCGGATTTCCCGGATTGGCCCACGCGCCCGGATTCGCCCAGGCCCCTGGATTGGCCCAAGCCTTTGGATTCGCCCAAGCCCCTGGATTGGCCCAAGCACCCGGATTCGCCCAAGCCCTTGGATTCGCCCAAGCCCTTGGATTCGCCCAAGCCCTTGGATTCGCCCAAGCGCCCGGATTCGCCCAAGCGCCCGGATTCGCCCACGCGCCTGGATTCGCCCACGCGCCTGGATTCGCCCACGCGCCTGGATTGGCCCAAGCACCCGGATTGGCCCAAGCACCCGGATTGGCCCAAGCACCCGGATTCGCCCAAGCACCCGGATTCGCCCAAGCACCCGGATTGGCCCAGGCCCCTGGATTGGCCCAGGCCCCTGGATTGGCCCACGCGCCTGGATTGGCCCAGGCCCCTGGATTGGCCCACGCGCCTGGATTGGCCCACGCGCCTGGATTGGCCCACGCGCCTGGATTCGCCCAAGCGCCCGGATTCGCCCACGCGCCTGGATTCGCCCAAGCGCCCGGATTCGCCCAAGCCCCTGGATTCGCCCAAGCGCCCGGATTCGCCCAAGCGCCCGGATTCGCCCAAGCGCCCGGATTGGCCCAAGCCCCTGGATTCGCCCACGCGCCTGGATTCGCCCAAGCCCCTGGATTCGCCCACGCGCCCGGATTGGCCCACGCGCCCGGATTCGCCCAAGCCCCTGGATTCGCCCACGCGCCTGGATTCGCCCACGCGCCTGGATTGGCCCACGCGCCCGGATTAGCTTGCGCCCCCGGATCCGTGCTATCGTCTTCCCGCGCCCCGCCTTCGCTCGGAGCAGAGTCAGGCTCATCCGATCCAGGCGAGTCTTGATTGGGTCGTTTTGCAGCCATTTCGCATCCTCCGTAGTAAGTTTTGGAGAGAGATCAACCACTCTCGTACATATAATGGAGACCCTCTTCAGGTTGGGTGGTAAGGTGTGCGGTTTCGGCATCAGCCATCTTTGGTAAGGCCACAGCGAGGTATGCATCCCCCTCTCTCACCACCAAGTAGTTGTCATAGAGGTAGTTGAGGAAAGCAGACATTTTTTCTTCTGTGAAGGAGCGATCCGGAAAACGGCTCTTCATGGAAGACATGATGGACTTGAACTTCCTCGGCTGGTCGCAGGTCTCATAGATGGCGTTTTGATACGGATTTAGAATAATTCTATCAAGGCGACGATTGAAACGCGAATCGTTGATCGTCCCGGTTCCATCCTCGTTCTTGGTGTAGGTGAGCGTGTCCGGCGCCCCTCTGTAGGCCCATTCCATCCTCATGCGCGCCAGGCTGAGCGCCTCCTCCGGCTCCTGCCAATCCTCAAGTTCGGCATCGAAAAAGTAGCAAATATTCGATAGAACCTCGGTGTCGAACGGATAGACGTGCCGGTAGGAACGCAGCGGGCGTACATTCTTGAAGCCATAGCTGGCAGCCCTTGTATAATGGGGGCTGAATCGATCCAGCCGAATGCGGCCTATCGTCATCGGCGGCTTCAAGTGGGTAATGCGTTTCATGATCTCAAGCTGCTTGGGAAACTCCTCGGCCTCTTCCTTGGGAAAACCATAGAGGATGTTCCATTGAGGCTGTACAGAATACTGTTGGCACCACTTCAGAAAAGCCACGTTCTGAAGCGAGGTAATTCCTTTGCCCATCAATCTCAGAATCTGTGTGCTGAAACTTTCAATGCCGGGCTGGATCTCGGTGATGCCGGCCTGGGCCATCAGGGCGACTTGTTCTTTTCTCATGTTGGCCTTGACTTCAAAAAAGATGCGTAAGTCTTTGTTGGCTTCGGCGATCTGAGGCACGAAGGACCGCAATCCCTCATAGTCCATAATATTATCAACAAAGATGACATTGCGCACGCCGTACCGATCAACCAGGGTAAAGAGTTCATCGAGGACGCGCTCCGGCGATTTGCGCCGGGATTGCATCGTACCCGGGTTGAGACCGCAGAACGTGCAATGACTTTTGGCGCCCCACCAACATCCACGCGAGCCCTCCATCATCACCCAGGGTGCGACGAATGACGCGATGCTGCTGACACGCAACTGTTGAAAATAGTCATCATAATCAGGGAACGCCAACGCTTCCAGATTAGCGTCTGTGACCATGGCGGGGGGGCCGTTGTCGTGGCTGCGCCCGGCTTCGTCCCGCCAGGCCAAGCCCTGAACACCGGCGAGCGACCGCCCTGTGTTCAAGGCCTGAAGGAGTTCGGGAAACACGTTGTCTCCTTCGCCGGTGCAAACCGCATCCAGAAAGGGATATTGCCGGTGGAGCTCCCGGCCCATGACATCTTCACAATTGGCACCGCCCATCGTGATAAAGATGTGAGGGTAGCGCTGTTTGATCATGCGTGCCAGACAGAGCGACGCCATGTTTTGCTCGAACGTCGAGGTGAAACCCACCACCGAATAGGTGTCCCAATCAACGCTCTCTATGCAATCTTCGAGGAAGGGAGCAATGTAAGGCAACACGGAGAGAAGATGCTGTATCGCTACCGGGGAAACGTTCGGCTTGAGCACCTCTTCGAGGTACACTTCGGCTTCGAGGCTGCCAGGCCCATAGAAGTACTGAGAAAACAGCCAGTCTCCAGCCAAATATTGCAACGGGATGGCGTATTCCGTGCCCACATCTGCACCGGTGTTGGAGATAACGTTATAAAGCCTGTGGCCGATTACACCGGCAAACTTCAGGTTGAAATAAGCAATGTCACTGGGAATCCCTTGCTTTGCAATGCCTGCTTTCAATAAGCTCACGCCAATCGTCGGGCGATCCAACCCTCCAAAGGGCATGTTGATAAATAAGACTCTGTTCACCGGCATATGAACCCTCCGTCTTCTAGAGAATCTTCACAACCAGGCGCTCAAGTAGACACCGATCCGAAAACCTTCTTCCAAAGAGAGTAGGTTGGAGCTGTTATATGTCTGGGTCTTACAGCTCAGACATCGAAAAACGTCCGAACCGAGCAGTCTCGATTACACAATTTGACCAGGTCGATTTTCACTTATTAAACCTGATCATTGTTCAGTGGATATACGGGGCCGACACCTTGGCCCTGCCGTAAACAGCATGGGACAGTTGATAAAAAAACACATAGGATACCAGACCGTCCTAAAATCATTGTAAGTTATTTTGAAGTCTTCCGCAAGCTTGTGAAAAAAAAACTATTCGGATCCGACCTCGTCGCCGAGACCATCTCTCGTAAAAAACCATCGTCCACACCCTAATGAATAATATTGCGCTCCTTCAACAACTGAAACGTCGGGTGTAAGATCAGCGGGTGGAGGCGGTAGCGTTCGTCGGGGATGATGCGGGTGGGGTTGCCGGTGGCGTCGCGGCGGGCGTCGCGGCTGCTCGGTTCGATGAGGCCCAGGTTGAGCAACGACTCCAGCAGGTAGGTGCTCTGGGCGTCGTCCATGCGGAAGACGCGGTTGTGCTCTGCGAGCGTGAGCGTGTGGTGAAGCATAAAAGCTTTCAGCGTGAAGGCCCGCGCCAGATCGAACGATTCGAAGAAACGGAAGCTTAGCGGCTGGACGGGCTGGATCGTCAGGATACCCTCTTCGGCTTTGAAGTCGGTGGAGCGGAGCCAGTAGAAGAGCATCAGCATCACGTTTTGGCCGCTGAGCCGGTGGAGGCGTTCGAAGTACATCTCGCGCAGGATGGCCTGCCGGGCTTCGGGCGCGCGCGCGCGGTTGAGGCGGCGGCGCGCGAGGGCCGAGAGGTCTTTCGGCTCGGCAAAACGCAGCACCATGCCGCTGCGCCGGTGCCGGTTGATGATGATGGCTTCGACCGTGGCGGCGTTGAGCGCCGAAGACCGGTAGGCCGTGACGAGGCCGGTGGCTGTGCCCAGCGTCTTTTCCAGAAAACGCCACGTATAATCGCCGATGGTGGCGATCCAGCAGATCTGCCGGTCGGTGCGGGAGAAAAAGATCAACACCCGCTCGACGAGGTCGGCGCCGCCGAGGGTACGCAGCAGCAAATGTTCAAGATTATCGATCAGACAGACGCGCGGCCTCTGGGGGCGCGGCGTATCGAGCAGTTGGGCTTCGAGCGCTTCGAGCGACGGTTCGCCGATGACTTCGATGTCGAGGGCTTCGGCCATGCGCGCGGCGAATTCGGAGGTGTCGAAAAGGCGTTTTTCGAGGCTGAGCGTAGAGACGTCGGCTTGCGCTTGCAGCGTAGCGCCCGCTACGTTGAGCAGACTCGTGCGCCCGCTGCCCATCGGCATCGGCAGCACGAGCGCCCCGGCGGCCTGCCGCTGCTTCCAGCGCCGAAAATGCTGGTTGATGCGTTTGAGATCGGCCTCGCGGCCTTCGAGCAACGACGGCTCGTTGACCGAACGCAACGAAAAGAGCTTGCGATAGACCAGCGGCAACCCCTGCTGCAACGTCTGGATGTTGGCCAGCGAGATGGCGTCGATGGTGCGCAGCCGGTCTTCCTCGGTCGCCTCGACCGTGCCGATGGCCGAGCGGCCTCGTTCGATGAGTTCCTGCGCGCCCCGACGCCCCTTCCGAAACAGCCGCAGCGCGATCTTCGAGTATTCCTCCCACAATTCCCTGGCCCGCCGCCGCAGCCGTTGTGTCTGGCGCCGGGCGCGCATCCAGAAATCATACCACTGTTCCTCGACGAACGCCTCGGTGCGCGCGCTGCGATGCACGTCGGCCCAGTCATTCTGAAAAACCTGGAAAACGGCCCCGGAGAAGGTTAGCCAGGGCGCCTCCAACGACCGGGCCAGATCCATCAGCGTGTCGGCGGCGCGGCGGAGGCCGTCGGTAGCCAGTTCGCGCGCATCCTCCAGCGGATCTTTCGAGGGTTGGTCCTCGGCGTCTTCGGCGGGCTCGGCGTCTTCGGGCGTGGCTTTGAGCACATCGAGCGCGACGTCGAGGTTGTACTGGACGATGTGGCTGACCTGCTCGGTCTCGCCCCAGATCCGCACAATCTGTTTGCGGAGCGGCGCGGCGGGTTCGGCCAGCAGTTCGGGAAACGGATGCAGGAGATCCTTGACGCTGAGGCGCACGTCCATGCGCCAGGGCTTTTTATCGGGGGTGAGCGCTTTTTCGCCGCGCGGCACGGCGTGGATGAACAGATGTTCGGGGAACTGCTCGACGGCTTTGCACAGTGCCGCCCACTCGGCGCGGCCCGGCTCGGCGAGGGCCTGATCTGCCGAGACGAGGCCGGGCAGATCGCTCAGGGCCTCTCTGAGCGCCGTCATGGTTTGTTGCTGCAAGTCGTGCAGCGCCGCATGCAGCGTCTCCAGGTCGTCAGAATCGGCGTCGGAGATGATTTGCGCGGCCTGCTGTTCAGCCTCGCGGAGGCGGTCGGCTTCGGGCTGAAACGTCCGCAAGACGGGGCGCAGCGAAGCAGAAGAGATGCGTTTCAAGAGGGCATCCTGCAGATCGAGCATCTCTTTGCGCAACGCCATCAGCCGCCCGTTCAAGGTCAGGCGATCCACCGTTTGTTGATGCCAGACGGCCCAGCTTTGCCGTCGTTTTTCAATGCGCGCTTCGGGCCGGGATTCGGGCGGCGGGATCCTTCGTTTTTTGAGATTGAGGAGGAAAGTACCGGCGCGGCGGAGATCCTCTTTCAGTTCGTCGGCTGCCGCGTGCAAGATGGCGTCGGCGTCGATTTCGGGCGGCAGCGTCATGGCCTCGGCGGCCTCGGTCAGGGCACGCTGGAGCGCGTCTGCCGCCGCAGCCAGCGCCGCGACAGCCTCCGGATCGACGGCATCTGCCGGTGCCTCTTCGTCTTCGGCCCCAACGACGTGGAGGGTCTGGAGGATGTCCGGCTGATGAAAAGCAAGCCGGTCAAACTGGCGTTCCGCGTCGAGGATGGCGTGCGTCCAGTCGGTCAGGGCGGCTTCGAGGCGGCCTACGAGGGCCGCTACGTGTTGCTGCACGGCTTCGTGGAGCGGCGCCAGGCGGCCCGGCACCCGAACCCGGACGTGATAGGCACACAACTCGCGCACCGGCGCCAGCCGCTGCAACGGCGGCAGCGGCAGCGGATCGAGCCGGAAGAGCCGGCGCAGCCCGTTGAACAAGACCAGATACGTCTGCTCGAACCGTCGCTGCGCCCGCACGAACGCCTTGCGCACCCGGCGCGGCAGGCTGTCCTGGGCAGACGGCGCATACAACGTGATGGGCCGGGACATCGTGCAATGCGACGTCGCGCCGTCGGCGAGCGGCCCCAGCGGCTCGACGATCTTCAGACACCCGGCGCCCAGCGCGTCGCCGAACTTCCGTTTCGCCAGAAAACCCCGAAGCGTGACCAGCACCGTTTCGGCGGTGGCGTGGCGGTAGGCCGTGGCCCGGCGCCACAGATCGCCCGGCGCCGTGGCATCGTCGAGCGCAGCCTCGTCGGCGAGGCGCCGGTGCGTGGTCGTGACCTGCTTGACGAGGGCCTGAAGCGGCTCCAGCACCTCCGAGGCAACGGCGTCCATCCACCCCTGCCACTGCGCCTGCGCCGTCCCGTCGAGGGTGACGGCGAGCGCGTTCGCCCGGGCCTCAGCCTCCACCCAGGCCAGCGGCGGCGGTGCTTCGGGCACACGCGGCGCGGGCGCTTCCGGCGGCGGCGGTTCGGGGGGCGTCGTCTCAGGAGGAATTACGATTTCGGTCATGACGGATCGAGCGGCGAGGGCGTATCGGGCGCACCGTTCGCCGGCGGTTCGAGCGGAGCGTGTATCTCAACGATGGGCCAGAGCAAACCTGTCCGCAGAAATTCGGCTTTGGCCGTCTCGGTGACGTCGCTGGCAAACGCAAATTCGTAGCGCGTATCGAGCACGTAAGCCTTCACCTTCAACTGCGTCAGAAACGTTTCTTTGAACTCGTCTTTGATGTTCACCACGATGGGCTTTTCGAGGTAGACGTACTTCGAGTTGGCGGCAGCGCTGTAGGCGATGTCTTTGGCCTTGATCACGTCCACCCAGCCCGGCAGGAACAGATCGACGACCACCTGGCAATCCAACGCGCCGGCATTGGCGTTGGCCACCTGGCTATCGACGACCTGCGAGTTGGGCACCGAGACGAGGTTGTCGTCCGGCGTGACGATGCGCGTCGAGCGCAGTCCGATGGAGACAACCTCGCCGTAGGTGCCGCCGACGTTGATCTTGTCGCCGACCTGGAAGGGTTGGTCGAAGATGATGAGGATGCCGCCGAAGATGTTTTTGAGGATGTCTTGCGCGGCAAAGCCGATGGCCACGCCGAGGGCCGTGGCGGCAGCCAGCAGGCCGCGCTGGTCGAGTTTAAAGATATCGGCCAGCACGATGTAGATCGTCAGGCCCCAGACCGTCAGCCGCCCGATGGGGATGAGTTTCTTGAAGAAAAGGCGCTGGGCGGCGCTGCGTTCGGAGAGCGTCTCCAGGAGCCAGACGAGCCCTCGGACCACGAAGAAGCTCAGCGTGATGACGAGGATGGCCAGAAACAGCTTGCCGCCGTACTGCTGCAAATCGCCCACGAGGGCGTCTCGGAAAGCGGCGTTCGAGACGGCCAACG
Source organism: Rhodothermales bacterium (assembly GCA_028278205.1). Classification (GTDB taxonomy): domain Bacteria; phylum Bacteroidota; class Rhodothermia; order Rhodothermales; family Bin80; genus JANQES01. The sequence goes on from JANQES010000015.1 coordinate 10,492, forward strand.
AGGAGTGGGCTTCGTCGAGCAGGTCGATCTCCCGGCGCAACTGCCGCGCCGTCTCCTGCAACCGCTCGCTGGAGGCCTGCGCGCTGAGGAGGCCCAGCAGCGGATCGTGCCGTTCCATCGCATCGAGGATGAGACGCTGGCGGTTGAGTTCACCGCGAATCTGGTTGCCGATCTGCCGCAAGCTATCGACAGGTAAATCTCCTCCGGCTGCATTGAATTGCACCTTCAACAACTTCGAACTCGTCTGCTCCAGCGTCCCGTGGATATCATTCAACCGGGCGATTTCCTCGTGAATCTGATACCCGGCCCGCCGCACGCTATCGGCGGCTTTTTCTTCAGAGAGCGCCTCGATGAATTGCGTGTTCGACGCTTCCAGAACCGTTCGGATCTCGCCCATCAGGTTGATCTGGCGATGCATCTGCCATCCGAACTCTCGGGAGCGCTCGCGAGAAGCCTGTTCGCCCAACGGCCCGATGCCGCCGGTACCCAGATCGTCGAGGAAGTGCGCATTCGACGAGTCGAGCGCCGCCAGCCTGTCGGTCAGCCGCCCGATGTCCTGATATAACGCCGCCAGGACGGTATCCTCCGACGCCGCCGCTAGGGCATCGAAGAAGCGCGTGTTCGACTGGCCGAGCGCGGTGTGGATCGAATCGAGCAGGGTGATGCTCAGGCCCATCAACCCTCCCAGAACACGGACGCGCTCGGTGGACGCCCGCGCGCTGAGCGAATCGATGGGGGGCCGCTTGAGAATCCTGAGGAGACTATCCTGGCGCGCGACGGCCACGCGCATCCGGCCTCCTATCTCGCGCACGCTGTCTTCGGGAAGGCCTTCGACCAGCGCATCGAGCACCCCGATGCTCGCCGTATCGAGCGCGGCATGGACGTCGCTCAGCCGCCCGATGGCCGGGCGTATCTGCTGCCCGGCCCACCGCAGGGCGCTGTCCCGGGCCGCCTCGCCGAAGAGGGCTTCGAGCAACTGCGTGTTCGAGGCCGTCAGGGCCGTCTCCACGTTGCGAAGCAGCCCAATCTTTCGCTGCATCAGCACGCCGAGTTGCTGCAAGCGCACTCTGTTTTCATCCTCCCGGAGCGCCACGAACGTGGTGTTGTCCAGCAAGAGCGCTACTTGCCGAGCGGACGAGTCGAGTATTGCCAGCCCCGCGCACACCTGCCCGATCTGCTGGCGCAAGGCCGCCTGCGAGGTATCGCCGGCAACGGTCGCACACGTCATCGGCGGCGGCGGCTCGGTTCGGCAGGAGGCCATCAAAACGAGCACGAGGCTCCAGCCCAGTATCGTCCACAGGGAAGCACGCATAGCGGCCACCTCTTCTACTTGGCGGCAAGGGGTCGTTGAAGAGATCGCAATCTCTCTTTACGTAAGATCAGTGTCTTATAGACATGAAGATACGCCTTGGGTCCGAGTCTCCCTAGTCATCCACATAATTCGTGCCCTTAGCGCAGATTCGAGGATTGTCTTTGCAAAACAGGAGGGTGTTTTGGTATCGGGATTATCCCCTGACTATACGTGTAGATTATCTACTCTTCAAGACGAATACCCCATCAATCTTCATCCTCGCCCCACTGTGTAAGTTCTTGCCGTGCCCAGTCCATGTCTTCTGGCCTGATCTCACCTAGCGTGTACAAGAATCCACTATAGTAGGGTATTTTTTCGCCTATGGCTCTCGTTTCCCACACGATATCATGCGATGCGTCACTCACAGCTTGCGTCGAGTGGGGACTTATTAGATCAATATAGTACTCAACTATGCTGATTTCCTCCGGTGCAAAGCCTGATATCTGTGGCTCTTTCCTTGAAAAGAACAGGTGATGTGAACGCTCCTCTTCTCCTGCTACAAACCTGTCTTCTGAGACAACCAGGGCCCCTTCATTTTCTAGTGCCTGTACTACTTGATCCAGATGTGTGGAGAAGGGACCATACTGATGTTTTATATATACCTCACCTGTGATGGGCTTCCCCAATGCTAAATAAGCCTGTAGATCCGAATAAAAAAGGATCTTGTGCAACTTAGTTCTACTAAGTTGCTTTAGCCTATCGCGTTTCCGATGACAGATATAGTGGACAAGCCGCTGCAATTTGTCCACATCTAGCTCAAACGTGGAACCCTGTAGCATGGCCAAAACACCGCGTGGTGTGAAGATGAAGAGTATACATAATATACACATAATACAGCGTGACACAATATGTGTGTCACTATTATCGTCATTTTACAACATCTTCTTAATTATTAATATCTTAAATGTTTCTAAGAAATGACGTAATGCTGTCACACCCTGTTACTGAATACGTCTCTGAAAAGCACACGCCATGAACTAAAGACTACCACACCGCAAATTCCCCGTAACGCCGCCGACTTTGACTTCCAGGGTCTGGCCTACCGAGAAGCTGCGCCATTTGGCTTCGGAGAAGGCGCAGTCGTGCGTCTCGCCGCCGTCGGTGCGGAAGGTGACGACGTAGCGTTCGGAGCGCTCGCCTTCGCGTTCGGCGCCGAGGCGGCGGCTCGTCTGCTGAAGCCGGAGCGCAGGCCACTGCGGCGTCTCGGCCAGCGACGCGCCGGAGGCCGTCTCGGTGCGCGCTTCCACCCACCGATCGACGTTGAAATAGCATTTCTGATCGTAGACCGCTTCTTCGCGATACCTGGGCTGGCATTCTTCGACCTCTTTGAACGTGCCGTCGCCCTGGTCTTGCTGGACGGTGCGGCACGTCTCGCCATCCTGGACGCGCCGGGTGCCGCTTCGCTCGCGCCGCTGGGTGACGCGGTAGGCATCGGACGGCATGGCATCGCACCATTCGGAGGCTTGAACGCTCTGGAATTGCTCGACGTTGATGGCGCGGGTCCAGCTATGCCCATCGACTGTCACTGTGGCTGATTTTTTCCAGAACATCAAGAATAATATGGCGATAACCACCACGCCGAGGATCAACAGAACCTTGCTTTTGCCGCCGCCTTTGCCTTTGACAGCTTTGCCGCCGGCAGCGGCCCGGCGCGCTTCATACTCCGCCTGACGCGCTTCGCGTTCGGCCCGGCGATGGGCTCTCACTTCCTCTTTGGCCTGATCCACGCTGTCTTCGGCAAACGCCTCGCCCGCCGCCGCCGACCGTTCCGCCCGCTGCATCACCGATGCCTCCTCGTCCTTGCCGGCGCCGCAGTTGACGCAAAACTCAGCCCCCGTCGCGTTGGGCGACTCGCACGCCGCGCATTGCCAATCCGCCCCGACGAACTGGTGATCTTCGACGGCGACCTTCTCTTCGTCGCTGGGGAAATACCGGCGTTCGGGATCTTGCGGCGAGCCGCAGCCGGGGCAATGCCGGTGATCGAGGGCCAGGAGCTTCTTGGTGTCGCAGTAGGCACAATCCCAAAGCATCTGGTAGGTGCCCAGGTCGCGTCGTCTGGTCATGGGTAGCTTTTGAGGATGTGGGGGACAGTTCGCGAGCTTCGGCGCTTCGATCCGGCGGTGGCGTGGGTCACTAGTCACTGGTCATTGGTCACTGGTTTCTTGGATCTTCCACCAGTGACCAAAACAAACAGCCTGTGCCAGGCACACCGTCGAAACACGCCGCCTACCTCATAATAAAACACCTTCGCCCCATTGTGTCAAAACGGCACAGCCGCGCGGAGGCGATAATAGAACTCATAATTGTCTTCGGTGCCCAGATCTTCGGCAGGCTGCGCGATACCGACGGCGTGGCCGAACTCAAAAAAATTGCCGATCCGCACCGCATTCTTCACCTCGGCCCCCACGCCCAGCCGTTCGATGCGCTGATCGAAAGCACCGTCGGACCAGACCGTCCCGGCGTCGGCGAAGAGCGCCAGCGACGTGCCTTCGAACGAGACGAGGCCCAGGATCCGCGTTTCGAGATCTTCCACCAGCGGCATCCGGTACTCCACCGTCCCGAAAAGCACCCGGTCGCCGACGGCAAACTTGCGGTAGCCGCGCACCCGGTCCGCGCCGCTGAAGGCCAGTGGGATAAAGACGGGCAGTTCGTACTGGAGCCCGTCGGCGCGGTTGAAGCCGATGTAGTCTTGCGCGCGGGGGCTGCCGATCTGCGCCTGCACCCGGCCATAGACGTAGAGCCGGTGCCTCGATAAAAGCGGGATGCGGAGGACGTTATACGCCTGGAGGTCGGCGCGGAGAAACTCGCTATCGGTGCCCAGGACGCGGGCGGCGCCGGTGAGACGCAGGCGGAACCCCTCGCCGTCGAGTGGATGGATGAGGTTGTGCCGGTACGGGCGTTGCTTGCGCCGGCTAAACGAAAGCCGGAGCGTCGCCTCCGTGGCCGATTCGGGCGGCAGCAGGCCGCCTACGCCCTCAAAATCTTCGTGGTTGAGCGGCTCGACGTCGGCCAGGCGCAGGCGGGCGCTGAACAACTCGCTCACGTACGGATGCGCCGACCAGTCCAGCGACCAGAAAGCCGAGACGTCGCCGCCGATGAAATCTTCGACGAGCACGTCGTCGCCGTAGAGGCGGGCCGAGCCGGGGAAGCGATAGGCGTTGAACTGGATGGTAGGCGTCCGCTGGTTGTTGACGTACGACGCCAGCAAAAAGCTTTTGTCCTCAAAACTGTTGATCGAGACACCGCCGAGAACAGTGATGAGGTGTTTGCCCAGCGGCTCCATCCACGCCGTGGCGCCGAAAAGCCCCCAGTCGTCGGCGTCGTTGTAGTAGGGGAAGGCGAACGAAGCGGTGTGCGTCAGGTTTTTCCAGGCGCGATAGGGCGCCCGCGCCGTGATGAGCGTCGAGTCGGGCGCGATGGCCGAGGGCACCTCGCGCGGCGGGCGATGGCGGGTCCAGGCGGCGTAGGCGTCGGGGACGGTAGAGACCGCCTCGGAGGCCGTCCGCGCGGCATCGATGCGGTAGGCGCGGTCGCGGCGCTTGGTGACGTTGCTGACGACGACGAGCGTGCCGGCGGCGTGGGCCGAATCGGGCGGGAGCCAGTCGTGTACGGCGGCCCCCGTCGCCAGGTTCGTTACGCGGCGATGCGTGCCCGAGGCCAGATCCATCACAAAAACGTTGGGCACGTCGTCGCGCAGCGACGTGTAGGCCAGCGATTGGCCGTCAGGGCTCCAGACCGGCTGGCGGTTGTCGTGGGCCTCGTCCGTCAGCGGCCTCAACGCGGCCCCGGACGGCTCCGACGACGACGCGCCGCCCAGGCCCGTCACGACGGCGGGCCGGGTTAGATCGATCAACACGAGTTCGCGGATGCCTTCGGCGTCGGTGCGGGCAAAGACGAGCTGGTTTCCGGTAGGATTCCAGCGAAGGCCGCTGATCTGCACGTCGCCGGTGAAATGCGTCAGCGGCGTCTCGCGGCCCGTCTCCAGATCCAACAAAAACACATTGGCCGTGCCGCCTTCCGACCCCACAAACGCCAGCCGCCCGTTCGACGAATCAGGATCGAAGGCAGGCGAGGAAGCGCGGCGGCTGTGCGTAAGACGGCGGAGATTCTTGCCATCGGCATCGACGATGAAGAGGTCGTTGAGCAGCGAGCCGTGGCGGCCTCGCGCCGTGCGAGCAAACGCCAGGCGCCGTCCGTCCGGGCTCCACGCCACAGGCGTTCTGATCGAGCCTTCGGCCACAATCCGCAGCTTTTCCGTCTCCTGATCCCGTACGTAAAGCCGCCGCACAGGCCGGTCTAACGACGGCAGCGACACCACGGCCAGCCGCGTCGTATCCGGGCTAAATTGCGCGTCGTAGAGATACTGCCCTGGCGCCTTCATCGGCTCGGTATCCAGCGAATCCGTCGTTTCTAGCCGCCCCGCCTTCGTGTTATAATAAACGTTGACGTGCCGCCGCCACTCGTCGTAAAAGTCGCGATACGACTGGCCGGTGACGTCTTTGAAGGCGCCGTAGAAGTTATGCACTTCGGCGAGGCCGAAGAGTGTTTTTTTGCGATGGGCCAGCAGCGCCGCCAGCGTCGAGTCGCCATATTGTTGGGCGAAGTAGCGTACCTGCGCGTTGCCCACGGCGTAGAGCAGGCGCCCGTTCCAGACCGAGCGCCCGTCGTCGTAGGAGAGTTGATCGTCGAGGACGGAGGTGCGCAGCCAGCGGTCGCCGCGCTGGGCATCCCAAAGTTCGGTTTGATACTGGGCGAGGCCTTCGGTCCAGAAACGCGGCAACGGATTGCCGAGGCTGAAATTGATCAGACGCGGCCTGGAGGCGACGGCGCGGTAATGAAAAATATGCGCCAGTTCGTGGGCGACGACTTTGCGCAGCCACTTCTCGCGCCCGGTCCAGGTGGCGGCCCAGTCGTTGTGGCGCACCCAGATGTTGGTAAACCCGTTGCCCACCGGCACCGCAAAACCGTTGGCAATCTCGTCTTCATCCGAAAGATAAATGCGGATCTTCTCGTCGAACGAGACGCCGAAGTTGGCAGCGAGCGCGTCGTACGAGGCCTCGGCGATGGGCGCCACCTCGGCTTCGATGCCGACCAGGTGCGTCGGATACATGATCTTGAAATGCGCCGTCTCGGCCTCCACCCAGTCGAGTTCCGGATGGTTGCGCCCATTGAACGCATTGAACCCCTGGGCATACATCTCCACGGCCCCGCCGAAAAACAGCGCGGTGATCATCAAGCAACGAAGCACACGGAATACGCGAAATACGATGAAATCCATCATCGGGAAAAAGCTTGGGGGCGAAGTGTCTCTCTTGCACACCTGAAAAAGCCGATTGGTCCCCTCGCAGATCATCAGGATGTCATGCACCGACTACAGGGTATCTAAAGCACAGTAAACCTATCTCCGCTCTTCACCCCACATTAGGGCAATCGCATCTAAATGGGGTTATTTTGGGGCACCCCTTTTCGGTTTTCAACCCAACCTCGTTTGCCATGCCCGATGCGATCTCTGCCTCGATCACCGAACACTTTGCCCAACTCGAGGACCCGCGCCTTGAACGCACTAAACTCCACAGCCTCCATGACATCCTTACCCTCTCGATTTGCGCGAGCATCTGCGGGGCCGACGGCTTCGTCGCTATCGAAGAATTCGGCCACGCCAAAGAAGAATGGCTGCGCCGC
>JANQES010000065.1 GCA_028278205.1 Rhodothermales bacterium
CCCGTTTCTGGTAGATTATCCCGATCGAGAGAAGAATATGCACCGAAAAAGATTCATTTTCGGTTGCTTCGGCGAGTGCTAGAGCACGCCCGAAAAAGTCGAAGGCAAGTTCATAATTGCCGGTATAATCATACAAATCACCAATCCGGGTGAGCAGATCGAACCGAATAGCAACGATGTTAGGTTCATTTTTGTCCTCCCGCAACTCATATTCAGCAAGCAAGCCTGATAACGAATTGATCCGCTCTTTTTTTTCCAACAGGGATAACCGACTTTGGCCTCGTTCCGGTTCAACCGAAGCCCACATGGCTTCCGTGTGTTCTTGAGGGAGGGTGAACTCGTAGACGCCACTGCGCCAGGCCCAGAAATCGGGGGCACCTTCGGCGATGGCTTGCAGGGCGTATTCGGGGATCCAGAAGACCAGGGGGGTGGGGATCGCCTCGCGGAAGTTTTCGCGTCGGAGGTTGATGAGCGCCAGCGCCGGATGGTAGATGGCAGAGGAGGGGATGAGTTGTTCTAATCCATAAACAAAGACAGCCTGCTTCGTTGTGCCGTCCGGCGCGGCGTCATCGTGCTGCCGGAGGTAGTCTTCGATCTCGGTGAGTACGTTTTCAACCGATCCATCCAGGTCAATCTCGACAATCTCGACGCTTTTCGGCTGTACCCGTGTGCGAAGTTCTTCGACGAGTTGTGTGCGTTGGGTTGGCGCATTCACCCGTGCAAAAGCCAACGTAAAGCCCTTCGCTCGTGTGAGCATGCGTTCGAGCCGGGTTAGTTCTTCCTCTGTCGTTTCGAGGCGCAGGACATCCTGCTCGTCGGCGAGGGCTGGCCCGTTCCGGGCGTCGGTCTCCGCCTCGGGTATAGCCGGAAGTTGATCGGCGAGAGCCTTTTTCGTTGGTTTTGGCTTGCTAGGCGCGGACATGGCTCAGGGCCTCTTTGAACTTGCGTGTTTCTTGCACAGCGGGGTGGACGTCCGCCCATCGGTCGCCGTTCTGGTATTCCAACACAATCAAATGATACGGCAGGAGGGCGTATTCGGGATCCGTCGGCAGGCGTTTTTCTTGATGCACCTTCACCAATCGCCCTAAATCGGCATCTTTCACGAGCCGGTCATAGTCTCGCACGAGGGCGCGAATGGCCTTTTCGACTGCCGCCGTGGTGATCTGCGTGTCGCTGTAATCGCAGGCGTAGCGGAGCAGATGCATCAGGTCGCGAATATGGCCACCGGAGGCCAGCGCCAATCGCTTCACGTCCTCCGCGTTTTCGAAAATAGCTTCAATGTTTATGCGCTCCGCGATGCTTTGATGGATGGCTGCCAGCCCTCCTTCGTTTTCCGAGTCATCCTCATCTCGCACCTTGATCATCGGAATCGTCACCGTTTTGTCCGAATAGACTGTGTTCAGATTGACGTTGAAATGGATGGAGATAGGCACGGTGTAGACGATGTGGCAGCGTGGTGCTTTCAAATGTTCTGCGTGTTCGATGAAGATCTCTGTATGCCGGGTTCGGCGGCCTTCTTCGTCGAGCCTGTGCGGGATGATGCGATCCAGACTGTCGATGATAATCACCAGACCCTTCTTGCCGATTTTGCCGAGTTGAATCTGAAGATTATTGATGAGGTCATTCAAGTCTTCCAAGAAGAGCCCGATGCGTTGCTTGATCTCGATGCGGAATGTTTTTTTCTGCGTGGTGCCGTGCTTGAAGGCGCTCGTGATCGATGCCAGGGCTGTGAAAAAGGGGAGCTTGACGCCTGTCCCAACCTCGGCTTCGATACCGCTCTCGACAGCTATTTGACTTTCTTTCTCCTGAATAATTTGTCCCAATCGTCGTCGCAAGTTTTCGACTTGCTTCTCTCGCAACTGTATGTCGAGATCGGCCTCATTCACCTGCCAGACTAGCTGATACATCGTCGCCATGAGGATGTCGGTGTAATCGACATCGTTCATATCAAGCTCCAGCGCCGAGTCGAAGTAGACGACGAAATATCCCTCATCCTCCAGGTGCTTTTTCAAGCGTAGCAACTCGGTGGTCTTCCCGCATCCCCGATGGCCTGTCACCAACTGTTTCAGATAGTCCACAGGCTGTGCCTGATTGGCGTATGAGATTCGCTTTTCCACCATCCTGATGTGTTCATCGCCGCGCCAGTCGCTGAAGTCCACGTAGCGCGAGTCGCCCGGCTTGAGGGCAAGGTCCGGGTTGACGGCATTGTACGCCTGCGCGATGGTCCTGGCAGGTGTGAATTCGATGGGGGAGGGCATAGGTCCGGCTCAAGACGATGGGAATTCGTGCTCACAGAAAGTAGCGCAGGCCCCGCTGAGTTGCCAAATCGTTCTTATTGCGCCGCCTCACCTTCAGGCCGTCGTCGCTGGCGGACGTTTTCTAGCGAATGCACCCGCGCGTTGAGGCGGCCCCGGGCGAAGACATCCACGTTGATGCCGTCATCGACGAGGTAGAGCGCGCCCGGCACCAGTTCGTCGATGGTGCCGTTGAGGATGACGTGCCTGCCGAGGGCGCGGTCGCGGAGGGCTTCTTCGAGGCGTTGTTTCGCCGTCGTCAGCCTGTCGGAGAGCGGGAAGACGAGCCGGGCCTGGGTTTGCTGAAGAAAATCCTCGCGAAAGATCCAGTCGGCGGCTTCGGCCAGGGCGTTGTACGAATGCACGTCGTAATCGAACGAATCGACCCGGATGGTCTGGCTGGCAGCGTCGTAGACGGGCTGTCCGGTGAGGAAGACCCGGCCGTTGGTCTCCAAAAACGTGTCCGTCACGTCGGCGCTGAAATCGACGCGGGCTACCAGGGCTTCGCCGTGGCCGTAGAGATCGATCTCGCTGACGTTGACGGCCACCTGCTCTTTGACCTCGTAGTTTTTATCCGCCACCGCTTTAGCCAGCAGCGCGCGGGCGTCGTCGTAGGAGATCGAAACCGGGAGGTTGACCTGGAAGCCGTAGGTCGTATCGGCGGCGAGCGAGTCGGGCAGGGGAACCAGCGGCGGCAGCGAATCTTGCGCCGCGATCTCCGGCCTGTCGCCGACGGTGGTTTCGACGAAGGCGTGCAGTTGAAGACCGAAGACGAGCGTGTCGTTGCGGCTGATGCCCGGCGAGAAATACGTTTCCAGGGGCCGGATCGTCAGCCAGACCGGCGGCGTCTGGCTCACCGAGAGCGGCTCGCGCAAGCTCTCCCAGATCCGGTCGACCCGCCGGCGGATGTTGACGCGCTCTTCGATGATGCGGTCGATCCGGGGGGCGGCCCGCGCCAGTTGCTGGGTCAACGCTTTTTCCGCCGTGCCCCTGACGCTGATGGTGATGCCGGCCACTTTGATCGAGGGCGTCGTCTGCCAGGTGAAGGCGCTGTAGGTGCGCGCCTGGGTGGCCCAGGTCGAGTCGAGGCTCACGTCGGTGCTGGCGTGGACGACGAACGTGGTCGAAAACGAACGCCAGATGCCGGGCGGCACGCGCACCCGGCCTTCGGCAATCAGCGGCAGCGAGTTGATGATCTTGCCGTTGCGGGTGCCGGTGGTGATGGAGCCGTTGCGGCGGACGTCCATGTCGAGCCTGAAACGCAGCAGGCCTTTTTTCAACCGCCGGTCGCGCACGCTGTAGAGATCCTGCCGAACCACCTTGTTGACCAGCCCGCTGATCTCATCGACGGGAATTTCGATGGGCACCGCCATCGTCGAGCGCAGCGCCGGGCGTTCGCGGGCCGGCGGCGGCACGCGTTCGGGGCCTTCCGGGTCGATATCGTGGCACCCGGCAGCGCATCCCGCCAACCCCACCAGCACGACCACGAAGGCCAGGGTGATCAGGACGATATGTTGCGTCGGGCGCTGCTTCATCGCGCGAGATGCAGGGTTCGGGCCGGTTCTTTCTTGCCACCAAGTCACAAAGGCACAAAGATATCGTGATCCTTTGTGCCTTTGTGTCTTCGTGGCTATAGCAGAAAAGTCATCAGCAGTTCAGGATGTAAGCATTTCTTGGAAATGATAAGATGTGAACGTCCGAAAGTTCGCTGTAACTTTTTTTCAAAAGTAGCGTTGACTATCTACTCAACATTGTGTATGTTGTAGTAGGTACTCAACATCGAACAGGAGCCATGGCAGATTCCTTCGGCAAGTATCTACGCCGCAAACGCAAACAGAAAGGGAAGTCACAACGCGCCCTGGCCGACGAGGCCGGCGTCAACTTTACCTACCTGAGCAAGGTCGAAAACGACGTGCCCGGCTTTTCGTCGCTCTCCGAGCCGACCCTCGAAAAGCTCGCCGGCGCCCTCGACGTAGACCCCGACGAGATGATTACTCGCGCCGGTAAGATCCCCTCCGACGTCAAACGCATGCTCGTCGATGACTTCTCGCTCGTCAAAGAAATCCGTAATCGGGAGAGACGATCTGGTGAGTAGACAGGTAGGCGAGCACGATGGGATGTCGGTCCAGCGAAGTACGACTTTTGAGATTCGTAGTGGAGCTACGGACCGAAAAAGCGGGCTTCGCTGGACCGACAGACCGCGTGCGCAGCCCCTGACTACTCACTAGATCGTCTCCAAACAAGCCGGCGACGACCCGGCTGGAGGTTCAGACCATGAGTGATCAACCAACCGAAACAACCTTTGTATCCTTTCTCCTCGACGAAACCGGCTCGATGCAGTCGATCAAAGACGACACCGTCGGCGGCTTCAACGCTTACGTCGAGACTCTGCAAAAAGACGGCGACGGCATCCTCTTTAGCCTGGTGAGCTTCAACAGCAGCCGCACCGAGAAACGCTACGTCGCCGAGCCTATCGACCAGATCAAGCCGCTCACCGACGACGACTACCAGCCCGGCGCCATGACGCCGCTCATCGACGCCGCCGTCAAAATCATCAAAGCCACCGACGAAGCTGTTTCCAGGCGCGACGACGATCCCAACGTGGTCATCGTCATGCAGACCGACGGCCAGGAGAACGTCTCGGTCGAATACACCACCGCCGATCTCGCGGCGCTCATCAAAGAGAAAGAGCAGGCCGGCTGGCAGTTTGTGTTCCTGGGCGCCGGGCTCGATGCTTTTGCCGCCGCCCGCGATGCCGGCATCCACATCGCCGCCTCGCAAGTCGTCGCCTACGACCGGAAGCGCTCGCATGAGGTGTTTGCCGCCACGGCGCAAAACGTGCAGGCGTTTGCCAAATCGGGCAAGAAAGAGAAGTTGCGCTTCAGCGAAAAGCAACGCGCCCAGGCAGGCGATCAATACGCCGCCCAATACCTCGACCCGAACGACGCATCGAGCCAGGCGCCGCCGCCGAAGAAGAAGCTTTTCAAGAAGAAAGAAAAACCCTCTTCGACGGTCGATGACATTCAATTGTAGGATTGGGTCACTTGTCACTGGTCATTGGTCACTGGTGAGGTTTCCTTTCAAGAGCCAGTGACCAGTGACTAATGACCAGTGACTGCTCAATAAGAGCAAAGCGATCAGGACTTTTTCAAACGTAATCAGAAACCCCCAATGCCGTCAGAATTCTGTCCTCAATGCCGGGCATCGCGGAACGCCAGGGTCTCTATCGTCCGTCATGAAGATGCGCAGCACCAGCCGCCCCGGCTGATGAAGACGCGTAGTTTTCATTGCGAAGCCTGCGGGTGTTTCATCCGCGCAGAGACCGTCGAGACGGCGCCGCCGCGCAAAGACAGGGTCGTTGCCTGAAGGCAACCATCGGGCAGTTTGGGATGGTTTGCTTTGCGCCGTGTGCTTTTACCGTCGCCCCAATGCCAGCGTTGGTTTTGGTTTTCATCGTGTACCTCGCGGTTTAGGTCTGGTGGTGAGTGGCGCGGCGTCTGTGCCGCGTTCGTAGAGAATCACAACATGAGATAGCGAATTGGTTCACAGCAGCTCAACTTTTTTTGAACCTTCGGCGCACCGCGATCAATCAAAAAGCAAAAAGCCCCCACGGCATCCACCGTGAGGGCTTTGCTCTATGTAAAAAGGGGCTGTTGGCTACGGAATACCGCAGGGGTAGTAAAGCCCGCTTTTGCTGTTGGTTTTGACTTTCATCAGGGTACCTCAGTGGGTTGGAGTGAATGTACGGTTGGGTGGTTTGCTGTTGAAAGCAAGCTCGTTTACGGAAGGCCGCAGGGGTAGAAGATCCCGCTTTTGCTGTTGGTTTTGACTTTCATCGTGTTCCTCTTGGTTTGGTTCAGGTGGTGAATGGCGCAGCGTCTTTGCCGCGTCCGATGAGAAACACAACGCCGCCGGGTGAATTGGCTCACGGCGGCTCAATTTTTTTTGTGATGATTCGGTGAAGTTGATTTTTGACAGGCAAAAATCAAAAATTTTCGGAATCGCCAGATTCCGAATCTGCATCCGGGTAGAGCACCACCTGGACGTAGTTGTCGGTGTTGAGGTACGCGCGGGCGGCTTTGCGGATGTCGTCGCTGGTGAGCGCGTCGATCACGTCGGTGTAGGTGAAGACGTCGAGCAGGTCTTCGTTGGGGTGCCCGTAGTAGAAGCTGAGTTGATAGAGCCAGAAGTTGTTTTGCTCCAGGCCCGTCTCGCGCTGGCGGCGTTGCTGTTCTTTTACCTTATCGACGTATTCGTCGAGGTTCTCGTCGCCCTTCATCTCCTCGATTTCGGCAAAGACAGCGCCGATCAACTCTTCCGCCCGCTTCGGATCGCAGCCGAAGAAAACGGTGATGCTGTAGGTGGTGTCGGGGCGGTCTGAAGCGCCCGACTGGACCGAGGCGTTGTAGATGCCGCCGCGTTCTTCGCGCAGTTCTTCGCGCAGCTTGATGTCGAGCACGGCTTGCAGCGAGCGCAGGTGGTGGCGGTTCTGGCGGGTGTAGGTAAACGGCCCCTGGAAGATGAGCGCCACCTGCCCCTGCTGCTCCTGGCCTTTCCGCGCGTCTTTCTTGATCACACCCTCCGGCAGGCCGGGATCGACGTCGCGCCAGGTTTCTTCGCGCGGTGTGGACGGCAGCGTGCCGAGGTAGGTCTGCGCCAGCGTCTTGAGCGTCTCGATCTCGAAATTACCGACGAAGAAAAACGTGAAGTCGCCGGTGTCGGCGAAGCGGTCTTTGTAGAGGGCCAGCGATTTTTCGGCATCGAGGTTGTCTATTTGCTCGATGGTGGGCACCTGGCGGCGGGGATGATCGCCGTAGAGCGCCGCGATGAGCGAATCTTGAAAGGCGCTGCCGGGCGTGGCCTCGCGGTTGATCAGGAAAGACCGCTGCTGGTTCTGGAACGAGACCACCGCCGAGGTATCGATGCGCGGGGCGGTGGCGTAGAGGTGGATGAGTTGGAAGAGCGTTTCGAGGTCGTCGGGCGAGGCGCGACCGTTGAAGCCCTCGCTCAACTCCTGGATCGAAGGCGAGACCGTGACAACCTTGCCGGTGAGCTTCTTCGAGAGCGCCGTGCGGTCGAAGACGCCCACGCCGCTTTTCATCACGAGGATGTCGGAGAAGGTGGCGTCGAAGTAGTCGTCGTCGCTCACGAGCGAGGTGCCGCCGTCGCTGGTGGCCGAAAAAACCACTTCGTCTTCCTTGAAATCGGTCGGTTTCATCACCACGCGGATGCCGTTGGCGAGCGTGATCTCGGTGACGCCAGCTTCAGGGATCGCGCGCTCTGCCGTGATAGCCACCGGCGCGGGGATGCCGGCAATCAGCGGCTCGTCGGTCACGTCATCGACATACGCGGCGATGTTTTTTTGCTGGACACGGGCCAGGACGGCGGCCAGTGCGTCCTCTTCCGGCGGCATCAGGCCTTCCTTCTCCGGCATCGTCACAATCACGACGCGGTTGCGTTCGGCCAGCAACTCGCCGGCCCGTTCGTTGACTTCATCGAGGGTGATGCCGGGCAGAAGCTGTTGCATCATCTCATATTCGAAGGCGATGCCGGGGATGGGCTCGGCTTCGAGGTAGCTGCCCACATATTCGCGCGCGTACGAGCCCGAATTGGTGTTCTCGCGCTCGTTGTAGGCGCGTTCGTAGCCGCGCAGCGTCTGGACTTTTTGCCGTTCCAACTCGGTCTCGGTAAAGCCGTGCTGGCGCACGCGAGCGGCTTCGGTCAGGAGGGCTTCCAATCCCGTAAAGATGCTGTCTTCCTGCACCTGGGCGGCGAGGCTGTAAAAAATGGACGGGCGCACGAAGCCGCCTTTCGTCACGCGCGCCCACAAAAACGGCGTCGTCGCGCCGTCGCGGGCGATCTCGGCAAAGCGCTTATTGAGCATGCTGTTGAAAAGCCCGCTGACGATCCGCGCCCGGTAATCGCCGACGGTCTGGAACGGCTCTGCATCTTGTTTGAAATTGACCTGCACCTGCGTCACGGGATACTCCGGATCGGTGGCGATTTTGTAAAGCGTCTCGTCGTGGCCCGGCACGTCGAACGTCGGGCGCGGCCTCGGATTCTCAGCCGGCGCCAGCGTGCTAAAGTGCTCGCGGATCTGCGCCTCGATGCTGTCCATGTCGAAATCGCCCACGGCGACGACGGCCATCAGGTCGGTGCGGTACCAGTCGCGGTAGAACCGGCGTAGGGTTTCGTACGAGGCATTGTTGATGATGAGCGTGTCGCCGATGGGCAGGCGGTCTTTGTAGCGCGAGCCGTAGAGCAACACCGGCAGGATCTGATCGCTGATGCGGCCTCCGGCGCCCCGGCTGCGCCGCCATTCTTCGACCACCACGCCGCGCTCTTTGTCGATCTCTTCGCCCGAAAGCGTGGCATAGGCCGCCCAGTCTTCGAGCACGTCGAACGCCTTCTGGACGATCTCGGCGCTGTCCGTCGGGATCTCCAACATGTAGACCGTCTCGTCGAACGACGTGTAGGCGTTGATGTCGGGGCCGAAGCGCATGCCGGTGCGTTCGAGGAAGTCGATGAGTTCTTGTTCCTGAAAGCGCCGCGTGCCGTTGAAGAGCATGTGCTCGACGAAGTGCGCCAGGCCGAGCTGGTCGTCGTCTTCGAGCACCGCCCCGGCATTGACGGCCAGGCGCAACTCGGCCCGGTTCTTCGGCTCCTGATTTTTTCGGATGAAATAGACGATGCCGTTATCCAGCGTGTCGATGCGGACGTCCGGATCGATGGGCAGCGGGGTGTCGAGGGCGTGTGTTGGGGGCTCCGTCGCGGTTTCAGCCGGGGTCTCGGCTTCGGCAGCCGCCATGGTTGGGGCCGAGGTTTCCTCCGCAGCAGGCTCCGTCGTGGCGCAGCCGCCAAGCCACAACGCCGACACAACAACGAGCAAAAAGAACCGATTCATCAGACTTCGTCGAAAGGTGAATAAAAGGAGCACAGACCAGGCTCCGGATGACAAAGCCTAACGCCCGCCGGGATGGGGTAGGTTCCGTGAAACATGAAACGTAAAACGTGAGGATGCCCTGGAAAACGTAGAGGCGAGCACCCTCACGTTTACTTCGTCAGTCGCTTCGCTCGTGTCACGTTTTACTTTTTCTTCTTCTTCCCGCTGGCCGGGGAGAGGTCGATGATCACGGTCAGGACGAGGCCGACGATCTGCAACGTTCCCCATTCGCCGCCGAACCAGTTTTCCACGGCGGTATACCAGAGCAGCGTCGTCGGGGCGAAGAAAAAGCCGAGCACCGGCCAGAGCATCGTATCGAAAAGGCCCGTGAACCAGTCGGATAACAGCCACAGCCCCACGATCAGGCAGCGCGGCGTGATGAGTGCAATAATAGCAAGGAGACAGGGCATCGGGTTTTTTACAGGTTGAAGATTTCGAGGTATCTAACGAAGGCTGTCGCCTTGCTCATTTCACGGGAAAGGGCTGTACAGGTTACGCGTTTCTGGTTACGAATTTCGAGTTTTGGGTTTCTTGATATTCAAACCAGAAATCCAAAACGAGAAACCAGAAACCCAAAACGAGATCCAGAGAAAAGTATAGTTTTGAGATTTCGAGTCTTCAATAGATACGATGGGGGCTTAGAAATATTTTCTTAATAAATGGCTGTAAATCAATCATATAATGCATATTTTGTGCTCAGTTTTATCGATTTACCCTGTGCCGAGAGCGCTGGTAGACCGGCTGTGGCACATCCCTTGTTCATGCATAGGGCGACGTGTTAGACGTGCTTGCGAGCCATGCCGGCGGTGTGGGGAGAGGATGTGTTGAGGAACGCCGGACATCACCCCTCGCAAGGTCTCTACTTTGCGCAGAATGGACCTTTTGTGACAATGCTAATGGATACTGCAGACTCAACGTTGAATCGACAACCGACGGCGCGCGACGCTGTCGAAGACACCGCGCCGCTGGAGCATGCGCTTGAGGCAACGCCCGGCCATGAGTTGTACCTCGACGCGCCGGACGACGGGGCCGAAGGTCAAACCGCCAGCCTCCACCTCTACACCGCGCCCGGCGACGCCTTCTCGACGCTCGCCCTGCGCGACCGCGTCGTCATCATGTTGCTTTTCGACCAGGTGGTGCGCGAAGATCAGGTCCATCTGGCCTGGCAACTCTGGCAACAGATGAGCCGTGAAGGCGCCAAAGAACCCCTCTGGCGCGTGCTCACGCTCTTCCCCGATCTCGACCGCGAACTGGTCTATGCCGAGGCTGCGCGCGTCTACGGCTTCGAAGAGGCGCGCATCTCGCGCATTCATGCCCTGGCCCTGATCAAAGACATGCAAGCGCGCCTCGACCGCTCGCTCTGGGATCAGATGGTCGAGTTGCGGGTGATGCCTACGTCGGAGGTCTTGCAAAAGCACAGCCATCACAAACGGCTGGTTTTTGCCACGCCCGACCCCACCCGGCCCGAAGTGCATCAACTGCTGCCCGAACTTGAACTGGAGGGCTTCGAGCTGCGCTATGCCCGCGAGAGCGAGATTGTGAACCTGCTCATCGAAGCCTTCCCGCGCCGGTACAATCACCTCCGGGGGCTCAGCGGCGTCACCAAAGACTTCCTGGCCGCCACCTACCCCGACGTCGAGGAGGTCTTCGGCGAAAGCACAGCCGGCATTGCCGATCCTGTCGTCATCTCCACCGAAGAGACGATGAAGATGTCGGGATCCTCCGCGATGGCGGTCTTCGAAGACGTGCTCGTCGATGGTGTGCGGCAAAAGGCTACGGATCTGTGCCTGCTGCCGCATCCCAACGGGCAGACCGATGTCTATTATCAGATCGATGACCAACTGCTGCGCCAGCGCATCATCGAACATATTTCCCCGACCATTCTCCTGAAGACGATCAAAACCGGCGTCATCCGCCAGGAGGGGCCGTCCGGAGCCATTCAAAAACGTCTCATCCAACGCTGGGTAGACGACACGCTCGTGCGCTTCCGCGTCTCCGCCGTGCCCGCCAGCCAAGACGTCCATTCCGAATGCATCGTCGTGCGGATTTACGCTTGAATGCGTGAAACGTGACACGAGCGAAGCGACTGACGAAGTAAACGTGAGGGTGCCTGCGCCAACCGTGGTGCGGGCATTCTTGCGTTTTCGATTTAATGGTAGATAAAGGCTCCTATTTGCCAGGTGAGATAGAACACGTAAGGGTGCCCGGCAATACGTACTGCCGGGCACCCTCACGTTTCACGTTTTACGTTTCACGCCCTACCTGTCCACGACCAGGGCGACGTGGCTGCCGTCGGGGCTGACGGCGATGCGGGTGATGGTGGTGATGCCGTGGGGAGCGAAGTCGTAGAGGGGTTTCCAGGCGTCGTAGGTGGGCGCCCAGGCGTAGAGCATCGCGCCGTCGGCCATGAGCAGCGAGCCGTCGGGGCGCCAGGCATAATCCTCGCGGCCCGGCAACGTCGCCACGACGGGCTTGATGACGCCGGTGGCCGGATCGAGTGTTTTGATGACCCAGGCGTCGTCCGTCTCTTTGTGGACGAAGCTGATGGCCGGCGCTCCCGGCACGCGATGGATCGACCGGCCTATGCCGTAGACCAGCGTGTCGGCCTTGCCGGTGCGGGTGTCGGCCTGTTGGAGCGTCGGCGGGTCGCCGAGGACGAAGAGGGCCAGCGTATGCCCATCGGCCCAGGCATGATAGCCGACGGGCTTGATGTCGTCGAGCACGGGTGTTGGATCCTTGCCCTTGAGATCGAACCGCCACAGCCGCTGCGTGCCGTCGGCTTCGACGCGGACGGTCGAGATGCCGTCGCCGTTGGGCATGATCGTGGGCGAATATTCACTCTCCGGCGTATTGGTCACGCGCTTCGGCCTGCGCGTGGCCAGCTCGACGCGGTAGATCTCGGTCTGCCCCTCGCGCGCCGACGTGTAGAGCACGGCCTTGCCGTCGGGTGTGAAAAAAGGCTGGTTGTCGTAGCCGTCGCGGTCGGTCAGGTTGATCAACTGATCGTGGGGCAGGACGATCTGGTCTTGGTGCATCGCGACGAGCACGATGTCGGTGCTCGGCGGCCCCTGAGCCACCGCGAGGCCGGACCCACTCAGAGCAAGCAGCCCGCCGAGAAGCAGGGAAAGGCTTCGCATTTTGGATTTTGGATTTTAGATTTTGGATTGGGAGCTTTCCAATCCGTTGGCGCCGAATGAAAAAGTCTCAACGTTTTGGCCGTCGCGACTTATTCGGTTGCCGGACTGGGTGGAAATAAACAATCCAAAATCCAAAATCTAAAATCCAAAATTTTCCGACCGGCTATTCACCTTTGGAAAGCCTTTCGCCCAGCGGGGTGTTGAGGATGGAGATCCGCACGAATTTTCCGCCGATGGTGGTGAGGCTGGGCGCCTGGTTGGCGCCGCCGGTGTAGGTAAAGCCCTCCGGCATCTCCCGAATCGGATTGCCGCTCACCTCAATCATGCTGAGCAAGGGGCTCTCGGGCGGGAAGTCGATGGTCTGGAGTTGATTGTTGTAGGCGTCAAGCCTCCGCAGCGCAGGCAGGTTTTTGAGCGCTCGCAATGAGGTGAGGTCATTGCTGCCGAGAAACAGCGATTGCAGCCGGGGCAACCCCGCAAGCCCTTCGGCGCTCGTCAAACGGTTGACGCTGAGGTGGATCGATCTCAGCGCCGGATGGCCGGCCAGGCCGGTGACGTCGGTGAGTTCGTTGTTGTGGGCGTCGAGGCGTTTGAGGCGGGGCAGCGGTTTCAAATCGGGCAGCGCGGTGAGGCGGTTGAAGGAGACGTCCAGGCGTTCGAGCGCCGTGCAGCGCGCCAGCGGGGTGAGGTCGGTGAGCATGTTTTGCGCCAGGTTCACCACCGTCCATTTACAATCGTCCGGAAGGCCCGCGAGTGTCTCGATCCGGGCGTCGCGCAGTTGAAGGTGAAGCAGCGCCGGTAGATCGGCCAGCGGCGTCATGTCAGCGAGTTGGATATCGACGAGTGAGACGCCGATGACCTGCCCCCGGTCGATCCCGATGCAATTCTCGCCGAATTGCCCGAAGCGCCGGTAGACGCGCAGCTTCGATTCCCACCATTTCCGGTAAGCATACGACCAGCAGGGCGTATCCGGATCGGCCCGGACGACGCGGACGCGGTCGGGCGCCACGCGAGCGTCGGCCAGCAAGGCGTCGAGCGCTGCCACTTCGCGCTCCGGTAGCGCCACCTTACCGCTGAGGACCGACGCGATGGTCGGATGCCGCATATAAAAGGCATACACGCCGAGGGCGATCATCACCAGGATG
This sequence comes from Rhodothermales bacterium, assembly GCA_028278205.1. Classification (GTDB taxonomy): domain Bacteria; phylum Bacteroidota; class Rhodothermia; order Rhodothermales; family Bin80; genus JANQES01. The sequence goes on from JANQES010000065.1 coordinate 13,520, forward strand.
GTTGTGATCCAATACGCCATGCCGCTTGCTCCGGCGATTCGTGGTTGTCGTCGCGCCGCAATTTAACGGTTGGACGGGATTTTTGAGTCGGAGAATCGGGGATTTTATGAGTCGGGGAGTCAGGGAATCGCGTCAGCGCGTGATCTTCTTTCACGCAGCCTCGTGAGGCGGCGGGTGTCTCGCTGGATTATTCTTTTTTTTAGAAAGGCAACGGCAAAATGAGCCGGGAGCACGCCTGAAGTCGAAATAATGTTCGAATGATTTCCGGATCGAAGGCAAAATGCTGTTATGGGAGGTGACGATGATCCCTGTTCATTCGAAAAGTCGATTTTCAGGTTGATGCTTTAGGATTCCAAGTCGTTCAGCCCTGCACGAGGGAGGCATGTCTGCTCAGAGGCTGCGACGAAGGTTGAAGCATTTTCATTGCACGATTACGGCTTAAAAACGCAGATCTGTGTGGAGGAAGCGCCGGCGTAGCGCTGTCAGGCGGAGCCTATGATCCTTTTTGAGGAAGAAACGGGCATTTATAGAAGGTAGCGGAGGCGATCCACGCGGTGGTATGTATTGTGCTGCCCTGCTTCCGGTGTGCGGAGGCCGTTGTTCATCACCCAAAGGAAAGACCCCATGGCATACTTCGCGATGCAATATCAGGTGTTATTCCACGACACCATGGCCTATGGTTCTCACCATCATACGGCCAATATCAAGTTTCAGAACATCGCCCGCGAGACGTTGCTCTTCGAAAGCAGGCTCGACGCCCAGACCGGCTGGTACGAGCAGATGAAAGACATCGTGATCTTGACGCGCCAGGCCTACAGCTTCAACATGGCGCCGGTTGGTCTGGGCGAGAAGGTAGGCATCCTGTTGAGCTACGAAGAGCCCACGCGCAGCACCGTGCGTCTCTGCTTTCGGGTGCTCAATGACCAGGGTCAGCCCGTCTCGTGCGGCTATCAGACGTTGATCATGCTCGACAAAGACACCCAGCGTGTGGTGCCGGCGCCGCATCTGCTGACGCAATATCTCGATCCGGCCAGGGGCTACAGCCTGATCGAATCGCTGGTAGATCCGTCGTTTGCCGACCGCGCGCATGCCGGCAGCCGGGCCGTCAAAGACCTCTTCCCGGACGACGTCCGGTGCCTGGGGCAGCGTGTGGCCTCGGCGCCGGTTCAGGAAGCCTACCCCAAAATCATCGACACCACCTTTACCGAATTCCCTTTATACATAGAACGATGACCAAGACCCCACGGACCCCACAATCCGGTACAATGGAGAAGGTGGTCTTCACCTTCCCCGGCCAGGGCGCCTACCACTACACGATTCTGCGCGAACTCTACACGGCTTTTCCGCAGACGCACGCCGCTTTTCGGCAGGCTGCCGCTGCGGCGCAGCGCTTCCTGGGCTGCGCCTTCTACCCGCTCGTGACGGCGACCTCCCGGCAGGCGCACGACGCACACCTGGCCGCGCATCCGGACCTCGATCAACTCGGTATTTTTCTCTCCGAAGTGCTCATCGCGCGCCTGCTGATGGAGCGCGGCCTTCGTCCGGATCTGCTGGCCGGGCACAGCTTCGGCGACGTGGCGGCGCTGGCTACCGCCGGGGTCTATTCGCTCGAAACGGGCCTGGAGATCGTCTGCCGCCGCGTGCGGGCGTTGCAGGCGCTCGACCAGGACGGTCGCATGGCAGCGCTGACGTGCGGCCCGGAGCGCGCCCGCGCCTTGCTGGCCGAACTCGCCCCCAGCCGCATCGAGATCTCGGTCGTCAATCATCCTTTTCAGACGGTGGTGTCGGGGCCGCCGGCGCACTTCGAAGCGCTGGAGCCGCTGGCCAACGAACGCGGCGTCTCGGTGACGATCCTCAAGAGCCGCTATCCATTCCATTCGTCCTATCTGACGGGTGCGGTGGCGCCCTTCCGCGAGGCGCTCAAGCCGCTGGATTTTCAGCCCACCTCGATCCCCGTCCTCATCTCGACGGAACAACGCCGCTTCACGCCGGGCGACGACCTCGCCGGTCTGCTGGCCGGTCAATTCGTCAAGTCGCTGGATTTTCAGGCGATCCCGCAGCAACTCTACGACGAGGGCTATCGCGTTTTCGTCGAATGCGGCGCCGGGCATATCGTCAGTAAGCTCATCCGCCGCAACCTGCCCGCCGCTTCCGATCTCATCGCCCAGCCGGCGGCGCCGGTGGAGGAGGGTCTCCAGCACGGCCTGAAGACGGTGCTGCGTCTCGCCTCTGAGCGCGGGCTGTTGAATCGGAGTGAGCCAAAATCAACCACAGCATCCGTCGTGTCGCCGCTGCTGGATGAACTGTCTGAGCTAGTGCAGGAGATGGCGCACCTGACGGAGCAGGCCAACGCGTTGCTCCGGCAATTGTCTGAGGTGAAGGCAGGTAAGGCAGGTGAGGCATTTTCTGAAGCAACCGCTGCGGCATACGACGGCGAACACACCCCGCCTCCCCCCGCCTTCGCGGGGGTTCGGCACCCCTCTCAAGAGGGGACTTCTCTCGCTGGCAGCACCGTTTCGTTTCCTAACGGCACCAAAAAATCCCCTCTTGAGAGGGGTGGACCGGCGCAGCCGGGACGGGGTGTGTCAGCCAACGATGCGAACCGGCAAAACGCGCAAATTAGCCACAATTCATCCCAAGAAGAGCCCAGAACTTTTCCCCAGGAGACCTGCCCCGACGTGCCGCTTGCCATCGTTTCGATGGGGTGTGTGTTGCCGGGGTCGGGGAATCCGGAGACGTATTGGCGGCAGATCTGCGACGGCGTCAGCGGCGTGGTGGATCTGGCTGAAGTAGACCCGGATGCCGGACGCGATTTCGTCGCCGGCAGCGACCGCGCCATCGTCTCGGACAAGACCTATACGCTGCTCAACGGCGCGATCCGCGAGACACCCTACGACGCGGCGTTGCTGGGCGCTGTTTATAGCGAAGAAGAATTCGAAGCGCTCACCAAAGGACAGAAGCTGCTGGCCCTGGCGACGGCGCAGAGCCTCGCCGGCTTGCAGGCTGATCTTCAGCAAGCCCAACTGCACTGCATCCTCGGCGCCACCGCCGACGGCGCCGGCGAGCACGACGACGCGCTTTTCGCCGAAAGCCTCTACGCCGCCATCGACGCCCTCGACGAGCCCGAGCCGCTGCGCCGCGCCTTCGCCCAACACGTCGAGGCGATGACGGGCTATGGCCCGGGCGCGGCGCGCGGCCTCGAACAGCACGCGGTTTACGAAGCCGTCGTGGCGCGTCTGGTGGGCCGTTCGGTGGCTACGTCCATCGTCGATTCGGCGTGTTCGTCGTCGCTTTATGCCATCGATTTGGGAGCGAAAGCGCTGCGAGCGGGCGAGGCCGACGTGGTGCTGGCCGGCGGCGTCTTTGCGCCCGGACCGGCCAATAACGCCCTTTTTGCCCAATTTCGCGGCCTGACGCCCAACCAGAGCCGCCCCCTCGACGCCCGTGCCGACGGCGTCGTCTTTGGCGATGGCGCCGGGATCGTGGCGCTCAAACGCCTGCCCGACGCCCTGGCCGATGGCGACACGATCCACGCCGTGATTCGCGGCGCCGGCCTGTCGAGCGACGGCAAGAGCCCGTCGATCAACGTGCCGCAGGCCCGAGGCCAGAGCCTGGCCATGCGCAGCGCCTACGAACAAGCGCGCATCAGCATCGACACGATCCAGTACATCGAAGCCCACGCCACGTCCACGCCCGTCGGCGATGCGGTCGAGTTTGCGTCGATCAAGCAGGCGTTGGAGGGGCGCGATCCGGCGTTGCCGCCGGTGGTTTTGGGCAGCGTCAAGGCGCTCATCGGCCATACCGGCTGGGTGTCAGGTGTGGCTTCGGTGATCAAGCTGTGCAAGGCGTTCGAGGCTCAAAAAATACCCCGGCAATACAACTACGATGCGCCCAATCCGAAGATCGATCTGGAGGCTGCGCCGTTCACCATCGCGCGGGAAACACAGCCCTGGTCGGAGAACACCGGCGGCTATCCGCGCCGCGCAGGGGTCAACGCCTTCGGCTTCGGCGGCACCAACGCGCACCTCATCCTCGAAGCTTTCGACGAAGCCTACCATCGTCATCTGTGCGAGCAGCTTCCCGAAACCAAGCCGTCGCCCGCGACGCTGGCGGTGGTCGGCATCGGCAGCCTGTTTCCGGTCGAGGGTGGATTGGAGGTAGCAAGCCCCGCGAACCGGGCTAGCTTCGACCGCGCGGCGTTCCGGCTGCCGGCCAAAAAACTCCTGCTTCCCGACGTCACCGATCACATGGACGCCAGCCAGTATCTGGCAGCCCTGGCGGCAGAGAAAATCTTCGACACGCTGCCCGATGGCTGGCTCGATGCCAACCGCGAGGGCGTCGGCGTGGTGCTGGGGCTAACGTCCAAGACCGAACGCGGCGTCCGCGCCAACGAGCGCATTTTCCTCGATCGCCTGCACCGGCTTTTTACCGAACAGGAGCCGCCGCAATCGCTCGCACCGGGCGACGCCGCGCGCCTGCTCGAAGGCGTCACGGAGGTCATCAAAACCGATGTCATTCCGTCCGGCCCGTACACGTTGCCGGGCCTGATGCCCAACGTCGCGGCCAGCCGCATCCCCAGTTTGTACAATCTCAACGGTCCTAACATCGTGGTAGACCGGGGCGGGCGTTCGCTCTTCGAAGCCCTCCACGCCGCCGGGCACCTGCTTCGCCACGGCGATTGCGCGATGGCACTGGCCGGCGGGCTCCACGCCTTCACCGGCCACGAGCAGGCGGACAACGAGGCGGCCCTGCTCCTGGCGCTGACGACACGCGACACAGCGCAGCAGGAAGGCTTGCCGGTGCTCGCCACGCTGGATCTCGCTGCGCCGTCGTCCGACTTTCACGGTATCGATGTCGATGCCGGGCGTCGTTTCGGCGGGGCGCAGGGCGTGCTCGAACTGCATGAGGCGTTTCGCTCGATCCGTGAGGAGAAAACGCCCGTTGCCGTCCGTGAAAATTCGGGCTCGGCTTGGACCCTGGTCTTGATGCCGGATTCGCCTGCTGACGTTGTGAAAACGGACGGGGAGCACACCCCGCCTCGCTCCGCTCGGCACCCCTCTCAAGAGGGGACTTCTCTCGCTGAGAACACCGCTTTTGCTGTGAAAGGCACCAAAAAATCCCCTCTTGAGAGGGGTGGACCGGCGCAGCCGGGACGGGGTGTGTCAGCCAACGGCGCGACACCGCGCAACGATAAAAAAATGACGACATCCCCGATGGGCATTCCCGCAAACGCTTCCGAGACGCAGCGTGAAATTCACGCTTTCGTCCAGGCCACGCCTATCGAAACCTATACGCCTGATCTTTTCATCGAACCGGCGGACGGCACGGCAGCAGATCTGGCAGATCGGCGCATCTTGTTTTTGATCGATCAACCCGAACGCTTCGCCGCCCTCGAACAATCCGGCACGCTCGACGCGCTGACGTACACCGTCGCTTGCCCGGCTGGGATGGATCGGGCCGGCGCCCTCTCCATCGATCTGACCTCCGACGAGACGGTGGCCGCGACGATCCCGGCGCTCGATGTCGCCAGTTTCGACACCGTCATCGCGGTCAAAGACCTGGGCCAGTACACCGAAAAAACGCTGCTTCAGAACGATTTTAGCGGTGAACGGGCCTTGCTCGACCTGATGTTCGCCGTCTGCCGGCACGTCTATGATCGGATTTTGGAAGGCGAGATCGACGTCGTCGCGGTGTGCCTCCAGGCTTATGCCGGGCGTCAACTCGATCCGTACACCGGGTTGACGGCGGGCTTTGTGAAGTCGCTGGCGCGGGAGGCGCCGGGGGCGGTCTGCTGCCTCGTCAACACCGACGAAGGCGAGGCCGGTCGCGTACTCGAACAGGTAGCCGTCGAACTCGCACAGTCGGGCCGGGGTGATGAAATTTGCTACCGCGACGGCCAGCGCCATCAGATCAAACTGCGTCCGGTGGAGCATCTCGCGGACGGTCATCGACCGTTCCTGCAGGCCGGTTCCGTGGTGCTGGCTACCGGCGGCGGGCGCGGTGTGACGGCGGTCCTGGCCGAAGAACTGCTCGAACGCTTCGGCTGCACGGTCGTGGCGCTGGGCCGCACCGATCCCGCAGCCGCCCCCGACGCCGTCCGGACCATGGACGAAGCGGCTTTCAAAGGCTACGAAGCGCAATTCTACCGCGACGAACTCGCCCGCGACCCCGCGCAGAAGATCAAAGGCCTCAAGCGTCGCTACGAACGCTATCAAGCCATCAACGAACTCAACGGCGTCATCCGTCGCCTGCAAGCGCTGCCCGGCACGTTCGATTACCGGCGGGTGGACATCAACGATGCGCAGGCCGTCGAGGAGCTGGTGGCCTCGGTCTATCAGACGTATGGGCGGATCGATTTTGTGATGCATGGGGCGGGCATTCAGGATTCGCGCGCGTTGCCGAAGAAATCGCTGGAGCGGTTCCGGCAGATCGTCTTTACGAAGCTCGGCAGCCTGCATCATCTCTACCGGGCGTGCATGGCGCGCGCGCAGGGCCATCCCCTTCACGTCCACCTGCTGACCTCGGCGTTCAGCTATCTCGGCAACGACGGGCAACCTGATTACGGCGCGGCCAACGAGACGCTCAACCGCCTCGCCGCCGCCGTGAACGATCAGGAGCCTGCCGCGCACTGGTCGTCGATGGCGTGGCTGGGCTGGGCCAGCATTGGGATGACGCGCGGGTCCGAGTTCGCTGCCCTCGCCGCCCGCCGCCGCCTGCGCGGGGTGACGAAGGAGGAAGGCAAGGCGATTATGACGCGCCTGCTCGACGGCCCGCCGGCTGCCGCGATCAACGTGATGCTGGCAGAGGGCGAGCGGCAACATTATCAACCGGCTATCGTGCCGGCAGATGCGGTTGATGGGTTGCTGAGTGCGGCTCGGCGTAGTCATTCAAATTCCCCTCCTGATTCCCGCCTGCGCGGGAATGACCAGGAGGGGACAGGGGTGGTTGATCGCAAGGCTCGCGATAGTGCAAATCATTTCGAACTCCCGCACCGTGGCCATCGACCACCCCGTCCTGCGGACACTCCTCCTGTCCAGGAGGGGAATGGGGTTGGTGTCGCTGTACGGCCTTTTGCTCGGACTTCAACAGCAATCGCCCAAAAGCGCGATGCCGAGGTGACGACGCTCGATCTGTCGCTCGAAAACGCGCCGTTTCTCTACGATCATCAAGTCTACGGCGTGCCGACGTTGCCGGGGGCGTTTCTCATCGCCCTGACGGCTGAGGCGGCGCAGAAAGTGAGGCCGGATCTGAACGTCGTCGCTTTCGAAGACACGCGGTTGTTGAAATTCGTGAAGGTCTTTCCGCAGAGCGAGAAGCAGATTCGCGTCGATGCCTGCGTCGTCGATGAAAATAGAGAGGGCGCGCGGGTTCACGTTCGGGTGCTCTCGGATTTTTATCACAAGAGCGGCCTGCTGCTTCAGAAAGACATCGTCCAGATGGAAGTCTTCGTCCGCATGACGAAGACGATGCCGCCGCCTTCGCCGGGCGTGTTTCGGCTCAACGGGATGGACGGCCTGCGCCTGCCCGATCCGTACGTCATGGACGGCTCGGCCATTCAACTCGGCGGCCAGTTCGACAGTCTGCAAGGGCTGACCGTCGGTGAGACGCATCGGAAGGCGACGTATCAACTCAACGCGTCGGGCTATCCGCCGTCGCCGTATCGCTACCTGCTTTCGAGCGTCATCATGGTGGATGCCTTCTGGCGGTTCGGCACGGTGCAGCCGCAGCCCAACCGCGCGCTGAGCGTCTACGTGCCGACCGAATGCCGGTCGATGACGGTCTATTTCGACTATTTCGACAAAGCCGCGCTCACCGAGCCGATCATTTTCGAAGGCGTCAACCCGCGCGAAGACGGCGACCTCCTGCACGTCGGCCCGATTGAAGCCTACAACGCCGAGGGCCACCTGATGCTGCGCGTCGAAGGCGGCCTCTGCCGCAGGTTCGGCACGGTGGAGGGGGCTTTTTAAGATGACGGCGACTTTTCAAAATACCGACCGGTGCGCCGTGGCTGTGGTGGCTTCTAAAGAAGTCAGCGGGCCGGGGTACGTCGAGTGTCTTTCCGAGCGCGAGCAGGCGCGGTTTGCCGCCATCGTCGATCCTTCGCGGAAGGCGCGGTGGCTGGCCGGGCGGCTGGCGGCCAAGTATCTCTTTTTGATGCAGATGAACCGCGCCGGCACCATCGAGGCCGGGCCGCCGGTGCTCGTGCCGATCACGTTCGAACGGCTGGCGGCGTTCTTGCCGTGGATGTACCGGCACGTGGAGGTGCTGGCGCCGGATGCTGCCTCGGGCGGTGCGCCCCGGCTGACGTGGGGCGGCGAGGCCTGCCCGGCGCATCGCGTCTCGCTCTCGCACGCCAACGGCACCACGTGTGCCTGCATCGCCGGAGGCAGTACGCTCGGCATCGACCTGGAGGAGTCGGTGCCCCGGATTCACGCTTTCTACCGGGGCAACTTCACCGAAGCCGAACGGCAGTGGGTGGCGCAGATCGCCAGCGAAACCCGCTTTTCACCGACCTGGCTCTTTACCCTGCTCTGGACGCTCAAAGAGTCGGTTTTGAAGGCGAACGTTTTGGAGAAGGAGATCAGTGTGTGGGACTTCCCGAGGATCGACGTGCGCCTGCGCGTGGATCCCCGGCAGTTAACCGCCGCCTCGCGGCAAGCCCGGCTGGGCGATCAGTTTTTGCTCTGCACGGCGCACGTCAACGGGCCGTCGTGCCGCGCCGACGTTCGCGTCGCGATGACGGCCACGCGCAAGCTGGTTCTTACCGTCTTAAACACCTAATCGTAGTTCGACATGAATCCCTCAATCCCCCGTATTTCATCAGACACCCTGATGTCCGGCGTCATCGCCGTTTTTGCGGAAGTAACGCGATATCCGCTGGAGATTCTCGATCCGGAGGCGAGCCTGGAAGAAGACCTGGGCATCGACTCGGTCAAGCTCGGCGAAGTCTTTTCGGTTTTGCGC
>JANQES010000023.1 GCA_028278205.1 Rhodothermales bacterium
ACCGACGACCCGGTCAATCCCGGCGACCCGGTTACGCTGGAGTTTACGCTGACTAACCTCGACGGGACCAATGCCGCCTCAATGATCGATTTCACCGACAATCTTGGCGCTGCCCTCACCGACCTGACCTTCGACAGCGTGCTGCTGAACGACTGCGGTGCGACGATCACCGGAACCGGCACGACGACGATCACCGTAGACGATGCAGCCCTGGCCGCCGGGGCTTCGTGTACCATCCGGGTCTCCCTCACAGTCCCCGCCGCCGCAGAGGGTGGCATTTATACCAACACCACCAGCGACGTCTCCGGCACCATCAACAGCCTCACCGTCCGGGGCGATCCGGCCTCGGACGACCTGGAGGTCACAGAAATTTCGCTGGACTTCTCGAAGAGCTTCGACGGCCCGACGACGGCTGGCGGCACGGCGGTGCTGACCTTCACCATCACGAATGCCGGCACCGAGGAGGCCTCGATCCTCGCCTTCTCGGACGACCTGGACGCCGTGATTACGGGGCTGGATGCAACGGGCCTGCCGCAGGACGACGTGTGCGGCGAAGGCTCACAGATCGCTACGGACGGCGCAGGCCTCCTCACCCTCACCGGCGGCACCCTGCCGCCGATGGGGGGCACCTGCGTCATCACCGTCACGGTGTCGGTGCCGGTGGGGGCTGCTCCGGGCGTCTTCACCAACACCACGAGCGACCTCTTCTTGAACGGTGCCTCGGTGGCACAACCGGCTACTGCCGACTTGACGATCGAAGGGGTGCTGGACTTCAGCAAGGATTTCGCCCCCGATCCCATCGGCCCCGGCAGCGTCACGATGCTGACGTTCACCATCACCAACCCGGAAGCGACGGGCGTGACGGATCTGGCGTTCACAGATGACCTGCCCGACGGGATGACGATTGCCGCCCCGGCCGCCATCGTCAACGAGTGCGGCGGCACGGTCACGGCACCCGACGGCGGCACCATCATCGAACTCACTGGCGGCCTGCTGGCAGCCGGCGATACGTGTACGATCACGGTCAACGTCACAGCCGGGCTCATCGATACTTCCGACACCAACTATTCGAACACCACGAGTGTTCTATCGTCGAGCCTCGGCACCAGTGACCCGGCCACCGACGACCTGGACGTTGTGAAGAGCCTGCCCGGCTTCACCAAGAGCTTCGCGCCCAGCAGCGTCGGCTTCGGAGGCCGCAGCACGCTGACGCTCACTATCGACAACTCGAACAACGCGTCGGATCTGACGAATCTGGACTTCACGGACAACCTGCCCGACGGGATGGAGATCGCCGATCCGGCCAATGCCTCCACGGACTGCGGCACGGCCACCGTTCCTCCCACACTCACCGCCGATGCCGGAGATACCGTCATCATCCTCGACGCCAACGGCAACTTCAGTTTCCCGGCGCTGGATGCCGGGGCGACCTGTACGGTCACCGTCGACGTCGAAGGCAACGCCCTCGGCCAACTCGGCAACGTCACGAACGAATTGCTCGTGGTCATTACAGCGACCCAGATGTCTGCCGGCAAGGCGAGCGCCGTCCTCGAAGTCAGCGGCGGGGCGCCCGACGGCATCTCGCTGGTCAAAGAATTCATCGACGATCCGACGCCGCCCGGCGACGAGGTCACGCTCCAGTTCACGATCCTCAACGGCAGCCGCGATTTCTCGGCCACCGACATCGCCTTCGACGACGACCTGGAGACCATGCTCACGGGCCTTGCCCCAAACGAGACGCTACCGAAGACGGTCTGTAACGGCGGCACGCTCGATTTCGCGACCGGCACGCTCAGCCTGACCGGCGGCACGCTCGCGGCAGAGGGCACCTGTACGTTCACCGTGACGCTGCTCGTGCCCGCTGGAACCACACCCGGCGAATACATCAACACCACGACGGCCGTCACCGGAATGGTCAACGGCAGCCCTGTCACCGGCAACATGGCTACGGATGACCTCTTCGTCGAGCCCGTGCCGCGCATCACGAAAACGTTCCTCGACAACCCCGTGGGCGGCGGCGGCACGACCCGCCTCGAATTCACCATCACCAACACCAGCACCACGTCGGCAGCAACCGACATCGCCTTCGAGGATGTCTTCAATGAGATAATGCCGACAGCCTCCGCAGTCCCGGCAGACGGTTCCTGCGGCGCTTCGTCGGACTTCACCTTCACGGCGCTGACGAATCCTCCTCCGCCCGCATCAAGTACGCCTGCCACACTCACGCTGACGGATGGCGAGGTGGCGGCGGGCGCGTCGTGTACGTTTGAGATCACCCTCGACGTTGATCCAGGCGCTGCCCCAGGCACGTATACGAATACGACGAGTGCGATCACAGCCACCGTCGACGGGGCGACGCGGATGGGTGATCCGGCCAGCGACGACGTCGTGATCGTAGCTGCCCCGGCGCTGGTCAAGGAATTCACCGACGACCCGGTCGATCCCGGCGCCACGGTTACGCTCGAATTCACGCTGACCAACGACGACCCGGATAATGCGGCTTCCGACATCGCCTTTACGGACGACCTCGACGCCGTGATCTCGGGGCTCGTGGCGACGGGCCTGCCGCAGAGCGAGTGTGGCGGCACTGTCAGCACGCCGGACGGCGGCATGACCATCGAGTTCACCGGCGGCAGCCTCGCGGCGGGCGCATCCTGCACCTTCAGCGTCACGCTCGATGTGCCCGGCACGGCCACGCCCGGCAGCCATACCAACACCACCAGCGCCATCACGGCCACCGTGCTCAGCACCACGGCCACGGGCAACGCCGCCTCGGACGACCTTGAGATCTCAAGCCTGACCCTGACCAAGGAGTTCACCGACGATCCCATCCTCCCCGGCGGCACCGGGACGCTCCGCTTCACCCTCGACAATGCCAGCGCCACCGACGCCACCGGCATCGACTTCGACGACGCGCTGAGTGCCATCCTTCCGGGCACGCCGGACATTACGGTAGTCACTGCGCTGCCCATATCGGTTTGCGGCGGCACGCTCAGTGGTACAGCCAGCTTCCTGAGCTTCGACGGCGGCAGCGTGTTGGCCAATGACCAGTGCAGCTTCGACGTCACCATCATGGTGCCTGCCGGGACTGCCGATGACACGTACACCAACGTCACCAGCAGCGTCACTTCCAGCCTCGGCACCGGAGATCCGGCAACGGATGAGTTGATCGTGATGGGCACGCAGTTGGAGCTGACCAAGGAGTTCACCGACGACCCGATTGAACCCGGCGGCACGGGCACGCTGCGCTTCACGCTCACGAACCTCGACCCGACGAATACCGCCTCGGCTGTCGCCTTCGACGACGACCTCGACGCTGCGCTCTCGGGGCTCGTGGCGACGGGCCTGCCCGTCTCCGGCTGCGGCGGCACGGCGGATACGTCGGACGGCGGCATGACCATCGAATTCACCGGCGGCACCCTCACGGGGGGTGAAGTATGCTTCTTCGACGTTACGGTGACGGTACCGGGAGGGGCTGCCGAGGGCAGCTATACCAACACCACCACCGGCGTCACGGGCACCATCAACGGCCTCGCTGTCACCGGTGATCCGGCCACGGACGAGCTTACCGTAAGCGCCACCATAGTGACCTTCTCGAAGAGCTTCGACGGCCCCACGACGGCCACCGGCACGCCGGTGCTGAGCTTCACCATCACCAACACCGCCTCCACTTCCGTCTCCGACCTCGGCTTCACGGACATCCTTGAGGATGTGATCTCGGGGCTCGTCAGCACCAGTGGCACGCTGACCGATGTCTGTGGCTCCGGATCGATGATCGAAGGTACGTCGACGCTGATGTTCACCGGGGGCAACCTCGGGCCGAGCGAGTCATGCACCATCGATGTCGATTTGTTGGTGCCCGATTTGACGGCGGCGGGCACCTACCCCAACACCACGAGCGAACTCAGCCAGAACGGCATCCCGGTAGCCGATCCCGCCACCGCCGACCTGACCGTCGAGCCCGCGCCAACCTTCGCCAAGGAATTCGATCCCGACGCCATCTTGTTCGAGGGCGCCAGCACACTCACCTTCACCATCGACAACACGGCCAGCGCTCTCGACGCGACTGACCTCGACTTCACCGACAACCTGCCCGCCGGCGTCGTAATAGCAGATCCCGCCAATGCGACGACCGATTGCACCGGCGGCACGCTGACGGCAGACGCGGGCACAAGCGTCATCACCTACACCGGCGGCGAGGTCGCTGCCGGAGCCAGTTGTACCATCAGCGTCGACGTGACGGGCACCGCCGGAGGCACGCACACCAACCTCACCGAAGACCTGACCTCGTCGTCGGGCAACAGCGGCACGGCTACGGACGATCTGGAGGTAGAAGCCGAGCCTGACATCACCGTCGAGAAGACCGACGACGGCGACAGCGAACCCGGCAATACCATCGTCTACACGGTGACCATCACCAACAACGGCGGCGGCGCTACTGATGTGGTCTTCACCGACACGGTCGATGGCAACACCACGCTCGACTGCACCACCAACCCGCCGGCGACCACCCTGGGCACCGTCGACACCTGTGACGACAGCACCGGCGAGGTCACCGTCGATGTGGGCACGCTCGCAGCGGGCGGCTCGGTGACGATCACCTTCGAAGTAACGGTGGATGATCCGCTGCCGGCGGGCGTCGAAGAGGTCTGCAACCAGGGCACAGCCTCCGGATCGAACTTCGACGATGTCGACAGCGATGATCCCGATACCGCCGCTGCTGATGACGAGACCTGCGTCACCATCGACGCCGCGCCGGATCTGGCCCTCTCGAAAGATGACGGCGACGCCACCGTCATGCCCGGCAACGACGTCTCCTACGACCTTACGGTCGACAACAACGGCAACCAGGATGCCACCGGCGTCGAGATCACCGAAACCGTCCCCGACAACACCACCTACAGTGCCTCGAACACCGACGCCTGGTCGTGCTCGGCGGGCGATCCTGCCGGCACCGACTGCACGCTGGCTATCGGCGATCTGGCAGGCGGTTCGAGCGCCACAGCGACGTTCATCGTGACGGTGGACAACCCGGTTCCGGCGGGTGTCGAGGAAGTCGAGAACGAGGCGTCGGTGGAGGATGACGGCACGAACGGGGCGGATCCGAATCCGGACGACAACGACGCCAGCGACACCACCCCCGTCGATGCTTCGCCGGAGGTCGATGCCACAAAGACCGACGCGCTCGTGGTCGATGTGAACGGCAACGGCCTCTTCGATCCCGGCGATACGATTGAATACACCATCGTCGTCTCGAACACCGGCAACGAGGGGGCCGACACCGTGGTCTTCACCGACACGCCGGGCGCCAACACGACGCTCGTCGTCGGTTCGGTGGTAGCGCCCGACGGTACCATCGTCGAAGGCAACACCGCCGGCGACACGATGGTCGAGGTGCATTATGACGAGATCGATGGCGACCCGCTCGCCCCGACCTCCGCGACGATCACGTTCCGCGTCCTGATCGTAAGCCCCTTCCCCAACGACGCAGAATCCGTCGAGAACCAGGGCGTGATCGAGTTCGTCGACGGCGCGCTCGTAGCGGCGACGATCCTCACCGACGACCCCGACACCCCGGCGCTCGACGACCCGACCGTCACCCCGATCAACCTTACCGCGGATCTGGCGTTGACCAAAAGGGTGGACAATCCCACGCCGGAACGCTTCACGCCCGTCGAATTTACCCTGACGCTAGAGAACGGGGGGCCGGTGGCCTCCGGCGCTGTAGTCCTCGACCTGCTGCCCGAGGGCCTGCTGTTCGTCTCAGCCGATCCTGCTGAAGAGTACGAAGCGGACTCCGGCACCTGGAAAACCGAACAGATCGCCGTCGGCGACTCCACCATTCTCTTGATCGTCGCGCTCGTCGAGGCCCACACGCCGGTGACGAACGAGGCGGAGATCATCGATACGGAGTTCCCCGATCCGAACGAGGACAATAACACCGCCAGCGTCACCATCACACCGACGTTTGCGGCGAATGCGAAGGAAAGCGAGATGGGGATGACGCTGCAAGAGGCCGAAGTAGAGATCCCCGAAGAGTTCGAACTCGGTCCGAACTATCCCAACCCGTTCAATCCGGAGACGGTGATCCCGGTCGGTATACCGGAAGCCTCCGACGTGACGGTGATGGTCTACGACATCCTGGGCCGCCACGTGACGACGCTCTACGACGGCACGCTGGCGCCGGGTTGGTATAACATGACGTGGCGCGCCACGAACCAGCCTACCGGCGTGTACTTCGTGCGGATGCAAGCCGGATCCTTCGTCAAAACCCAGCGGGTAACACTGCTCAAGTAATTTTGGATTTTAGATTTTGGATTTTGGATTGCTTGATGCAACCGAATCCAATAACCGAAGAAGCCGCAACGGTTCAGGCCATTGCGGCTTCTTCCATTGACACGACGGCGCGGAATGAGACCAATCCAAAATCTAAAATTCAAAATCCAAAATCGGGCTTATCCGGTCCTGATACTCTCGCTCGTCCTCGCTGCCTGTGCGCAGGCAAGCAGAGAGAAGACCTATACGTTTTCTCAGTTTGCGATGGGCACGGTGGTGGAATACACGCTCGTCGCGCCCTCGCCCGAGGCGGCCCGGACGGCGATGCGGCAGGCTCACGACGAGATGCTGCGGGTGGCGCGGCTGCTCTGGGAAGAGGATTCGCTCAGCCAGATCTATGCCTTCAACCGCGCCGCCGGCCCCGTCGCGCTCGATCAGGAAACAGTTGATTTTTTGCGCCGCACCTACGACTACTACACCGTCTCCGACGGCGCTTTCGACGTCACCATCAAGCCGGTGCTAGATTTGTACGACTTCGACGCCGAGGCGCCCGCGCCGCCCTCGGCGACGGACCTGGCCGAGCGGTTGCCGTACGTTGGGATGGATCACCTGCGGTTCTTGCCGCCTTCGACCGTCGAAAAAGCCTCGTCCGGCAGCGTGGCCCTTACCGTCGGGGGTGTGGCGAAAGGCTATGCCGTCGATAGAGCGGTGGCTGTCTTGCAGGCCCACGGCATCGCGCACGCCATCGTCAATGCCGGCGGCGATCTCTACTGCCTCGGCGCCAACGACGGCAACCCGTGGGTCGTCGGCATCCGCCACCCCGACGACCCGGCGGCCATCCTCGACACCCTGTTCCTCGCCAACCAGGCCGTCGCCACGTCGGGCGATTACCAGCGCTATTTCACCTACGAGGGCACGCGCTATCATCACCTGTTAGATCCCACCACAGGCCGCCCGGCCCGCCGCGCCCGCAGCGCCACCGTCATCGCCCCCACCACCGAACAGGCCGACGCCCTGGCGACGGCCCTCTTCACCACCGGCCCGGACGGCCTCGCCCTCCTCGACAGCCTCGCGGGCGTCGAAGGCATGGTCGTAGACAGCACCGGGACGCAGCATCGCTCGCAGGGCTACGATGTGGCTTCGACGCGCCTCGAAGCGGCCTCGCAAAACTGAATAGCCTGGAACCCGTCTCAGCGCTGCCCGTGTGAGCGGATTGTAACCAGCCCGCTTCTCTTGATGTACACGACCCTTCTCGAAAGAATCGCCCGGACGCTTAAGACGGCTTCCATTCCTTACATGATTATCGGCGGGCAGGCTGTGCTTCTCTACGGAGAGCCGCGCTTGACCAAAGACGTAGACGTCACGCTCGGCGTTGATCTCGACCAACTGCCCGAGATGCTTCGCCTGATTAAACAGATGCAGTTTGATCTTCTAGCCGATCCGGAAACCTTCACGCGTCAAACCATGGTGCTCCCCTGCCAGGATCCGGATAGCGGGGTGCGTGTAGACTTCGTTTTTTCTTTCTCTGTCTACGAACGCGAGGCGCTCAACCGGGTCAAGGACGTCGAGATCGGCAACACACAGGTTTGTTTTATCTCGGTGGAAGATCTGATCATCCACAAGATGGTGGCCGGGCGTCCGCGCGATCTGGAGGATGTCAAAAGCGTGCTCAATAGGAACCCGGACCTCGACGTGCCGTACCTCCGGCACTGGTTAGAAGCCTTCTCTGCCGATCTCGGCTATGCGCTTCTGGATCAGTTCGAACAACTCCGCTCATCCTGACACTGCGCCGGCATGATACGACGCCCCGACCTCGTCGAAGCTTTCGAGCGCGACTACCAGCGCCGGCAACCGCACGATTATCAGCAGAATTTGCGCATCGCCGAGGCGCTCTACGAAGAAGCTCGCGCCCTCGGCATCTTCCCGCTCAAAGACCCGCTCGACGGCATCGACGTAAAGATCCGTCTGGCTAAAGTTCTGAATTCGATCACAGCAGTTCCCTACACGGAAGCAGACGATGAAGCGACCTCTGAATAAAAGTATCGAGCAGGTTTTCGCTGAAAGTATGGCGAATCAAGGCTTTCTTGAACAACCTCTCCCATCAGGCGAAAGGTCCTCCTTTCAACCGGCTCCTACGCGGGGCAAACCGGCATCCGAAATAATTATCGAAGAGCGGAGATAGGCCGACGCGCCATCACCCTACAACCTTCCCCTCTGCCTCGGCGGCTTCTTCCTTGTCCACGATCTCTTCCTCCATGTCATGGCCAATCCCGAACAGCTAGCCCTCCTCAAACAAGGCGTAGACGCGTGGAATGCGTGGCGGGAGGAGAATCCAGAGGTAATCCTGGATCTGCGGAAAGCTAATTTATACGAGGTGCGCCTCGAAGGGGCAAACCTCGAAGGGGCGATTCTCTTCAGGGCGATTCTCTTCCAGGCGGACCTCAGAGAGGCGAAACTTGTCGGGGCGAACCTCATCGGGGCAAATCTCTTCGCGGCGGACCTCAGAGGGACGAGGCTCGAAGGGGCGAGGCTCGAAGGGGCGAGCCTCGTTAGGGCGAACCTCGAAAGGGCGAACCTCAGTGAGGCGAGGCTCGGAAATACCTCCTTCGGCGACACGATACTCACTGACGCAAAGAACCTTGAAACATGCGTACATCGTGGCCCCTCTAACCTCGACCATCGCACGCTGGCGCATAACCTCGACCTCCCTGAAGCCTTCCTCCGGGGCTGTGGGCTTTCTGACGCCGATATCGAATACGCGAAGCTCTACCGCCCCAATCTCACCAACAACCAGATCAACGACATCGTTTACAAGATCTACGACCTCCGCGCCACGCAGTCTATCCAGATCAATCCCCTCTTCATTTCCTACAGCCACGCCGACAGTTCCTTCGTTGATCGCGTCGAGAAGGAACTCGACGGTAAAGGCGTCCGCTACTGGCGAGACAAACACCATGCTACGGCGGGGCGGTTGGAGAAGCAGGTGGACCGCGCCATCCGCCACAACCCGACGGTGCTGCTCGTCTTGTCCGAACACTCCGTCGAGAGCGATTGGGTGGAGTATGAAGCGCAGAAAGCGCGGGAGTTGGGGAAGGAACTGAAGCGCGACGTGCTCTGCCCGGTGGCGCTCGATGGTTCGTGGCAGACGTGCGCCTGGGAAGGCCGCCTCCGCCAGCAGATCATGAAATACAACGTCCTCGACTTCTCCGAGTGGCAGGACTCGGCCACGTTCGACACGCAGTTCGACCGGCTGCTGCGCGGGCTGCGCATCTTTTACGAGCCGGAGGACGAGGGATAATCAATAGGAGGCTGGGGCTTGCATCGGCCGCCTGTGGACGGGTCATCGACGCCCAAGACGCTTCTTTGCAGGCTTTTATTCGATGAAATATTGTGTTCGACCGAATAGAAATTATATTCGACCAGATAGAAATTGTATTTGACCAAGAAAAATTTATATTTGACCGAATAGAAATCGTATTTGACCAGTTAAAAATCGTATTTGACCAAGGAGAAATTATATTTGACGGGAAGAAAATCATAGTTGACTGTGTCAAATATGAAAAAAATGTGGTTATTATATATAACTGATCGGTAGGCTATGTATGTTTGAATGTGATGTATCATGTATATCAGGTGATTCTTATGAAAACAAAGCGTGAGCTTGCTACACTTCTGGCCGAAAGTCGGATAGCGCTGATGAATGCTCGTAATGAGGCGGACCTTCAGGCTGTCTTGCAGCCGTTCGGCTACAACCCGGTGCGTCTGGATGAGGGGCTGGCGCTGATTGAGAGCGCCGAGACGGAGGCGTTTCAGCAAGAAAACAAGTATGCCGAGCGCTCCGTGGCTACCCTGGCGCTCCAAGACAAGGGAGCCGCTGCGCGGGCGGCCTACGTTCGCCACGTGAAGCTGGCCCGTGTGGCCTTCGAGCCGGGCACGCCGGGCTACACGCGCCTGGCCCTGGCCGGGCGTCGCCGCAACGACCGGGCCGGCTGGATGACCCAGGCCCGCCTGTTCTACGATACGCTGCTCGACGACGCGGCGCTGCTCGACGCCACGAGCGCCTACACGCTCGACCGCGAGGCCGTAGAGGCCGCGCAGGCGGCGCTCGACGCCGTAGAGACGGCGCAGCTAGAACAGGTCAAGGCCACCAGCCGGGCGCAGGCCGCTACGCGCCGTCGCGACGAGGCCGTGGCGGCGCTGCGGCGCTACATGAAGGATTTCAACCGCATTGCCCGGATCGCCACCGAGCCGCATCCGCAACTGCGCGAAAAGATGGGTATGCTGGATCGCTCTTGATCCTTTTTGAATCCGCCATCACCCCACAACCTCCGCCTCCCAGGGCTGTTAAGTTCTCTGCAAATGATCACGCGGAGACGCCAAGCAATTTCCCCTCCTGGACAGCAGGGCTGCTGGGGTTCTCTTCGAGGTATCGGTTCAAGTTCCCCTCCTGTCCAGGAGGGGAAACTCCTTGGTGTCGCTGCGTGCCCACTTTCAGAGAACCTAACAGCCCTGGATCGAGTCCGGGGTCGTCGGGATTCTACTGAAGTCCAAATCTTGCTTTGAATTCCTCCATAGTGATAGAGCGTCCTTTGCGTAACGCTTCGGCTTCTTCAAGCGACATGATTGGCCCGAAGTCCACAGGTTTGGACGAGCCTTCTTTCGGTGTCTTGGCTTGATTGTCTTTTGATCCCGACATCACCCCACAACCTCCCCCTCCGCTTCAGCCGCTTCCTCCTCATCCACCATCTCTTCGTCCACGTCGTCGTCATCGCCGGCCAGGGCGTCGAGGTCGAGGGCTTCGACGTCTACTTCTTCTTCGACGACGAGGGCGGCGGAGCGTTCGAGTTCTTTCTTTAAGAAATGCGCGGTGTAGGTGTCTTGCCGGGCGAGGGTTTCGGGCGAGCCGGCGAAGAGCACGTGCCCGCCCGCGTCGCCGCCGTCGGGGCCGAGGTCGATGATGTGGTCGGCCACCTTGATCACGTCTACGTTGTGCTCGATGACCAGGACGGTGTTGCCTTTTTCGACGAGCGCCCGGAGCACGGCCAGCAGGTGGCGGATGTCTTCGAAGTGCAGACCCGTCGTCGGTTCGTCGAGGATGTAGAGCGTGTCGCCGGTGCCGGGGCGGGAGAGTTCGCGCGAGAGCTTGACGCGTTGCGCCTCGCCGCCGGAGATCGTCGTCGATTGCTGCCCCAGGCGGATGTAGCCGAGGCCGACGGAGTCGAGCGTGCGCAGCTTGCGTTCGATGCGCGGGACTTTTTCGAAGAAATCGAGCGCCTCTTCGACGGTCATCTCCAGCACGTCGGCGATGCTTTTGCCTTTGTAGACCACCTCCAGCGTCTCGGCGTTGTAGCGGCGGCCTTTGCACGTCTCGCACTCCACATAGACGTCCGGCAGAAAGTTCATCTCCAGCTTGACGATGCCAGCGCCTTTGCACGTCTCGCACCGCCCGCCTTTCACGTTAAACGAAAAACGCCCCTTCTTATACCCCCGGATCTTCGACTCCGGTAGTTGCGCGAACAGGTCGCGGATGTGGGTGAACAGGCCGGTGTAGGTGGCCGGGTTCGAACGCGGCGTCCGCCCGATGGGGCTCTGGTCGATGTCGATGACCTTGTCGACGTGGTCGAGGCCGTCGATCTCGTTGTAGGGCAGCGGCACCAGGCTGGCGTTGTGGAAATGCTTGGCGAGGATCGGATAGAGCGTCTCGTTGATGAGGCTGCTCTTGCCGGAGCCCGACACGCCGGTGATGCAGATAAACGTGCCCAGGGGCAACGTCAGCGTGTCGCCCTTGAGGTTGTGGCCGCGGGCGCCCTTGAGCACGAGCGCCTTGCCGTTGGTGCCGCGCCGCGCTTCGGGGACGTGGATGTGGCGGTCGCCGTAGAGGTAGGCCGCCGTCAGGCTGGCAAAACCGTTGCCCTGCAGCGGCAGATCGCGCGGCCCGCCGCTGCCGACGACGTGGCCGCCGTGCTCGCCCGCGCCCGGCCCCAGATCCACCACAAAATCAGCCGCCTCGATCATCTCCCGGTCGTGCTCGACGACGAGGACCGAGTTGCCCAGATCGCGCAGGTGACGGAGCGAGTCGATGAGTTGGTTGTTGTCGCGCGGGTGCAGGCCGATCGACGGCTCGTCGAGGACGTAGAGCACGCCGGTAAGCTGCGTGCCGATCTGCGTGGCCAGGCGGATGCGCTGGCTCTCGCCGCCGGAGAGCGTCCGCGCCACGCGGTCGAGGTTCAGATACCCCACCCCTACATCGATCATAAACTGCAACCGCTCGGTGATCTCCTTGACGATGGGTTTGGCGATGAGCCACGTCCGCGCATCGAAATCGACGGTCTCGAAGAATCGGTGCAGCGAGACCAGATCCATCTGCACCAGATCGGCGATGTTTTTGCCGTTGACCTTGTAGGAGAGCGCCTCCGGCTTGAGCCGCCCGCCGCCGCACTCGCGGCACGGCAATGGGCGCATGAACGCCTCGGCCCACCGGCGCTGCTTGGGCGAGTTGGTGTTGGCGTAGGTGTGGGCGATGTGCTGGTAGACGCCGCTGAACCGGTGCTTGTACTTGACCTCGCGCTCTTTATAGCGATAGACGATGTCGAACTGCTCGTCGCCGGCGCCTTCGAGGAGGATGCGCAGCATGTCTTCGGGCAATTCGCCCAGCGGCGTGTCGAAGCCGAAGTCGTAATGCCGGGCCACGGCGCGGAGCTGGCTGAAGATCCAGATGTCGCGCGGCTTGCCGATGGGTTCGAGGCCGCCGTCGTTGATCGATTTTTCCGGATTGGGGATGACCAGCTCCGGGTCGATCTCGCGTTTGGCGCCGAGGCCGTTGCATTCGGGGCAGGCGCCGTAGGGCGAGTTGAACGAAAACGTGTTGGGCGAGGCTTCGTCGTAGGAGAGCCCCGTCTCCGGATCGTACAGATGACGGCTGAAGAAATGATCGACGAACGCGCCGTCTTCCTCGACCGAGGCGATCAGCGTGCCGCCGCCCATCCCCAATGCATTCTCCACACTCTGGCTGACACGCGGGCGGATGTCGGCCTTGATTTTGAGCCGATCTACGACCACCTCGATGTCGTGCGTCTTGTAGCGGTCGATGCGCATGCCCGGCTCGATCTCACGCAACTCGCCGTCGATGCGCGCGCGCGCAAAGCCCTGCCGGGCGATCTGTTCGAAGAGTTCGCGATAATGCCCTTTGCGGCCTTTGACCACCGGCGCGAGGATGTAGACTTTCGATCCTTCAGGAAAAGCCAGCAGGCCGTCGATGATCTCGTCGTCGGTCTGTTTGCGCATGGGCCGGCCCGAGGCATAGGAATAGGCCGTGGCGGCGCGGGCAAAGAGCAAGCGCAAAAAATCATAAATCTCCGTGACCGTCCCAACCGTCGAACGCGGGTTGCGCGAGACGGTCTTCTGCTCGATAGCAATCACCGGCGAGAGCCCGTCGATGAAATCGACGTCGGGGCGTTCCATCATGCCGAGGAACTGCCGGGCGTAGGCGCTGAGGCTTTCCATGTAGCGCCGCTGGCCTTCGGCATAGATCGTGTCGAAGGCCAAACTCGATTTGCCCGACCCCGAAAGGCCGGTGATGACGACGAGCTTTTCGCGGGGGATGTCCAGATCGACATCCTTAAGATTATGCTCGCGGGCGCCGCGAATAACGATCATTTTAAAATGACTCCGTCATTTTAAAAAAGTGGACGGGGGAGATTCCAGTGATACAGGATAGCAGGGCTTTCGTTTCTGGGAGTTGCGGGAAAAGATTCGCGTTTTGCTAGATAATGAGCGCCGGTGACACCCCTGTGGCAGTCGTGTTTCGAATGGGCACCTATGCCGCAGAAAAAACGCCAAAGGCCCCGACCCATCAACGGATCGGAGCCTTTGTAATGAGGAGGGCGGCGACGGATTAGTCTTCCGACTCCGCCAGTGGGTCGCGGAAGTAGATCTCGGCATCGAACATTTCGCTGATGGCCAGTTCGGTTGGCTCCGGCATGACTTCGTGTTCGATGGAGATACGCTTTTGTTCTTCCTGGAATCGGGGGTCTTCAAGCTCCGGCTCGAAGCCCTCGAAGTAGGCCAGCTTGTTGTCGAGGTCGGCCTTCATCTTCGAGGCAATCTGGCGGGATCGCTTCGAGAGGATGGCTACGGTCTCGAACAGGTTGCCTGTCTGGGCCACGAGGGCGTCTACGTCGATGGTCTTGATTGGCATGAAAGTCCTGGTTGATGGCTGATGAACGGTGATCCGCGCAATCAGAACAAAAATACACGCCCGGCCAACGCCGAGGTTCCCACCGTGAAACTGTGCCGAAGCCTACGGGTTTAGCAGCAACTCCATCGCCGCTGTCTCGTCTAGAAGGTATCGCCCGTTTATCCATCCCGCTTATGATCTACTCATCCCAACGCCTGCTTTGGCATCGCCTTCCGGTGCTCCCTGGATCGCTGATGATAATTATGCTGCTGGCCGGTTGCCTCGGCACCGCCGAGCAAGATACCGAAGTGTCTATCGCCGAGGCCGTGGCCTTCGAACCGCTGGGCCGGGGCCGGCAGGCCCGCATCGACTCGACCGCGCGCGCCATCCGCGATGCCGAAACGTGGACGACCTATCAGGATTCCTTGCGCCCGCTGCTGCCCTTCAAAGACGTCAACTTCGAGCAAGAGATGGTGCTGCTGGCGGCGCAGCCCGTCACCACCGGCGGCTACGACCTCCGCATCGAAGTGGTCGAGCGCACCGACGAGGGGCTCACCATCCGCTATCGCCTCTTCACGCCCGGCGAAGACTGCCGCGTGACGATGGGCGACGGTGTGGTCTTCCAGGCCGTCCGCCTGGCCCAAAGCGACGCCGCCCTGCACTTCGAACGCGAACAAGAAACCCTCCACTGCACCGATACCCGATAAATTTTTGATTGCGGGTCCGCAATCAAAAATTTATGCCGCTACGTCGAGGTCGGCCAGGACGGGGTGTTCGACGCGGACATCGCTTTCGATGAGGCCGTCGCGCAGGCGGATGATGCGGCGGGCGTGCTGGGCCACATCTTCTTCGTGCGTAACCACCATCAGCGTGTTGCCGCGCCGGTAGAGCGTCTCGAAAAGGACCATGATCTCCTCGCCGGTGCGCGAGTCGAGGTTGCCGGTGGGTTCGTCGGCCAGCAGCAGCGAGGGGTTGTTGACCAGGGCGCGGGCTACGGCCACGCGTTGCCGCTGGCCGCCGGAGAGTTCGTTGGGTTTGTGATCCATCCGGTCGCCGAGGCCGACGTTTTCGAGCGCCCGCTCGGCCATCTCGCGCCGCTGCCCTTTTTTGCGTCCCGAATAGATGAGCGGCAACTCGACGTTCTGCAAACAATTGACACGCGGCAACAGGTTGAACGTCTGAAAAACGAAGCCCACCTCGCGGTTGCGGATCGAAGCCAGTTCGTCGTCCGTCATCTCGCCGACGTTTTCGCCGCGCAGGTGATACGATCCGCTGGTGGGCGTGTCGAGGCAGCCGATGATGTTCATCATGGTCGATTTGCCCGACCCGGAAGGCCCCATCACGGCCACGTATTCATTCGGGTACACGTTGAGCGTCACCCCGTCGAGCGCGTGGACGGCCTCGGTGCCCATCTGGTAGATCTTCTTAACATCCCGAAGTTGAATCAGCGCCTGCTGGCCGTCTAAGGTTTCCATGATCGTTTTTGCCTGATGCTGATGTCTTTATAAATCCCAGCCGTTTTGCTGGTTCTTGAAGGGTCATTGGTCACTGGTCATTAGTCACTGGTTTTTTCTAGTGACCAGTGACAGCGAGCGCCAGCGAGCGTAATGACCAGTGACTCCACGATTACGATTCGTCGCCCGGCGGGCCGCCGCGCCGGCGTCCGCGTTCTTGCACGTCCATGTCGGGTTGGAGGGTGCGGCTGACGGCGCGATACGGCCCGGTGATCACCCGCTCGCCGCCTTCCAGGCCCGATTTCACCTCGATGAAGCGGTCGTCGGCGATGCCGGTTTCGACCTCGATGATGCGGGCTTTGTCTTCCTCCATCAAGAAGACCACTTTGCGCAGATCTTCTTCACGGAGCGACTCCGGCACCATCGGCGTCTCTTCCTCGTCCGATTCCGTCTCGGCCTCGGTCGTGTCGGCGTCGTTGCCGCGGCGATTTCTGTCGTTGCCGAGATTGTTGAAGTCGCGCACCGTAACGGCCTGAATGGGTATCGCTACGACCTCCGCGACGGTCATGGTGAAGATATCGACGGTGCCGCTCATGCCGGGGCGGAAGCTCGGATAGTCTTCGCTCGTCGGGCTTTCTTCTTCCAGCGCCGTGGTTTTGCCGGCGGCCAGACGCGCTTCGGGGTTGTGCGGATCGAGGATGCGGATCTTGACGGGGAAGTTGGTGACCTGCTCCTGCGTGCCCGCCCCGACGACCCGCGCCGAGTTGGCAATCTCCGTGACGATCCCCCGGAAAGTCCGTTCGGGATAGGCGTCGATCTCGATGGAGGCCGTATCCCCCAGCGCCACGTTGACGACGTCGTTCTCATTGACGTCCACGTCGAGTTCCATCTGATCGAGCCGGGCGATGGTCATCATGGCGGTGCCGGCCATCTGGGTGGTGCCCACCACGCGTTCGCCCAGTTCGATGTTGAGCTGGCTGACGGTGCCGTCCATCGGCGCATAGAGCGCGGTCTTGCTCAGTTGTTCCTTCACCTCGCGAAGGCGGGCCTCGGCGCTCTCGACCGAAAACTGCGCCGCTTCCAGCGCGGCCTTGGCAATCTCGTACTGCGTCAGGGCTTGTTGATAGGCGCTCTCGGCCACCACCTGCCGGTCGAAGAGACTCTTCTGCCGGTTCAACTCTTGTTCGGAGTTGAGCAGGTCGGCGCGGCGCTGGGCTTCGAGGGCGCGGCTCTGCGAGACGCCGGCTTCGGCTTGCTCGACCTGGGCCGAGTAGAAGTCGGGCTTGATGCGCGCCAGGAGTTCGCCCTGGCGCACCTGCTGGCCTTCGATGACCGGAAGCCGGATGATCTCGCCCGAAACGTCCGGGCTGATGACGATCTCTACTTCAGACTGCACCCGGCCCGAGGACGTGACCACCTGGGTGATGGTCCGGATCTCGGCCTTGGCCGTCTCGACCGTCTCGCCTTCGTTGCCGCCGCGCAGGAAGTTCGCCGCGACGAGGCCTAAAATCACCATCACGACGACAGCCCCCAGAAGAATAAATAACAGCCGGCGGGTGGTGTTCTTTTTCTTAGCCATACAATGAGTGGGTGTTCGTGGGTCTTCCGAGTAGGAAGGAAATTATTCGAATAACGGCTGGCTCGGATCGAGCACGCCGATGTAATATTCGATGAGACGCTTCCGGAAAAGGAAGTTGTACTTCGCCTCGGCGCGGTCGCTGGAAGCCTGCACGAAGTTGGCGCGGGCCTGCGACAGTTCGACCAGGGTGCTGGCGCCGACGTTGTAGCGTTCCTGCTCGGCTTGCAGGGCCTGCTCGGCAGAGCGCAACTGCTTCTCCGTCACGTCGAGGCGTTTTTCATCGGTCAGATAGTCGAGATACGCCTGGCGCACCTGGACGCCGATGTTCTGTTGCAGGTTTTCCAACTCCAGCCGCGCATTGTCATACTGCACGCGCGCGCGCTGCGTTTGCGTCCGGGTAAAACGCCGGTTGAAGATCGGAATCTGAAGGCTCAGGCTGATGGTCTGAGAGCGGTTGTTGTCGATCTGATCGCCGAAAGGTATATCCTCACGCAGAAAGCCGGATTGGGGATTATCGGGATCCGCCGGAACGGGCACGCCATCCTCCAGGACGAGGCGTTGCTGCAGGCTCGACCACCCGGAGCCGATGTTCCCAGACATTGAAACCGACGGCATCATCGACGAGCGCGCCACGCGGATGCCCTGCGTCGAGGCGTTGATGGTCGATTCTTGCGCGCGCAGGTCCAACCGCCGGTCGAAGGCGTTGCGCAGCAGCGTGTTGACATCGTATTGCTCCGGCGTCAACTGGCTGTCTGCCACTTCCGGCACCACGAACTCGTAGCTCCCGAACGGATCGAGTTGGAGGGTCTGAATCAGCGCCACTTCGGCCAGTTGGTAGGCGCGCT
The DNA here is from genome assembly GCA_028278205.1 of Rhodothermales bacterium. GTDB lineage: Bacteria > Bacteroidota > Rhodothermia > Rhodothermales > Bin80 > JANQES01. The sequence continues at coordinate 18,331 of JANQES010000023.1, forward strand.
GAGCGTTGAGCAGGATCAACTCGGCGTTGGCGGCGGCGGCTTGCTGCTGAAACAGATCCGACATGGGCCGCGAGCCCACCCGCACGAACTCTTCGATCTGGGTCAAGAGTTGCTGCTGCGCTGCCAGATTCTCTTCCTGAATCGTGATCTCCTCGCGCTGCTGGATGAGCGTCAGATATTGCGACATCACCTGGAAGACGACCGTCTGCCGCTGGCGTTCGTGGCCGAGATCGCTGGCGGCGAGGTTCAGCCGGGCTTGTTTGAGCGAGGCTACGTCCGAGAACCCGTTAAACAGGTTGACGTTGGCGCCGAAGCCCAGGCTCAAGCGGTCGCTGGTTTCGTTAAAGGTGTTACCTGTCGTCTGATCGAAGCCGAAGCCGAAGTTGCGCGACGAACTCGACGAGAAGTTGAGATTGGGGAAGAAGGCGGCGCGCTCGCTCGATACGGTTGTTTCCTGCAAGCGCACGGTGTTGGCCGAAAGTTTCAAGAGATAGTTGCTATCCAGGGCTAGCCGGATGGCATCGTCGAAGGTGATCTGGCGGGCGGCTTGCGCTTGCGCCGCCTGCGGCATCAGCGTCAGCGCCAGGGCCGTCAGGGCCAGCATCGCCGTCAGAAGGCGGGCGCGACGGGAGAGGGTTTTCATGAGGCTAAAGGTATCCACACGCATGGGTCCATCCTGGTAAATTCCGAAAAGCTCTAGGCGAACCGAGGATCGGGGTGGCGCCTGGCAACGGGCCGCGATCTCCGGCGCCTCGCACCGGGGAGCCCGGCACGAGACAAACAAGAGATCTTTATTCAAGACGCGTACCAGGAAGCCCAGGGTGTTAATCGAGCCTAAAAAGCGGGTGATCGACGGAGGCCCTGTACGGAAACGGACACCCTGTGTTACGCCACCGGACAATTCTTTATTGGCCGATCTGACGAAATTTCAACGAAATGCCCGTTTCCCCCGTTCCTTGCAATTCTTCCTGTTAGACGAACCCGGTGGGGTGCTCATTCCACATCGCTACACCGGCCATGCCCACAGATCTGGAACAACAACGTGCTTGATTATTTATCATAATATTATGATAATAGCGTATGCCTTACACGGAACTCTTTTTCTTCCGAGATGATAAAGCCGAAATCAGAAGCTCTTCAGTTCTTGCATGAAAAAATCGTCGGAGACGATCCTGAGCTACAGGCACAGCTTGAGGAGGAACTGGCTAATCTGGAAGTTTCCTCACAAATCTACGCGTTGAGGCAGGAAGCAGGTCTCACACAAACAGAGCTTGCAAACCTTGTCGGCACCAGGCAATCCGTCATATCTCGCCTGGAAGATGCCGACTATGACGGACACTCCCTCTCCATGCTAAACAGAATCGCCGGAGCGCTCGGACGCCGCGTTAAAATCACTTTTCCCAAGATTGAGGGCGAAGAGGCGGCATAAAGAGAGTGCCTCGAAAGTTGGAAAGTCATGACTTGAACCCCCGTCTTTTTGTGGCGTAGACAAAACTGGCATAAGATCCAGAAAGAGGAAGATCCCATGACTACGTTGCTAACCCAAGCGCTGGACCGGATCCGAAACCTTCCCGAGGACGAACAGGATCGCGTGGCGCGGCTCATCCTCGATGAGGTTGAAGCCTTTGCCAAAGAGAATGGGGAAGAGGAGCCGAGGCAAAAGCCTATTTCGGAAGTGATCCAGGATATTACAAAGGATGTCCCGGATGAAGTCTGGGAAACATTGCCAAAGGATGGTGCGGCTGAGATTGACCATTATCTATACGGCAGCCCGAAGAGAAACTCATGAACCCGTCTCGCACTGTCTTCGCCGAAAAGAGGGAATTCCCATGACCGAGCTACTGCAGAAGGCCATCCAGCAGGCACAGGCGCTTCCGGAAGACGAGCAGGATCGGGTTGCCCGGTTGATGCTCCATGAAATCGAAACCGTCACGCAGAATGGGGGCGAGCCGGGCAGGCAATCGGCCTGGGAGATTGTGCAGGAGGCCTTCAAGGACATTCCGGAGGAGGAGTGGGAGAAGTTGCCCAGGGACGGTGCAGCGGAGCATGATCATTACCTCTACGGCACACCAAAACGGTATTCATGATGCCGGTCTTTGCTGATACCTTTTTCTGGGTCGCGCTCGCCAATCCCCACGACACAGCCCACCGGGATGCCGTCGATTTGAAAGAGGCGCTCAACGGCAGCGTAATCGTTACGACGGAGGTGACGAAGTGAGAGAGAAGAACGCTCACAGGATATAAAAACAGGGCTTCAGGGATTCTTCCCCTGAAGCCCTGTTTTGTTGGTGAAAGGGTATCAAAATGAGGGAGAGATGCGGACAATCTCCTCAGAAAGTCCTGGTGGGATATCCAGACGGAACAGATATTCCTCAATAGGGTGCTCCAGGTAACTATTCCAGGCTCCACATCTCAAAAGGACCAGCGCAGAGCCATAAGGCTCATTGGAGTTGTAGATTTCGATGTCAGTTCCACAGCCCCGGCCCGCCGAGGCGCTGTAGGGTATAAAGGTGAGATCGAGTTGCATCCATCTCTTGCTCTTGCTGCCTCTGGTGAAACCGAAGACGCCGCCAAGCCGGCGTTTGCCAAACGCTGTCAACCCAGGACACCCCATCAACAAAATAACGTCCTCTGCTTCGCTCGAAGGGTAAAAGGCCGAAAACCAGCCGCAATGGGCGAAGGAGGACTCACGTGCCTGGCGCGGTATCAGCAAGGCATCCTCTTGCCAGGCCCCGTCGGACCACCTGTATGTGATCACTGCGCCGTGGTGCTCAACCCCCACGCCACCCTCTGGACCCAACGGGCATCCTAGCGCCAGGATCTCGTGATGCCAGAGAGCACTGAAGTTGCAGGATCCGACCCCCGACTGCTCAGGCGGGGTGAGTCGTTGTTGAGCAACCCAAAACGCTGTTTCCTGCTGGAACACCACGGTTTCGCCTCGACCCGCGTTACTTAACGGGCATGAAACGAACGACCAAAGCCCTGGTGCAGGATGCAGCTCGTCGCTTATCACCGAGCATCCAAAGCCCTCAGCGTCGGCGATGGTAAGAAGCGTGTCGGGAAGGGTAACCTGGGCGGCGGCTGATACCGGCAGCAGGATCAGTACGAGGATGTACGGGGAGACAGTCTTCAAAGCGTTCTCTCGCATGGCGTGTACCTCCGAAAAGAATAGGCACGACCATGGCTACAGCAACACTGGTTACACAGAGATGCTATTGCGCAGGCCTCGCTTTTTTGGATTCACGAGACCGAGCTTGTATATTATCACACAAGCGGCCTCGCCGCGGATCGCAGCCGCACGACCCCGAGCCACCACACTCTGGTCTGCGGCTGTGCTTTTTTACCGAACCGGAAGCGCTTCCGAAATCGCGTTTCCGGTAGCGCTTCCGGATTCAGCTATTGGCAATATACGGAGCAGGTGATGAGCGCATCAATAACGTTTGTGAAATTCAAATGAACTTGCAAGTACGACACCTCATTACCCTGAATTTGTTTAGAGATAAACTTCATATATTTGTGCAGCACAACACATCACTAAACCTTCTATATTTGTTTGTGAAATAACAACACTCTCTTGTGCCAGTATCAGCCCGTCAGGGGGAGGAATCAAGTTATGCCGAAACAAAGACCGAAACGGAAGTCTCTCTGGAGCAGCGTAAAACAAAAGGATGAACTCGCCGCGCGGGTGGCTAAACTGCGCCTCGTTGACGGCTTATCGGTGGAGGAAACATGCGAAATAGCAGGCCTTGATCATGGCACCCAGGTTAGTCGGCTCGTCCAGTATGCTAGGAAGAGAAAGTTTATTCGAATCGTATCACAGAGCCTTGTCGATGACCCTGCACCGCCTCCGCTGGACCTCGCCGCCGGGAGAGACTTGCGAAAAGCGTTCGGGCTAGCCGAAGCTTTTGTTGCTCGGATCCATTCATATGACGAGGATGCCTCTGATGATTCTCTCCACGAGGAACTGGGCAGGTTGGCAGCTCAGGAGTTGGGACCCGTACTAAGAATGGGTAGACCCCGATGCCTGGCCGTCGGAGGCGGCAGAGGGCCGTGGTACTTCTGCCATTACTTAAACATGAATCCCTTCAACCTGCCATCCCCAACCATTTATGCCCTCAGCGGAGCCGTCAGGACCAAGCCATGGGATCCCGAGAGGCAATCGCAGCTTGTCGATGCCAGAGATGCCGCCAACCTATTGGCGAATGCTGTTGACGCCAAGTATCGCAATACCCACCCTTTAAATGTGCCCCTTGTCTGTAGCCCCCCTTTAAGAAAGCACTTGCTAAAGAATCAGGCCAGTTTTATGAATGAGCAGAATTGGGCCTCACAAATTGACTTCGCGTTTGTGGGCATCGGTGCATTGCGTGGAAAACACCGGCTGTTCAACGCCGAGCAAGACGATCCCGAACTAAGGCTTATCAGCGACCAACTGAGCGAGTTACAACAACTCTCCAGGGACATTAATGAGAGTGCCGCTCTGTGGCCCTGCGGTGATGTCTGCAATTACCTTTTTTATGTAGACACACGGCTTAACGGCTTATCTAGCGATGATTCCGAAAAAATGAACAGGATAAAGGAATTGGTTGAAGAGATTGACGAATACTTGTTCGTAGCTACCATTGATGATCTCAGGCAGGTCAATACCCTTGTTGCCATCGCAGGAGGCGAAAGAAAGCACGACGCCATTTACGCGGTCCTAACCGACAGCATGGGGTACCACCCTCGCAAGGAATCCGAGCCGGCGACTTCCAGCGAGAAACCATTCATTGACATGCTGTTTACAGATAAAGCAACGGCGGATGCCTTGATCGCGAGACACCAACGAGAGTCGGAACAGACTAACGGAAATACCTAGCTGTGTGGAGGAATAAAGCGGTGCAAAAGCCAGGGGCAGAAGCCCTTCAGTGCTACACAGAATCGCGGGAGCACTTGGACGAAGCCTGCAAATCACCTTACTGTTTTTATCCTGAATTGACGTTCTATAGTAATGGATCCATCGGTCCTTGCAGCGTGTTCGTAATAACCCTCTCTTGCGGTTTTCCCCCACAGACAAAACCTCCATTCCCTGCTTGCCAGGGCAGACAGGCGGGCTGAATTTGAAGGCGTGTCTTCCCTTTGACAGACGGGTGCTCGCCGATGCCTGCTCTCGCTCAGCCTGACCTCGAACAGCGCGCTGCCGTGGAGGCGGCGCGGGCCTATCGTGTCACGCGTGGCGCCGAGATTCTCAACGACTTCGGCGCCTTGCTCGCCATCCCCAACACCGCCTCAGACGCGGCCAACATCGAGCGCAACGCCGAGTACATCCACTTCGAATTCAAGCGGCGCGGGGTGCGGGTAGAGTTGCTGAAGGTGCACGGGGCGCCGCCGCTGATTTACGGCGTCATCAAAACGCCCGGCGCGGCGCGCACGCTCGGCCTCTACGCCCACTACGACGGCCAGCCTCTCAACCACGACCGCTGGACGCAGCCGCCCTGGGAACCGACGCTCTACACCGGCCCGATCCGCCACGGCGGGCGCCAACGCCCCTTCCCCGACGAGCACGAACCCATCGACCCGGAGTGGCGCATCTACGCCCGCAGCGCCAGCGACGACAAAGCGCCGTTTGCGGCGCTGCTGGCCGCCCTCGACGCGCTGCACGAAGCCCAAATCCCGCTCACTTCAAACGTCAAATTTCTCTTCGACGGCGAAGAAGAACGCAGCTCGCCGCACCTGCCGCAGTACCTCGACCTCTACGGCGAGGTGTATGACGACGTCGATACGTGGCTCTTGCTCGATGGGCCGGTGCATCAGACGCGCCGCCCGCAGATTGCTTTCGGCGCGCGGGGCATTACGTCGATGGAGGTGACGGTCTACGGCCCCGAACACCCGCTTCATAGCGGCCATTACGGCAACTGGGCGCCGGTGCCGGGCGCGATGCTCAGCCACCTGCTGGCCAGCATGATCGACGCCGAAGGCCACGTGCTGATCGACGGGTTTTACGACAGCGCCGCGCCGGTAGGCCCGACCGAGCAAGAGGCCGTCGCCGCGATGCCGGTGCAGGACGAGGCGCTGCGCCGCGAGTTCGGCCTCGTGCATACCGAAGACGGCGGCGCCCGCCTCATCGAACGCTTGATGCTGCCCTCGCTGACGGTCAAAGGCCTCCAGAGCGGCAACGTCGGCACGCGCTCCAGAAACGTGATCCCGGCCTTTGCGACGGCTTCGCTCGGCCTCCGGCTCGTCAAAGGCAACGACCCGGCGACGATGCACGACGTGATCGAGGCGCACATCCGCAAGCAGGGCTATCACATCGTGCGCGTGACGCCGGAGCACGAGACGCGCCTGCAACACGAAAAGATCGCGCGGGTGATCCGCCGGAAAGGCTACCCCGCCGCCCGCACATCGATGGATCTGCCCATCGTGCCGCAGATCGAGGCTGCCGTGGAGGCTGCCATCGGCCAGCCGCCCATCCGCGTGCCGACGCTCGGCGCGTCGATGCCGCTGCATTTGTTCACCGACGCCCTGGGCAAACCGGCCATCATCGTGCCCATCGCCAACCACGACAACAACCAGCACGCCGCCGACGAAAACATCCGCATCGCTAACCTCTGGTACGGAATGGATTTGTATGCAGCGTTGTTAACCATGTGGTTTTAGATTTTGGATTGTTCAATCCAAAATCTAAATATCTACCTCTTTTTTCTTCAACACAAACAAGCCTTCGCGGCGGCTGGTGACGACGATCATGCCGCTTTTGAAATACGGATAGCTGCTCCACGTGCCATTGAAACCGGCTACGTTGAAGCCGTAGGGCGTCGTGTCGAAAAAGCCGACCTCGACGGGGTTTTCCGGGTCGGTGACGTCGATGATACGCAGGCCGCTGGCATTGTTGGTCTGATACATCAGGTTGTCTTTGACGTAGAGGTTGTGGTCGGTCGAAGAGGCTTCGCCGTAATATTCCTTGACCATCACCGGGTCGTCGAGGTCGCTCACGTCCCAGATCAGCGTGCGCGTGCGATCCACTTTGGCGCTGACTTCGTCGAGTTCGTCGTTTTGGAAGAAATAGCGCTGATCGTCCGAGAGCCAGCCCTGATGGACGTAACCGGCATCCGGGTACGAGCCGGATCCGATGGGCACGGGGTTGTCTTTGTCGGTCACGTCCGAGATGCTGATGGCCGTCTCGTTGGCGCCGATGCAGACCTCCTTGCCCTGATGCTCCGCGTCCGGGCCGTGATAAATCACACACTGCGCATCGTGCGAGTATCCCGTCTTTCTCCGGCCCGTCGTCGGATCCGCAAAACAGCCCGCAAACACCGGCTGCGCCGGCTCCCGGATGTCGATCATGTGAAGACCGCCCCCGCACGTCTCGCCGCCGCTGCTGCTGCCCACTGAAAAGGCAAAGCCCGTCTCCTCGTTGATCACGATGTTGTGCGCGCTGTGGATCTTGTCGTAGTGCGCTGTGGCCTCGAACGTCACGGGTGGATTCTGCACGTCGCGCAGTTGATTCAGATCGAAGACCTGCATGCCGTGTTGGCCGGCGCCGTCGGCGACGATGAAGGCGTGGTCTTTGTAGACTTTGATGTCGCGCCAGGTGCTGCCGGGCGTGCCTTCGGTGCGCGGCAACGTGCCGAGATAGACAGGGCCGGTCGGGTCGGTGAGATCGACGAAGACGGTGCCTTCGAGGTGGCCGACGAGGGCGTATTCGTGGTTGGTCTGCGGATCGGTCCAGCCCCAGATGTCGTTGAGGCGCACGCCGCGCTCGGCGCCCATGTCGCTGAGCGGCAGGAACGAGATCAGGTCTACGTTGCTGCATGCGAACGAGGCCGCCGTGCCGCCGGTGCAATCGACCTGCCCGCCGGTGATGGGCGTCATCGCTTCCCTTTCGCTAAAAACGACAGCCTTCTTTTGCCAGGCCTGCCCGTCCGGATCGCGTTCCAGGATGACGGCCCGGCCTTCGCCGTAATCGGCACCTGCCGCGCCCACGACGGCTATCCGGTCTTTGACGGCCATCGCCCCGGCGAAGAAATCGCGCTGCCTCGCCCCGCCTACGACCCACCTCTCCTCGTCCTCCAACCAGCCGGCGTCCTCGCGTTTGAAGCGATAGAGGAGCCCGGTAAAATCGCCGGCCATCGGTGCGCCGATCCAGAGTTCATCGGGGGTGCTCTGGATAGCCGCGCCGAAGAAGGCCTGCCCGCCATCGTCGGGTTCGAGCAGGCTGTGCGCGGCCCAGGTTTGCGAGGCGTCGTCGTACCGGAAGACGTGGACGCTGCCGCTGAAGCGGTTGTCTCGCGGCGATCCGATGAAGGCTTCGTCTCCGCGCAGGTGCACGGCGCTGCCGAAGCTGTCTATCACCCCCACGTCGTTGCCCACGAGCCGGGCTTCTTCGACCCACGTATCCGTCTCCTCATCAAGCCGGAAAATGTAGACGGCGCCGGCCTGGAAAGACGGCGCGCTGATCAACGCGCGGTCGCCGTCCATCGTGATCGTCGTGCCGAAGCCGTCGCCTTTTTCCAGGCCGCTGCCGGTGAGTTTGGCGTGTTCGGTCCAGGCGCCCGACGTTTCATCGCGCCGGAAGACGTAGACGGCGCCGGTCTTTTCGTTATGCCGGGCTGCCCCGACGAGGGCATAGTCGCCCTCGACAGCCACCGCCCCGCCGGCTTCATCCCCGGCGACGGCATCGCCTGGGATAAGCTGGGCCGTTGGCGTCCAGCTTCCCGTCTCGTCATCGCGCCCGAAGACGTAGACGACGCCCCGGCTGCGCGCCTCCGGTGTGGCTCCAATGAGCAGTGTGCCGCCCTCGACGGCCAGCGTCTCACCGAAGCGGTCGTCTACCCTGCCGTTGGGTGCTTGCAGCGTGGCCGCCAGGCTCCAACTTCCATCTTGACCTCGTTGGTAGACGTGGACGAGGCCGGGGTTTTTGAATCCCTCGGCTTCGCCGATGAAAACTTCGCCTTCGCCGATAGCCACAGCCCCGCCGAACGCGGCCAGGGCGGCCTCCAGGCTCGGCGGCTGGTACAGGGACTGCGCCTGCACAGGCGCGTTGAGCGAAACAAGGAATATGACCAGGAGCAACAGGGGGCTACGCTTCATCATGTAAAAATCCTCCGTTCGGCAAGGATGGGCTGATGGATGGACGACTCCTTTCCAACGCCTTCCACGCGCGACATCGTTTTTTGTTGAAGGCGCCGGGGATTTATGAGCCGGAGAGCCGGGGAATCGGAGAATCGGAGAAGGTAACATGTTATGGTGTAACATTTTAAGGCAAGAAACGTCTCTCTCTGCTGCTCGTTGCGAAGCTCTGCCGCCATCAGCCAATCATCTGTGTTCATCCCCGTTCATCAGCGGTTGCATCATCCACCATCAAAGCAGGAGCCGCCTCGCTGGTCTCGATCTTGTTGCGCAGCTTGTAGACGTATCCGTAAAAGAGCGCGAACGAGAAGCCGGCGGTGGCCGCCGCCATGGTCATCTGCACGTCGGTCAGCCAGTTGTAGCTGCCGTGGAGCACCGCCGCCACCCCGATGCCGACGACGATCATGGCGCCCCACCGGCCCCGTTCCAGGCGCGCGACGGCGATGAAATAGGCCACGATGCCGGCCCACACCGCATGGCAAAATACCAGCGACAACGACCGCAGCATCGCCTGGATCATCGCGCTCTGAACGCCGGCTTCCAGGCCTTCTTCGCCATACTCCAGCGTCAGGTCTACCGACGCCATGATGGCCCGGTCGCCGTAGAGCAGGTTTTCGAATGCGGCAAAGCCCAGCCCCGAAAACACCCCGATGACCACGATGAGCATCGGCTCGGCCTGTTCGCGTTTCCAGCGCAGGTAGAGCAGCACCGGAACCGCCTTGGTCAGTTCTTCCCAGACCCCCACCTGAAACACAAAACCCAGCCACGAAACCAGGCCGCTTTCGTTGTCCGACATGCCCAGGTAAAAATCGGGCAACAGGTAGCGATAGATGAACAACAGCACGTAAATGCCGACGATGCCCGTGAAAAAGAGCGCCCCTATCGGAAAACGCCAAGGCGAATCGTCTCGCAAGACGAACATCTTGAAAATCACGCCCCAGACGAGCGCAAAGAATAGCGCAAACAGCGTGAACTGCGCGTCGGCGCCCGAAATCGACACGATCAGCAACGGGACGATGCCTAGCAACGTCACCGCCCAGAAGACGAATTCTTTGACCAGCCCGCCGATGTTGCTCTCATCGATAGGCAGCACCTCGTCTTTGAAGCGCATGGCCTTGAGATCGTTAAGGACTACGCGGGCCTCGCGGGCGCTGCTGCGCGCGGCCTTCCGGCCTAACTCGGCCACCCGGCCTTTAGACGCTTTGGCAGGCTCCGGCGCGATCTCGGCGACCAGGCGCTCGACCTCCGGGTCTTCTTCGGTAATGTCTTCGGCGGTCACGTCCTCGGCATCCAGATCCTCGGCGCCCAGACCATCGGGTTCAGCGTCAGAATGCTCTATGGCCATTGCACGCTCCTGTTGAAAGGCTGGAAATTGTTTGAAGCAGGCAGGACGCTGTACAGTACAAAAAATCTCGCTCTGTTGAAACAGCAATAACGACCCTTACCATGAATCATCCGAACAGGTGCGAGACGAAACGATGGCGGCACGGGTTGCCCATGCTCAGGCGCAACTCAGGCACGCCGCCGGCATTCTTCGGAATCATGATGACCGCCGCCGCTGTGAAGTGATCCAGCGGCTTGCCGAGATCGCCGTGACGGCAGATGGAATGCTCAGAGGGGCCGGCGTGATGATCGCTCAAGACCCCGGCCAGCGTTTCGGGATCGATGACGGGGTGGGCGGCGAGCAGGTCGAGGGCGCGGGCGCGGCGGGCGTAGGAACTGGGATAGCGTTCGGCGTCGGGGCCGAGGTCGTGCAGGCGGAGGAAGTGGTTGGTCTGCACCGCAAGGCCGTCGTCGAGGCGACGGATGGCAAACTCATCGTCTACCGCCTCGACGACGACGCCTCCGCCGGGATCGGCAAAGAGGATCGTGCCGCCCACGCAGCGCCCTTTTGCCGCCTGCGCCATCACGTAGCCGACGGCCTCCTCGACGCAGGCACAGCCGCCGAGGATTTCGCGTCCGAGCGCGCCGGTCTTACGCTGCGGCGCCGTCGCGCCGGGGATAGGCTGCCAATCGTCTTTCCAGCCTTTTTTGTTGATCATGATGAAGACGTAGGCCAGGCACAAGCCTTTCTCGTTGATTCCCTGCGTGAGTTGGTCGGGGATGTCTCGGAAGCTGAAGCCTTTGAACCGATAGTCGATTTTGCCTTCGACCAGCATCCCCTCGCCGAGCACGTCGCCGCATTCGAGATCGCGGTTTTTAGCCAGCAACGGTGTGCCGAGCGCCGAGCGGTCGGCCCCAACGAGGATGGTCGTACACATGGAGATCGGGCGGATATGTGATGGAATGACGAGTGTCGAATGACGAGTGTCGAATGTCGAATTGCGAGTAGAGCAACAAATCATTCGACACTCGACATTCAAAACCTCATCGGTTTGTACTGCACCTTCAGGGGCTGCTTGAGCGTGGCCGCCAGGGCCTGGAGGTCGGGCCGGTTCGGCGGGATGCCGTCTTCGACCGTCCCGTCCGGATAGATGGTGGCTGTCACGGTTTTCGACATCGGGCCTTTGCGGGCTTCGCCGAAGACAACCTGGAGGCCGTCATTGGAAACAGCAAGGCGGGATTGCACCACGCGCCCCGGCCCGATCACTTTAAAAATCAACCCCAACACCCCGTTGACAGGCCGCCCTTTGACGCCGGTTATTTCGTCGAAAATCACCATCTCGCCCATATCGAGCAGGCGATAGGACGTCACGCGCTCGTTGATAACCAGGATATGCGGCGTCGCCAGCGAATCGACGTAGGTGTAGTGGGCGGGGGCGTCCGGCGTGTCGGGCCACCACGATTTCACGGCGACCACGAGCTCAGGCTGCGGGCCTTTTTCGACGGTTTCAAGGATGCGCTCCCGGCGGTATTCGACCCGTTGATCGAGCCGGTAGTCGTACGACGTTTGTACCGAAGCCGGCGCGGTGTTCGGATCCAGCCCCATCACTTCTAAAAAGGCCCAGTAATAATCTTCATGCCGGATCAAGAGCGGGCGCTTTTCCGGATCGCGCGCCTGCGCCCAGCGGACTAACTGTAAGATCATGCTCGATTCGAGGCGCCCGCCGTTGGAGGTGGCTTCGAGCGAATAGCCCTTCCTCTTTTCGATGAGCATCGCGGCATAGACCTCCTCCCGCGTCACCACCCGAAACGCCGATTCATCGCCGGCCTGCGCCCACACACACGGCACGCCGGGCGCCGAAAGCAGCAGCACGAGGCACCCCACGACGAGCACCGCGCCTAAGGATCGGTCATTCAAACGAAGCATGGAGGCAACCGGGTGAAGGAAAAGCCTCGAAAGGATATAGGATCAAACGATTGAAGCAGGCACTTTGTTATTAATGATACGCCGTCTAAGAAGTTCGAATGTGGTTTCAATAATCGGGACGAGCCCGCCTCAGTACTCTGTCCATCTCATACTGACTGGGCTGCTTTGACGCAGTCCGGCTCCATAATGCGCTATACATGTAGGGGAACTGTCGCCGAACTCGCCCGGCGCGCCTCAACACTCTTCAAACATCACCAACTTATAAGGAGGATCGAATCATGAAAAAGGTTCTTTCATTCACAATCACCCTCTTTTATTTGCTTTCGTTGACGCATACTGGATTTTCACAAGGACATCTGTTTGCGGATGGCACCGTCATAGCGCTGCAATCTGACACGGACAAATGGCTGGCCCGCTGTTTCAACTGTCAAAATACGGTCAATGATAAATATCTCGACACGGCCACCATTCACGTAGGAGACGTTGATGCCAGCCTTCCGAACTTTGCACGTTTTACGGTCGTTGATGTCGGGGGCGGCAAGATAGCACTCAGGGCAGATAACAAAAAATTCCTGGCTCGGTGTCGAAACTGTATTGTTGGCGGCAGCTACCCCGACTTCGCAGCCATTCATGTAACAGACCCTTCCGCCGGCTATGCACAATTCACCCCCGAACGCCTGCCAAACGGAAAATACACCTTGAGAGCCGACACCGGAAAATACCTGGGTCGGTGTGAAAACTGTTCTTCTTCTCCTGCCCCACGCGACGTCGCCACGATGCATGAGACAAACCGTGACGTGACCACGGCACAATGGCGGATCGTCCGTCTCAATATTCCCGACAGAATGGATGAACCTTATGGGTCGCGCTACTTGAATTATACGGGCAGCATAATCTGGACCACGCAATATGGCGTCCATTCCCCTCCGGGGTGGTCCACAGACCTCTATCCCAAATTCATAGAAGACGTAAATGGCGATGGCATGGCCGATGCCGTCGTATATGGACAACCAGGAACCTATGTATCGTTGTCTGATGGTCAACAATTCATGATCTGGCATCGAGCGATTAGTCATTTTGGAACAGATCAGGGATGGGAAGTTGCGAAGCATCCCCGCTTTGTTACCGACGTTAACGGCGATGGCAGGAAAGACTTAGTCGGGTATGGTAACGAGGGTGTGTATGCAGCCCTCTATAGCGGCACGGGCAACGCGCCTGCCTTTAGCGATTACGGGCTCTGGTCTGATCAGTTCGGAGCCTCCCAAAAAAGCGGATTTTATCTGAACCAAGATTTTATCCGCACCCTCAAGGATATGAATAGGGATGGCCGAAGTGATGTCGTCGTGTTCGCTGAAGAAGGGATCCACGTTGCTCTAAGTAATGGGGCGGGTTTTGACGCGCCAACGTTGTGGGTTAATCATTTTGGCACCAATAAGGGGTGGAACAATAGCGGTCACGTCCGTGAAATCACGGATGTTAATGGCGACGGGTATCCTGACGTGGTGGGCTATGTGAACAGTGACGTTTTGGTTTCCATAAACCTAAGCGGGACGAGATTGTCACAGCCCACTCCCTGGACGAGTGAATATTCACACTTCGACGCTTACGGCTACCCTATAAGAAGAGAAGAAATGATTCTAACGACGGGCGACGCCAATGGGGATGGGTATTCAGACCTGATCGTCTTCGCAGATGAGGGCGTGGACGTGGCGCTCAGTACAGGGACGTCCTTTCGTCCCGGCTCACAATGGGTAACCGATTATGGCACCCGCACCTGGCGGAGCAATACGCTCTATAAGCGGGTGGTTTCGGATGTGAATGGGGACCGTAAGGCCGATATCGTTGGGTTTAGCCATACAGGGACTTTCTTTTCCATGTCGGAGGGAACGAGGTTCTCAGCGGCCCAAAAATGGGTTGCTGGTTTTGGCTATAAGGAGGGCTGGTACGACGACAACAGGAAGCCTCGGTTCATACGGGATGTTAATGGAGATGGCGTGCAAGATTTGGTCGGCTATGGTAGTTTCGGCGTTTACGTAGCAGCCAGTGCGCCCTTATATTGTTGCGACCGAACCTACTTTTATGATCGTGAATCCGGAGTAAACGTTATCGGGGGCTATATGGCGCGGGTTCATCTCCCTGCGGCTTATTCTTCCATTGTGATGCCGGAAAGAGACCCGGATATTTGTGATACAGCCCCGTTCCTGGATAATTATCGCGCGATTGGGCCTAACCAGGGCGCCAAGCGATCCTGGCTCAACACAAGCTGGCGAACGGAACTGGGGGCACGCTTCGCCGTGAATGCGAACTTCTTTTATAAATGGCGTAGTCCGAGTTATTTCGAGTGTGGTTACGGTCTAGGCACGTCTATCAGCAATGGTCGACTACAGAGTCCTGATGCTACGTTTGAGGGCAACCAAACATCCACGCTGGTGATCTATAATCCAACAACAGCAAAAAGTACGGGAATTCACGCTGAGATAGTGCCAGGGAGCCAGGTATCCTCTTTCTCGAAAGGCAGCGTACAGTTTGCCTTTTCAGGTATGGAGCTTGTCAGGGATGGCGTGCCGATGCCATCTCAGCCGGACCCAGACACTGGGCGTGCGCGTGCAGTGGTCGGGATAACCCGTGACGGGAAAACCCTGATCTTTGTGATCCAGAATAACGGCCATGATAGAGGCGGCCCCCGCAATGAACGTGCTTCGCTGCGCGGCATGGCGACTGCCCTGATTCAACTAGGCGCGTACACAGGTATTAATCTTGATGGCGCGGGCTCAGCGCAGTTCTGGTTTAAGAATAATAGAAGTGAGTTCAAAAGCTTGCCTAGCGACCCTGATGGGCTCTATCGGGGAGTACCCATTGCTTTTGGTATTAAATAATACTTAATACCGGTTCTATGAAATGATTGTGCCTGTTTCAGCGCGATGGCGTGAGGTCTCCGGCACTTTGGAAGTGCCGGAGACCTGGCTCATGCACAATATTTTTGGAGAACCGGTATAACCAACGTTGAGGCCATGCATTAACGCAAGAAAATGTCATCCCGGACTTGATCTGGGACGGTCCGGGATGACACCCGCTCTGACTTATTGCAGCAGCCTGTTCCTCCACGAGCCGAAGGTAAACGATTGACGAAGTAACTACTAAAATGGAAATGCCGTCTGCTACTCCACGATCTTCTCCATATACTCGACGGCCATGCCGACGGTGACGTTTTGCGCGGTCTCTTCCTCGTCTATTTCCACGTCGAACTCCTCCTCCAGCGCCGCGAGCAATTCCACCTGCTGGATCGATTCCATGCCGAGGTCTCGGACGAAGTGGGCCTCGTCGGTGACGGCGTCGAGGTGGACCTTCAACAGGTCTGCAATGACCTGCCGCGTGCGCGCTGCTACAGTTGAATCAGCCATGTGCGTTGTTCTCCCAAGTTTGGTAAGCGGATTTTGGGTTGATCGCCGAATCCCAAAAATCCAAAATCTAAAATCCAAAATCCAAAATCGTCAGCCGGGCACCTTTTCGCCGAAGGCCAGGACGCGGGTTTTGAAGACTTCGACGCGTTGTTCGAGGGCCGCCAGTTTTTGCTGCATGTCGAGGACGAACGAATTGGTCTCGAAGGTGCCGCGCACGGCGTCGAAGTCGGCGTCGCAGTCTTCCGGCGAGCCGTCGGCGCCGAAGCCGAGGCGGCTGGTGACGGCGAACTCTTTGCCGGCGTCGTTGAGGATCATCCGGAGGTCCTTGCCGCGCGTGGTCAGCAACAGATCGGCCACGCCGGCGAGGGCTTCGCCGTCCATCTCGTGGAGTGCCTGCCCGAAGCGTTCCTGCCAGACGGCGACCACGTAGTTCCATTCGTCGCGCGGATAGGCGGCGTGGAGGGCGGCGAGACGATCAGCCAGCGCCTCCAGATCGCCGATGCTACCGGCTTCGACATCATCCACCAGCGAGGCAAGGCGGTCGCGGGCGACGAGCAGGCCGCAGAGATCCACCCATTCTTGCGCCCCGGCGGCGGCGGCGTCCGGCTTCAGGCGCTGGCGCGCGGCGTCGAGGCCGTCGTCGAGCACCGGGTCGATGCGATCCATGATCTGCTCGGCCAGCCAGGCGTTGACGGCGTTGCGGTAGTACTTGGCGCCGCGCTTGAGAAGCAGGCGGCGGATCAGCGCGCCTTCGAAGGCGACCTCTTCCACCGACCGATCCGTCTCTGCGGCCAGTTTTGTGAGCCGCGCCTCGCCCCGGAGCATCCGCCCGACGGTGAACGGGCTGAAGACCTGAAAATGGATCAGATCGCGCTTGACCGGCCCGCGCCGCCGGTCGCGCACCGGCCACTTGGCGCCGTCGCGGACGGTCCCGACGGTCTGAAGGTTGAAGCCGGGCGTGACGTAGCTGCGGCCTTCCTTCACCTCGACGTAGCTGAACGGCAGGTCGGCCAGGTCGAAATTGGCCATGTTCTTGCCGATGACCACCGAGAACGGCCCCACGCGGCTGGGCCAGATCAGATAGCTGAAGCTGCCCGTCTTCGACCCGCGTTCGAGGATCCCCTGATGCACCGGCCCCAGCTTGTACATATGGTTCGACATATTCGACCCCGACCCGGCGTTGTAGAACGAAAAATGGCCGGCAATCAAGAGGGTCGATTTGTGATGCGTCACCGAATACGGCCCGGCCAGCACCGAGACGCACTCGCCGTGAAATGCCTCGCAATTGGCGAAAAACAGGCTGTTTTCGGCGGAGAGTTGCTTGCCGATCTTGCACCCCTGCCCGACGAAGCAGGTGTCGAGGATCGCGCCCTGCGTGACGATAGAGCGCTCGCCGATGATGAAGTTGCGCGCCACCACGCCGCTGCCGATGAACGTGACGGCCTCGGCGTCGCTGAGCACCGTGCCGTTTTTGAGAAACTCCGGCCCCACCAGCCGCGCCGCCGTGCCGACGTTCACGTTGCGCATCTCCGAGACGTCGAGGATCTCCACGTCGTCGTCGATGCGGCCCCGGTCAGAGCGAATCGTCTCGACGCGCCGGTGGATCATCTCCTCCAGCCGGGCCACGAGATCCGGACGGTAGCGGTGCATCGCCAGCAGGTGAGCCACTTGCGCCGAGAGTTCGGGATAGAGCAGCACGCCCCGGCCTCCGGCTTCGTTGACGGCTTCCACCTCGGTGCCTGCCCCAAAGGTCGCTCCCGGATCGGCCACGATCAGCCCGGTGTTGACGATGGCCACGCGATCGCCGATGTCGTAGTTGGCGATGTGGACGCCGACGTGCTTGATGTAGCAATCGTGCCCGATGGTCACGTTGCAGAGCGAGGCCGAGAAGATGCTGCTGGTCTTCGTGACGCCTTCGACCTCGACGGCCCGGCCCAGCCGCCCAATCCGCACATCGCCCAGGAAATGGACGTGCCGCAGCCGGTACGGCTCGAAGGGCTCGGCCACCTCGATCCGGTGCCATTCATTAGCCAGGCAACCCTGCGAGATAAGCTGCCCGATCTCGGCTTCTGTCAGTCGTCGGTAGTCGGTCATAGGGGCATTGCGTCTTTGGGGTTGAATCGGTGGTTTTGGGATAGAATTTGGGGTGATGTCGATTTCCCGGGTGATTGTGATTTCCCGTAGAGACGTTACATGTAACGTCTCTACCCACGGTTTTCAATAAGCTCAAACGTGTCCGTCGCGATCACGCGTTCCTCGTCGGTGGGGATGACGAAGACGTGGGCGCGCGAGCCGACTTCGCCGATCTCGGCCTCCACGCCGCCGAGGGTCTCGGCGTTGCTGTCGGGGTCGATGGCCAGGCCCAGCGAGCCGTCGAGCCCGTCGAGGATCATCCGGCGGACGGCGGGCGCGTTCTCGCCGATGCCGCCGGTGAAGATGAGCGCGTCGAGGCCGGGCAGCACGGCAGCGTAGGCGCCGATGTATTTCTTGACCCGGTAGGCGAAGACCTCCAGCGCCAGCGCCGCCCGCCGGTTGCCGTCCTCGGCAGCGGCCAGCAGTGCGCGGACGTCGTTGGAAACCCCCGAAAGCCCGGCCAGGCCGCTCTTCCGGTTGAGCATCGTGTTGATCTCATCGACCGACCCGAAGCCCGGCTTGCCCGCCAGATGAAAGATGATGGCCGGGTCGATGTCGCCCGAACGCGTGCCCATCACCAATCCTTCGAGCGGCGTCAGGCCCATCGACGTATCGACGGACCGGCCCGCGCGGACGGCGGTGATCGAACAGCCGTTGCCCAGGTGGCAGGTGATGGCGTTGAGTTCATCCAGCGCCCGCCCCATCATTTCCGCACAGCGGCCCGCCACATACCGATGGCTGGTGCCGTGGAAACCGTAGCGGCGTATCCGATGCTGCTCGTAAAGATCGTAGGGCAGCGCGTAGAGGTAGGCGTGTTCGGGGAGGGTGCTGTGGAAGGCGGTATCGAAACAAGCCGCCTGCGGCACGCCGGGAAACAGCGCCGTGGCCGCCCGGATGCCGGTCAGATTGGGCGGATTGTGCAGCGGCGCCAGATCGGCAAACGCCTCGATGGCCTGCATCACCGCGTCGTCGATGAGCACCGAGCCGGCGAAGTGCTCGCCGCCATGCACCACCCGATGCCCGACGGCAGCGACCGCGCTGTGCTCGTCCAGGGCCGGCTGTGCGCCGCCGGTGAGCAGGTCCATCATCATCTCCAGACCCTGCTGGTGGTCGCGCGCGGGCGTTTCCACGATCCGCTCGCCCGCCGCGTCTTGATGACGGCAGCGGCTGTCCGTCTCGCCGATACGTTCTACGACGCCGCCGGCCAGCAACTGCCCGCCCGGCAGGTCGAAAAGCTTATACTTGATCGACGAACTGCCGCAGTTGAGCACGAGGACGCGTTTTCGCATCTGTTGATCCGTACTTGAAGATGTATGGGAGGGTGTTCTGGTGTTATAGTGTTTGAGTGTTCTGGTGCGACCAACTAAAACACTAAAATACCATAACACCAAAACACTCAAACAGCCTTCGAGGCCGCGATAGCTGCGACGATGGCCGCTGTGCCGACGACATCCGCGACGCTGGCGCCCCGGCTGAGGTCGCTGCACGGCAGGCGGAAACCCTGCAAGATAGGCCCGTAGGCCCGGGCGCCGCCCAGATACTGGCTGAGTTTGTAGGCGATGTTGCCGGCGTCGAGGTCGGGAAAGACGAGCACGTTGGCCCGGCCTGCCACGGGGCTGTCCGGGCACTTCTTGCGCGCCACCCGTTCGACGAGCGCGCTGTCTGCCTGCAATTCGCCGTCGATCTTGAGATCGGGGCGGCGTTGCCGGGCGATCTCGGTGGCGGCGACCACCTTTTCGGAATCCTCGTGCCGGCCCGATCCTTTCGTCGAGAAGCTGAGCATTGCCAGGAGCGGTTCGTCGTCGAGCAGCGCTTCGGCGCTGGCGGCGCTGGCCAGGGCGATGTCGGCGAGTTCTTCGGCAGAGGGCTGGATCGTGACGGCGCAGTCGGCATAGACGAGCACGCGCCCGGCGCCGGTGCCCCTATAATCCGGAAAATCCATCAAAAAAAAACTCGACGGCGTCCCGATACCTTCTGCGAGGCCGATGGTGAGGCCGCAGACGCTGATGACGTTGGCCGTGGTGCTGGCCGCCCCGGCGACGAAGCAGTCGGCATCACCCGAGGCGAGGGCGGCAGCGCCGAAAATGAGCGGCTTGCGGACGATCCGCGCCGCCACGCGCTCGCCCGCGTCGGGCCGCGCCCGGAGGTAGGCGGCGGCATAGCGCTCTTTGAGACGGGCATCGTCGAGGTCGAGGTAGGCCGTGCCGCCGCCGGGGGCGCCCTTGCTGACGAGGAGGGGCTCGGCCCACCCCTCGTCTCGGATGACGGCCGCAGCCTCTCGAATGCGTTCGTCCGCCCCTTCGGGCAAAAGAACCCGGATGCCGCCGGCAGCGCGGGCTTTCTCTTTGTATCGCGTGATGAGATCCATAGCAGACTGTTTGTATTCGCGGACAAAATAGGGTTGCGCAGCTCGCTGATCAATCGGTAGGGCGTTGTCTCTTTGTAGTAAATCGTGCCAGCCAGATATGTCGCGGTAAAAAGATGAGGGGCGTGAAACGTGAGGGTGCTGATAGAAGGGTCTCAGCGAGGCACCCTCACGTTTCATGTTTCACGCATTATGAACCCCCTTCGAACTTATACGGCGCCAGTTAACACTTGCAGGCTTCTGACGATACTAACTCGACCCCCACCGTCGCACCGTCAAGGAGGATACCAGCCGCGATGATACAGGATAAACCCGTTTATTACCGCTCTCGCCAGAACGGCCATTCGGGTCAGGAGATGAAGGCTCGGCGCTTATCCGACGGCGAACCGTCTGCTAGCTCTATCAATCCGAACCTCGTGAAAGCCGCCGATCGTCAGGCAAAAAAAGGAAACGGCCAGGCCGCTCGCGCAGCCCTGGTTAAACTCGGATACGTCTATTTTGACGGCAACACGCCCGATAATGCTACGTGCAGCGTGATCGTCCCGGAAAAACAGTGGCCGCGCTTTCGGCGCGATGTCTACGTAGGCATCCGCGATCCCGAAGAAGATCTCGAATTTCTGGGCCGCGTCGTCGCAGGCCCTTTCCACAAACCGCGTAAAGAAGCCTCCAAAAAGAGCGAGGCTGCCGGCGCCAAGCAGGGCTACCACGTCTACGGCACGGTCGAGATCCTCGGCCAGCTTATCAACGGCGACCGCGTGGTGCCCACGGCTACGCGCCCCCGGCCCTATTCGGAGATCTTCATCTTCCCCGATCATCGCCTGAAGCAATTCCTGCGCATCAACGGCGATTTCTACCTCGGCGCGCTCTCCGGCCATAAAACGGCCAAAGTCCACGCCGACAGCCGCAACCACAACTTCCTGCCTCGCAACGTGGGCATCTTCGGCACGGTGGGATCGGGTAAATCGAACACGGCGCAGGTGCTTACCGAAGAAGCCCTGCAAGCCGGATGGGCCGTCGTGCTGATCGACGTCGAAGGCGAATACGTTCGCATGAACGAGCAAAACAGCGATCCCCGGCTCATCGGGATGCTGAATCAGGATTATCATCTTCAGCCCACCGGCGTCAAAGACTTCCGCGTCTACGTTCCGAGTTCGGGGAAATCGGCGGCGGAGGTATCGATCCCGTTTAAGGTGCCCATCTCGGCGCTCTATGAGGAAGTCATCGGCGACATCCTGGAGTTCACCGAAGCTGAAACGCGGGTCTATAGCATGGTTACGGCCCAGGCTACGCGCCTGCACTCCGCCGATGCGCCCTCGCCGTATGCCGACAACCAACCCCAGCGCCCGTTCACGCTCCAACACCTGACCGACGGGCTGATGGAGAGTTCGGGCATGGGCGGCAACCGCACGGTGCGCCTGCTGCCGATGGCGCACGAGAACGACGTGGCCACCGCCGGCATGCTCCGGTCGAAGCTGTTGCACCTGGAACGGTCTAACATGCTCGACGGCAAGGAAACCGCCACGATTCGGGAACTGCCTGTGCCCGAATTGCTCGTCGGAGGCCGCCTCTCGGTGCTCGACGTCTCGGAGACAGACGACCGCAGCCGCAACCTGGCTATCGCCTACATCTTGCAGGAACTCTTCAAACAGGTCATCACCACCCCGGTAGGCACGCCGATGGCTTCCGGCAAGCCGAGGCCGCCGCTGCTGGTGGTCATCGAGGAGGTCCACACGTTCGTCTCGCGGGCCGCCGCGCCCAAGATGCGGGCCGTGCTCGACAGCCTGCAAATCATCAGCCGCCGGGGGCGTAAACGCTGGATGGCCCTGGGGCTGGTCTCGCAGCAGCCCAACCACGTCCCCAAGGAAATCTTCGAGTTGACCAACACCCGCTTCATCCATCAGATCAAATCGCCCAATAACCTCGAACCCGTCAAAAAATCGACGGCAGGCGTCGATGAGAAGCTCTGGGGGAGTATTCCGGCGATGGGGCCGGGGCAGTGTCTGCTGGCGGGGTCGGTGTTTAAGAATCCGCTGTTTCTCAACGTCCGGCCTTCGCAGTCGCTACGGCTGCATGTTTCTTGAATTTGCTATCTTCCGGTGAGGGCGTCCCTTCAATCTACGCACCCCCACCGAGATGATGCAGCGTGACACGATCCGCGTTCCTGTATCGGTCGAGGTCTCTTTCACGGAGGTCTTGCAGGGCATCTTCGCCATCGAAGGCGAACTGCGTTTCGACGGCGGGACGATCACGGTGGCCTATCAGACAACCGGCAAGAAATCGAAGAAATCGCCGGAAGAGACGGTTGAACTGTCTCCGGATGACCTGCGCGAAGTCGAGTTGAAGGGGACGAAGATCATCCTGCATCCGAACGAACTCGTCATCCTGGAGCGCCTGCCCGGCGTCAGCCCCGACGCGTTCATCTTCAAATTCAAACGCAAGCACCGGGCGGAGGCCGCCGCGCTGGTCTCCGCGCTGACGCAAGTGCTGGCCGGCAGAAGCGTCGATGCTCCACCCCGCATCCCCTTTCAACTGCCCGATGCCAACTGGGGATTTACCGAAATCAAAGGACTCGTCTACCTCGAAGAGGCCTATCTCGTCTTCGACGTAGGCGCCGGGGTCTCCGGAGGATCCAAAAAAAAGCACCGGACCATCAAGATCGAGCCGAGTGCCCTCGAAGCCATTCACCTCGAACAGGGCACGCTGAATGACCAACTCGTCGTCCGGCCCAAAGAGCGGGAATTATTCCGGGTCATGCCGGGGATGTACAAAGGCAAAGATGAACTGGCGCTGAAAATCAAGAAACGCTACAGCGCAGACGCCGGGCATCTCGTGGACGAAGTGCGAGATCAGATGCGTTCGTGAGCCGTTTTTTTGAGCCGGAGAGCCGGGGAGGATGGATGGGCCAGGGGATGGCCGATAGCGGATTTTAGATGGCAAATTGGGGTGCGGCTGCGAAGTTCCCCCTGCCTGCGCAGAGGCAGGTTCGGACGACCTGTTTGTAGCCCATCTCAATTCTCAAGGAAAAATAGCCCCGTAGGGGCGGCCTGTTCAAAAGAATACGCCGCATTTGCTTTGAACAGATCGCTCCGAAGCTTGCCCCCTGATTCTCCCGCGAAGGCGGGAGGAAGGCGGGGGGAGCTTTTTGTTTTTTAAAAGTTTTGTGCTACAAACAGGACGCCCCTACGGGGCTTTGGGGAAGGTACTGTTTGCAGCCATCCGCTGGATCCAATCCGTTCTCCGGCTCCCCGGCCTTCCGGCTCAGCCTACTCATCGTCGCCCCGGGGGACGAAGTTCATCGAGATCGAATTGACGCAATGCCGGGTGTTCTTGGCCGTGAAGCCTTCGCCCATGAAGACGTGGCCGAGGTGGCCGCCGCAGTTGGTGCAGACGATCTCGGTGCGTTGCCCGTCGGCGTCGGGGATGCGCGTGACGGCGCCTTCGATCTCATCGTCAAAGCTGGGCCATCCGCAGAACGAGTGGAACTTGTCTGCCGAGCGGTACAACGGCGCGTCGCATCGTTTGCAGGTGTAGAGGCCGGCGGCATCGTGCAGGTAATACGTGCCGGTGAAGGGTCGTTCGGTGCCCTTGTGGACGAGGACGCGTTCTTCTTCGGGCGTCAGGGTGTTGAAGTTCATGGTATGTTCGGGTTGAGGGCTGGATGATTAAAGATGTTCTAATCGAGACACGAAAACATCTGTCGTTTTTTTGATCCCGACGTTACACTTACGATTGAGACCTGGAAGGTCTATGGCGTTCTCGCAAACCGGCTACAAACGCTCATTTTAGCTGGTCCGTTGAGACTTGCGGGGCCTCATAGACCTTCCAGGTCTGGTTTCACCATCTTGCGCGCACCTACCCAGATCCAGACCGGGGCTACACAGATAATCATACCGGATTTGTAAAAATGATGTGCCTCATACAGGTGTCCGGTGCTTGTGAAGGGCCGGGCACCTCATAACATCGCAAAGCGGTGAGCCTCCGCAGCGTGCTTTTCTGTATTGATTAATACCGGGGCCTGGGACGTCTTCCCTTCATTCTCCCAGGCATCCCTGACGCGAGGCCATGCTGCGTCAAAAATCGGTTCCCCCACGTACCCCTTCACCCTCGTATCGTTATGTACGCACCCCGCTGGCAGCAGTCCCTGGACCGCTACCTCCACGAAATCGGACAGATTCCCCTGCTGTCCCTCGACGAAGAAGTTGAACTGGCTCAACGTATCAAACAAGGCGACCGAGACGCCCTCCTCAAACTCACCCGCTCCAACCTCCGCTTCGTCGTCTCCATCGC
>JANQES010000026.1 GCA_028278205.1 Rhodothermales bacterium
GAGCCTCAAGCGTGGTGTAGGCACCAAAAGGCTGCGTGCGGGCTGGGATGAGCGATATTTGCTCAAGGTCTTACAACAGATTTAGATGCGATTGCCCTAGCTTGCTGATCTTCAGGATCGGGTTTGGCCTTGCCTTCCTGTTCTATCATGGATGGGGAAAGTTGACGGGCGGTCCTGAGCGATGGGAAGGCGTCGGCAGCGCCATGGAAATATTCGGCATCGGCTTCGGCCATACGTTTTTCGGCTTCCTGGCGGCTTTTGCCGAATCGATTGGCGGCCTCATGATCGCCCTCGGGTTGTTCTATCGCCCCATCTGCGCCATCCTGGCCTTTACGATGTTCGTGGCGATGCTTCGCCATATGATCACCGGACAAGGCTCGCCGGCGCACGCGATGAAGAACCTGTTTGTGCTGGTCGGGCTGTTGCCGCTGGGGCCGGGCAAATACAGCCTGGATGCGTTGTTGTCGAAGAAATTTTCCGCCAAGGAATCATGACCAGAGCATCGCTGTTCGCCCGGCATACCACCTTGATCGTAGCGAGCCTGCTCGTGTTCGTTTTAACCGGCTGTGGTCAAGGTGGTCAAGACGCGTCTTCCTGGACATCCGGTACCTGGGAAACGCTGCCCTCAGGAGAACATCCTATGCAGCGTCATGAGCATGGCTACGTAAAAGCAGGGGAGCTTTTCTATCTCATGGGCGGGCGCGGCGAGCGGCCTGTGCAGGTTTTTGATCCCACCTCGCAGACGTGGACGACGCGGGGGTTGCCTCCCTTTGAAATCCACCACTTCCAGCCGGTCGAATACGAGGGTAAGATTTATGCGATAGGGGCTTTCACCGGAGGCTTTCCGACGGAGACGCCGGTTCCGAACATCTATATCTACGACCCGGCCACCGATCAATGGACGCAAGGACCGGAGATCCCGGAAGACCGGCGGCGGGGCGCGGCGGGTCTGGTCGTCTATAACGATCTGTTCTACGTGGTCTCCGGCGTTCAGAATGGACACATGGACGGCCACGTCCCCTGGTTCGACAGCTTCGACCCGAAGACGGGCACGTGGGAACGCCTGCCCGATGCGCCCCGCGCCCGCGATCATTTTCAGGCCGTGGTGATCGACGGAAAGCTCTACGCTGCCGGCGGTCGCCGCAGTTCACATGCCACAGGCGAGGTTTTCCAACTCACCATGCCCGAGGTGGATGTCTACGACTTTGCAATGGGCACGTGGTCGACCCTGCCGCCGTCGGCGAACCTGCCCACCGAACGGGCCGGGGTGACGGCGGTGGCGTACCACGGCAGGCTCGTTGTCATCGGCGGGGAGAGCCAGCGAGGATACTCCGCAGAAACGACAACCCCCCCTGCTCATGAGGAGGTCGAGGTTTTCGATCCCACGACGCAGCGTTGGTTTGCCCTGCCGCCGCTCAACCAAGGACGGCATGCCGCCCAGGCTATTGTTCACCAGGGCAAGATCTACATTGCGGCCGGATCGAGAACGCTCGGCGGCACAGAGATCAATTCACAGGAGGTCTACACACCAGGCCCTTAAAACAGGCTCGTGCGACTCATCCCGCCGTAGTGCATTTCGTTTCACGGGTTGTGGCTTGTGCCGCTGTTTCCGGTTATCATTAGCCTGGAAAAAACCTTGAGACAGGAGGTGCCCCCATGCTGAAATGCGCTCTTTTTACCCTGACCCTCTTCCTGGTCTACACGACGGCCATGGCACAGCGACCTCCCGCCCCCGAGTTGCCGGAGGGGCCTGCTAAAGCGTTGGTCGAGGCCACCTGTACGTCGTCGTGCCATCGGGCCTCCACGCTCTTCCGTTCGGCGGGCTATAACACGCCGGAGCGATGGCAAGAGGTGATGGAATCCATGGTCGTCCTGCCGGAAGCGGAGGCCCAGGCCATTGCCGAGTATCTGACCGAGCATTTCCCCGAGAAACCCGAGCGCCGGCCGGTTTTGGTTGAGGGCGATGTGGTCATAGACATCAAAGAGTGGATGGTGCCCACGCTGGGGCAGCGGTCCAGAGATCCCATCGAGGCACCGGACGGCTCCATCTGGTGGACGGGGATGTGGGCCAGCCTCGTAGGCCGCCTGGATCCGGCAACGGGGGAAATGAAAGAATATCCACTCCCCCCGGAAGCGCGCCCGCACAGCATCGTCCCGGATGCGGAGGGCAACATCTGGTATACCGGCAACAGCAACGGCACCATCGGCAAGCTCGATCCGGCAACGGGTAAGATCACCGAGTATAAGACCCAGGCCCGCGACCCGCACACCGCGATTTTCCATCCGAATGGCTTGCTCTATTTCACGTCCCAGCGCGCCGCCATGCTGGGCCGCCTCGACCCTGAAACGGGCGACCTCACGGAAGTGGAGACCGAGCCCAGACCCTATGGCATTAAGGTAGCTGAAGACGGCACGGTCTGGGTGGCCTACAACGGCACCAACAAGCTCGGCGCCGTCAACCCGGAAACCATGGAGGTCCGCTACTACACGGTTCCCCACGAAGACTCTCGGATTCGCCGGCTTGGGCTTTCGAGTGACGGGATGGTGTGGTATGTCAACTCGACAAGGGGGCGTATTGGCCGGCTCAACCCGGCGACGGGCGACATCAAAGAGTGGGATTCGCCCAGCGGGCCGAAGTCTCACCCCTATTCGCTGGCCGTCATCGACGACAAGATCTGGTACAACGAGTCGGGGATGCGCCCCGATGCGCTGGTCCGGTTTGATCCAAAGACCGAGACCTTCCAGAGTTGGGCCATTCCTTCCGGCGTGGGCATCATCCGCCACGTGTGGGTCACGCGCGACGGCAACCTGCTGATCCACCAGAGCAGTTCGAATCGGGTGGGTCAGGTCACGATCAAAAAGGATCTGGTGAATTGAACAGACCATTCCGACAAGTCGCTTTGCTACGCGGGGCGATGTGCCTGCTCTTGGCCGGGCTATGCCTGGTGATGGCGGGATGCGAACCCTCGCAGAACGCCTCGCAAGCCGAAGGCTCCACCGGCGAAGCGCCCGCGCCGAGTTCCGTGCAGGATGCCCTCGACCGAGGCATCGCCGCGCAGGGCGGGCTCGCGACGTGGCACTCCTACCACACCCTCGAATACGAACAGGTGCAGGGCGACAGGCGGGTGCAGCACCTGATCGATCTACACACGAGAAAAACGCTGCAAACCACCGAAGCCTACCAGTTTGGCTATGACGGGACGGACGTCTGGGTCGCGCCGAACCTCGATGCCTTTCCGGGTAATCCACGTTTCTCCAACGGGCTCGACTTCTATTTCTTCGCCATTCCCTTCGTGCTGGCCGATCCGGGAACCAACCGCGAACATCTCGGACGCGTCACGGTGGATGGGGCCGAATACGAGGCCGTGAAGATCTCCTACGATGCCGGCGTCGGCGCTTCGCCCGACGATTATTACATCGTCCATTTCGATCCGGAGACGCACCGTTTGCATCTTCTCCTCTACACCGTCACCTATCGGTCTCAGGAGCCCAATGAGAACTATAATGCGCGGGTCTATGAAGAATGGCAGGAAATAGGCGGCCTCGTGCTTCCCCGGAAAATGACGTCGTATCGTTGGAACAGCGAGCAGCGCCGCCTGGGCGAAAAACGCAGGGAAACGGTTTACGACAACGTACGGCTCAGCACGGAGAAGCCGGATGCGACGCGGTTTGCCCGGCCTGAAGGCGCTGAGATCGATACCGTAGCACCGAACGCCGGTGGATAAATCCGGTGAAAAGAACGACCAACGCAGCCGGTGTCAACGAAGGAACGTGTAGTTGAGCTTGATCAGAAAGACGTTGTTCGGGATGATGTCGAAAGCGTCGGCGATTTGCCGGTCCATCGGGGTGTTGTAGGGCGAGGCGCCCCAGGGCGCGAGCGGGTTGAGTTCGTCTTCGGCCCGGCGTCCGTGGGTCCAGACGAGGTAGAGCGTCGAGCCGGGCCGGTACTCCCAGCGTAGCACCGTGTTGGCCTGAACGCTGCTGAAAGCAAAGTCATCCCGCTTGGGGAACGTCTCGACCGGCACCAGGGTGTCGCGGTCTTGCAGGATCTGAAAATCGGCGTAGCGGCCCCGTGCTACGAAGAGTTGGCCGTAGATCTGAAGCGAGAGGTTGCGCGTGAACGTGATGCTGCTGCGAAGCGTGACGTCCATCGAACGCGTGTCGCGCGGGCCGAAGATGGGGACGTAGTAGTGTCCTTCTTCATCGAAAGGATCGACGCTCCTGAAGACGTTGTCGAGGCTTCCCTGATCGTCGAACGATACGTAGTCGTCCGGGCCGAGTTCATCCGGCGCGTCGGCCTCGGCGCCGATCAGCCATCCCGCATCGCCCCGTATGAACGATTCGTTGGACGACCAGGCGATCACGTCATCCTCCCATTCGGCTTCTACATCCGCCGACAAGGTCAGGCGCGAGCCGACGTTCCAGTTGCCTCGAATTTCTACTTCATACTCCCTGCCGCCGTCTTCCATGAAGGTGAGGCTGACTTCGGGGCCCACCCGCCAGGCCCGCCGGTCATCCGTCTCAAACTCGCCCCCAAACTCAACGGCCACCGGCTGCGCGCGGGGTCCCAGCCCTCTCGTTTCGAAGATATCATATCCACCGAAAGGATAATCCACAAAAAAGTCAAAGCCGAGCCCCTGGAAACTGCGCAAAGTCCATCGTGAGAACATGCGCATGTCCGTGCCCAGGTAAAGGCCGTCCACGTACGCCCATTGATGCCCCGTGTTGAAGCCGATGAAACCGCGCTGGAAAGGGCCGAAAGGCTTGTTGTCGTTAACCTGATAATCGATGCCCGTATCGAGGCTGACGTAGTTGTTGCGGCGCAGGCGGCCCACGTCATTCGGGTTGTACTGGTCGTCGAAAAGATTGGCGGCGAGGTCGTACCGAAAAGAGCCCTGTCGCTTGGCCGCTTTGAGCGAGGCCGCCACGCCGGTTTCCGGAGATTCATCCTCGACAGACCATCGACGGTGTGTAAAGCTCGCAAAGCCTTCGAGGTTGTAGGTGTTATCCCGAAAGCGGAGGTCCCAGTCTGCCCCGCCGGCGAGGCTGCGCAGGCGGCCCTCCTCCTCTTCCGGTCCATCGAAAACCGTGAGAATGCCCCCGACGGATGAGAGCGATTGGAACTGCTGGCTCAGGCGGACGACGCCGTAGTGACGCCCCGGATCGAAATCATGGCCCGTCGAGGCGCCCAGCACGCCGAAGGAGAGCCCGCCTGCCGTGCGCCCGGAGAGCTTGGTTGCGCCGATAATCGGGGCCTCCGCGCCGATGCGCCGCGTGTAGAGCAGGTTGCCCCCGTCGCCCGGACCGCCCTGGCCGATCCTGAACTCGTAGATCTGCGTGCCCTCAACGAAAAACGGACGGCGCTCGTCGAAGAACGTCTCGAAGGCCGTCAAATTCAACTCAGCCGGGTCGGCCTCGACCTGCCCGAAGTCGGGATTGATGGTCGCATCGAGCGTGATGTTGGTGCCCAGCCCGATTTTCAAATCTCCCCCGACATCGAACGTGCCGTCTCGGGTGATTTCTCCGGGCTCATCGGGGTGTTCTTCGGTTTGAAGGCGCGAGACGGTGTACGGGCGTACCTGCACGTTGCGCCGGGGCGCGATGTCGTCGAGGCCCTGCAACGTTCCATAGTTGGCCACCTGGTTGTTGCGCTCGGCGCGAAGCACGAGGGGCCATTGCACCTCCTCGCCGCGCCGGGGCATGCGCCGCTCAAAATGGATCCCCCAGGCCTGTGTACTCGCTTTGGCAAACCTGAGCATGCTGTAAGGAATGCGCATCTCGACGACCCAGCCCTCCGAGTTGACGTGCACATTCGACGCCCAGACGGCATCCCACGACTCGTCCATCCCACGATTGGGGCCGCCGCCAAAGCCTGTGCCTGTACGAATGGCATCGAACTGCACACCGGCGGCATTGACGCCGAAGACATAGGCCGTCTTGCGGTCGAGGTACGAGTCGATAGAAACGACGAACCAGTCCGCCCGGTTCATATCGTCGCGCCGCCCCAGGGTCTGCTGGATATCCGAAGCTTCATCGTCGAAGAGCACAGCCCCGATGTAGACGTCGCTGGCGCCGTAGAGCACGCGCACCTCGGTTTTTTGCGAAGCGGGAGTTCCCTCTTCCGGCTCGGACTGCAAAAAGCCGGAGATGGCCTCGGCCTCGTGCCAGCCTGTCTCATCGAGCCGGCCATCTATCGCAATGGCTGATTGGACGTGATAGGCCTGGAGGTTAGAGGGGGAATCGGCGTAGGCCTGGAGACCGGAGGAGGAATCTGAGGCTATTTCCCGGACTTGCGCATAGAGGGAGCCGGGGGCTTCCCCGAACAGGAAGAGCACCAGAAAAAAAGCGCCGCAGGCAAGTAAACGACGTTTTCTGAAGACAGAGATACGTACGCGTCTCATAATCACACGGAGGCCAGGTTCGGGGGACGCCACCTTACCTTATAAGCGAGGGGCCGGATGCGGATCCGAGCGTTGGGACGACTTGCACACGGGGCGTGATGAACGGCACGGGGTTGGGATTAAGAGGCTGTTCAGGTTTGGATTACTTCATCAGTCGCTTTGCTCGTGTCCGGGCTGCGCGCAGTTCTTTTACTGGCGTCAGTCGCCTTCAGACCCAAAACCTGAACAGCCTCTAAGGCGGATTCAGCTATTCAGCAAACTTATACCCGACACCCTTCACCGTCTCGATGTAGGCATTGCCCAGCTTCTCTCGGATCTTACGCACGTGTACGTCCACCGTCCGGTCCACCACGTATACATCCCGGCCCCAGACCCGGTCTAACAACTCCTCACGCGTGAATACCTTGCCCGGATATCGTGCCAGAAAATGCAACAACTCGAACTCCTTCCGAGGAAAACGCAACTCCACCCGCTCGCCCGCTTCGTGCTTGAACACCAGATACCGGTCCCGGTCGATCTCCAGATCATGTATCGATATTCGCGTCGGCGGCTGCTCCTGGCGCGCGGTGCTGCGCAGGAGCGCCTTGGCCTGGCTGAGGATCACGCCGATGGCCGAGGTCTTGGGCAGGTAGCTGTCGGCGCCCACGTCGAGGCCTCGGACGTGGTCGTCTTCGCCGGAGAGGGCCGTCAGCATCAGGATGGGAATGTGACGTAGGAGGGGATTCTGGCGAAAGCGCCGGCAGGTTTCGAGGCCGTCGAGGCGGGGCATCATCACGTCAAGGATGACCAGATCGGGCAGGTGTCGGTGGGCCTGGTCGAGGGCTACGAGTCCGTCGCGGGCGGTGAGCGTGTCGAAGCCGTTGCGTTGGAGATTGAATTCGAGCAGTTCGAGGATGTCGTCTTCGTCGTCGACGATCAGAATTATCGGTCTCTGTTTTGGGGGCGAGCTCATCGTCGTGGCCGCGCAGGCCGGGGTAGAAGAGGAGACATCGTGACGTCGCCGCTTCGTGTGAGCGTTAAGGGATTGTTGCGTCTGACTTTGTCAACAATAAACAACCTGCCAATGTACAGCGACACGGGCTGTTTCATGTTAAAGAATAGTTAAGATTCGGCACGTGCGAACGTGGCGAGTTGCGCCACACGGATCGCCTCTTCGTCGCACCCTGCCCGGTGCTGACCATTCGTGCCTCGAAAAAAACGCAGCCGGCTCTGACCGGCATCCGCTCCATTTTAGTGCCGGTTGATTTTTCCAAACACGCGAGAGAAGCCCTGCGCTACGCGAAGGTGCTCGCTGAGTTTTTCGACGCGCGGCTCGATCTTCTACACGTGATCGAAGATACGCTCCATCCGGCCTTCTATGGCCTTACCGTCCACTCAGTCTATGACGTGGTTCCGGATCTCGAAGAAAAGGCAGAGGAGAAACTAAGAACGTTCTATTGGGAGACGAAGGGATGGCCCGTCAGCGAGGTTTGCTTCAAGGCCCTGGCTGGGAAGGCGGCGCGTGTGATTGCGAAGTATGCAGAGCAAGAAGGGACGGATCTCATCGTGATCGCGACCCATGGTCTGACCGGGCTGGAGCATTACTTCATGGGCAGCGTGGCTGAGCGCGTCGTTCGCCGCGCTCCCTGCCCCGTATTTACGGTCAAGAGCTTCGGCAAGTCGCTCATTATGGCTTGCCAGTTCTTCAAGGGCTTTCTTTGCCTTCTGCTACGGCACAGCCCACGCTACCGCATCGTCCCTGGCCCGTGTCCCCACTCGTCGTCTACAATCCCGCTTACCAGTCTTACAGCCTCAGCGTCACCCGCTTTAGCGTCAGGTCATCGGGCACGCCCGACGTCTCGAAACCCAAAACCCGGCACAGCTTCAGCATCGTGATGTTGTCTCTGAGCACGTCGCCGTAGATCTCTTTGATGCCCCGGCTGCGCGCGTAGTCGATGATGCGGCGCATGAGAAATACCCCCAGACCCATCCCCGTCACGTCGCCGCGTACCAGGATGGCGTATTCGGCGCGCTCGTTGTCCGAGTCGGCGCTAATCTGCACCACGCCGTAGATCTCGGTGGTGCCGGGAAGGCCCCGTTCTGTCAGGATCAGCACCATCTCCCGGTCGTAATCGATCTGCGTGAAGCGCGCCGCCAGCATGTGGGAGAACGTCTTCATGGGCACGAAGAACCGCAGGCGCACCTCGTCGGGCGTCAAGAGTGCGAAGGCGGCTT
The DNA here is from genome assembly GCA_028278205.1 of Rhodothermales bacterium. Lineage (GTDB taxonomy): Bacteria > Bacteroidota > Rhodothermia > Rhodothermales > Bin80 > JANQES01. The sequence continues at coordinate 8,616 of JANQES010000026.1, forward strand.
GAAGCGCGGGCTCGTCTTCCGGCAAGATCGGGCGCAGCAGCAGCGTCCGGCCGTCGGCCAGCGGCAGTTCCTCTTCCAGGGCCGATGGGTAGGGACGGATGGCCAGGCGGCTCTCGGCAGGTTCCGAGGCGGCCTGCACCCGGATGCGCGCGTCGAGGGCCATCACCCCGTATTCGTCGGCCAGCAGCGGGTTGATGTCCAGTTCGACGACCTCCGGGATGTCGGTCACCAGTTGCGCCGCTTTGATGAGCGTCAGGGCGATGGCGTCGAGGTTGACGGCGCGGACGCCGCGATAGCCCTTCAATAGCTCGAAGATCCGGGTTCGCGAGATGATCTCGCGGGCCAGGCGCATGTTGAGCGGCGGCAGCCCCAGCGCCTGGTCGCCGATGACCTCGACGGCCGTCCCGCCGTGTCCGAAGAGCAAGATGGGACCGAACATCGCATCGAGGGTCGTTCCCACAATGAGTTCGTGGGCGCCCGGACGGCGGACCATAGGCTGGATCGTTACGCCCTGCACTTGCGCCTCGGGCTGGGCCTCTGCGACGCTCTTGAGCATCCGTTCGGCGGCGTCGCGCACCAGCGCCGGGCCTTCGAGGTCGAGTGCCACGCCGCCCACGTCGCTCTTGTGCGTGATGTCGGGCGAGAGGATCTTGAGGGCCACCGGGCCGCCTATCTCAGCCGCGATGGCAGCCGCCTGATCCGGCGTCTCGGCGATGCGTGTCGGCACGATGGGAATGTGGTAGTGAGCGAGGACGGTCTTGGCTTCCGGCTCGGTCAGCCACTCGCGCTCTTCCGCCAGCGCTTTGCGGATCACCGCCTGCGCTTCATCCTGCGAGGGGGCGAAGGCTTCCGGCAGAGAGGGCGGCGTTTCCATGAGCAGATCCTGGCTGACGCGATAGTGGATCATGTGCATGAAGGCCCGAACCGCGTCCTCCGGCGTGTCGTAGGTGGGGATCCGATGCTCGGCAAACAGGCGGCGCGAGGCGTCGGTCGAGGCGTCGCCCACCCAACTGGTGAGGATGGGGCGGTCGCTGTGCCTCGCAGCCTTGACGACAGCCTCCGCTGCCTCGGTGCGCTCGATCACGGCCACCGGGCAGTTGATCACCAGGATAGCATCCACGCCCTTTGCATTCACGAGGATTTCCAGCGCCTGCTCATACCGGCTTCCGGGGGCGTCCCCGATGATGTCGATGGGATTGCTGTGCGACCACGTTGGGGGAAGCACCTCGTTGAGTTGTTGGAGCGTCTCCTCAGAAAGTTCGGCTAGCTGTCCGCCTTGTTCGATCAGGGCGTCGGTGGCCAGCACGCCCAGGCCGCCGCCGTTGGTGAGGATGGCGAGGCGGTTGCCCCGGTGGCCGCGTGTCATCGACAGGGTCTCAACGGCGTCGAACAGTTCGTGGAGGCTGAAAACGCGCAGGACGCCGGCCCGGCGGAAGGCGGCGGCGTAAACCTCGTCCGATCCGGCCAGCGCTCCGGTGTGCGAGGCGGCAGCGCGGGCGCCTTCCGCTTTGCGACCCGCCTTGACCACGATGACGGGCTTCATACGCGCCGCCGCCCGGGCCGCCGACATAAACTTGCGGCTGTTCTTGATAGCCTCGACGTAGAGCAAGATGGCCCTGGTTCTGAAGTCGTTAGCCAGGTAATCCAGCGTATCGCCGAAGTCCACGTCGGCCATATCGCCCAGCGAGACCAGGTGGGAGAAGCCGATCCGGCGCGTCGCGGCCCAGTCTTGCACCGACGTGACGATGGCGCCGGATTGCGTCACAAACGCCACGCCGCCGGCAGGGGAACTCAGGTGCGAGAAGCTGGCGTTGAGGCCCACGCCGGGCGCCAGGATGCCCAGGCAGTTGGGGCCTACGATCCGAAGCAGATACGGCCGGGCCGCGTCGAGGACGGCCTGCTGGAGCTTCCGGCCCTCGGCCTCGCCGCCTTCGCCGAAGCCTGCCGTGATGACGATCGCCGCGCGGGTCCCTCGCTCGCCCAACGCGGCCACGGCGCCGGGCACCTGGCGGGGGGGAATGCTGATGACGGCCAGGTCGGGCGCCCTCGGGAGGCCGGCTACGTCCGGATAACAGGCGAGATCCCCGATCCTTTCGTACTTTGGATTGACGAGCATCACCTCGCCGCTAAAGCCGCCGGTGGTGAGGTTCTTCACGAGAACAAACCCTACCGAACCGGGCCGAGGGCTTGCCCCGATCAGGGCTACTGATTCAGGTTTGAATAGGTAGTCGAGATTGCGGATAGACACGGTTATCTCACCGAAATGAAGGCTGATTCGATTATCAAGGAGCTATCAGGTTGGAAGGTAGCGCCCAACCTGAAAGATTACAATGAGGCCAGGGCGTCCTTCTCCTGGGACGCCGTCCGGCGGGACTTGGACGGGCTGCCCGGCGGCGGTCTCAACATCGCCCACGAGGCAGTGGATCGTCATGCCGATGGCGCCCGGAGGTATCACGTGGCGCTGCGATGGATCGACCGCGCCGGCGCCGCGCACGACTACACGTACGGCCGGCTGCGCGCGCTCACAAACCGGTTCGCCAACGCGCTCCGCAGCCTCGGCATCGAGCCCGGAGACCGGGTCTTCGTGTTGAGCGAGCGCATCCCGGAGCTATACGTCGCTGCGCTGGGGACGCTCAAACACCGTAGCGTCTTTTGCTCGCTGTTCTCGGCCTATGGCCCCGAACCGATCCGGACACGCCTCGCTCTTGGCCGGGGCAAGGTGCTCGTTACCACCGAGCGGCTCTACCGTAGAAAGGTTAAACAAATACGGAGGACGCTTCCTGATCTCAAGCATGTGATCGTTGTAGGCAACGAGGGCACTACGCCTGGCGGCTCAGACACGATAGACTTTCACCGCTTGCTCTCTTCGGTCGATGAGGCGTTTACGATCCCGCCCACTGACCCGGAGGACGCGGCGTTGCTCCATTTCACCAGCGGCACCACGGGAACGCCCAAGGGCGTCGTCCACGTCCACGCGGCGGTGATCGGCCACTACGCCACCGGCCGGCTGGTTCTGGATCTCCACCCGGACGACGTGTTCTGGTGCACCGCCGATCCTGGCTGGGTCACTGGCGTGTCGTATGGGATCATCGCGCCGCTCGTGGCCGGCGTCACGATGATAGCAGATCAAGAAGAATTCAACGCCGAGCGGTGGTACGGCCTGCTTCAGGATCAACGCGTGACCGTGTGGTACACCGCGCCTACGGCCATCCGGCTGCTGATGAAGTACGGGGAAAGGGTAGCAGGCCGGTACGACCTGTCCGGCCTGCGCCTGCTGACCAGCGTGGGCGAGCCGCTCCACGCCGAGGCGGTGTGGTGGAGCGTGAAGGTGTTCGGCCATCCCATCCACGACACCTGGTGGCAGACAGAGACCGGCAGCATCATGATCGCCAACTTCGCCGCGATGGATGTCAGGTCCGGCTCGATGGGCCGTCCGATGCCGGGCGTCGAAGCAGCCGTCATACATCGCAAGAAAGGAGGGCAGATCAAGCCGGTGCAAGAACCGGAGGCCACCGGTGAACTCGCCCTGCGCGCCCCCTGGCCCTCTATGTTCCGCGCCTACCTCGACGACCAGGCGCGCTACCAGGACTGCTTCGTCGGCGACTGGTACCTCACCGGGGATCTGGTGCGCCGTGATCGGGACGGGTATTTCTGGTTCGTCGGACGCGCCGACGACGTCATCAAGTCTGCCGGGCACTTGATCGGCCCGGTGGAAGTCGAGCAGGTGCTGATGGAACATCCGGCAGTAGCCGAGGTCGGAGTCATCGGGCGGCCAGATGAGGTAGCCGGCGCGGTGGTCAAGGCTTTTGTATCGCTCAAGCCCGGCTACGAGGTCGACGAGGCGTTGCGTCTGGATCTCCGCGCTCACGCGCGCAAACGCCTCGGCCCGGTCGTCGCGCCCAAAGAGATCGCCTTTCAGCCCGTGTTGCCCAAGACCGAGTCGGGCAAGATCGTGCGACGCCTGCTTCAGGCGCAGGAACGCGGATCGACCGAGGCAAACCGATCCCATCTCGATGAACCAAACGAGGCCGAAGAGCCGTGAATGAAGAAGCGATCAAAACCGGGGTGCTACGCGTTCTGACGCGTATCGTGCCTGAGGCGCAGGGCGAGCAGATCGATCCCGACGTCACGTTTCGAGATCAGTTCGATATCGACTCGATTGATTTTCTCAACTTCGTACTGACCCTGGAGAAGGAGTTCGACGTACACGTGCCGGAGGTGGATTATCCCCGGTTGGGTAGCCTCGACGGCTCGGTCGCCTATCTATCCTCGCTCCTTACGGCAAAGGTCAAGTAAGAATTTTCCTACGCGCAGCCTTGCTGTCTTACCTGAAGGGGAGGACACACCAACAACAATCACATAGAACCTAAAATAGAAAAGCCACAAACGCTTGTTTGAAAAGCATTTGTGGCTAATCCTTCGTGGAGATGCCGGGAATCGAACCCGGGTCCGAATGGTTGTACATGTCAGGCGTCTACATGTGTAGGCGGTCTATTGAATCTCGCTCGCGCTGTAAGCCGGCCGCCGAGGCGGGGCACGAGCACAGGCTGATTAAGGTTCGCCGCCGCTGATCCAGCCGGAATCAGCGACGCCTAGCTCATCTTAGATGATGCCTCTCAGAAAGCCGATGAGCGAGCCCATCCGAGAGACAGATGGCGGCAATTAAGCGGCCATCGCGTACGAGTAATCGTTCGCAGTTACAGGTTTCCCGGCGATATTTACGAGCATGCCAGGCAGCTCGACACGCAGCCTGCTGCACAATTCCACCCGTCGAAGCCTTGTCATCCCCAGTATTGTAAAGAACACAACCTCTTACGAGGCCTTATCTGCTACGAGGCCGGTCGAAATTCGTTCCAAAAAATCAACGCGCCGACGCTTGCCGATTACGCTCAAGCTTTGTGCCGACGGCCACCAGCCCTTGTCGTTCAAAGGTCTCGTTGAGGTCTTTGAGCAACGCGCGCCGGAGCCCTCTCTTGAGGTAGGGAATCTTGCTGCGGTTGCCGGTGAAATATTTACGGTACGGATGCAGATACAGCCGCACATAGCTCTCGCCCACCGGCACGGCCTCCAACGACACCACAATGTTGTAGAGACCCCAGCTTCTGACTCTGCGCTCTTCTGTGGCGATGGCGTTGGGCGCGCTCGACGGCGCGCTTTGCCAGCCTGCTTCGGCCAGGGCTTCGGCGATGCGTTCGGCCAGGGGCTGGTCTATCGTTTGTCCTTCGACGTCGGTTTGGATTTCGTAATCGCTGTATAACGGAGACAGCGACGGGGCGCATGCGCTCAGCGAGAGCGCCAGCAAACCGGCCAATACATACGACAATGAGCGCAGAGGACGCGTCATAAGACCAGGGTGTGTTGAGAGTCAGCCGGAGCCCCGAGGGCGTAGCCCGGCGGGGGAAAGAACGCGAAGGAAGGCGTCATAAGAAAACAACGCCGCGCAGGCAAAATCGATCCGAAGGGACGTGGCGTAGAGAGGGGCGCGCCCTGGGAAGAAATCGCCGTGAAGACAGCGAGGACGGCAAAATATACCGGACGCGCGAAAAACAGAAAAGGGCAAAAAGAAGAGAAGCCAGGCGGACATGCTCACCCAAACATGTCCGCCTGGCGGTGCGGAGGCCTTCCGCGGTGCATGATTAGCACCGTGCATCGCTTCGGATAAGGAGGCATCCCGAAGCTACCAAAAACATTAACAAACGCCGTGCCAAAAAAGGAAAACGGGGAGAAAGACCGCAAGAAACCCGCCTCCCCGTCCCATTGTGCAAAGAACTGTACAGATTTGCGGGCAGCATCCGATGAGAATCAGACACCGGCTGACAAATTTTGTAAACATATGCGTTTACGTCAGGGCGGGATTCACGGGGTTCCGCCGGAGGGCGCCGGCACCGCCGTGCCGTTGACCGCGCGCAAGAGGGCGGGCATCAGCGCGTTGAAGCCAGCAGGGCGTTCCATCATCGGCATGGGGACGCGCCTGCTTTTGGGGTGTGTCGTAGGCGGCCCTGTGGTGTGGCGAACCGCTTGCTTCATGGCTATCCCGGCGTCGTTTCGCACGCTGCACGCGGAAGGGCCGGATAGAATCATTCGGAAACATATGGAATGGCGCCTAGAGATTCTATAAACACAAAGCCTTACGAAAGCGCCGCCGGCACGGGGTGACTCAGGAGGTATCGCCGGAGGGCGCCAGCACTGCCGTGCCGTTGATCTCGCGCAGGAAGGAAAGCATCAGCGGGTTGAAGTCCGCAGGACGTTCCATCATCGGCGCGTGGCCGCATTGATCGATGAAGTGCAGGTCGGCATTGGGCAGCGAGCGCTGAAAGGCCACGGCCACGTCGGGCGGGGTGATGCGGTCGTCGCGGCCCCAGATGAGTTGAGTGGGCACCTCGATTTGTCCCAAATGGTCGCTGAGGCTTTCCGCCTGTGACGACCGCGCCAGCTTGAGAATACGCAGGGCCCGGTTGCGGTCGTTGGCAAGCTCGTAGCTCTTTTCGACCAGCTCGTCGGTGACGTGTACGGGGTCGTAGAAGGTTACCGCAGCGCGTTCGCGGATAAAATTGCGATCTTGACGTCGGAAGGTGGTCGTGCCGGTTTCTACTTCGTAGATGCCCGAGGAGCCGGAAAGCACCAGCGCGACGACGGATTCGGGATGGTTCAGCGCATAGAGCAGCGCCACCTGCCCGCCCATCGAATTACCGGCCAGCACCATCGTGGTCAGGCCCAGGTGCTCGGTAAAACCGCGTACGTACTCGACGACGCCCTGCATATTGGTTTGCGTCAAGGGTAAGCTGTCGAGGGGAATCACGGGGGCCAGCACGCGGTAGTCGTGGGCTGCCAGTGCATCGACCGTGGGGGTCCAGTTGCTCACCTCGCCGAGCAGCCCGTGCAACAGAACCACCGGCGGGAGGTCCGTGACCGGACCTGCGTCGAGATACCGGTAGCCGTACGCTTCGAGAATCGGGTACGTCAAGGTCTTCCTGTCAGACTTGCTTTACAAGGGTCACGAAGGAGCGGACATCGGCTGCCGGCCCGCTCTTTCTTGTTCAAGGGCATCAGGCCTCAAAGCCTGATGCCCCACAAGATACGGGTGCGTCGCCAAAGAAGCGAAACTATGCACAAGCTCCACAATATGTACGCGATCTTCAAATAGTTCCGAAACACGATGATTCTTCAAACGTTGCATATGCCGTTTGGAGTCGGTACTTTGAATGTCCTTACCAAAGACCCGTCAACGTTCAGGAGGTAGAGCCTATGCCGTGTGGCCGGAAGCGGAAGCGTCACAAAATTGCGACCCACAAGCGTAAAAAGCGGCTTCGCAAGAATCGCCATAAGAAGAAGAATCGCTAGGGTTCCTTCTGGCAGGGCCAGCCTGACCCCTTTTTCTTAAAAGAGCTGCGGTCGGTTCTTCCGGCGGTGGCTTTTTTAGTATAGGTTGTGGGGCCGGGCTGCTAGCAGGCCTGGGAAAGAACCCGTATTTTGCCATCGTGTTGGGCCGGGCTGCGCGGCGGCCTGCCCGACGGGCTCGATCACGCAACGCGCAACCATCAGGCATGAAAGAATACACCTTGGGCAGTGTGATCCGCGCGATGAGTTGGGGGGTGCTCCTTGGGGGCGCCGCTGGGTTTGGGTTAGGATTGCTGTTGGCCCCCGAAGAAGGAAGCAAGCTCCGACGCCGGCTCAGCTATCGCCTGGAAAGCCTGGGCAAACAAGTCAGTGATCTGGCCGACCAGATGCTCAACCCGGAAACGGCCAGCGAAGCCCGCCGCACCGGCGATGCGCTCGTGGCCGACGCCCGGGTGCGCGCCCAACGAATTCAGAGTGACATCGATGCCCTTTTGGGCGAAGTGCGGCAACATGGCCCGTCGCGTCCCCCTTCCCCGCCGGTAAAGTGATGCGGCGTGGCGGTACAGCCTTCTAATCAAGACGCCTATGCCCAACTTTGCCATTCTGCTGGCGCCCGCCGAAGGGAAGAAGCCCGGCGGCAACCCTTTTGCGCCCGATATGTTCGATTATCGCGCGTCTGATACGTTCAACTATTTCAACGAGTTGAACCCCGAACGCCGTAAGCTCATCGACACCCTGCACGAGGTCATCTCCAACAGTGACGAGCAGACTCTCCAGGATCTCTTCGGCGTCAAAGGCGATTATCTCGAAGAGGCCATCAAGGTGAATCAAGAGGTCTATTCGGCGCCCTTGATGTCGGCCCTCGACCGCTACAGCCTCGGGGTGATGTATAAAGCGATGGACTTCGCCGGGCTGCCCACCGGCGCCCAACGACGCCTGCTCGAAAACGGGGTGATCTTCTCCGGCCTCTTCGGCCTGCTGCGCCCCGATGACCTGATCCCCAACTATCGCCTGCGGATGGATGCCACGCTGGAGGGCATCGGCAAAATAGCGAAGTATTGGAAGCCGCACGTCAGCCGCCTGCTCAACGAAACCCTCGAAGGCCGGTTCGTCTGGGATCTGCTGCCCGCCGCCCACCGCGAAGCCTGGGACGACGACCATTCCTACACGCAACTCGTCCGCGTCAAGTTTTTCATCGACGAAGGCGGCGAGCGCAAGTCCGTCTCGCATAACATTAAACCCTTGCGCGGCCAACTCGTCAACTTCATCGTCCGCGAGACCGCCGAAGAACTCGAACCGCTCTTCACCTGGGAGCATCCCGCCGGCTTCCGCTACGACGAAGCGGCCTCGACCTTCGACGAAACCACCAAAACCGGCATCATCGCGATGGTCAAGTAGTAGATTTTGGATTGTAGATTTTGGATTTTGGACTGGTATTCTCTTCATTTCGCGATAACCGAAAAAGTCTCGCCGTCTGGACGGCCTCGATGGTTTCCATAAAGCGGATCGGGTAGGTCCAGGCCAATCCAAAATCCAAAATCTACAATCCAAAATGCGAACACAGCCGGTCGTGATAGGTATTGCAGGGGGCTCGGGGTCGGGTAAGTCCACCGTGCTGGAGTGCATCGTCGAGGCTTTCGGGCCGGAATACATCGCCGTGCTCGATCACGACGCGTATTATCATTCGCTCGATCAACTGCCGCCGGCGGCTCGCGATCAGTTCAATTTCGATCATCCGGACTCGCTCGATACCCCCCTGATGCGTCAACACCTCGACGCGCTCATCGCCGGGCAGCCCATCGAAAAGCCGATCTACAACTTCACCATGCACGTGCGCGAGGCGGCGACGACGCGCGTAGAGCCGCGTCCGGTCATCATCGTCGAAGGCATCCTGGTGCTGGCCGAGCCGCTGCTCTTCGAACGGATGGACATCAAGCTCTTCGTCGATATCGAAGCGGACGTCCGGCTGATGCGGCGCATTCGCCGGGACCTGCGTGACCGGGGCCGCACCATCGATTCGATCCTCGATCAGTACGAAAAAACGGTGCGCCCGATGCACCTCGAATTCGTCGAACCGTCGAAACGCCTGGCCGACGTCATCATCCCGCGCGGCGGCCACAACACCGTCGCCATCGATCTGGTGTTGGCCCGCATCGAAGCACTGCTCCGGCAATATCAGATCGAAGCGTCGGTCTGATTTTGGTGTTTTAGTGTTTGGGTGTTATGGTGTTTTAGTGCTTTTTCAACTCGAACACTCAAACACTCAAACACCAAAACACTATAACACTCGAATCTCCGAAGCCGATGTCCGAGCCCTTGAGTGCCAGCGCGCGGAAGGTGCAGCAAGCCCTGGAGGCCCACGGCGTGGCGCTGCGGGTGGTCGAACTGCCAGACTCGACGCGCAGCGCCGCCGAGGCAGCGCAGGCTATCGGCTGCACGGTGGCGCAGATCGTCAAATCGCTTCTTTTTAAGACGAAAAAGACGGGCCGGCCTGTGCTCGTCCTGGCCAGCGGCGTCAACCGGGTCGATGAGAAAAAGCTGCGCCGGCTCGTCGGTGAGAAGATTGGCAAGGCCGACGCCGATTTTGTGCGCGAGCAGACGGGTTTTGCTATCGGCGGCGTGCCGCCTATCGGGCACAAAACGCCGCTGACGCCGCTCATCGATGCGGATTTGTTGCAGCACGATCAACTCTGGGCGGCTGCCGGCACGCCGCGCGCCGTCTTCGCCCTGACGCCGGACGATCTTCAGACGATCACCGCCGGGCAGGTTGCGGATGTCAAGCAGGATGTGCCAGGGTAATCAAATGTGAATTTAGGATAAGAAATTATTTTTTAATGATTTAAGAATATTTGCTTACCCCGAACTCACGATAATCAAGGGCATTACTGAGGGTGAGGCGACAGCCCGCGCGGCATCCTTGATCCCTGGATAATCATGATGGCGCCGACGACTACGCCCCCGATTCCCATGATCAACAGCGGGGTGCCCAGCGCTTCTTTTATAATCGTACTGATCAGTTCATCATCAATATCCGAGTCTAGAATCCGGAGGCCCGTGACGATGGCTATCACGCCGCCGGCAACCGCGTAGAAACCCCGCCGGATGCATGCGTCACGGCTCGTGGGGAAGAGGTCGCCGGGAAAACAGTACCGGGGTTTAAGCCTGGGAGACGGCGAACTCGGTTGATACAGGATCGCATGGGCTGCCGGCGGCAAGACGATGGTGTGATGCTGTGTGGCGGTCTGAGCCTGCACCGGGACGACGAGCAAGAGGCCGATGCAGCACATCAGACAGGCCACAAGCAGGCGATATGTGTGCTGCGTTTTCATTCGACGTTGTGTTTTTCATATTACGCATTCAACGCCATCAATACCCGGATGCCGCGCAGAACGAGGTGCGGATCGACGTGGTCTACGGCGTCGAGGTGGGTGTGCAGAAAGTCGCCCCAGCCGCCGGTAGCCACGACGAAAGGTCGCTCGCCGAGGGTTTCCTGGATGCGGCTGAGCATCCCGCCGACGCTGTCGAGAAACGCGTACATGATGCCGGCCTGGAGGGCTTCCTGCGTAGATCGACCGATAGGCGTAGGAGGGAGGGCGAGCGGCACGGCCGGGAGTTGGGCGGTGCCGTGGGCGAGCGCCTCGCGTATGAGAAACGGCCCCGCCGCTATCGTGCCGCCGCGAAAGACACCCGCGCGCTCTACCACTTCGTAGGTCACAGCGGTGCCGGCGTCGAGCGCCACGACGGGGCGCGGCCTCTGGTCTTCGGTCTGCCCGTAAAGGCGCCAGGCGGCGGCGGCGGCGGCCAGGCGGTCGGCGCCCATCGTGTGCGGCGTCTCGTAGGCGAGCGTAAACGGCAGGCGGATCTGGTGATCGAGGACCTGGGCAGGGGCGCCGGCGATCCGCTCGACGAGGGCCGCCACACGCGGCGTCGCCGCCGGGACGACGGAGGTCAGACCCGCCCGCGTGATCGGACGTCCCCGCAGGTGTTTTTCAACATCAGCTTCCCAGGAGCCGTCCCCGTCCTCGCGTTGCAGCGGGATGCGAAAAGAATCAATCAACCGATCTCCGTCGAAGACCCCGCCCTTCACTGCACTATTGCCGATGTCGAGCGTCAACCACATAGAATTTTGACCCTCAAAATTCTAATTTTTAGCTATTCGCGTAGCGAATTTCTCCGGCGTGGAAGGTACGGGTACCCTCGTCGGTGTCGAGGCGGAGGGCGCCGGTGTCTGTGATGCCGAGGACCACCCCGGTGACGGGCTTTTCCTGCTCGGTCAGGTGCAGCGTTGTGGACTGGCCGAGGCCGTGGAGGCGGTCGGTGTAGGCCTGGCGGACGGTGGCCCCGTCGTCCTCGCTGAGGGTGTCGTAGTAGCGCTCCAGGCGTCCGATCAAGTCGGCCATCAGGGCGGCCCGGGGGATGAGTCGTCCGGTCTGGAGCATCAGCGAGGTAGCCAGGTCTTCCAACTCAGGCGGAAACGCGCGCTGGTTGACGTTAAGCCCGATGCCCAGGATAACGGTTGCCTGGTCCGGCCCGGCGAGGGTCGATTCTAAGAGCATCCCGCAGCATTTGAGGCCCTCCAAAAGCACGTCGTTGGGCCATTTGATGGCGTTCGTCAGCGGCTTCGTGAAGGCTTCGATGGCTTCCGCCGTGGCGACCCCGGCGGCCAGGGTGATCAGGTTCAGGCGCGGCGGCGGCAACGACGGGCGTAAGACCGTGGAAAACATGAGGTTTTGCCCGGCTTCGGCCTCCCAGGTGCGCCCCTGCCGGCCCCGTCCTTCGGTCTGATATTCCGCGAAGACCACACTGCCTTCCGGGGCGCCTTCGCTGGCCCAGCGCATCGCGGCGGTGTTGGTCGAGTCGAGGGAGGAGTAGCCGCGCAGGGTTTGCCCGAAGCGCTGCGTTTGCAGCAAGGCCTGGACCTCGTCGGTCAGGGGGAGCGAGGAAGAGGAGGGATGTGACATCGGTAGGGCAGTGTTGTGAGGTTTAGTATACGCTTTGGTGAGCCGAAAAGCGTGCTCGTAACGAATAACCCCCGTGGAATGATTCTTGATTACAGTTGAAGTAGTTGATACCTTCAAAGTTCTGCCTGATAAAAAAAACGAATACGATGTGCAACCGTCATTGGTGGACAACACTGGGGCTTGCTGTGGCGCTTTTCGCCGGGCCGGTGACAGCGGTTCAGGCACAGGGTGTTCGTCCTCCTGAACTCAATGTGCAATATCATCGGGCGGAGACGGCCTGGAAGAGCGGGGCCAGTGTGCTGGAAGTCAAAGCGCGGGTAGACCGCGTGCTCGAAGTCTTGCCCAACGACGTCGAGGCGCTAAAGCTGCGGGCGCAAGCGCTTTTGAAGATGAACCGCGACGCAGAAGCCCTCACCGACGCCCGCCGCGCCGTGCGGCTGCGTCCTAAAGACGGCGAAGCCCATCTCATTCTCTGCGAAGCCGCCCGGCGCAACGGCGATGCCGAAGGCGCCGAACGCGCCCTCGACGCCGCCTCCGAACTCGCCCTCGACGACGCGGCCCTCCACATTCGCCTCTCCTGGAACGCGATGCTCCTCGATAAGCTCGGCAAGGCCGAGGCGTTTGCCCGCGTGGCGATGGCTTCGGATCCCGATGAGGCCGCCGCCTATTACCAGCTCGCGCGGGTCTTCGTGTTGCAACAACAACGCGAGGCTGCCGCCACCGTGCTGCTCAACGGTCTCAACAAATCCATCCTCGACCCCGGCGCCATCACCGCCGATACCGTGCTCGTCCACGTCGTCGATCATCCCAACCTGCGGCCGCTGCTGGAGAAGTAGGATTTCTGATTTTGGATTTTAGATTTGCGATTTTGGATTGATAAACGATTCCGCTTTTCGGACACAATCAAAAATCCGCAATCCAAAATCCAAAATTGAATCCCTCCCCCACAATGATCACGTTGGGCAACGTCTACATGGTCAGAAAATCCCCGGTTCACGACCCCACCGGCTCGTAGAGATAGTACGTCGAGACGGTGCGGAGTTGGCGAGGGGCGCGCAGGGGCAGGTGCAGGCGGGTATTGAAGCGCGCGTGGAAAGGAACCCAGCCGCCGCCGGGGGCCGGGCGCAGGCGCAGGTAAAACCGGCTGTCTTCGTTGAAAAACAGCGTGTTTTCGGAGCGTTCGAGGTAGGCGGCTACCAGTTCGTTGGTAGCCTGGTCGAGATAAAGGCGGGTGCGGCGGATCGATTGCCCGTCGCCTTCGCCGGGGCGGGCCTGTACTTCGATGACCTGCGTGGCGGCATCCCAAAACACCGTGTCGGGGAGGAAGCGAAACAGGAAGGCGTCGCGGTTGCGCGGGGCCAGATACGGCGGATCGTCGAGGAGGACGTACTCCGGCAGCGTCGCGGCGTCGCGTTCATCAGGATTGGCCGTGACGAACCCGCCCAGCGCGCCGGAATCGAAGGCGCCGGCGGAGTCGGCCTGGAGGATGGTGTATGCGCGTTGCCCGTCGCGCAGGTCGATGCGTGCCACCTGTTCGGAGAAGGCTGTCCGTTGGCGTGCGGCGTCGTATTGATCGGTGCGGGTATAGCGCGTGTAGCGAAAGCGCGGCAGGGTAGCGAACGCGTTGCGGAAGGCGTCCTGTTTCATGGCTGCCAGGGCCGCGAGCACGGCGTCGCGTTCTTCGGGATCTTGCTGGTAAGCGTCCTGTGCGATCTCCGAGGCGGGTGTGCTGGGGGCTTCAGCCGGCGTTCGGCAGGCAGCCAGCAGCAACAGGCCCGGCAACATCAAAGCAAAGAGGCGGCGCGCGAGGTTCATGAAAGGAGGTATTTGTGTGGTATTTCCTGACGTTTGATGTTTGTCATGGGTCATGAGTCATGGGTCATGAGTGAGAAACCAATGACCCATGACGAGTGACTCATGACCGACACCACCCTTTCGAAAGGCGAGACGGTGAAGAATACCCCATATCTTGTTCTTGCTGTCTTATCTTAAGCAGCCGTATCACGCCCTCAGCGGCGTCCGGGTTGCATCAGGTATCAAGAAAAACGTCAAAAACCCATGAGGTCTGAGCCGGAGGCTCGTCGCTACGAGCAGGCGCGCGATGTGGCGGTAAACGCTGCGTGGCAGGCTGCCCAGGTCATTCGAACCCACGCTGGTCGGCTGCGTGAGACCGACATCCAGGATAAGGGCACCCACGATCTGGTCACGACCGTCGATGAAGCGTCTCAGGCGCTCATCATCCGGCTCCTGCGCGAGGCGTTTCCCGATTATGCCGTGCTGGCTGAAGAAAGCGACGACGCCGAAACGAGGGCTGCCGTGGCCGAGGGCTATCGGTGGATTATCGATCCGATTGACGGCACCACGAATTTCACCCACGGCGTGCCGCCCTATGCCGTCAGTATCGCCCTGCAACGCGAGGCCGAGGTGGTTGTGGGCGTTGTGTTAGAAGTGGCCTCCGGGGATCTTTTTACGGCGATTCGGGGGCGCGGAGCGTATCGCAACGGGGCGCCGATGCGGGTCAGCCGGCGGTCTGCGCTGGGCGCCGGCCTGCTGGCTACCGGGTTTCCTTATCGCGCCTACGATCACCTCGACAGCTATCTGGCGGTGTTTCGCCGTTTTATGGAGCAGGCGCGCGGCATCCGGCGGTTCGGGTCGGCGTCGATCGATCTGGCGTACGTCGCCTGCGGGCGCTTCGACGGGTTTTACGAGACGGGCCTCAACGCGTGGGACGTAGCCGCCGGGACGCTGTTGGTGGAGGAAGCCGGCGGGCGTGTCACCGATTATCACAATATCCCCCATTCAATCTTCGCCAAACAGATCCTGGCCACCAACGGCCTGCTCCACGACGCCATGCTCGAAACCCTTGCGCCGATGCGGGAGGTGCGGAGTTGAAAGGTGTTTTAGTGTTATGGTGTTTTAGTCGGTTGCATCAAAGAACTAAAACACCAAAACACTTTAACACTCAAACACCGCTTACATCCCCAGCGCGCCGAGTTCATGGCGGAGTTGAGAGTTAGAGAGCCAGCGCGCGCCGGATTGTTTGCCCGGCACGGTGCAATGAACCGTCGTGCCGAAGTTGGGGCTGCTGTCTATCTGGAGGGCGCCGCCGAGGCGTCGCATCGAGTGGCGGGCCAGGATCAGTTCGAGGCCGGTGGTAGGCTGGGCCGCGAAGGCGCGGTCGTCGGTCAGGGCGAAGGGATCGTCGAGCGAGGCGATGGCTTGATCTTCGAGGAAGCTCGCCGGATCGTGGATAGACATGACCACCTCGCCGTTTTCGCGATAGCCGCGCAAGGTGATCGTATCTTCCTGCGGGGTGTTCTGCTCGGCACGGCGCATCAGGGCCAGCAGCGCGCCGCCGAAAAGGCGCGGGTCGGTGCAGACGACGAGGTTGTCGAGGTTGCCGATAACGCGGGTTTGTTTCTTCGATTGCTCTTGCAGCACGTTGAGCAGGTCGTTGAGGCGCACGTTCCACCGGAGCAGGCTTTCGTCGTCGAGCGTGATGAGTTCGGCCAGGCGCGTATAATCGGTGACGACCCGCTGGATGCGCGCGGCTGATTCGCGCGCAATGTTCAGCATTTCGTTGGGGCCGTCTTCGCCGTTGAGTTCGAGTTCGAGGATGTCGAGCGAAGAGAGCAGCGGCGTGATGGGGTTGCGCAACTCGTGCGAGATGACCGTGATGAAGTCCTGTTTGAGCTTGTTGAGTTCTTCGAGGCGTTCGCGGCGCGAGCGTTCGACGGCGGTGTTGACGGCGGCTTTCGTGCGCTCGTGCTGTTCCAGGCTGAAACGGATCAACTGGGCATAGAGGCGATGCACCAGGCGGTGTGTCGTCACCGAGACGGCGCCCATAAAGCTCATCAAAAGCAGCGCCGGCAGCGGCTGCGCGAAGTACGAGTCTACGCTCGTGAGCAACATCGTCGATTCGAGCGTGAACATATTGATCCACAGCGTCACGACGGTCACCAGCAGCACAAAGACCACCATCGCACTGGTCAGGTTGACGTCGCTGTAATGGACGTAAGCGATCAGGGACAGCGAAAACAGCCCGATCATCGTGGCGTTGGGATCGAGCAGCGCATCGAACTGGAAGAGGTGCCGCAAGAGCACGATGACCGTCAAATCGATGGCGGCGTAGCCCCAGCGCGCGAATTTAAAGCCGGTGTTGCTGATCAGGTGGATGGCGATGTTGAGGAAGATGTAGCCGGTCGTCCAGAACATGAAATGGACTGCGCCAATGCCACTCATGACGGCATCGGCCACCAGGCATCCGATCAGAGCGAGCGCGATCGAGACGCGGATCAGAAAGAACCAGGAGTCGGTGTAGGCGCGGCGTTCGATCAGAAATTTGCGCAAGTCGTTCTCGACTTCCGACGGAATCGTGTCCACCGGCTTCTGCAACAAGAAAAGCCGCAGTCCAAATTTTTGGATGTGGTCTCGGAAAGCCATCACAGAGGGAGAGCGTTACAAAAAGTAAGGGGGTGAGTGGGTAAAATTTACCTGATTGTGGGTAGCGGTGGGGTATCCCTCCATCAGGAGTCCACAAGGTTGACGAAGAGGACGCGGTCCAGGGCGATTGAATACCCCCCGAATTAGCGCCTTAATACGGCGGGTGCCTAGCGCCTCAGAGCCCGGATCACTACCTTATGGCCTGCTCAACAACACCGTTGCAAATCAATCGACGAGACGAGGCAAAAGGCATACCATGGCACACTCATACGGTCTTCTCGACGGGAAAACCGGCGTCATCTTCGGGGCGCTCAACGAAAGCAGCCTTGCCTGGGCTATCGCGCAGGCCGCGCACCGCGAAGGCGCGCGTTTCATTCTCTCCAACGCGCCGATAGCCCGGCGTCTGGGCACGCTCGGCACGCTGGCCGAGCAAACCGGCAGCACCATCATCTGGGCCGATGCCACCGACGATGATGACATCCGGGCCCTCTTCGAACAGGCCAAAGAACAGTTCGGGCAGATCCACTTCATCGTTCACGCCATCGGTATGGGCGTCAACGTGCGCAAGAAGAAGCCGTATGAGGATCTCAACTACGACTGGTATCGCAAGACCCTCGACATCTCGGCTATCAGCTTGCACCGGATCGTACACCACGCGATGGATACCGACGCGCTGGCAGACGGCGGCTCCATCGTCGCTCTTTCTTATATCGGCGCACAACGGGTATTTGCTAAATACTCGGAGATGGGCGATGCCAAAGCGTTGTTAGAGAGCATCGTACGCACCTGGGGGTCGCGCCTCGGACGGCGCGGCATTCGTATCAATGCTATCTCGCAAAGCCCTACCCGCACCACCGCCGGCACGGGCATTGTCGGCTTTGACGCCCTGTTTGCCTATGGCGACAGCCTCTCGCCGCTGGGCAACGCCGACGCCGAAAGCTGCGCCGACTACACCATCACGCTGCTGAGCGACCTCACGCGCATGGTGACGATGCAGACGCTCTACCACGACGGCGGCTTCAGCAGCATGGGGATCTCCGAAGAGTCCGTCCAGGATCTGCTGAAGGCGCTGGCTTCGAACCAGGACGAGGGTTGAGGAAGCGTGGGGGAATGGAAGAAAGGGTGAGTGGGAGAGAATGCAGGAATGTCGAACGTCGAATGACGAATGATTCGATTCACTACTCGTCATTGGTCATTCGTCATTCAAAACCCCTCTTTCCCAGAGAAATGCTGCCAATGAAATGCTGAAACGCGCTGGTTGGAGGATAGCGTTGTGCCTGGCCCTGACGGCTGCCGCGTGCCGCCAGCCGCCGCCGCTGCCCCCACCTGCCGGCGTGGATGCGCAGCACTACGACCTGACGATCCGGCTCGATCCGGCGGCGCAGGTGTTTCAGGCCCGCGCTGTCCTCGACGTGCGCCACCCCGACACGCTGACGGCGCTTCCGCTCGCTTTTGAGGATCTGACGATCGATTCGATCCGGGTGAATGGGGTTGCGGTGGAGGCCGCGCGGGAGGACGACCGGCTCTGGGCGCCGGTGGCATCGGGCAGCCGTGCCTCGCGGATCGAGGTGGCCTATCGGGGATGGCCGCGTTTGGGATTCTATGCGACCGAGCGCGGCGGGCAGCAGATCGTCTACACCGATTCGTGGCCCGACGAAGGACGCGGCTGGCTGCCGGGCTTGCATCACCCTGCCGATCCGGCCACGTTCGCGCTGCGCCTGACGCTGCCGCGTGGCTACGAAGCCGCAGCCAGCGGAAGCCTCCACGCGCTCGACACGCTCGGCGCTGAGGTCCGGTATCAGTGGCGCCTCGACGTGCCGGCGCCGCTCTACACGTTCGCTTTTGCCGTGGCCGATTTCAGCCTGACCGAAACGACAGCCGGCGACACGCTGCCGGTGCGGTATTACATGCTGGCCGAAGACTCAGCTTACGCCCATCAGCTCCGGCGTACACCGCAGGCGCTGGCTTTCTTTTCCGAAACGCTCGGCCCGTATGCGTTTGATGCCTACGCCAGCGTCCAGGTGCCGATGCGCTTTGCCGGGATGGAAAATGCCGCCGCGTCGTTCTTGCTGGCCGATCTTTTCCCGGCCAACCGGGCCGAAGAAGTGCAGATCCACGAACTGGCGCATCAATGGTTCGGCAACCGGGTGCCCCTCGCCGAATGGGCCGATCTCTGGCTCTCGGAAGGCACCGCCACCTATCTGACGACGCTCTTCTACGAACACGCCGACGGCCTCGATGCCGCCCGAACCCGATGGATCGACATGGCTGCGCTGGAGGCCCGGCAGGCCACCGCCACGGCCCTGGTCATCAAAGAGCCGAGGCCGCCGTCGGCCTATCTCTCGTGGGTGCCCTACGACAAAGGCGCCAGCGTGCTGCATCTGCTGCGCCGCGCGCTCGGCGACGACGCCTTTTTCGCCGCCCTCCGCGCTACCTATCAGCGCTATGCCGGGCAGCCGCTCTCTACAGAGGCCTT
Organism: Rhodothermales bacterium; assembly: GCA_028278205.1. Taxonomy (GTDB): domain Bacteria; phylum Bacteroidota; class Rhodothermia; order Rhodothermales; family Bin80; genus JANQES01. Next base: position 27,834 of record JANQES010000026.1, read on the forward strand.
TCAGGAGATCCTCGAAGCCGAAGCCGGTCAGGATCTCGATGCCTTCTTCGAATACTGGGTCTACGGCACGGATTTCCCCACCCTGAAGACCACCTGGGACCCGGCGACGCGCACGCTTTCCTGGCGCATCACCGGCGATGCCGGAACCCTCGCCGGGGTGCCGTTCGACCTCCAACTGCGCCGCCGGGGCCGCGTCCACTACGCCGATGCCGAAGCCGGACGCGTGACTCTGGCCGATTGGGACGACCGCCCCCCGCGCGTGCGTCCCGTCGGCGTGATGATGCGCGTTGAATAGTGCTTTGTTCTTAGTGCTTTGTACTTTGTAGGGTGAACCTACGAAGTTATTTTGATAGAACGAAGGTAGGCGTTAAGCATTGGAGCCAGGGCACTGACGAGGGGTTTGAGTTTTTGGGTTTGCTCTTTAGTGAGAAGGCGACGGCGGTAGGCGCGGCGCAACCAGTGTTTTACTTCATGGTGAAGGGTTTATCCACAAATAAACAAAGTACAAAGAACCAAGAACAAAGCACTAAACGCGAACCACATCCCCGCTAAACCGTTTTAATCAGCAAGTTTGTCTTGCCGATATCTCCCTGCGATGCCCTCACCGCGATTTTCGGCTTGACTCTTTGCCCGTTTCGGCTGTTTCTTCGGGCGGACTTTTTCCTTCTCAACCTGACTTCACTGTCTGGATTATGCGACCACTGATGGCCTTTTTCGTGTTGATGCTCGTAGTGTTTGTAGGATCAGCCGCCGCGCAACCTGCGCCTGTTGATGCTTCCGCTGCGCTGCCTGAGGACGTGGGAGAGACGATCCATTACGTGGTCAAACGCGGCGCTACGGTCTATTCTGAACCCGACGGCAAGCGGGCCTATCTGCGCCTCGGCTTCCGCGAACCGATCTATGTGCTGGACGCGGAGGGCGGCTGGAGCCGGGTGCGCACCCAGGACGGCGCCCAGGGGTACGTCGAATCGTCGGCCCTGTCTAATGTCTGGATTCGCGTCTCCAAGCGCCGGAAAAAGCTCTACCTCTACAAGGGCATGGACCTGATCATGCAGGTGCCTGCCGATTTCGGCTACAACGCCTATGCCGACAAAGTGCGGCAGGGAAGCACCGCCAACCCGGACGACTGGCGCACGCCCGAAGGCACGTTCTTCGTCGTCAAGAAAAACCCTTACAGCCGTTTCTACAAGGCCCTCGTGGTCAACTATCCGACGGCGGAAGATGCCCGGCGGGGTTTGAGGCAAGGGCTGATCTCGAAAAGACAGCACGACGCCATCGTCCGCGCCGAAAACGACTTTACGATGCCGCCCATGAACACCGCCCTCGGCGGCATGATCGAAATCCACGGCGATGGCACCGGCGCCGGCAGTAACTGGACGCAGGGCTGCGTCGCCGTTCACAATTCCCATATCGATAAGCTCTGGGCCTGGGTGGACGTGGGCACGCCCATCATTATCGAGAAATGAGGCAAGTGGTTATATTACACCTCCGCTTTCGCATCTTCAGGGGCTAATCAACCGTGCTCATGGCTGTCGTCACCACCGCTAGCAAGGCCCATACGTCCGCCAATCATCAAAAATATACCCACCCCAACCGGCTCTACCAGTGGCACCTGCACGCCTTTTTGGAGCAGGTCTATCAGTTACTCGATCGAACCGAGGCCCAATCGGTGCTCGACGCCGGCTGCGGCGAAGGGTTTGTGACAAGCTATCTGGCGCAACAGAATCCCCAATTGCGGCTTACCGGTGTGGATCTCAACCCGGAGGCCATTGTCTATGCGCAAGAGCACTACGGCGACCGGGCGAGCTTCCGCACCGGCAGCCTCTACAAACTGCCGTTCTCCGATAATTCGTTCGACACGGTCTTGTGCAGCGAAGTGCTCGAACACCTCGACGACACCACCCGCGCCGTCGATGAACTCAAACGGGTGGCCCGGCGCCACGTGCTCATCACGGTGCCGCGCGAGCCGTATTTCAAGTTTTTCAATGACATAGGCCGTCGCCTCGGCGTCAGCCCCGACCCCGGCCACGTCAATTTCTGGACGAAAAAGACATTTCAGCAGTTCATCAAAAACCACTTCGATGCCCCCATCTTCGCCTGGAAACACGTCATCTATCAAATGGCCCTGGCAGGGGTTTAATTTGCGAATGATGGCTGCCCCGTGTGCTTCTTTTCTTTCATCCCCTGTCGATACCATGTAAATTCGCTGTACCTTTGTCTTTACGGGATTCCGGACTGTAGTTCGGTATGAATCTTCCGCTTGGCCTCTTGCGTATTTTATAACGAACTATCACCATCTGACCGATGAGCGCATGATACGCGAGCGATTTTCCGGCTTTCGAACAGTTTGTGCGGCGCTTTTGCTGCTGGCTGCTACCTTCCTGGCGACGGCGTTGCCCGCCCAGGCGCAGTCGCGGGAGCCTAAGCCGTTGTCTTTCGAAGAGGCCTTCACCGAAGGCCCCGTCTACGTCGTTCCTATCGAAGGGATGATCGACAACGGGCTCTCCCGTTACATCGAGCGCGCGCTCGAAGATGCTGAGGGAGACGAGGCGGCTCTGGTACTTTTCGAGATCGATACCTTCGGCGGCCTCGTCGATGCGGCCGATAAGATCCGGAAGGATTTGCTGGATGCGCCGATGCCCACGGTGGCTTTTATCGATAAGAACGCCGCCTCCGCCGGAGCGCTTATTTCCTACGCCGCCGACCGCATCGTGATGGTGCCGGGCGCCTCCATCGGCGCTGCCACGGTCGTCGAGGGCGGTAGCGGAGAAGCGGCGCCGGACAAGTATCAGAGCTACATGCGCGGTTTGATGCGCGCCACCGCCGAAGCCAATGGCCGCGACCCGCAAATCGCCGAGTCGATGGTAGACGAGACGCTCGAAGTAGAGGGCATCTCTGAAGCCGGCAAAGTGCTGACGCTCTCGTCGCAGGAGGCGTTGCAGTTTGGCGTGGCCGATAAAATCCTGGAGACCTCCGACGAAGTGATCGACGCCTTCGGGCTGAGCGAGGCGCAACTGGTGGCGCATCAGACGAGCACCGCAGAACGGATACTCCGGTTTCTCGGCTCGCCCGTGGTGCAGTCTATCTTGATGTTGATGATGCTGGGCGGGCTGTACTTCGAGCTTCAGACGCCGGGCGTCGGGTTTGCGGGGTCGGTGGCGCTCATCGGGGCGGCGTTGTTCTTCGCGCCGCACTACCTGCTGGGCCTCGTCGAAGTCTGGGAGATCCTGCTTTTTGCCGTCGGCGTGATGCTGATTCTCGCCGAAATATTCGTGATTCCGGGCTTCGGCATTGCCGGGGTTTCCGGGATCTTGCTGGTGCTCATTTCGCTGGTGGTTTCGCTGGTGGGCAACGTCGGGTTCAGTTTTCCGCCGCTGCCTGCGCTTACCCCGGCGGTGGTCACGGTAGCCACCACCCTGGTTTTGTTGGTGATGTCGGCTTTCGCGCTGGGGCGTTTTCTTCCTAAGACCGAGCGGTTCAACCGCCTGGTGCTGGCGCCCGAACTCTCAAGCGCCACGGGCTATACCGCCGCCGAGACGCACACGGAGTATCTCGGGCAGATTGGCCGCTCGCTAACGCCGCTACGCCCCTCAGGCACCATCGAGATCGGCGGAAACCGCGTCGATGTGGTCACCAGCGGGGAGTTCATCGCGCAGGGCGAGCAGGTCAAGGTGGTCAGTGTGCGCGGTAGCCGGGTGGAGGTGCGCCCGATAACCGTTTTGCCTCCGAGCGAAACATCTCCGGCCTGAGTCGTACACAGGTAACATTCTTTCATAAGCAGCACGCCCAACAGTGGAACTGCTCATCCCCATAATGCTCATCGTCGTAGGCTTCGCGCTGATCCTGGTCGAAGTCTATCTGGTGCCGGGCTTTAACGTGATCGGAATCCTCGGTTTCTTGCTGATCGTCTTTGCTGTGGGCTACGTCTATTCCGAGTCGGGTATGCTCGGCGGCAGCCTGGCGTTGTTTGGATCGACGGCTGCCGGGGCCGGCCTGTTTTACGGATTGTGGAAGTCGGGCGCCTGGAACAAGTTTATCCTGGCCACCAGCCTGCGCCACGACGACGAACTCGTCGCGCGGGAGCACGAACACCGGGCGCGGCACCTGGGCAAAACCGGCGTAGCCATCACCCCGCTGCGTCCCACCGGCGTCATCGAAGTAGACGGCGAACGCATCGAAGTCGTCACCGAAGGCGAATTCATCGCCGCCGGCAGCAACGTCCGCGTCGTGGCGATGGACCGCCGCCGCTACTTCGCCCGTCTCGACGCCCTGCCCGAACCCTCTACCGATTGATTGCACCTCTTCTAGTTTAATGGCGACTTTTCTTGCCTTTCTGTGTCTTTAGGTTACTGCGTGTAGATCAGGAGGATTTGCTTTTAAGGCACCCTGAGCACGAACCACCCACGATGCAGTTCGTAGTACGCAGTAGCCAGACCCTCATCACCGATACCGGATTGGAATGACTTTTCGACTCGCTTCATACAGCACGCTGTTTTTGGTCATGTTTCTGGCCGGCTGTCTGCCCGAAGAAAAGATTGAGACCGGGCCGCCGGACGGGTGGCAGGCCGAAGACCTTCGCTGGTGGCGTGCCGGCTTCGACACCACCGGCATCTTTCGAAACCTGGAAACGCTCACCGACATGGGCGTCCGGGGGGCGCAACTGACCTACGCCGCCTCGCCCAACGTGGCCCGGCAACGCGCCAGCCAGCAGGAATGGTTCGAGCGCGCCGTCAAGCAGAAGATCATCCAACTCTATCGCAACCATCCTGAAGTGGTCGATTCGCTGGTCGAACGCCATGTGGTGCCTATGCTCAAAGAGGTAGACCTGGATGCGAACATGCAATCTGAGGTCGATCACTACATGTCGAAAAGCTATCGATTCCTCCATAAAAATTATTTTCAAGCGCCGCAGCAAAAGCTTCGCGTAGGCCGCGACATCGAGGTGCCCTATCCCGAATCGGCGCGCAAACGCCAGATCAAAGGCGCGGTACACGTCCAGGTTTACGTCAATGCAGAGGGCGAGCCCATGACGGTCGAACTGCTCGAAAGCCTCGACCCGGAACTCGATGGCATCGCCATGCGGACCATGACGAAGATGCGCTGGCGGCCCGCCTATCTGATGGGCAAAGGCACCTGGAAGACCATCCCCGCCTGGACGCGCGTCAAGATCCGCTTCGGCATCGGGTGAGGGGCAAAGGGCAAATAAGCAAATGGGCAAATTGCAAAGGGCAAAGAAGAATCAAATGCCCTTTGCAATTTGCCCATTTGCCTATTTGCTCGCTACCACTTCAGCCGTGCCGAGACCGAGAGCGTGCGGGGTAGCAAGTAGCGTTGCTGGCGCGCGAGATCATCCGATTCAGGCAATTCAAGGAGGCTCATGTCGGCCACATTGTCTCGGTTGGTGACGTTGAGCACGTCTACGCGCAGTTGGAAGGCCGCCGGCCCGATAGGCTGGGTATACGCCACGCCGAGGTCGAGTTGTTGAAAGGAGGGGAGACGGTGATCTTCCGCGGTCGGATCGAGGAAGTCATACCCGTCGAAACTCAAACCTTGCGAGACGTCGGTGGCCAGGAAATCGTAATAGGCCTGGCGGAACCCCCAGATACGGCCCCACCCGCCGCGCCAGCGTGCCGAGGCGATGAAGTTTGGATGCGGCGTCCAATCGACCGCGAATTCGAGGCGGTGCGGTTCGCTCCAGGGCACCGGCTCCATGCGCACCGAGTCGCGGTAGGCATAGTCCCGTTTGGCGATGTTGTACTCGTAGCGCGCCTGGGTGCGCAGCGTCCTGCCGTTGTGTTCGAGGATGAACGCGCTGCCGTAGGCATAGCCCTCGGCCTCCTCGATAAAGTCGTTCTGCGTGGTGATGGGGATGTCTTCGATGTCCTCGCTCTCCGGCTTGATCCAGAGCGCGGGATAGTCGATCCGGTAGAGACGCGGCTGAATCTTGTAGTACCCCTCGGTTCGAAACATCCACCGCTCAGCGAATTGCAGCCCGACGTCGCCGGCCAGGTGATAGGCCTTCGGCGGCGGAAGGGTCTCATCGACAGGCATCCAGAATCGGGTGGATGGGAAGAACGTGGTGGGGCTGATGGTGCTGATCTCGAACTGGTTGAGGAACTGGTAATAAATGCCCCCGGCGCCCCGTACGGATATCTTGGCCGACGGCCCTAGCGGCGCGGTGTAGCGGAGATCCAGGCGCGGCTCCGCGTAAAACGTAGCGCGCGAATCGAGGTAGGTCACCCGCCCGCCGCCGGTGACGGTCAACCGGGGGATGGCCGTCAGCTTCTCTTCGGCAAAAAAGATCATCCGCCAGGCCGATTCCTGGTGAAAGATGCTGCGGGAGAAGACATCGGTGATGGTGAAGCGATGCCGGGAGTTGATCAACTCGAAGCCGGTATGAAGGATGCCGCCGGAGTGCGAGTAGTCCAGCGTCGATTCGAGGGCGCTTTCGCGGATGCGGTTGGCATCTTCGGTCTCTATCAGGTCGAAGACCTGGCGCGCGCCGCTGAACACCGTGCGGACATTTTTTCGGTCGAGGGCGCTGTATTCGTGGTTGAGCCGGTAGAGGCTGCTGCGAAGCCGCGCAGCTACGAAGAGGTTGGCCGTAGGCAGGGCCGTCCATCGCACCTGTGCATTTTCATTGATCCAATCGTACTGGTCGAGGTTGGGGTTGCCGTTGTCATCCGTCGTGTCATCGAGCGAGGTAACGAGTCGCCGGGCGTTAAGCTGGTTGCCGCCCCGGTAATACGACCCGTGGAACATATGGGTATTCCTGAAGCGCAGGCGCCCGGCCAGATGCACGTCCTGGAAACTCATATCGGGGATGCCGGGCTTGGGCAGTTCCTGGAGTTGCCCCGTATACCGGTCGTAGGCGAGGCGGTTGAAGGCTTTCAGCGGGAAGAGCGAGGCGCGTAGCAGGAACGGATCCGGCTCGTTCCAGTGCAGCATCAGGTCGTCGATTTCGGAACTGCGCAGGAACGACAGGGGGCCGTCCCAGACGCTCGTTCGGTAGGCCGCCATGAATTCGCCGTGTGTCTCTTCGGGTTGACCCACACTCAGATTCAACCGCATATTGAGACTCAGCGGATCGAGCTGCACGTCGAGCGGGTGGTTGTCTGTGTCGGTCACAGCGTGCTCGGCATGGATGACGCCGGCCAGATAACTGCCCTTCGAGGCCGAGAAACCAGCTTTATCGACGGTGATGCGGCTGATGGCGAACGGGTTGAAGGCGCCTACCAATCCGAAGAGATGGACCGGCTCGAAGATGAGGCCGCCGTCGAGGAGGAACTGATGTTCGCCCCGGTCGCCGCCCTGGATGTGGACCTCAGACATGGCATCGCCCACCCGCACGCCCGGCAAGACGTTCATGTTGTGGATCAGATCGGCCACCCCCATGCCGCTGACCTTGCTGACGGCGTCTTCACTGAGCATATTCAAGGGCAGCGGCGCGTCGAACTCATGATTACTATCGACGATGACGGGTTCATACATGTGCGGCTCGATCCTCAATTCGACGAGGATGTCGCTGTGTTTCCCCGGTTCAATGTCCACCTGTACGGCTTTAGAGGCATAGCCGACGTGGGATACAAGCAGGTCGTAATGACCAGGAGGAAGGGCGTCAAGGGTGAACAGGCCGGACGTGTTCGTGGCAGCGCCTCGAAAGCCATCTCTGATTCGGATGTGCGCTCTGGCCAGTGGATTGCCCTGTGCCTGATCGAGGATATAGCCGGAGAGCGAGCCGGGGCGTACCGGAGCGGCATTACGCTTGAGCGAGAGGGTACCGCTCGAAAGGCGGTGCAAAGAAAGGCCTGTACCCTGAAGCAGCGCCCGCAGGTCTGCTTCGGGAGAGTTACGCTCCGGCCCGACCCAGCGGGTCCACCGACCGTCGAGCAACGCGGCGTCGTAGGACAGATCTCTGCCCCAGACATCTTGCCACTTGACGATGGCTTCGTGGAGCGCCAGTAAATCGTCGTCGGCTGGGGGCTCGGTTTGCGCAGAAGCAACGTGTGGAGCCACCAACGCCACGAGGCCGCCTACGGCCATGCAAATCAGCAACCTTCGTAAAAAAACAAACATACGAAAAGAGCCTTGTCCGGGAGGAGCACTACTACACCCGGACAAGGCTCTTCAGGGCTGCTAACGGCGCGACGCCTCTACTCCGCAGCAGCTTCAGTAATCTCGTAGCCCCCCGGGACAGTGCGGTACTGACAGTGCTTCAACTCACAAATATCGCGAATGATCTCTTCGGCGCCAAGGGGATTATCTTTCAATACACCGTAATCCAGGCTCAACAGACTATTTGACGAAACTTTAATACGCACGTCGAAGCGGCGTTCTAGCTCATTAATGACAGTGCCGACGGTGTGTTTGGAGTACTTGAAGCCTCCGGAACGCCAGGAAAGGGCGTTCTGGGTATTGACGCTGTCGAGGACCATCGCCATCGGGGCGCTGGCTTCACGGTCCAACCGGGCTGCGTCTCCGGCTTCGAGGATGAGGGCCTGCGCCGGGTCGCGGCGCGGGGCGAAGCGCACAGTGCCTTCAGCGACCACCACTTCGGTGGCTGCGTCGAAGTCCGACGGCCAGGCGCGCACGTTGAATTGGGTGCCGAGCACCGTCACGGCGCTGTTGAACGTCTGCACGCTGAACGATTCGTCCTGTTTGGTTACGTCCAGGAAGACTTCGCCCCGAACCAGTTTGATGCGGCGCGTTTCGTCGCCGAAGGACGAGGCATAGCTGATCCGGGTGCCGCTGTTGAGCGTCACGGTCGAGCCGTCGGGGAGGGTGTGCGTGAACTGTTCGCCGTAGGGCGCCTCGATACGGATGGGTTGATTGGTAAAGACAAGGCCGACGGCCACCAGCAAGACGATGCAGGCTGCCGCTGCCACCCACCGCAGCGTCTGCGGCTTGACGAGGCGCAAGGGGGGTTTGACGAGGCGGAGTGGGGACTTCGAAAGGGCGCCGGCTTCTTGCTCAAGCGCGGCTTCCAGATTGTGCCGGATCTCGGTGCCTAAAGCGCAGAAAGTAGCGTCGCCCGGCTCCTGGCCGCGGTAATGACCGGCAACGGCCCAGGCCTCGGCGAGGCCGGCGCGTTCTTCATCGCTTTCGTGCTTCAGGGCTTCGGCCAGTTCCGGGGGAAGCTGGTGCTGGTTCTGAAGCGCGGCTTCCAGGTTCTGCCAGATCTCTTTGCCTAAGGCGCGGAAGGTCGCGTCGTCCGGCTCCTGATCGAGATATCTCCCGGCCAGGAGCCAGGCCTCAGCGAGGCCGGCGCGTTCCTCATCGCTTTCGTGGTTCAGGGCAGCGGCAACGTCTGGGGGAAGCTGGTAGCGATGTTTGGGGTCAGTGTGTCGGGTTGGGTTAGTCATACGGGGCGGTCGGCTTGCAGCGCACCCAGGCGATTACGCAGATCCTTCAACGCCAGCACGATATGGGTATTGACCGTGCGCGGCGTCAGGTTCATCACCTGAGCGATTTCTTCATGACTAAGCCCTTCAAAGCGGCTTAGCATAAACGCCTCACGGCGTCTATCCGGCATCTGCTCGATAAACAGCCGCAGCCGTTCGTCGAGCATCGACGCCTCGACTTGCTGATCGGCAGCGGGTGCCTGATCGTACAAATCGTGTTCCGGAAAAGCGCCGTTGGTATGTTGCGCGGCACGTTTGTGGTTGAGCGCGAGGTTACGCACCATCGTATACAGGAGCGCTTTGAGCGACCGTTTCGGATCCACGTTGATGCGGATCTGCCACAGCTTCAAGAACGCATCCTGCACGATGTCGCGGGCAGCCTCTTGCTCGCCGGTGAAGCGCCAGGCGTAGCGCAAAAGCGCCACATGCATTGCCTCGAACAACTCCGAAAAGGCGCGTTGATCGGAGGACTGCAACCGCTCACTCCAGCGGATAAACGACTCGTCCGTGGGCAAGGACGCTCCCTCATGTGCCGGTGGGTTCAACATGCTAACTTCGCTTTTAATACACGCATCATGAGAACAATGATGAATGGCCGTCAAAAAAAGAAAGCCCTCCTCAATGCTCTCACCCGAATTTAACAAACGACGCCGCCTGCCTACCGCCTGAGACAGCCCCGCTTTTCGGGCATCGTCTGTTGTACGCTACAGAGAAGGTGTTGTTTAAACCGCTCCATATTTGATAATGCGCAATGGGGATTGAAAGTGGAACATCAGGAAAGGCGTACTTCGTAATGCGTTTTTCAGCACCTCTGCGCAGTACGAAATACGAAGTACGGCATTCATCCCAACGACACGTCCAAAAACATCATCACCGCAAAGCCGATGAGCGCGCCCATCGTGGCGAGGTCGGTGTGTTCGTGCCGCTGCGATTCGGGGATGAGTTCTTCGACGACGACGTAGATCATGGCCCCGGCGGCGAACGAGAGCGCGTAGGGCAACAGCGGGCGCACCGCCAGCACCGCCGCCGCCCCCAACACCGCCGACACCGGCTCGACCACGCCCGAAAGCTGGCCGTACCAGAAACTCTTCAACGGCGAGAGGCCTTCCCCCCGAAGCGGCATCGATACGGAAGTTCCTTCCGGAAAGTTTTGCAGGCCAATGCCGATAGCCAGCGTCACGGCGGCAGCCAGCGTGGCGCCTTCCGCCGCCATCCCCGCCGCCGCCGCGCCAAACGCCACACCCACGGCCAGGCCCTCCGGGATGTTGTGCAGCGTGATAGCCAGCACCAACAACGTGGCCCGCTGCCACGACGTCGAGACGCCCTCAGCCTCCGACATTTTAGCGCCCACGTGCAGGTGTGGCAAGAACTGATCGGCCAATCGTAGAAAAAGGCCGCCGAGCAGGAATCCCGCCGTCGCGGGCAGCCACGCCGGCAGGCCCTGCGCCTCGGCCATGTCTATCGAGGGCAACAGCAGCGAGAAGAAGCTGGCGGCGATCATCACGCCCGCCGCAAACCCCATCATGGCATCGAGCAGCGCCCGGTTGACGGTACGCGTGAAAAACACCAACGCCGCGCCGAGCGCCGTCACCGTCCACGTAAAAATCCCGGCCAGCAAGGCTTGCATGATTGGGTCGAGTGCTTCAAACCAGGTTGCCATTTTAGATTTTGGATTTTGGATTTTAGATTTTGGATTGAGTGCTTGTCTTTCCGTTTAAAACAAACAAATAAGCCACGCCTTTGTCGACCGGCGCGGCTTATTCGTTTATTGAGGATCGAGGAAAATAACAATCCAAAACCCAAAATCTAAAACCCAAAATCATCAAACCGCCAGCACGCCGGCAATCGTCGCGGTCATCATGTTGGCCAGGGTGCCGGCGAGGACGGCTTTGAGGCCGAGTTGGGCCAGTTCGGATTTGCGGGACGGCGCCAGCGGGCCGATGCCGCCGATCTGGATGGCAATCGAGGAAAAGTTGGCGAAGCCGCACAGGGCAAACGTGGACATCACGACCGTTTTTTGCGTGAGCGAGCCGTCGCTGATGTTACCGGCCAGTTGGAGATAGGCGACGAATTCGTTTGCCACCACCTTGATGCCGATCAGCGAACCGAACTGCGTGGCGTCTTCCCAGGGCACGCCGATGAGCCAGGCAAGCGGGGCAAAGATCCAGCCCAGGAGCGTCTCAAGCGAGAGTTCGGCATCGAAAAAACCGGCGCCCCAGCCCAGGATGTAGTTGAGCATGGCAATCAGTGCCAGAAAAGCAATCAGCATCGCCGCGACGTTGAGCGACAGCTTGAGCCCATCGCCGGCTCCGACGGCGGCGGCATCGATCACGTTTTTGGAGGTCTTTTCGACGTTTGCGCTGATCATACCGCTCGTTTCCGGCTGGCCGATTTCGGGGATGAGGATCTTCGCCAGGATCAGGGCCGCCGGCGCGGCCATCAGGCTGGCCCCCAGCAGGTGTTCGGCAAACCGAAGCTGGGCCACTTCTATTTCTAATCCCTGCACCGCCGCAAACGGGCCGCCGAGAAAGACGATGTAGGCGGCCATCACTCCGCCGGCAATCGTCGCCATGCCGCCTGTCATGACGGCCATCAACTCGGAGTGGGTCATCCGGTCGAGGTAGGGCCGGACGACCAGGGGCGCTTCGGTCTGGCCGACGAAGATGTTGGCCGTCACCGAGAGGGACTCGGCCCCGCTCGTACCCAGAAAGCGGCTCACCAGCCAGGCCATGCCCTGCACGATGCGCTGCATCACGCCCAGGTGGTAGAGAATGGCCATCAACGAGCCGAAGAAGATGATCGTCGGCAGCACCTGGAAGGCAAAAAGGTTGCCCCAACTCTGTCCGGTTACCACCGGGGTGCCGGGGGCCACGTTGCCCGAAGGCGGAACGGCCAGATCCCCAAAGACGAACTGCGCCCCCGCCGTGGTGAAGTTGAGCACCAGCACAAAAAAGGAACTGATCCACGAAAAGAATGCCTTCGGCCAGCCCAACGGCCCGAAGAATTCACCCATCTCCGAGCCTTTGAGAATAAGCACCGCCAGCACGATCTGGAGCAACAACCCGGCCCCGACCATCCGCCAGTTGATCTTGCGACGGTTGTTCGAAAAAAGCACCGCAATGCCGATGATGACGACGAGCCCCAGCAAACCGCGCAGCAAACTGACGAGAAAGTCCATGATCGTATCCGGATCCGACGTGATGAGCGAGAAGACGGGGGAATATACGGTTTATTGGTTTCTGGTTTCAGGTTCAAAGTTCAAGGTTCGTATATGAGAAATTTTGAACCTTGAACTTTGAACCTGAAACTACCCTTTCGGCTTCGGTGGCGTCCTCGCGGCGTCCCAGGTGTTGTTGGCGCGGTTGATGTCTGGCAGCAGGCCGTCCGGGTCGAGGGTGATGCCGGTGAGGTCGGCGCGGCCCAGGCGGAAGCGGTGCGCGTCGCTCGTGGCGAAAGCTTCGACGGGGATGCGGCGGCGTTCGGTGGCGCCGTCGGCGTAGCGAAGTTCAAGGACGACAGGCATCAACAAACCTTCCTGGTGGGCGACTTCGACGACGACGCCTTCGTCTTCGGCGGTGACGCCGGCTACGGCCTGATCGAGCTTGTCGGTGCTGAAGAACCAGCCGCGCCAGAACCAGGCCAGGTCTTCGCCCGCCACGTCTTCGATGGTGCGGAAGAAGTCGGCGGGTTGCGGGTGTTTGTAGGCCCATCGTTCGATGTATTCGCGAAACGCCTGGTCGAAGCGTTCGGGGCCGAGGATGTATTCGCGCAGCACAATCAGCCCTGCGCCCGGCTTGCGATAGGCCAGAAAACCCCGTCCTTCGCCGCGCAGGTGGTCCGGGTAGGTGAAAATGGGCTGATCGGCGATAGGTTCTTGCATGCGCCCGGCGATGGTTTCGGGGGCGGTGCGGATGCTGCGCTGCGCCGCATCGCCGTAGAAAGCGCGGTTCGAATAGTAGTTGATGAACGTGTTGAAGCCCTCGTCCATCCACGCGTGCCGCCGCTCGTCGTTGCCGACGATCATCGGGAACCACGTGTGGCCGAATTCATGATCGGTCACGCCGAAGAGCCGCTGATCGCGGGCGCGCACCGAGCAAAAGACGATGCCCGGATATTCCATCCCCCCGACCACCCCCGCCACGTTGACGGCCACGGGGTACGGATAGCGAAACCACGTCTCGGAGTAATGCTTGATGGTGTGCCGCAGGTACTGCGACGACGCCTCCCAGCCGATCTCGCCGCCCGTGCCGATGCCTTCCTCCGGATACGCCGACATCAACAGCGTGCCGTCCCACCCGGCAGCGTCGATGATGAACGCCTGCGAGGCGGCCCAGGCAAAATCGCGCACGTCCTCGGCGTGAAAAATCCACCGAACCATCTCGCCGGTCACAGGCCGCGATTCCGGCGTGCCCACCTCATCGCGGCTGATGATAGCGATGGTTTCGTCGCTGCGGCGGGCCTGGGCCATGCGTTGAATCTGCTCGTCGGTCCACACCTCGGTGTCGTTTTGAAGCTCGCCCGTGGCCACCACCACGAAGTCGCGCGGCACCGTGATTTCGACGTCGAAGGTGCCGAATTCGAGATAAAACTCGCCCTGTCCGAGATACGGCATCGGGTTCCAGCCGTTGACGTCGTCGTAGACGAAGAGGCGCGGGTACCACTGGGCGAATTCGTAGACGGTGCCCCTGGCTACGTCGAGGCGGCCCATCCGGTCGGCGCCGTATTCGGGGACGGTGAAGGCAAAATCGATCTCGATCTCAATGGTCGAGCCGCCGGGCAGCATGGGGCGGTCGAGGTCGATGCGCAGGCGGGTGTCGTCGATGAGATAGGACGCCGCCGTCCGGGCGTCGCCGCGCACGAGATCGACGCGCGCGATGTCGAAGCCGCCGCCGTCGAAGAAGCCGGACCAGCGTGAATTGGTTGGCTGGAGCATCGCGCCCCGGCTGTCCGAGGCGAAGAGGTTCTGATCGAGTTGGAGCCAGAGGTAGTCGAGGGTGTGCGGGCTGTTGTTGGTGTAGATGATGGTTTCGGTGCCCGTCAGCCGATGCGTGGCCGGGTCGAGCGTGGCCTCGATGCGATAGTCGGCGCGTTGTTGCCAGTAGTCCGGGCCGGGTTCGCCGGAGGCCGTGCGGTTCATATCGGCCTGCGGCAGATCGAGGGGGGCGAACGTGGCGAGGTTGTGCGCGGGCTCGCCGGCTTGCTGGGCTGCTGCCGGGATTGCGAGGAGGGCGAGGAGGAGGACCGGGAAAAGGCGGATGCGGGCGTTCATGCGACGAGGGGTAGTTGCGTTCTTCGATTTGTTGCTTGCCTGAGCGTTCCATAACACACCCCGCCCCTCCTTCGTCGGGGCACCCCTCTCAAGAAGGGACTTTTTTCGGTTGCGCTTTGATGCAGGAAATCCCCTCTTGAGAGGGGTGCCGAGCACAGCGAGGCGGGGTGTGTTCGCAAGGCTGAGTGCAAGCATTTTCGCCGAGGGCTTAACCGACCCGCCTACACAGGCGGGTGCAGCCGAGGGATGGAAAGAAATTACTATTCATCCCGGATAAAAATCAGTCTAAATCCGTATCATCGATGCCAATCCGCGTTGCTCCTTTTCATGCGCGGAGCGATGAACCTCGAACAGCTCAACCTGAATGCGTCAGTTTCACCTTTCTTCCGACGACCTCGCCACCCGCGCCGACAACGAAGAGGCCGCGCTGATTCTCCAGGGGCTCAACCCTGCCCAACAAGAAGCCGTGCAGGCTACCGACGGCCCCGTGATGATCATCGCCGGGCCGGGCTCCGGCAAGACGCGGACGCTCACCCATCGCATTGCCTATTTGTTGGCTACCGGCAAGGCGCGGGCCTATCAGATCCTGGCGCTTACCTTTACCAACAAGGCCGCGCGCGAGATGAAAGAGCGCGTCCACAAGCTCGTCGAGGGCGATGCGGCCAAAGGCATGTGGATGGGCACGTTCCACGCCACCTTCGCCCGCCTGCTGCGCCGCGACGGCGAGCACATCGGCTTTACGAGCGATTTCTCGATCTACGACACCGACGACACCGAACGCCTGCTGCGCTCCCTGATGGAACGCTACAACGTCGATAAAAAACAGTTCAGCCCACGCTCGATACGAGGGCTCATCTCCAGCGCCAAAAACCAGATGGTCTCGCCCGAAGCCTATACCAAGATAGCGGCCACGCAGGCGCAGGAGAAGGCAGCGTTGCTCTACAGGCCGTATCAGCAAGCCCTCCGCCGCGCCAACGCCCTCGACTTCGACGACCTCCTGCTCAAACCCATCGAACTCTTCGAGAAAGAGCCGGAGATCCTCAACAAATACCAGCAACGCTGGTCGTACATCCACATCGACGAATACCAGGATACCAACCACGCGCAGTATATCCTCGCCAAACAACTCGCTGCGCGTCACAAAAACATCTGCGTCGTCGGCGACGATGCGCAGAGCATCTATGCTTTTCGCGGCGCCGACATCGGCAACATCCTCTCGTTCCAGCGCGACTATCCCGGCGCGACGGTCGTGCGGCTGGAGCAGAATTATCGATCCACCAAAAAAATCCTCCGCCTCGCCGATTCGATCATCAAAAACAACAAAGATCAACTCGAAAAAGAACTCTGGACCGAAAACCGCGACGGCGACCACGTCGTGTTGATGGAGGCGCTTTCGGAAAAAGACGAGGCGCAAAAAGCCGAACGCATGATCCGCGACCTGCGCGCGCGCGGCGGCTATTCGTATCGTGACTTCGCCGTGCTCTACCGGACCAACGCGCAGAGCCGCTCGCTCGAAGAGGCGCTCCGGCGAGGTGGGATCCCGTACCGCGTCATCGGGGGCGTGTCGTTTTATCAGCGTAAAGAGATCAAAGATGCGCTGGCGTATCTGCGGCTGCTGGTCAATCCCAACGACGTGGCGAGCCTGCGGCGCGTTATCAATTATCCGACGCGCGGTATCGGGCTGAAGACGCAGGAGACGATTTTCGAGTATGCCCGGCGCGAGGGCATCGGCCCGTGGCAGGCTATCGAACAGGTCGAGCAGATGGGGTTGCCGAGGCGGGCGCAAAACGCCGTCGTCTCGTTTCGTTTTTTGATCGCCAAACACGCTTCGAAAGCGGCCAGCCACGGCGCCGACGAGGTGGCACGGGGGCTGATTCAGGAGACGGGCATCCTGCAAGAGTTGCGCAAGGAGAACACGCCGGAAGGGCTGATGCGCTGGGAAAACGTGCAAGAACTCATCAACGCCATCGCTGAATTTACCACGAATGCGGGCGAGGAGGGCACGCTCAGCGCCTTCCTGCAAGAAGTGTCGCTGCTGACCGACGCCGACGCCGAAACCGACGATCCCAACCGCGTCACGCTGATGACGCTGCATGCCTCGAAGGGGCTGGAGTTTCCGGCGGTCTTCATCGCGGGGCTGGAGGAAGGGCTCTTTCCGCTGGCGATGGCGACGCAGGATCCGAAGGAGTTGGAGGAAGAACGGCGGCTCTTCTACGTGGGCGCCACGCGGGCGCAAGAGTACCTCTACCTGGCGCACGCTCGCAGCCGCTATCGCTACGGCGAGCAGATGGCCTGCATCCCCAGTCGCTTCCTCGACGAGATCGACCCCGACGTCGTCCGCACCGAAGCCGGCACGTCGTACCAGACGCGCTCCGACCGCTTCCAGGCCTCTTCGGGCGATACGTTCTCCTACGACCGCGTCGATCCGCATTATTACCGCAAATCGCTACGCAGCAGCCCGAAGAAGCGCAGAAACACGGCACCCAAACGCAGCGCGCCCGCGCCGGGCGAACGCCGCGTGGTCTACGACGAAGGCGCCGCCGAGATCGTCCCCGGCATCCGTGTCGAGCATCCGATCTTCGGCGAAGGCAAGGTCATCTCGATGGAAGGCCGCGGCGAGCAGACCAAAGCCGTCGTGTTCTTCGGCGGGGACATCGGGCAGAAGAAGCTGATGCTGCGCTTCGCCAAGCTGCGGCGGATTGATTGAGGATTGATGAATCGGAAAGCCGGGGAGTCGGAGCGGTTTGGATCGAAGCTGTTTTCCGATAGTTTGAAAGAAGCAGATCGTTGGTGGCATTGGGCGGTGATCTCCAGCCCCGCCCGGCGATAAATCACCGGGCTCAGCAGCGCAAGGACGCTGAAGCGCCCTGTTTTAGCCCCTTTGGGGCTTTAGCCGGTGAGCTCGGTCCTTCAGGGCCGGGCGGAGGTGCGGGTTTACTCATCCTTCAATTCAATACCCGTCGCGCCCAGCACCGCCATTGTCTTCGCATCCTGCGCGTAGGCGATCAGCGAGGCGTTTTCGAGGGTCAAATCTTTGGGCAAGAGGAGCGGCACCTTGCCGTAGCCGGCCTCCAGCGTTTCGAACACGCGGACGACGTTGTCGTGCGCCAGCGTCCGCCCCGTGTTTTCGCCGCGCGTCACGTTCTGCGACAGCCCGCGCTCGACGACGGCCAGATGCACGACGGCGCCGGCGGGGAGGTCTTCGGCGGCGTAGCTTGCCAGCAACACGCCCTCCGCCGTCACCGGCGAGACGCCCAGGGCCAGCGTCACCGAGGCGTTTTGCCGGAGCGCTTCGGCGAGATGGCGCCGCGCCTTCGAAGCGTCTGAGCCGACGAACGCGCGGCGCCCGTTGACAATCATCTGGGGCGTATAGACCGTCTCGCCGAGCGTCTGGCTGTAGGCCCGCTGCCGCGCTGAAAAGGCAGCGTCGCTGTACGGATCGGCCCAGCCCAGGTAGTTCCAGTAATCGACGTGGAAGGAGAGCGTGAAGACCGCCTCGCTGTTCTTGCGGGCTTCGGCAGCCAGGCGTGCCAGCAGGCGGTCGGCAGGCGGGCAACTCGAACAGCCTTCCGACGTGAACAACTCGACGACGGCTACGGGCGCGGCCTCGCCCGGCGGAACAACAACTTCGGGAGCCGGCTTCGGCAGCATACGCCAGGCCACGACGGCCACGCCGAAAAGGAGGATGAGCAGGACGAGTAGGCGAGTCATCTGGTTTCTGATTTTAGATTTTGGATTGTTGATCTGACGTGGATCTGGCATCCGAAAAAGTCGCGACGGTTGGAACCGTTGAGGCTTTTTCGGATGCTGCATAAGGATCGGCAAGCACCCAATCCAAAATCCAAAATCTAAAATCCAAAATTTCCTTACACCCGGTTTTCGAGCTATAAGTAGGTCTTAGCCGGGCCGATGTTACGCCCAATGATTCATTCTGCCCTAACAGCCTCGGAGACCTCGAATATTTTTAGAAATTCGATTCATCGAATTTCTAAAGTCCGTGAGTGGTAGCATTTTCTCCCTTCCTGCGAAAAAACTATCTCAAAGGGCGCGATTTATGTATCAGATTTTGCTTGTGGCTCTGGGCGGTGCGTTGGGCGCGGCGACGCGTTACGGCGCCAGCGTCTGGGCGATGCGGTTGTGGCAAGAGCCGGCGGTGCTCAGCACGTGGATCGTCAACCTCGCCGGGTGCCTGCTCATCGGCATGCTCGCGCCGATGCTGGGCCGCGTCGGGCTGGCCGACGAGTTGCAGTTTTTCCTGATCGTCGGCTTTCTGGGGTCGCTGACGACGTTCTCGACGTTCAGCCTGGAGACCGTCGTGCTCTGGCAAGAAGGCCTCAGCGCGATGGCGCTCGTCAACGCCGTCGGCAGCGTCGTGCTGGGGCTGGTCTTCGTCTGGATCGGGTTACATCTGAGCCGGGCGCTACTTGGCTGAACGATTCAGTTCAACCGTTCGATGGCTTCGCGCAAGGGCTTGCCACACTTTTCGGGAATGATTTTGAAATGTCTTCCTTTGAAGGACACTTTGTTGTCGTCTAGCTTTTTCCGTGCAGAGGTTTCGAGTCTTTTGCTGTAGAGGAAGTGATACCAGCGCGTGTTTTTCTCGGCAATTCCACACTGGCTAAGAATGTCAAACGCCTTTCGCGTGCCGTTTGTGAGTTGTTCTACTACCTTGCTCACATCCACATACTTGCTTTTCAATTCCACCAGCGCGATGGTGTATTTGCCGTTTTCGAAGAGAAAAATGAGACAATCGCATATGCTCTCCTCTTCGCGCACGAGTTTTTCGCCTTTTAGCACTACCCGGTTGGGGATCTGACGCAGGTTCGCGGAGCATCCTTGCTCGCGGCACTGCTTCTGCAATGCGTGTTTAAAGTGTCGCTCAATGCAATCGATTGACATCAGCTTGACGCGCTACCCTACGTTGCCGTTACCGAGTTCATAGTGCAAGCGAAGACCTTCTTCATAGAGCGAATTGTAGACATCCGTAAAATCCTCCTGGGGAATGCCATCCTCATCGATCTCTATCGGATAGATTTTGTGCCCGGTGCCTCTGGGATTGGGATCGGGCCGAAACGCGTACGCAGCCACTTCACCGGCTTCGAGGTACACGTCTTTTTCATAGGGGAATTTTGACCGGCGCTTGCTGGGCTTCACCTGGCTCAGTTGGATGAAATTGCTGAACTGCTCTAGCAGATACTCGCTGTGCGTAGTCAGCAACAAATGCACCCCTCTTCGCACGAGCTTGACGAGAAACTCCGCCAGAATCCGCTGATTCTGCGGATGCAAATGCGCCTCCGGCTCCTCGATGATCAACAAACTGCCCGGCTCGACCTTGTACTTCGTGTACAAAAACAACGGCGCAAGCTCCGAGACGGTGGAGGAGGCCCTGTGTAGCGGGATGTTTGTTTCTCTGAATTGGAATTGAATCTCCGGGTATAAAAGATCTCCATTGGCTGGAATTACAATATTGCCTCGTAATAATTTCTGCTCGAAGTCCTCAGTCAATTCATATAGCGATCCTGGTTTATCTTCCAGTGTGAGAATCGATGATATAAAGTCAGACACCACGCCGGATAACCTTGGTATTTCCAGCCTTTTTTCGAGCCCAACAAAGGGTGCTCTTTCGATAAAACCTGCGGCAAGCGCTTTGTGACCTTGAAGGATACCTGATCGGGCTGCGGGAAGGTAAAGGCTTGGCGTTGTGTGCGTATAAACATCATTTATATTCACATCGATTCTTGGATGGCAAAAAGACTTGAGTTCAAACCCCTTACTGAGATGTGATAAAGATATACTAATTGTATTGAGAGTCAGGTCTAGGGAAGATGATCTGGAATCTATACGTCTAAGATCACGAATTGGCGAGGCGAAGAGCCTTGATATCTCATATCCCAGACGTTCTTCATAAAAGTATGATATAAACGTCCTCAGTATTTCATGTCTACTCTCTTGCGCTTCGTCTACTAGTTCGATAAATGTCTCATACAGTGTTTTATATAGCCCGCTTGCTATTTTGCTTGCTTTTTCTCTGAGCGATGTAGGAAGGGAGGGGGAAGATCTAGGAGCATTAATAATCCCATGCGTCAGCATCGCTGCGTAGGATTTGCCGGTGTTGTTGGGGCCGATGAAGATGGTCAGCGGCTTGAGTTCGAAGCTTCCGCTCGTGATGGGGCCGAAGTTTTTTATGTCGAGCTTGAGCGGCATTCACGTCAAATCATAGTGAGCGTTTTTGGGGTTTAGATATCTGGTACTTCCTAATCATAAAACAGTTTAATCGGTTTGCCAAACTATGTTCTTCTCCCAATAAACAACAGCGTGACATAATCGTTGCATTTCACTATACTATCACCCTATCCCTCATGAATTTGGACAGGGAAAACCGTTGAGCGCCCTCGGCATTCAAGACAGCAACACCATTCCATCACCGTCCAGCGTCAAAATTCATAATGCCTGAATCCGCTTTCCGTACACCGGTCGATATCCTGTTGGTCGAGGATAATACGAACCACGTCTTGCTCCTGCGGCGTGTGCTGGAGGAGAGCCGGATGCGGACGACGATTCACGTGGCTGAAAGTGGCGAAGACGCCCTCCGTTTTTTGCGCAGAGAACCACCTCACGAACAGGCCCGGCGGCCTCAACTCATCTTGCTCGACCTCTACCTGCCGGGCCTCGAAGGCTTAGCCGTGCTGAAGACGCTCAACCAGGATCCGGCCCTGCGTTCCATCCCCGTGCTCATCCTCACCACCTCTGATGTTCCCGAAGACGTCGTGGCGGCCTACGACGAAGGCGCGCGGGCTTTCATCACCAAACCCACCGACCTCGAAGTCTTCGAAACCGTCGTCCAGTCCATCGAAGCCTTCTGGCTCAAGATCGCCCAACTGCCGGTGGATTGAGGGTGGGTCACTGGTCATTAGTCACTGGTCACTGGTTGAGGTCAAGGCCACCAGCCCTTTCAAGGTGTTCATGAGCGGTTGTAAGTTAGGGATTCGCTTGTCCCCAACTCAGCCTACACTACCATGCTCAGCCAGATTTTCCAACCCT
>JANQES010000105.1 GCA_028278205.1 Rhodothermales bacterium
TCGGGCTGGGCATGGCGAGCTTGTTGACGGCAGGTGGAACATCGATTCAGGCCCGTATGAACCCGCATCCCACCTATGATGTTTTGCAAAGCCTCCTAACACTAAAACACCATCAAGATCGCGCGCCGCCGCGTTCCTCGCAAGCCACAGCCGCCTTCGATCCAAGATGAACCCGAACGCCGCGCGTTGCGTAATACAAGCCTGGCTGGTTATCTTCCACGCCTTCCGGGCCCGTAGCTCAGTTGGTTAGAGCCGCCGACTCATAATCGGCTGGTCGGGGGTTCAAGTCCCTCCGGGCCCACCTTACATTTCAACGATGTTTTTAGGGCGATATCCGGAGATGGGTATCGCCTTTTTCTTTTTCATTTCAGCCTTTTTTATCCTTATCACTCCCGTACGCGTTCTTCGGCGAGGGTTTTGATCTGGCCGGCGATGTCGGGATACTGCGAGAGGGTGCGTTCGAACATCGTTTTGTCGAGCCGGTAGAGATCGCAATGGGTGACGGCGCGCACGCTGGCCGAGCGCGGCTGATCGAGAATCAGCGCGATTTCGCCGAAGCAATCGCCGTCGGAGAGCGTGCGGTAGAGGGTCTGGCCGTCGGGGGCGAGCGCTTCGGCGGTGCCCCGGCTGATGAAATACATATCGCGGCCTCGCTCGCCGGCGCGGATGATAAAATCGCCCGGCATCACGACGAGGGCCTCCAACTCCAGGGCCACCTCGCGGATAAACGCATCGCCGGCGCCTTGAAAGAGCGGCACGTTCTCGATCAGGTCGCGTTTGAGAAAAAGCGAGACGTCGGTGCCCAGGCTCGGCGGCAGGTCTTTGAGGATTTTGGTTTCGTCGAAGACGCGGCGTTGCTCCCAGAGGTAGTCGTAATAATCGCGCACGCGTTGCTGGAGAGCGCGCGGGATGTGGCGATAGTGCATAAACGCCGTCAGGCGCTCGCGCTGCTCCAGGTATCGAGACCGGGCCGGATTGATGGTGGTGAGGATGCTGGCGATGTTGCCGATGATGTAGGCATAGACGCCCACGCCAATGATCATCACGACGATGACGTAAAGCGTCTGGGCATTGTTGGCCGGCGTCACGTCGCCGTAGCCGACGGTCGTCAGGGTGGTGACGCACCAGTAGAGGGCGTCGAGGTAGCGCGTCCAGGCGTCGGTGCCGGGGGCGTGGTCGCGCAGGGCCACCCAGCCGCAGGTGATCCAGTGCGCCGAGAGCCCGAGCCAGTAGATGAAAAAGGCCAGGCGCAGCACGTTCGAATTGCGGACCTGCCGCCGTCGCCAGTGTCGCATAAACTCGGCCACGCGGATGAGCTTCACCAGCCGCAAGAGCACCAGCGGCGTCACGCCCCAGATCAAATAAAACGGAAAGGCCGCCAGCACGTCGAGCGCTACCCCGCCCCAGACATAGCTCGGGCTGCGCCGCACCCGCCCCGAGAGCCTCGGCGCCGGCTGCTGCGCCTGCCGATACCGCGCGCCGACGTCGACGACGTACACCACCGTAACGAGCGCATTGGCCACGCCGATGAACGTCTCGTCGGCCCCATGAAGCACGAGCCCCACCGGAATGATCAGCGCCGAGAGCGTCGCGCAAAGCGCGATGAAGACATCCCAGGCGTAGCGTATGATGATATTTTTATCCGGCATTACACCATTCGCTATTCGCCAATAAGATCCCCCTTTCCAGATTCCTCCACCTGCGGAATGCAGAGCGGCTGACACAGCACAAACACCCTATGTGCTCTCCCCTCCCTCCCGCCGGGCGAAGGCCAGCACGAGCTTCAGGTGGGTGAGCAACGTCGAGACACAGCCGAGGCGTTCCAGCCGGGCCATAGGCGCTTCGGGCAGGCGAGGCGGGCTGATGCGACCCATCCAAAGCCCCATCTTATCCGTCAAAAGCCGCTCGCCGGGAAACTGACCGGGGGGGAGATGCGCCGTGTAGAAAGCCTGCTTGCGCTGAAGGCGTCCGTAGACGGCCTCGTTGGCATCGAGCAGCGCCGGATCTTGCTGTGCGATCATCGCCCCGCCGACGAGGTAGTCGCGGTAGGTGAAAGGCAGGTCGAGCAAGACCGGCACGACGGCCTGGGCCAGGAGCGGATCGGCGCGCAGCCCCACCTCGGCAGCCCGCGCCGTGGCCGTAGCGGCCAGACACAGCGTTTCTTCGGCTACCAGTTCCGGATCGGCGCCGTCGAGGCCTGCCAGCGCCGCCCCGGCCAATTCCTGCGCGACGCCGACCAGACCGAGCGTGGCAAACGCCGTGAATTGCGCCACACGGTCTGACATGCGATTTTGGATTTTAGATTTTGGATTGGTATTGGCAACGGTAGCAAAAAACCGAAAAAGCCGCACCGTTTGGACCGGCTGTGGCTTTTTCGACTGGGCAAATCGATCAGGATCAGGCGAATCCAAAATCCAAAATCTAAAATCCCTCAAGCCCCTTCCGAACCAGGACGAGACTCCTCGCCGCCGCCGATGGTGTTGCGCATCTGCGTATCGGCCTGGATGTTGCGGATGTTGTAGTAATCCATCACGCCGAGTTGGCCGTTGCGGAAGGCGTCGGCGATGGCCGTCGGGACCATGGCTTCGGCTTCGACGACGCGGGCGCGCTGTTCTTGCACGGCAGCCACCATCTCCTGCTCGCGCGCTACGGCGGCGGCGCGGCGTTCTTCGGCCTTGGCGCGGGCCACCTGAAGGTCGGCCTCGGCCTGATCAGTCTGAAGTTTCGCGCCGATGTTTTCGCCCACGTCCACGTCGGCGATGTCAATCGAAAGGATTTCGAACGCCGTGCCGGCGTCAAGGCCTTTGGCCAGCACCGTCTTCGAAATAAGATCGGGATTTTCGAGCACGGCAGCATGCGAGGCCGACGAGCCAATGGTCGAGACAATGCCTTCGCCGACGCGGGCGATGATGGTCTCTTCGCCGGCCCCGCCGACGAGCCGTTCGATGTTGGCGCGCACCGTCACACGGGCGATGGCCCGAAGCTGGATGCCGTCTTTGGCGATAGCCGAAATCGGCGGCGTCTCGATCACCTTGGGATTCACCGAGACCTGCACGGCCTCGAAGACGTCGCGCCCGGCCAGATCGATGGCCGTAGCCCGTTCGAAGTTGAGGTCGATGTCGGCTTTGTCGGCAGAGATGAGTGCATTGACGACTTGCTGGACGTTGCCGCCGGCCAGATAATGCGCCTCCAGCTTGGGCGTCTGGACGCCGATGCCGGCTTTGTGCGCCGTGATAAGCGGATTAACGATCGTGGCCGGCGGCACGCGACGCAGGCGCATCCCTACGAGATCGCGAAAGAGTTTGAGCCGAACCCCTGAAAAGATCGCCGTGATCCACAACCGCACCGGGACGAGGTAAAGGACGATGATCAGGCCGATGACGACCAGGATGATGAGCAGAACGCTCGAAAGGCCGAGTAATTCTTCCATAGCAGTGTGGGGTCTAGAGCGTTTTACGGAGTCCGCCGCGTAGTCTGCGCCGAAGCCGAATACCTTGAGTGGGGCGCTTATTGATCCGCCTTGCCCTTGCGATAATCACCGCTTTGCCCGCCGGTCTTCGCCAGCAAATGCACGTCGGTGATTTGAATGGCCTTCGAGACCGACTTGCACATGTCGTAGATCGTCAGGGCGGCCACAGAGACGGCGGTGAGGGCTTCCATCTCGACGCCGGTGGGGCCGACGGTCTTGGTATAGGCCTGGATGTCCACGGCGTGATCGTCCGGGTTGAGCGTAAACTCGACATCGACCCCTTTGACGTAGACATCGTGGCACAGCGGGATGAGCTTGCTGGTCTGTTTGGCCCCCATGATGCCGGCCACCTGCGCGATGCCCAGCACATCGCCTTTGCGAATCTTATTCTCCGTCACCAGCCCAAAGGCTTCTTCACCCAGGAGCACGCGGCCCGCTGCCACGGCGGTACGCACAGTGTCTGTCTTTGTCGATACGTCCACCATTTGAACCCCGCCTCGGGGATTTACATGGGTCAGCGATGGTACCTCTTCCATCATAGCATCTCTTTGGGTTGTACGCGGATAGCGAGGGCTGTCTTGTGCAACGCGAAAGATAGCTCGGAGTTGCGCGAACGGCAAGTTGTTGGATTTTAGATTTTGGATTTTGGATTTTGGATTGGTTGCTTGAAAAAACAATCCAAAATCCAAAATCTAAAATCACCAAACCATGCACACCACGCTCATCACCCCGGACGACCTGCACGCCCACCTCGACGACCCCGCCTGGGCCGTCGTCGATTGCCGCTTTTCGCTGGCCGACACGGAGCGGGGCCGCCGCGCCTACGGCGAAGCACACATCCCCGGCGCCGTCTATGCCCACCTCGACGACGACCTCTCCGGCCCCATCCTCCCCGGCGTCACCGGGCGTCATCCGCTGCCGGAGACAGGGGCTTTTGCGCAAACGCTGTCGAACTGGGGCATCGATGCAGGGGTGCAGGTGGCAGCGTACGACGACTTCGGCGGGGGCATCGCGGCCCGGCTGTGGTGGATGCTTCGCTGGATGGGCCACGACGCCGTAGCCGTACTCGACGGCGGCTTTCCAGCCTGGCAACGCCTTGGCCTGCCCACCCGCCCCGGCGTCGAGACGCGCTCGCCGCGCCGCTTCGTGCCGCAGCCGCGCCCGGCCCGCCTCGTCGATGTCGAGACGGTCGATGCCCGTCGTTCCGATCCGGCCTATCGCCTCGTCGATGCCCGCGCCGCCGAACGCTACCGGGGCGAGCACGAGCCTATCGATCCCATCGCCGGCCACATCCCCGGCGCCGTCTCGGCACCCTTCGCCGGAAACCTGGACGATGACGGCTGCTTCCTCCCACCCGACACGCTGCGCGCTCGCTTCGAAACCCTCCTCGGCGACGTGCCGCCGGAACACGCCATCTGCTACTGCGGCTCCGGCGTGACCGCCGCGCACAACCTGCTGGCCCTGGTCCACGCCGGCCTCGGCGAAGCGCTCCTCTACCCCGGCTCCTGGAGCCACTGGATCACGGATCCGACAAGGCCCGTGGCGGTGGGTTCTTTGGAGGAATTATAGGGCTGATTTGAAACGTCAATCCATTTCAAATCCATGTTAATGTGCCATTATGATTGCTGACTCGGTAAATCGCCAGATAATCTCTCTAGAAACTCACTCGGCGTCATAATGGGAATACCTCTGAACGGGTGCATGGAAAGCAAATCATCGTCGCCGCTCACGATACAGGTTGCTTCTCCACTAACCGCTAATTCCAGATATTTATCATCCTTTGGATCTCGACACTCCTGGATGGTTTCTTTGATTTCAACCAGACGCGCCTCACGAAGCAGACTGTGCAGAAAACGCGCTCGGTCTTCCTCGCTGGCGTAGCGCTCAAATTTATCGCGACTCAACACATCGTTAAGTTCATGGACTACATCCGCCGAGACGAGGACTTCCCCAATATCAAGTGCGGCAAAGAGTGCCCGAGCAGGCTTCCCTATACTGAACAGAACGGCACTGACCACGACGTTCGTGTCGAAGACGTAGCGCGGTTTAGAGGTCACGAAGCAACTCCTTCAGTTTCTCTTCCGTCAAACCGCGCGCTCGTGCTTTTTCGCTAATCTCCTGCATCACTTGCTTCAGCGGCCTCGGCGGTTCGGTAAGCTGGCGCAGATGCAGGCTGATGAGCAGATCGAGCTTGCGCCGTTCCTCCGGCGAGGCGGCTTCGTAGGCACGCGCCGTCTCAGCATCGACCCGGATGGTGATTTCCTGGGTTTCCATGATCGCCTCGAAAAATAGACTCCACGGTTTGATACTTCCGGGTCAAGCACAGGTTCAGATCAAATATCGAGATCCCAATCATACTGCGTGCGCCATGAGGAGCCGGGCGCGCGGGCGAGGCTCGATAGCGCCGCGCCGAGTTGTTCGAGCGCGTCGAGGTTGTGGACGGCGAGGAAGTCGTCGATGTGGGGCAGGGCGGCGAGCATGCCTTTGGTCAGGGGTTGATAGGCGTCGTAGCCCAGGAGCGGATTGAGCCAGATGAGACGATGGCAGTTGCGCTTGAGGCGGGCCATCTCGCGGCCCAGAAGGGCGGTGTCGCCCCGGTCGCAGCCGTCGCTGATGATGAGCACGACGCCGCCGCTGCGCAGCACCCGCCGCAGCCAGCGATAGTTGAACTCCTTGAGCGCCTCGCCGATGCGTGTGCCGCCGGCCCAGTCGTTGACGGCTTTAGCCGTGGCCGCCACGGCATCGTCTACGTCGCGGCGGCGCAGGTAGCGGGTGATGCGCGTCAGCCGCGTGCCGAAGACGAAGCTCTCGACGCGGTCGAGGCCGCCGGTGACGGCGTGGGTGAAGTGCAAGAGCATCCGCGCATACGGTTCCATCGACCCGCTGATGTCGCACAGCACGACGATGGGGCGCGGCTTTTTCTTCGGCCCCTGGAAGCGCAGGTTGAGCAGTTCGCCGTGGTGGCGCAGGCTGCGGCGGATCGTCGCGCGCAGGTGCAGGTGGCGGCCTTTCTCGCGAGGCGAGCGTCGCCGGACGACTTTCGGCGGGATGGGCCATTGCATCTGCCGGATGAGCGCCCTGGCCGCTGTCACCTCCTCGGCGGTGAACGCAGCGAAATCTTTTTTGCGCAGCGCCTCTGTGGCGCTGTAGGCAGCCAGGATTTCGACCTCCGTCTGCTCTTCCTCCGAAGGGCGAGGTTTGGGGATCGTCTTCTTCTGGGCCTGCTCCTGCAGGGCGTCCTGCGCCCGCTGTCGTTGCGGGGGATGTTGCGGCGGCGCGTCCACCTGGGGCAACATCATCTGCATCAGATCGGGCAACTGCGAGGGCGCGCGCCAGAACAGATGAAACGCCTGGTCGAAGAGTTCGACCTGATCGCGCCGCCGCACGAAGACGCTGAAAAGCGCCTGATACACATCGTCCTCGCGCCGCACCCCGACGACCTCGACGGCCCGGACGGCATCCATGATCTGATGCGAGCCGACTTCTACCCCGGCCCGCCGCAACACCCGCCCGAAGGCGACGATGTGGTCGGCCAGCGAGGTGGCGGGTTGAGTGGGAAGATCGTTGGCAGACATGCCTTCGAAGGAGAGAGAAACGTTTTGAAGAACCCCTAGCTTCCCTCCGATTGTTTGGGAATAAGCTGAATCAAACCACGCAAAGCACGATTCACCGACTCAGAATCTGGAAAATAGGCCTGTACGTCTGGCGCCAACTCTATCATACCCGATGACCCGGCGACCTGTTGAACCTCTTCCGTACCATCGCTGTGGTGGATCGTTACCGTGTGACCGGCACGATAAGCCTCATAATGCTTACCGCGCACACCGCCCGAAAAATCGTATTCCGGCAGCATGTCATCCTGCGCGTTCTCTTCGTCAGGCGTTTTCATAGGTTTCCCGCTCTGATTTTGTGGCCGTACGGCTGCTGATGATGCGAATCCGATCTGCCCGTTCAGTGTAGACGACGACTAAAATTCGTTGCCTGATCGAATAGCCAATGTCGATGAAACGCTGCTCGTGTTGCGAATGTTTGGGATCTTCGATAGTCAGCGCGAGCGGGTCGTTAAAAACGGTCTTGGCTTCTTCGAAGCTGACGCCGTGTTTCTTCAGATTGGCAGCGGCTTTCTCTTCGTGCCATTCAAACGACAGAGCCATCGCTTCCCTCTTTTTCCTTGCTTCCGGGCATCCTCATCATAGCCTATAACCATCGCTTTTACAAACATGAAGACGCCTCGTCTCAAAGAACGCGTAGGGCTTCCCCCTACCTTCGATGTAGGTGCTTCCCCTCTTGATCCACAAATTGCTGAGCGGCATTATAGAGGCCCACGACTGATTTTAGCAGGGGTCACATGGAGTGAAGATGTTCTTTGAATATCGATCAAAGTGACCACCGCTATTAATGGGAATCGACGAGCCCCTTGAGACCATGAAAAAGATTCTCATCATAGACTACGGCCGGGGCGAGGAGACCTCGACCGTTTCATTTTTGGATCAATCCGTCGAGATCCACCGCCTCGGCGTAGACGGCGATGTGGAGCAGGCCCGCGCGGCTATTGCCGGCTTCGATGGCAAGGTCGATGCCATCGGGCTCGACGGCATCCCCGTGGCCTTGCACCTGGGCGATGCGCACCTGACGCACCGGGTGGGCGGCCCGTTGCCGGCAGTGGCCCAGAAGACCCCCGTCGTCGACGGCAGCGGCATCCGGGCCAGCCTCGAACGCTGGGGCGTCATCCTGGCCGACCGCAGCGAGCCGGGTATCTTCAGCCAGAAACACGTTTTGATGGTGCCCGGCCTCAATCACAACGGCCTGGCCGAAGCGCTGGGACGCCGCACCCCGCACATCCGCTACGCCGACCCGATGGTCTTCTTCGCCCTGCCCGACTTTGTGCCGGGCGTGGGCCGTCGCCGCACGCTGGCGCAGGCTGCCCTGCCTACGCTCGAGCAACTAAAAGATGCACCGCTCGAACGCCTCTCGTTCCACACGACCAACGGTCATCTCCACCGCGCCGATGCCTCGTTCCGCTGGGCCGACGTGCTGGCCGGCGACGTGACAGCCATCCGCCGCTTCGCGCCCGAACGGCTCAAGCATAAAACCATCGTCGTGGAAACGGCAGACGACGAGGACGTGGACGACCTGCGCCGGCGCGGCGCCGCCATCGTCGTCACCATGATGCCTTCGCTCGATGGACCCGACGGGCCGAAACGCGCCTCGGCGGCGGTGATCGAGGCAGTGCTGGTGGCGCTACGCCCTCATCCCGAACTGCCGCTGACCGAAGACACCTACCTCGACCTGATGGCCGAGATCGAGTGGACGCCGTCGGTCCGTTATCTGCAACCGGATGAGGAAGACGTCAACCGGTTTGCCTTCGTCATCCACCCGCTCAACGTTCGCTTCATCCACAAGCACCCCTTGTTCCGCTGGACGCGCTACGTGCCCGACACGCTCGTCGAAAAGGTAGCCGCGTGGCTTCCGCCGCTTTACATTTCCCGCATCACGGGCGGGCGGTCGGCCACGACCGGGCAGCGCATCGAAGGGCATCTGATTACGCTGGGCGCCACGCCGCGCGAGATGATGCGCCACGGCGAGCGATTCACGTACAAACGCCTCGGCATGGCCGCCCACATGGCCGAACGGCTGGGCGCGCGCTTGATGGGCCTGGGCGCCTTCACCAGCGTCGTCGGCGATGCCGGCATCACCGTCGCGCACGAGGCCGACATTGCCATCACCAGCGGCAACAGCCTGACCGTGGCCGCCACGCTGGAGGCTGCCAAGCAGGCCGTACGCAAGATGGGCGCCACCGACCTGACGCGCGGCAAGGCCATGATCATCGGCGCGACGGGTTCTATCGGTTCGGTCTGCGCGCGTCTGCTGGCGCAGGCTATCTCGGACGTGGTCCTCGTCTCCATCGAACCCGAACGGCTCATCGATCTCAAGCGGACGATCCAGGCGGAGACGCCGGGCGCCGAAGTGGCCATCGCCACCAAAGCCGACGACCTCGTCGGCGACTGCGACCTGATCGTCACGGCGACCTCGGCCTTCGGCCAGCGCGTGCTCGACATCACCCAGTGCAAGCCCGGCGCCGTCGTCTGCGACGTAGCCCGGCCCACCGACGTCAACCCCGCCGAAGCCGCCCTCCGCCCCGACGTGCTCGTCATCGAAAGCGGCGAGGTGCTCATCCCCGGCGACATCGACTTCGGCTACGACATCGGCCTGCCGCCCAAGACGGCCTACGCCTGCCTCTCCGAGACGGCGCTGCTGGCCATGGAAGGACGCTTTGAGGATTATACGCTGGGGCGCAACATCGAGATGGAGAAGGTCAAGGAGATGTATCACCTCTTCAAGAAACACGGCTACAAGATCGCCGGGCTGCGCTCCTTCGGCCAGTACATCACCGAAGACGACGTGACGCACAAACGCGCCCTGGCCGAGCGTCTCAAAAACGATCCGGCCCTCTTCGACCGCACCCGCGCCGAAGCCCAGAAAGAACTCGCCAAAATCCCCGTGATGGCCAAAGGCGTGAGCGCCTCGAAAAGCGGCGATTTTAAGAAATGGGCCTGGCTGGCCGCCAGCGCCACCGGGGTGCTCATCGGCTGGCGCATGGGACGAGGACGGTGAGGGGGCAATGTGAGCGAGATATCGCCAGAATTTAGGCCTCTGCACGATATGCGAACATGCGGCTAGCGCATTTGCTTTTGCGCGTGATAACTTAATCTTGTCTTTGGTATCGTGAATCTCTGCATGATAAGGATTGTCATCCAGAGGTTTTGATAATGGATATGCACCACGTTCACGACACTGGCTAGCTGTAACGGCAATCAGTCCAGCTTCTTTTCCTTTTCGAGCATTAAATGAGAGAATTATTTCCTGTTCTTCTCTGCCACCGTCTCGATCAACCGATACTCCTTTTTTGTCTTTGAAGACAGATGAGGATGGACGACCTTCGCTAACAACCCAATGACTCGGCCTGCTGGGTACAGAGCGATACAGGATTTCTTGATCTGATATCGTATCACTTAGCTCGACTTTAGTCATTATGCAGCATATGCTGTCGTCTGCAAATTGGCCAACTCTGACGCTGCGTTTGAAGAGGTGCGTAGTGTTTCCGAACGTACCTCTTCAAAAGCATGAAAGGCACGAATAATAGACACGATCTCATCACGGGACAGGTCATCCTCCTCCCTTTCTTTGTCTTCTGTCTCCATGTAAATGCCAAATGAATCCTCGTATATTTCCACCTCAAGATACTCGCCCTTCTCTGTGCGATATTCAAACTGAATGCTGTCACGAGCTGTGGGGAAAATCTCTGGAGTGAATGAAAAAATCTTCGACTCCAGAAGGAGATCTCTGGCCCTACCAATGACGACATCATCCAAGGGGTCTGCATCATAACCATTCCACCCCGGCTGCAAGAGTCTAAATGAATTCAATCGTTCCAGATTCTGAAGCAGTTTGATGACTGACTCGGGCAACTCTTCAGGATCATATACTTCTAGCTCTTGCTCCTGAGCAATTCGATAAACCACTTCCGTAGTATCTGTAATCCCGCCAGTCCCACTAGATTCGGTAACAGAAATTTGCATATCAGTGGTGCTATTCGATCCGGCGAACATATATCGCGTCGCCCAAACAGGGGAATCAAGGCTCCGGATCAGCCCAAGTCGCACCATATCTTGTTCAAGCATGTGTCTATAATCGTGTTTCATCGATAAGCCTCCTTAGTTCGGTTATATAAGCGCCGCGCCGGCTCAGCACATCGGAAAGAAGCTGTAGCTTCTCATCTCCACTGAGTCCGGGTGGGATATCCGCATGAAAGTTTGCATCTAATACAACGACCTCGCTTAGATCCTCTCTCTTTTTCGCTCTCTGCATCTTAATATTTGCCACAAAACCCTCATAATCGACAACATATGAAACAAGGTCAGGTTTCGCATTAGACGGAAGCCCCTTGACAAGCTGCGCCACACCCGCAGCCTCAATTATGACCTTAAAGTTGATGCCTATAGCGATAAACGAAAGATAGGCTATAGGTTTCAGAAGCTGCTCGGCGGACGATCTCAGCATGTCAGACAAACTATCATCTTCCGGAAATGGGATAGGCTCCGGATACCTCATCTCCAACTTAATGCGTTGGTCTGTCGCTTCAAAAAATATACCATCAGGGTACTGCTGTCGTGTAAGTAATCCCGAGGTTATGGAAGCCGTTGGTTCAGCTTTGCGATCGACAACTCCATTAAACCTGTTGCGCGATAAGAAGTAGGACCTTTCAGCCTTCTTCCTTTACACCTAGATGCTACCTCCGATGGGCCTGTTTCGCAAGCTCCAGAACA
>JANQES010000108.1 GCA_028278205.1 Rhodothermales bacterium
TGTTCTGGAGCTTGCGAAACAGGCCCATCGGAGGTAGCATCTAGGTGTAAAGGAAGAAGGCTGAAAGGTCCTACTTCTTATCGCGCAACAGGTTTAATGCCGATGCGATTTTGGAATTTCACTGCGGCTGGTTGGTGTCGTACTGGAAGCCGAGGGCGCGGAAGTCGAACATCTCGTCGGCGCGGATTTCGGAGAAGTTGAACATTGCGCCGCGCCAGTCGTCGGGGTATTCCGGGTTGCCGTAATCGACGGCGGTTTCGGCGTCGTTGAGCGTAGACCAGGAGCGGCGCACACGCACGGAGCTTGCTGTGCCTTCGGGCATGCCCCAGCGTGCGGCCCCGGCCACACCGGGCACGCCGGAGCCTTCACCGCCCTCAATGGACATGCTTTTGATCTCTTCGCATGCCTTGCTGGTAAGATCCGACTGGAAGTTGTAGCCGGCCAGTTGGATTTTTTCTACGACCTCTTTCATAGTAGACCCAGCCTCTTCTTTGATGGTTTCGGCCTGTTCTTCGTCGCAGCCGCTGAGCGCAACCACCAGCAGGAAGGCAGAAACGAGTGTGAGAAAAAAGTTGGTTTGCTTGTTATGCATAGCGACACCTCTAAAGTGTGACGTTGAAAAAGAGGTTGTGATCGAAAAGTGTTGATATCTGCTCGGTAGGGTCGATGGGGATGCAGATGCTTTTCATCCATCCATACGTAAGACCTTTTCAGATTGGATCACACCATTTTCCAAAATCGACCCGTCGATTTTAGAACGTGGGCAAATCCCTTACACCGATTGCCGGGCATGACTTACACGGCGTCGGGCGATACTCTCTCAAACCTTGTTGGCCTCCCTGGCGTCTTTGACGATGGATAGGCCGGATGCCAGGCTGGTCTGCCGGGTGGAAGTGCCACCAACGCATTCAACCGTGAACCGGGAGGCTGTCATGGAAAGCAAATCGTACTACGACAAACCGCAGCCGGAATCGTCCCTGGAGCCGGACGGGCTTCCTCCGCGTGTGCTCGACGCGTTGGGCTTCGTCCACGAAAAAGCGTTGCAGAGCGATGCGCTGACGCGGAAAGTGAAGGAGTTGATTGCTCTGGCGACGTCGGTGGTCACCGGATGCGAAACCAGCATTGCCTATCATCTACACAACGCGATGGAGGCAGGCGCCGAGCGCGAGGAGTTGATCGAAGCCGTCGAGGTGGCCGTCGTCACGATGGGCGAGCCTGCCGCCGTGCATGCCGCCCACATCCTCCGGGCGCTAGACCTCGACGAGGCTGACCGCTTCGCCGATCAGGTGAAAGGATCGGGCTTGACAGGGATGCAGGCCCGCGCCGCCGCCCATCCGTATATGCCGCCGGATTAAGGCAACCGCAGATGAACGCGGATGGGTGCAGATGGATGTTGACGAAGGAGGGCGCCTGGTTGATGAGGGACGGTGAAGGGCAAAGGCAGTAGGTGTAGGCATGGTGGTGAAAGCACAACGCTGCCCGGACCTGAAAAGACCGGGCTCACTGGCTAGACATGATTCATGTAGAACAGGGTGCTTTAGCGTCCTTGGGCTGCTGAACCCGGTGATTAATCGCCGGGCGGGCCAGTTTTGCGCGTACCTGTCGGGAAGGGCTCATTCAATCATCCGCGTTCATCCGCATCCATCTGCGGTTGCACCGGGGATCTCCCTACACGGCGGCACAGCATTTCCCTACAGATCAACCCTGCCCCGCCCGGCAATCGGCTCTGGATGCGCCCCTTATGCTGGTTATGCAGGTGCCCCTGGCGGATCGACCAAACAGGGAGGGTAGGCCATGCTCAACGTCAAGAACATCCTTTTCCCCACCGACTTTTCCGAATGTGCCGAGCACGCCTTTGCGCAGGCCGCCCATCTGGCCGAGAGCTACGGAGCCGTGCTCCACGTGCTCAACATCATCGTGGCGCATCCCGAAGATCCGGATAACCCGATGGCCTATCTCAAAGAGATGGAACATCCGGGGCCGTCCGGCGAGACCGATGAAGAGTGCCGCGACGAAAACGGCATTTGCGTCATCCACGCCCAGGAGATCGCCTTCACCGAAGCGCGCGGCATCCTCGATTATGCCGACCGCCACGACGTCGATCTGATTGTGATGGGCACGCATGGACGACGCGGCCTGGGCCGGCTGCTGCTCGGCAGCGTGGCCGAAAAAGTGGTGCGCCTGGCGACGGTGCCGGTGCTCACCGTCTGCCAGACCGCCGAGGCCGGCGGCGCCCAGCCCATCCGGCGGGTGCTGGTCCCGGTGGATTTCTCCGAGTATACCGGCCCGGCGCTGACGCACGCCCGGGAACTGGCCGCCGTCTACGATGCGCGGGTAGATCTGCTGCACGTAATCACCGAGGTGGCCTTGCCCGGCGTCTATGGCCTCGAACCTGTCTCCGTGGCCGAGCCGCAGATCCGAGACCGCGTCCGGCAGGCGCTCGAAGACGCGATGCTCCAGAGTCCGGGCGCCGAGCGGCCCTTCAGCGTACACGTGCTCGTGGGCTACCCCGCACACGACATCGCCGAATTCGCGGCGGACCACGACATCGACCTGATCGTTATTGCCACGCACGGACGCACCGGCCTGAAACGCCTGTTCATGGGCAGCGTTGCTGAAAACGTGGTGCGTATGGCCTGTTGTCCCGTCTTCACGCTCAAGAGCTTCGGCAAGTCGCTGCTGGCCGGCGGCGAGGCCGAGGTAGAGCAAACGGCGGAGGAGGTTTGAGGATCCGGGTGTTATGGCGTTATGGTGTTTTAGTTGTTTGATTAAAAAGAACTTAAACGCCGTAAAATCATGATATTTTAACACCTTTTTTAATAACTTGAAGCGTCCGCGTTCGTACGCATCGAACGGGCGCTACCATGTTTGTGAGGGCTATGCTACCGATACACCGCATCCTGCACCCGACCGATTTCTCGGACCTGGCCGACGAGGCATTTGCCTATGCGCTGGACCTGGCTTTGCGCACCGGCGCCGCCTTGCACGTGCTCCACATTGTCGATGGCCGGGAGGACTACGACGCCCGCACCCATCTGACCAGCGTGGATGAAGAGGCTTTGCTGATCCGGCTTCGGGAGCGGGCTAACGCGCGGTTGAGCGCCTTGTCTTCGGAAGCGCGCGCGGGGCTGGATCTGGTTTATGACCTGGCCGAAGGCCGGCACGCCGCCCCGGCCATCGTCGAGCATGCCCACCGGCGTCAGATGGATCTCATCGTGCTGGGCACCCACGGACGGCGCGGCCTACGGCACCTGCTGCTGGGCAGCGTCGCTGAGGAAGTCCTCCGGCGCGCGCCGTGCCCGGCCCTGGTCGTTCACGGTCAGGATGTCGATCCGTCGGCCTCGATAGACCACGTCGTCGCCCCGGTCGATTTCTCGGAGCATGCCTCGGTGGCGCTGGCGCACGCGAAACATCTGGCGGCCCTCTACGAGGCGCGGCTGACGGTGCTCTACGTGGCCGAAGAACACATGGTGCCCTTTTTCAGCGATACCGGCATCCCGACGTTCACCCTCATGAAGATCGACCCCGACATCGTCGCCAAGGCCGGCGAGGCGCTTTTGCAACTCGACGAACGCACCGAGGGGCCGGAAGTCCCCACTTCGTATGAAGTGCGCAGCGGCCAGCCACCTACCGAAGTTATCGACTTTGCCCGTGAGGCGGAGGCCGACTTTATCGTGATGGCGACGCGGGGGCTGGCAGGCGTCCAGCGCGGCATGATCGGCAGCGTCACCGAACGGGTGGTGCGCGCGGCGCCATGCCCTGTCTGGACCGTTCATCCCGTCGCTGAGGAGCCGGCTGGCGATGATGGCGAGGCGGACTGAGCAATGGGGACGACCGGATGCGGTATTTTTTGATGCTTCACTTTGCTCCAATAAGGACAAAAT
Organism: Rhodothermales bacterium; assembly: GCA_028278205.1. Classification (GTDB taxonomy): domain Bacteria; phylum Bacteroidota; class Rhodothermia; order Rhodothermales; family Bin80; genus JANQES01. The sequence continues at coordinate 3,885 of JANQES010000108.1, forward strand.
ACAGCAAAACGTTGCCGTTAAAATCAACCATAAGCCCCTCCTTGCTATGAAACCGACGCCTTTATCTATAACCGCTCTGATGGTGGTGCTGTTAGCCGGGCCGGGTGCTGGCCTGGCGCATTCGTGGGCGCTGCCCTGGATGCCCACGGATGAGGTCGAAGGGACCTGGCTGGGCACGTTGCAGACGCCCGGTGTCGAACTCCGCATCGTCTTCCACATCACCCGCGATTCGACCGGCGCGCTGGCGGCGACGCTCGATAGCCCGGACCAGGGCGCCACCGGCATCCCCGCCGGTCCCGTCACTGTCACGGGCGATAGCCTGCGCATTGAGGTGCCCGCCGTCGGGGGTTTTTACGAAGGCACGCTCAGCGAAGACGGCGACACCATCGACGGGCGGTGGTCGCAGGGCGGGGCTTCGTTGCCGCTCGTGCTGAAGCGGACCGAAGAAGAGATCGAAGAGCCGGCGCGACCACAGGAGCCGCAGCCGCCGTATCCCTACGACGTAGAGGACGTCACATACGACAACGCCGAAGCCGATGTCACGCTGGCCGGCACCCTGACGACGCCGCGCGGAGACGGGCCGTTTGCAGCGGCGGTGCTCATCTCCGGCTCCGGCCCGCAGAATCGCGACGAAGAGTTGATGGGCCATAAACCGTTCCACGTCCTGGCCGATTACCTCACGCGTCAGGGCATCGCCGTGCTCCGCTACGACGACCGCGGCATCGCCGAATCGACGGGCAACTTCCGCGCGGCGACGAGCGTCGATTTTGCCGGTGATGCGCTGGCGGGGGTGGCCTATCTCAAGAGCCGTCCGAAGATCGATCCGGCCAAAATCGGCCTCGTCGGGCACAGCGAGGGCGGCCTGATTGCGCCGATAGCCGCCGTGAAGTCGTCCGACGTGGGGTTCATCGTGTTGATGGCCGGGCCGGGCATGACCGGCGAGCAGATCCTCTATCTCCAGGGCGCCCTCATCATGCGCGCCAACGGGGCACCCGAAGCGACGATCACCCAGAATCGTGAACAGCAAGAATTTTTGTTCACGACGTTGCTCTCCGAGCCCGACAGCGCCGCCGCCGACCAAAAACTTCGCACCGCCATCCAGGAACGGATCGATGCGATGACCGACGAAGAGCGGCAAACCGCCGGCCTCACCGACGACAATGTTCAGTCCATCATCGACGGCCAGATCCGGCGGATCAACAACCCCTGGTTCCGCTACTTCCTCGCCTACGACCCCGTGCCGACGCTGCGCGAGGTGACGTGCCCCGTGCTGGCTATCAACGGCGAGCTAGACCTGCAAGTGCCGCCCAAAGAAAACCTCCAGGCCATCGAGGAGGCAGTTCGCGAAGGGGGCAACGACGCCGTAACTATCGTCGAGTTGGAAGGCCTCAATCACCTGTTCCAGACCGCCCAAACCGGCTCGCCCAACGAATATTCGACGATCGAGGAGACATTCTCGCCCACGGCACTGGCTGTCATCGGAGACTGGATTTTGAAGCTGGGGGAGGAGTAGTTAAGCCATAATAAATCTTGCTCGTTTTGTCGGAGGGTCATGAGTCATGGGTCACGGGTCATGAGTGTTTTTCCCCATGACTCATGACCCATGACGGTCTGGACAGAGCAAACCCAGCATGACTTTTTTCAACGTATTGAGAGGCGATATCGTGTCACGTTTCACGCAATCCACTGAACCGGTACGAAAATTGAACCGTATACTCAGTAAGCAACAACCTTCCTGAAAGCCAAGAGGTGCTCCGATGAGAGCGTTTGTGTATAGAAGCCTCGCGCTGTTGCTCTTGAGCGTGTTTGTGATCGGCAGCGCGCAACTTGCCCGGGCGCAGAGCGCGGTGGAGGAGCCGGCCATCGAGATCGTCCGGAAATCAGACCAACTCACGCGCGGCGACACCCAGACCGGCATCTACCGCATGATCATCGTCCGCCCCGACTGGGAACGCTCGATGGTCTTCGAATACTGGTCGGAGGGGACGAAGAAGGCGTTTATTCGCGTCAAAGAGCCGGTCAAGGAGCGGGGGGTGTCGTTTTTGAAGATCGAGCGCGAGATGTGGCAATACGTGCCCCGCATCAACCGCGTCATCAAGATCCCCCCGTCGATGATGCTTCAATCCTGGATGGGTTCTGATTTCACGAACGACGATCTGGTCAAGGAATCGAGCGTCGTCGAGGATTATGAGCACACGTTGGTGGGCTATGAGACGATGGACGAGGGCGAGGCCTACAAGATCGAGTTGATCCCGAAGCCCGAAGCCCCCGTGGCGTGGGATCGCATGCTCTACTGGGTGCGGGTGACGGATTACGTGCCGCTGCGCGCCGAGTTTTTCAACGAACGCGGCGAACGCGTCCGCACCATGATCTACAGCGACATCCGCGAGATGGGTGGCCGCATCATCCCGGTTCGCTTCGAGTTGATCGAAGAGAAAAAGCCGGGCCGCAAAACCATCATGGTCCTCGACGAGCTTGTCTTCGATAAACCCATCAGCCGCTCGGTCTTCACCCAGGCTAATCTTCGTCGATCAAGGTAGCTCGCTGGCGCTCGCTGTCATTTGCACGCTTCGCGTGCGTCAGTTGCGCCTGCGGCGCGTCATTGATTGTCATGGGTCGAACTTGACAACAAATGACGCGAGCGCAGCGAGCCAAATGACCACGAATGACATGAGCGCAGCGAATAAATGAGCAAGCTGCTAAAACTCGCCTGGCGCAACGTCTGGCGCAACCGGCGGCGGAGCCTGCTGACGATGGGGGCGATCACCTTCTCGGTGATCATCATCGCCGTGACGCGGTCGTTGCAGTACGGCGCCTACGATGCCATGGAGTCCTACGCCGTCCGCCTTTTCACCGGCGACGTGCAGATCCACCGGGCCGGGTATCACGAGGAAAAGCTGCTGTCGTATTCGTTGCGCGAAGACGAGCAGGATTGGCCCGTGCTCTTGGAGGAAAAACCCTGGATCGAAGCCTACACGCGGCGCCTGACCGGCTTCGGCCTGATCAGCTCCGACTCGTCAAGTGCCGGAGGGATGATTCTGGGGATTGAGGCCGAGGCCGAGCAGCGCGTGAGCATCTTCGCGAGCAACCTCTGCGATGGCGCGGCGCTGCACTCCAGAGACGATCATGCCGTGCTGCTAGGCGAGACGCTGGCGAAGAACCTCAACGTGGGCGTGGGCGATACGGTGGCGGTACTCACGCAGGGCTATCGCAACGTCATGGGCGCCGACCTGTACGCCGTCAAGGGCCTGCTGCGCACCGGCAGCCTCGACCTCGACCGCGCGCTGATGATCATGCGGCTCCTCGACGCGCAGGATCTCTTTGCCCTCTACGGCAGCTTTACCGAGGTGGTGCTTCGCACCGACGACTACCGCCGCGACGTTCTCTACGCCCGGCGGCTGCGCGCCACGCTCGACGAGGCCCGCTACGAGGTCATGTTCTGGGGCGAACTCCTGCCCGAACTGCGGCAGGCCATCGTGCTCGACAACGTCAGCGGCATCGTCTTTTTGTTGTTTCTGCTGTTGCTCATCGGCTTCGAAATCTTCAACACCACCACCATGAGCGTGATGGAGCGCGTGCGCGAGTTCGGCGTGATGCAATCCGTCGGCATGAAACCCCGGCAACTCAGCCTGCTCGTCGGCCTGGAGTTGATGCTCAAGATCGCGTTTGCGCTTCTGGCCGGTTTGTTGATTACCTTCATCCTGGCGTTGATCTTTCAGGATCAGTCGCTGCCGCTGAGCCAGGAGTTCGTCGAGATCTCCAACAGCTTCGGCTTTCCCCTCGACGAACTCGTGCTCTCGACCCGCCCGGCGGTGTTCGTCGAACCGCTACTGTCGGTGTTAATTATCGCTATCTTGGTGATGATTTATCCGATCTTCAAAGTATGGCGCCTAACTCCGGATGTGGCGCTACGTACGAGTTGAAAGGGTCACTAGTCACTGGTCATTAGTCACTGGAAAACAAGAACTAGTGACCAGTGACTAATGACCAGTGACCCATAACCAATGTTGAACTGAGCAAAGCGCCGGAGGTAGCACAACGCTATGACGAAGCTCCTCAAACTGGCCTGGCGCGATATCTGGCGCAACCGGCGGCGGAGCCTGCTGACGATGGGCGCCATCGTCTTCGCAGTGATCATCATCTCGCTGGCCAACTCCGTGCAGTACGGCACCTACGATGCCATGGAGGAACTCGTCGTGCGGCTTTACACGAGCGATGTTCAGATCCACCGTACCGGGTTTCAGGAAGAACGCACGCTCTCCTACTCGATGGAAGAGAGCGAGCAAGACTGGGCCGCGTGCTTCGACGACTATCCCTGGGTCGAAGCCGTCAGCAAACGCCTGACCGGCTTCGGTCTTGCCAGCAGCGACTCGTCCAGTGCCGGCGCCCTGATCGTCGGCATCGATCCGGAGACCGAGCCGTCCGTCAGCAGCTTTGCCAACGCGCCTTCCGAAGGCGAGGCGTTGACCGCCGGAGACCGGCAGGCGGTGCTCCTGGGCGCGACGCTGGCGAAGAACCTCAACGTGGGCGTGGGCGACTCGGTGGTGGTGCTCACGCAGGGCTATCGCAACGTGATGGGCGCCGATCTCTATCTGATCAAAGGCCTCGTCCGCACCGGCAGCCCGGACGTAGACCGCGCCATGATGATCATGCCGCTGGCCGATGCGCAGTACCTTTTTTCGATGGAAGGCCGGTTTACCGAAGTGGTGCTCCGGACACGCAATTTTCGAGGGGCGGAGTCTTACGCGGCGGCGTTGCAGGCTGATCTGGGCGCGGATCAATACGAAGTGCTTCCGTGGCGCGCGATGATGCCCGAACTCCAGCAAATGCGCGCCCTCGACGATGCCGGTAACTACATCTTCTACCTGTTCCTGGTGCTCTTGATCGGCTTCGAGATTTTCAACACGACGACGATGAGCATGATGGAGCGCGTGCGCGAGTTCGGCGTGATGATGTCTATCGGCATGAAGCCGCGCCAGATCAGCCTGCTGGTGACGCTGGAGTTGGTGATGAAAGTGGTCCTGGCCCTCGCTGTGGGCTTTGTGATCATGTTTATCGCCGTGATGATTCTCAAAGACAACCCCATCCCCGTCACCGGCGAGTTGGAGCAGTTTTACGAGGAATGGGGCTTCACCGTCGAGGGCATCGAGTTCTCCGCCCGCCCGGTCATCTTCGTCTTCCCGATGCTGGCCGTGGCCACCGTAGCCCTGCTTTCGATGATTTACCCGATCCTGAGGATGCGGCGTTTTTCGCCCGTCCAGGCGTTGAGGACGACTTAAAAAGGTCATTCGTAGTCATTTGCACCCTGCGGGTGCGTCAATTGCGCCTTCGGCGCGTCATTGGTTGACAAGGTTGACCAATGACAATAAATGACGCGACCGAAGGGAGCCAATGACGTGAGCGCAGCGAACAAATGACCATGAATGACACGAGCGATAGCGAGTAAATGACGCGAACAAAGTGAGCAACCCTCATGAGCATTCTTATAAAGATAGCCTGGCGCAACATCTGGCGGAATCCGCGCCGGTCGTGGGTGTTGATTACGGCGCTGGCTGTGGGCGTTTTTAGTTTTCTGGGCGCCGTGGCCTACATCGACGGATTTTCGATCCAGATGGTCGATTCGGCCATCAACCTGCAAGGCGGGCACATTCAGGTGTCGGGCCGGGGGTATCACGAGAACCCGACGATCCGGACGTACGTGCCCGACGTGGCGCGTGTGGAGCGGGCCATTGCCGAGATCGACGCCATCCGCTACGCGCCGCAGGCCACCACGCCTGGCATGATCAACAGCGCCGAGCAGGCCTCCGGCGTGGTCATCACAGGCGTCAATCCGGTGCGGGAGCAGACGGTGTCTAGCGTGGCCGAGTCTATCGTCGAAGGCGCGTATCTCTCGCCCGAAGGCGAGGCCAACGAAGTGGTCATCGGCGCGGCGCTGGCCGAGCGGCTCAACGTGCTGCTCGGCGAAAAAGTGGTGTTGATGGCCAACGACCTCGACAACGAAGTCAGCGCCGGGGCCTATCGCATCGTCGGGCTGTTTCGCACCAACAGTTCGGATTTCGACAAGACCAACGTCTATCTGCATCTGAACCAGGCACGCGAACTCATCGGCTACACCGGTGAGCAAGCCTCCACGCTGACGCTGCGCCTCGATCCCGGCCTCGACCTCGTCGAGACCGCCATCCGCCTCCAGACGACCCTCGACGCCCCCGACCTGGAAATCCTCACCTGGCGCGAACGCTCGCCGCTGCTGGTGATGATGAATGAGATGATGGACCTGGCGAACGTCTTCCTCGTGGTGATCCTGTTCACCGCCATCGCCTTTACGCTGGTCAACTCGTTCGTCATGGTCATTTTTGAGCGGATCCGCGAGATCGGCATCATGTCGGCCAACGGGGTGCGGCCCGGTCAGGTGCGGCTGATGCTCTATCTCGAAGCCGTCTTCATCGTGTTGTTAGGCACGGCGGTAGGCGGAGCGCTAGCCGTCGTGCTGATCACGTGGTGGAGCGCCGTCGGGCTCGACCTCTCGGCGTTTGCCGAAGGGCTGAGTTCGTTCGGCGCGGCGTCGGTGATTTATCCGTATGTGCATTGGGGCCACATTCTCAACGGCTTTGTGATGATCTTTGTGATGGTGCTCTTGGCGGTGCTCTACCCCGCCGTCAAGGCCAGCCGATTCGAAACCGTAGACGCAATCAATTATGTCTGATCCTTCGATAGAATCTCGCTCTACGCCGCTGGCGGCAGGTGCAACGCGGCCCACAGACGGGCAGGCGCCCCTCGTCGAGACGACGCGCCTGATTAAGATCTACCAGGACAAAGAACACGTGCCGGTCACGGCGCTCAACGAGGTCGATTTCCAGGCGATGCCGGGCGAGTTTACGGCCATCGCCGGGCCGTCGGGTTCTGGCAAGACGACGCTGCTCAACCTCATCGGCGGTCTCGACAAGCCGACGTCCGGCATCGTCGTGGTGGCCGGGCAAGACCTCGGCGCGATGAAGCGCAACCAACTGGCCGAGTTCCGGCTGCACAACCTGGGCTTCATCTTCCAGGCCTACAACCTGATTCCGGTGTTGACGGCGGAGGAAAACGCGGAGTTCAACCTGTTGCTGCAAGGCGTACCGGCGCAAGAACGCCACGAGCGCGTCGTTCGTGAATTCGAAGATCTGGGCATCGGCAAGGAGTTGATCCACCGGCGGCCTGCCAAGCTCAGCGGCGGGCAGCAGCAACGCGTGGCGATTGCGCGGGCACTCGTCTCGCGCCCCAAACTCATCCTTGCCGACGAGCCGACGGCCAACCTCGACTCGAAAACCGGCGCGCGCCTGCTCGACAAGATGCGCGACCTCAACGAACGCACCGGCATCACCTTCCTGTTCTCCACGCACGACCCGATGGTCATGGAACGCGCCCGCCGCCTGGTGATCCTCCGCGACGGGCAGATTGCCGAGGATGAGGTGCGGGGGTGAGCGGTGTGCTTGTCAACTACGAATAGCGGCTATGTCATGTGTTTAGTTCGCTGGATAGGTTATCGACGAAAGGGGGAAAGGGGGAGAGGGAGAGAGGGGGAAACGACAAGGTAATCACTTAGGTAGGCATCTTTCCGGCTAAACGGCACTTGTGCTATATTGAGCTATGTCCGAACTCGATGCCTATATCGCCCAACTCAACCAAC
>JANQES010000087.1 GCA_028278205.1 Rhodothermales bacterium
ATGCGAATTCAGCGTTGAAATAGAAAACCGTTGAAAACAAGCTGAAAACGGCGAAAACCATACCTGCCAGGTTTTGAAAACCTGGCAGGTATGCCCCAAATTCCCCAGCCCTTAATTCGCATTAAAAATGAGGGTTTCTATTTTAGTTTTCTGCGATTCACATCACGAAATCACGTTATTCACCAAACGAAGAAGCCGCCCCATCTCAACCGGCGCGGCTTCTTCGTTCATTGAATCACTCTAAAAAAGACAATCCAAAATCTAAAATCCAAAATCCAAAATCATCTCACCAACGTCATCTCCTTCACCTGCGTCCCTGCCGACGTTTCCAGTCGATAGAAGTAAACACCGCTAGGCAGGCGGTTGGCCTCGAACGTGACGGAGTGCTGGCCGGCAGGCTGGGTCTTATCGACGAGCGTGCTGACGAGGCGGCCTTGCACGTCGTAGACCCGCAGGCGCACCCGCTCTGAGCGATGCAGCAGGTACGGAATCGTGGTTTGTGGATTGAACGGGTTGGGATAGTTCTGCTGCAACGCAAACGCCTCCGGCACTGCCGCCGCCTCGGTGGCGGTGTTGGTGGGCGCGTTGATGAACGGCAACGTCGTGAACGAGCGCCCCAGCACCGACGCCACCGTCCCCGGCGCCATCCCGAACCAGTCTTGCAACACCGACGCATAGACCGAGCGGAAATCAATATCGTGAATCGGGTCGCCGTCCTGGTTGACGCGGGTCAGGTCCGGGGGCGATCCGTAGAGGCCGCCCTTGGCGCCGGGGCCAAAGAGGAACAGCGGCGCGCTCGTCGAGTGGTCGGTGCCGTTGGAGCCGTTTTCCCAGATCGTCCGGCCAAACTCCGAGAACGTCATCACCAGCACTTTGTCGGCCAGGTTGTCGGCTTCGAGGTCTTGCAGGAAGGCCTTCACCGACGTCGCCAGGCTTTGCAGAAGCATCGGATGAAAAGGGATCTGCTCGGCGTGCGTGTCGAAGCCTTCGAGCGAGACGACGTAGATCTTCGAGCCGAGCCCCCCCTTGATAAGCTTGGCAACAATCGAGAGGTTTTGCGCCAGATACTCCTCTTCTCCTTGCGGATATTCGACGCGGTTGCGGCCTGCCCCGGCGGCATCTTGCAACGCCCCGGCATACCGAAACGCGCTGTTGGCGACCTGCCGGGCGTAGCGCATCTCGGCGCCGTACGTGGTGCCGGGCAGCCCGTTCGTGCTGTAAAATTGGCCCGTCTCGGCAAGGCGCTCGAACGTCTCCGGGCTTTCGAGTGTCATGCCCATGTTGTTAGCCCGCCCCTGGAAAAGCAGCGACGCGCCGCCGAGTTGCACGCCCAGCGGCTGGTTGGGCGGGTTCTGCCCGAAATCAGGAAACAGCGCTTCGAGCGAGCGGCCCGTCCAGCCCGTCGAATCGTAGATGTCGGCGTCGCTGGCAGACATCCAGATATCCATCGACCGGAAATGCGACTGATCCGGGTTGTCGTAGCCGACGTTCTGGACAATCGCCATCTGGCCGTTGTCGTAGAGGCCCCGCACCCCTTCCATCGACGGATGCATGCCCAACTCCGAAGTCAGCGGGATCGTCTGGTTGGCCCGCACCGCGAGCGTAGGCCGCGCCTGGTAGTAGATGTCGTTGGTGATGGGGACGATAGTGTTGAGCCCGTCGTTGCCCCCGTCGAGTTGGATCAGCACCAGGACGCGATCCGTATCCACAGCGCCCAGCGGCGCCAGCAGCGGGCTGTGCCCGAAGGCTTTGACCGGGTTGGCGCCGAGCATGAAGACGCTGCCCATCCCGGCCAGCCCCATCGTAGACAAAAACGCCCGCCGCGACCACGCCTTGTGGTCCTCAGTATGCGCCTCTCCGTGTTCCAGCCGTGTTCCAAATCGCGTGCGCGATTTGGAAATTTGGGGTGTATGATGATCACACATGATAGTCGTGGTGTTTGATGTGGTGACAAATCCAACCATTTAAATTTTGAATGGCCCGCCATTCAAAATTTAACCAAGCTGAAATTCGGGCAGTTGGGTGACGTAGGAGAGGTAAGACACCATCACGTAGTGGATGGTCTCTTGCGCGTCGGGGTCGTCGTCATCCCATATGTCTTTCCATTCATACCACGGAATGCCCATGAGGAACCGCTTGGCCAGTTCGCGTTCGTAGACCGGGCCGTTCATGACCTCGTCGGGGATGGGGTTGTTGACCAGATCGCCGCTGAAGCCGCCTGCTACCGGCTCGATGTTGAGTTCTTCGAGTTGGATCGGCAGCAGATGCTGGGCCAGCGCTACCGGCATCCGGAAAGGCGCCAGGGTGTCGTTGGGATCGTAGAGCTTCGTGGCGAGCGCGCGGAGGTCGGGACCGGGGAAGGCGATGTCGTCTTCCTCCTCCGGATCCGGATTGCCGTAGGTGAGATACAGCACAAAATCCCAGCGATTGACCAGCGTCGAGGTCGTCAGCCAGGTGCGATGGCCGGGCCATCCGGCGACGTTGGGCGGCTCCAGGTAAAACTGCCCCAACTCCGCCGCCAGGAAGAATACGAGCAGATAAAACATGTCGGCGGGCTCGGTCTCCGCGTCACGCGTGAAGCCGACCAGTTCGGCGACAGGGCTTTTGATGCCGGCGCCGACGGTCTGCGTGTCGAAGAAATGCGCGCTCTTGAGCAACGTCCGCACCACCGGCGCGATCTCGAAATTGTTGGCCTGAAAAATATCGGCCAGTTCGGCGACGATGGTTTCGTCGGGCGCGGCGTAGACGAACTCTTTGTAGAGCTTGCGACAGATGAATTTTGCGATCTGCGAAGCCCGCTCCTCAAAGAGGATATCGACCACGTCGCCGTATTCGAAGTTGCCCTCGCGCCCGAAGAAGGTTTTGACGCCGTGATCGTGGTACGGGAAGAGATATTCGACCTTCAGGTTGAACCAGTCCACCACCCACCCCGTCAACGCGCGGGCGATCTCTTCGATGTCTTTTTCGGTGTAATTGTCGTTGCCCTGGTCGTCCTGGATGCCCATCGTGAAAAGCTCGCACAACTCGCGGGCATAGTTCTCGTTGGGCTGACCGACCTGATTCTGATCGCCGTTGAGATAATAAAGCATCGACGCATCGATGCCGACGGCGTGGACGAACGTCTTGAAGTTGCCCAGCGCGTTCGTCCGCAGCATCGTCACGTACTGATGGGCGAAGGCCGCCATGAAGTACGAGTCGAGCCCTGTGACGAAGTGGCCGTGCCAGAACAGCGTCAGCTTCTCGCGCAAGCCGCCCTTGTGCAGTTCCTCGAAGAGCGAGGGCAGGACGTCGTAGAAGATCCACTCCTCGTTCTTATCGAAGAACGCATCGAACTGTGCCTCTGAGGCATTCGGCCCCGGCGGCTTCGTATTGGCCCACGACGGCACCGCCGGCAAAGGCCGGGCGAGGGCCTCATCGACGAGTTCATCGACCACCTCGTCGGCAGGCCGCCCGATGGCGTCGTTGAGTTGATCGACGCCCGCGCCGAAGCTCGTACGCCGGAACAGGTGCGCCGCGCGGTGGCGGTCCAGCGTGGCGGTGTACGGCTCCAGCCCCGCCGCGATGCCGAGCGGCTTCAGCGGCTCGCCGGCTGCGGGCTCGGTCTTGCCTGCGGTGCGGGGAATGATCGGGGCGGTGCGGTTGAGAACGGCGAGGATCTCGCGGGTGGGTTTCCTCTTTCTGAATCGTATCTTCGGATCTACCATGGCGTTGGGGAAAATGGCGTGTTAGGCAGGCGAGACTCGGTTTTGGTATGGTCAAAGCCGGCACTTCGTGTAGCCGAAGGTGAAGGTCATGGGTCATGAGTACTTTCCCTCACCCATGACCCGTGACCGACGCCAACTGCTGGGCAGAGTTTGACGTGGAACAAAACCACATACCTTCGTCCCTGTTGCTTACGTCCAACAAAAGGGCCTCCAGCGGCCCCGGTTGACTGCTAATACGGACAAGCAGCAGCGTACCCTATGGCATCGGCTGATTTTTTTATTTCGATAAGAAAAAACTGAGCGATGAACCACGAAGACGTTGGAAAATATTGGAATGAAAATGCGGAGGTGTGGACGCGGCTGGCGCGCGCCGGGTATGATCTGTATCGGGATTATCTCAACACGCCGGCTTTCTTCGAGATGCTGCCCGACGTTGATGGCCTCGCGGGGATCGACATCGGCTGTGGCGAGGGGCATAACACGCGGCTGCTTGCCCGGCGCGGCGCTCGCATGACGGCTATCGACGTGGCGGATGTTTTTATCGAGCACGCTAAAGAGGCGGAGGCGCGAGAACCGCTGGGCATCGACTACCGGGTGGCGAGTGCGGTAGCGCTGCCGTTCGAGGACGCCACGTTCGACTTTGCGACGGGGTTTATGAGTTTTATGGATATCCCGGAGACGGATCGGGTGCTGGCGGAAGCCTATCGCGTGCTCAAGCCGGGGGGCTTTCTTCAGTTTTCCATCGAACACCCCTGTTTTGCCACGCCGCACCGCGTCAACCTGCGCAATGAGGACGGGCTGACGTACGCGATTGAGGTGGGCGACTATTTTCGCAACCTGAACGGAGACGTCGCGGAATGGCTTTTCGGTGCGGTGCCGCCTGCGGTGAAAGAAGGGCTGCGCAAATTTAAAATACCCCGGTTTACCCGGACGGTGAGCCAGTGGCTGAATCTGCTGATCGAAACGGGCTTTGTGTTGGAGCGTATCGAAGAACCCCGTCCGAGCGACGAGACGGTCCGGGCTTGCTCGGAGATGCAAGATGCGCAGGTGGTGGCCTATTTCCTTCACATACGAGCCAGGAGACCGTAGCCTATGGGGAATGGCCAATGGGATATGACCAGTGGGGGAAAAAGAAAAGAAAAAAGAAAACGGTTAGCCGGTGGGCCGCCCGGAACGGAGCGTAGGCACGCGAGAAAGGAAAATTTGCTGTTTGAGCGACGAATGAAGTTTTAGATGCTTTCGACGAAACCCACGAAGATACTTTGCCTCTGGCTCTTAAGCCTTCTTACGATCCTGCCGGCCCGCGCTCAGAACGCCGGTGGTCGTGAACCACCTCGCCGGCATGCCCCTGGCCCTCGTAGCCCATCTCGTTGGCGGGCTCGTAGCCCTCTTCTTGAACAAACTCGACGATTCTCTCGTACCGGAATGGGATAATAAGAGAACCTGCCTACTAACCGGAAAAGAAAATGTCTGAAGATAAGGCCCCGCATCAACCAGCGGCTGATCGTGAAATCAAAAGAAAAAACCGCAGAAAAGCTCTTTGTGAGGCCTATCGGTCGTCGAACCAGATCGATCTCGTGCTCGGTGCCGGTGTATCAAAAGCTACCGGAATACCTCTCTACCTGGAGATGTCTTTAAGGCTTGCCAAACGCGCTTCAGATAAGAAACTCTTCCCGGATGCGCCCCCGGATGCTGTGACCTTTCTCGAAGAGCAACTAGAGTGTTTGGAGCGTGAAGGGCCGGAAAAAGTCGCCGCCCTGATTCAGCCGGAAGAGGTCATGCTTTTCGTCAAGACCTACCTGCCTGGCGATGGCGCAACCACCCTCCAGAATCTTGCCAAAGAAACGCTGTACGACGAAGGCAAAACGGTCAAGATCGCCGCGCGCCGGCTCGTTAGCCGCCAGACCTACCGAGGCAACGCAACACTCGACAGCATCATCCGTTTCTGTGCAGCGTTAAGGGGCTCGGTGCTGGCCCCGACGTCTAAATACAAAATCCAGCCCAATCCTAAGGTCCATGCCATCCTGACAACCAACTACGATAATCTGCTCGAAGCCGCGTTTTCTACCAAGTTCAGATATCTACTCAAGCCCGTAGGCCGAACCGGTTCGCGGGAGTCTCGGACCGGCCAACGCCTCATACCCGTGTATCACATCCATGGATACATCAGCGTTTTTCCGCCCAGAGACGCCACCAAAAAGCAAAAACCAAGCGAACTGGTGATTGCAGAAGACGACTATTTCAGGACCTTCTACAACCCGCACGGTTTCACCGATTCGATAGCAACACGATTCTTCCGGCAACGATCCTGCTTGTTTATCGGATCGGCGATGACCGATATGAACCTGCGTCGCTTTCTCTTTTACGCGCGCCGCGAACATACCGACCCGGACACCATGCCCAGGCATTTTGCTATTATGAAAACCACCACCGATCCGCGAGACGATTTTATCGCGTCAGTCCTGGGGGCCTATGGCGTAGACATCATCTGGATCGACGACTTTGTCGAAATCGATGAGGTGCTGAAGGAGGTTTATACCTCGGTCGAGGGCATCGACCCGGCGGATTGGGAGGCCTTGCGAAAAATCGAGCGATCGGGTTATTGAGTTCTTTACGTGCCTCTGGCCCGGTCGAGATACCGCGTAGGAATCGGACGCTCGCACTTGACCTTCAAAATGCGGTGGGGTGGATAGTGCTCGAAAACCTTGCCGTCGTTGTGCCGGTATCCCCCCTTAATAATGGAGGCGGCGTGTTCACGCACCTTCTCCGGCGAGTCTACTTCGTACTCGAATACGACGCCGTGATCAAGATAGACTTGTATCGTGTAGCCCTTGCTTTCCATGTCATATATTCCGATAGTAGAGACGCGTGCTTACTCCTGGTTCTAGGATACTCAGACGACAGGGACAAGTTGCACACCGGCGTTTTAGACGAATGGGCAAAGAACAAGAAATATCTTCTGCCGCCGCAACACGCACCATTGATGAGAAACTGGAAAAGGCGTTAGAAAACAGACAAAGCGTCACCGCTCAGCATTTGGAAACACTGGAAGAGGAAGTAGACGCCTGCGTCCGCGAACTGCTGAAAGAAATAAAAGCTCAGGACATCGATGCGCTCTTTACCCTGATAAGCCACCGCCGAGACCGTTTACCCCTCGATACCGGCATCACAGACCAGATACTGAGTATCAGCCAGCAAATCCTATCTTTTGGCGCAGCAGGTCTGGGGCTCGCGGTAGCCTTCGTCGATAAGGAAAAGCTGGCGGAACTGCCCTATTCCATCCAGCAACTATTGGGAGCCGGCGGGATTTTCTACCTCGAACTGATGATCCTCTCGATCCTGGTATTGGTGATCTACATGTTTCAGGCACGCTTTCGCTACCCCTTCCTGTATTCCACCAAACTGGGCAATACGTGGCCCTACTTTTACTACGAAGCGATCTCTCATGAAACACCCCGTTGGTTTATAAATCTCAAGGCTAAACGCAAACATGCCCGTTTGCTCTATGCCAGAGACTTTATCGCCTTCACGAGGCGCCTCCGGGCAGAAACGCCTCGCCAGCGGCTCAGGAATGAACTCCAGCAATACTTCATTTTAATGGCATTTATGGGCTATGCGCATCAGTTTTCGCTCCAGCTTGCTAATGCCTTTATCTATGGTTTCGTAGCGTCGGTCACGGCCTTGTTTGTGATGCTCGGCTGTATACTCATGGGGTGATACCATGCCGGATCAAACGCCATCGCCACGCAACCCACTCCGCGAGATACCGGGAGAGATGGATCTCCGGATCCTTTTGGTTTGCGTTGTTATTGCCGTGACCGTTGCCTTGCTTCTTTTCAATAAACTCGGGCTTATGGATCCCCCTGTGGGAACCCCTACCGATTCTACAGAGGTTCGTCCTGCTCCCGCTGCGCAGGATTCATCCCATACATCGCCTCCAGACTCGCTCGATACATGAGGCGAATCGACGAGACGGACCAGTACTTCGACAGGATGATTTTGACGGGTCAACCAGAGCATAATGCGTACTTCGTATTGCGTACGGGTGCCCCCACTACGCAATACGCAGTACAATCGCTCTCCCCATCACGTTCATGGGGTCGAAGTATCAGCCAAAACCATCTACCCAGAATGAGGAGGTCAGGCTATGACGAACGCGTACACGAACCCGCTGAGCATCACCAGCCAGTTCTCTTTCTGCGGCTTACCCTTCCGCATGGATACCTATACGGGATGCGCCATGCAGTGCTCTTACTGTTTTGCGCGCCATCGGGGCGGGAAAACCTACGGCGCCCACGTCAGACCGGCAAACCCGGACAAGATTAGCGGGGTTTTTTCTCGGTCTATCCATCGAGAAGATTCCTCCCCCCCCGGCGTCATCAAGCAGTTCATAAGACGTCGCGTCCCGATACACTTTGGCGGCATGAGCGATCCGTTTCAGCCGGTCGACCGAAAGTATCGGGTCACGGAAAAGGTGCTCTCTATGCTTGGGGAGTTTCAATATCCTACCGTGCTCAGCACCAAGTCTGCCATGGCGGGCGAGCAACCCTACTTCGACTTACTCCGGGCGAATCCGTATACGGTTGTTCAATTTTCTTTTTCCACCACCCGCGACGCCCTGGCGCAGAAGCTTGAACCGGGCGCTTCTCCGCCTTCAGCGCTTTTGGCGGCTATGACACGGTTGGCTCGGGCCGGGGTCCACGTGACGGTTCGCTGGCAACCCTACATTCCCGGAGTCAGTGAACCTCCGGCGGAATTTGTCTCGCGTGTTGCGTCAGCGGGCGTCAAACATATGGCTATCGAGCATCTGAAAGTGCCCCTGGAGCGGGTCTCAGCGCTCTGGACGAAGCTATGCGCCGTCGCAGAAAAAGATCTGTATGCCGAATACAAGGCGCTGGGGGCCTGGCAAGACGGTCGCGAGTTGGTGCTGCCTCCTGCTGTCAAAAAAGAACGGGTCTACGAAGTCGCAGATCTCGTGCGCGCCCAATCCATGACCTTCGGAGCGGCAGACTACGAATTCCTGCACCTTTCTGATCGAGATTGCTGTTGTAGCGGTGTCGATCAATTTCCGGGATTTGAGAACTGGTTCAAGTTTCAGCTTGCCTATGCCGTCCGTCGTTCGGCAGGCGCGGATATCACGTTTGAATCGATAGAAAACGAATGGCAGCCGGAGGGATCGATTGATCGTTTCTTGAACTCGCAGTCGCGGCTAAGCCGTCGTGGTTCCCTGAGCGGCACGGTGAAAGACCATCTGCTCGAACGCTGGGAAGCCCTGAAATCCCCTTTCAATCCAACTAAATTCTGGGGCGTTTCTGCGACCGAACGACGTTCGTCCTCAGGCAGAAGAATCTATGAGTGGAATCCACCAAATCAGGACGACCACCCCTACGAAGCAGCCTGCTGCCGTTGAAAGGCCGAAACATAGGCCCCCTGGCTTACCCTCGACCAGACGTTCGATTTAAAATAGCGTTTCGCGTTTTCGAGGAAATAGTAGATCTTGTCGCGATGGTGCGGATAGAACTTCGTAGTGGCAAAGATCTTATCCAGCTCCTTCATCGTGTCCAGGCAATTACCGAAGCAAGGATTCTCTTCGACCGTGTACACGCCGTCGTTGTAGACGCGGCGTTCTCTGGTGAAATAAAGCGCCGCCAGATGATTCGCCAGCGAGAAATAGGGATAGAGGCTCGTCGGGGCATTTCCGATTCCAGGGGCCGCGTTGCTGTCGTAGCGAAGAATGCGCAGCACCTGATCGCAGTCTATGCCGAGATGAGACAGGGTATCTCCTCTGAACTCGCTCACCCCGAGGAAAGCGAGCGCTTTGACGGTCTCTTCGTCCGACGGATCATAAATCTTACCCGGATAATGATCGATCTCCTTAAAGAGCACGCCGAAGTGCTGCACGAAGCAGGCAAACCCGACCGTATAGACGATCTGATCGGGCACGTTGGGACTGAGCAGGCCTATCAGCGTAATGGCCAGACTCGCAGACCGGGCCGAATCGGTCAGGACCATCGCCCCATTTTGCGAATTAAGATGCGAGACCAACGTGCTCAAGCCGTGCAGTTGAACCAACTGATCGAGGATGTCTTCGAGATATTTTCGGATGGCGTATCCGTTAACGCGTCCATACCACGACGTTTTCAGCGTGGCCGGATCGGCAAAAAGCGTTCGGATGATGCTGCTCTTGAAGACGTCGCGCACGGCCGCGTCGTAGTAGGTCACGAAGTCGTCGTGGTAGTGCGTCGAGGCAATCACGACGGGGCCGTAGGCTCGCTCCCAGTTGTTTTCGCGATCGGTCAGCGTTTTGCCGGCCAGAAAGGCGATAGCCGGCGCGGTGGACTCGCCTTTAGCGCACAGAAGCGTCGGCGCTTTTTTTCCCAGGCTTTCATTCATAAGATGGACGTTGGCCCCGATCCGCGTATGGTCGAACGGAAATCCTTTCTGCCTCAAGGCATCGACGACCCGGTTGGCCGTCCACAATTCTTCCTGGTATTCATCCGTAAACGCATAAGGACCGAGATGAAACAGCAGAAACTGCTCAAACGTCGGATGCGTGAAGGTAAGGGCCGTTTTCATGCTCACGAGGCGCTTCTTGATACTACAAGGTCGGTACGAATTACAAGCCGCCGAGGATGATTCAAGCTTGACGTCGGCTCTGGCGTCCCTGACGCCACACAAGATTCGCGCCTGTTTGCCCTGGCGGCCCAAAAAAAGATCGAAAGGGGGACACGAGCGCGAAGCGCGACTGACGCCAGTAAAGGGTGAGAGGGAGAAAGGGGGATTTTGAAGGGCGAATGACGGGTAGAAACGAATCGTTGACACTCGACATTCGATATTCAACATTTCGAATCCTCTCCCCTGCTTATCGCGCACGGCAAGCACGCCGGGAAACCATGCTCACGTTTCGTTCAGTAACCGGGCGCTATTTCAAATTGTAACCAACGCCCCAGACGGATTGATTTCTTACAGAAGCCCCGTAGGGGTGTCCTGTTTGTAGAACGGAAAGTTTCCTCAAAACCGCCCTACTGCAAAATCACATACGTCCCGCCCTCCTGCTCCACCCGGCACTCGAACGACAGGCAGACCGACGCCAGGATGTTGTCGAGCGTCCACCCGGTAAACGTGCCGGTGAAGGTCTCGGCGGCGAGGTTCGTGGCGCGGAGTTCGATGGGCTGATCGAAGCGGCGCGTCAGTTCAGCTAAGATTTCGGCCAGCGGCGCGCGGTTGAAGATGATACCGTCGTCGAGCCAGCCAAAAGCTGCGTCGATGTTGGTTGCGTCCAGTATTTCGGGCGCCTGATCGCCCCGGCGGAGGGCAGCCTGATGGGCCGTCACTTCGACGCGCTGCGAGGCGCTGCCGGGGGCTTCGAGCGCCACGCGGCCTTCGCGGACGGCCACGCGGGTCTCCGCGCCCCTGGCCCACACGTTAAAGACGGTGCCCAACACCCGCACCTCGGCATTCGCGGAGGCCACTACAAACGGCGCCTCGCCGGGCGTCACGTCGAACAACGCCTCGCCCTGAAGCGCCACGCGCCGTTCGGCGCCGGAGAAAGCCGGCGGATAGATCAGCGTGCTGCCGCTGTTGAGCCGGGCGGTAGAGCCGTCGGCCAGCGTCACCGTTGTCGTCTCGGCGTTGGCTGTGGCAACGGTGATGGGCTGTACCGCCGGCTGCATGAGGAAAACCACGATCGTCCCCACGATGATCACGACCGCCGCTGCGACATAGATCCACGTGCGGCGTAGCGGCAGAATGCGCGCTCTGGGCGGCGCGTCGAGGCGCAACCGCCGGCGCAGGCGGCTCCATTCGGCGTCGAGGTCGGCGTCAATCGGGGATTTGGCCGGGGCGGTGGCGTGCCAGAGTTTTTGATAGGCAGCGAAGAGGCCGTCGTGGTCGGGCGAGGCGTTTCGCCAGACCGTGAGTTCGCGTTCTTCCTCGTCGGTCAACGCGCCGGCAAAGTGCCGCAGGATGATATGTTCGCGATCCGATGTGTCCATAAGAGCCAGCCTGTCTAGCGAGGCTGCACGGTGATGGTGAAGCTGATGCCGGTAAATCCCGAAAAAATGCCGACGCCGTTCGTGACGTTGGTTGCCGGTTCGTAAATGCGCTGCACAGGCTGCTGCGTGTACTGATACAGCGCAAAATAATCATTACTGACGCGATAGACCCGCACTTCATGCGTCCCATAATGCGTGAAGTCTTCGGCCCTGACTTCATAAAACGCGTCGGCGACCGGCTCCGGTAAGATCGGCTCCGCCGGTTGCCCCACATCCTCCTGGCGAATCGGTATGGAGACGGTGGCGGTGTTGCGGATGGAGACCCAGTGCAGTTCGTCTTCCGGGTTATCCCACGAAACAGTCAACACGGTTTGGTCCTCGCCCGTGCCGGCATTCATTACGACGTGGGTGGTCGAAAGCGCTACGCCTTCGGGTTCGGACGGGATGTAGGTTCGCGCTGCCGTCAAACGCTCCTGGTAATTGACGGCCAGGAAAAAGCTATCGCCCGGCGCCAGCGCGAGGTCGTCGCCTTCATAGTGATAGAATCCCGCTTCGCCCGGCTTTGGCGTGAGCCGGTAGAAATCGTCCTCGTTTTCGGCATTGATGAGAAAGACGGCGGCATCGGCGATGGGCGCACCTTCGTCTTCGGTGGAGCTAAGCGATGCTACCTCGGTAAGCTGAACGTCGTCGACCGGCTCCCCGGCAAACAAAAAGGCCCGCACCACCACCACGTCCGGCTCTGCCTCCGGCGTAGCCGTGTCGCAGGCGGCGAGGGTGGCTGCCGCAATGAGGATGATGATGAAGCGGTTCATCAGGCCGTGAGGTTCAGCGTTGTGTGTTCATGCTATGTGGGATTCCGATTTTGGATTTTAGATTGTTTTGGGAAGGCACCCAATCCAAAATCTAAAATCCAAAATTACCTGCCGCTAATCCCAAGACGCCTTCAGCGAAAGCATCGGCGTGAAACCGAGCATCATCACGTCGCGGACGCGGACGGGGCGCGTGTCGAGGCGATACTGGCGATACCACACGTTTTGCCGGTCGTAAAAGTTAAAAAGCGACAGCGACGCATCGAGGTCGGCCCCCCTGACCAGAAAACGCCGCGAGATGCCCAGGTCGAGGCGGTGGCGGTTCGGCAGCCGCTGCGCATTTTTGGGGCCGATGCGCACCCCCTGGTACACCTGCCCGTTGACACCCTCGAACGTGTACCGGCTCTCCGGCTCGGTGTAAGGCCGCCCGGAGGCCCACATCCAACTGGCCGAAAACGTCCACTTTCCCGTTTTATAATCGCCGGCAGCGGTGAAGGTGTGGCGTTGATCCTGGTTGGCCGGAAAGGCGAGGCCCTCGTTGAGGTCGTCGAAGGTGTAATTCACGCCGCTGAGCGTGTAGCCCAGCCATCCTTTGAGCCGCCCCGTCTTGCGTTGCGCCAGGATCTCCAGGCCCTTCGCCACCCCCGTGCCCGTAAACAAAAACCCCCTCGGATCGTCGGCGAAACGCTGCGAAAACTCGGTGACGCCGTCGAGGTCTTTTCGATAGACTTCTACGTCGAGCAGATAGCGTTCGTTTTCGTAGGAGGCGCCGAGGATGCCGTGCGCGGCAAAACTGGGCTCAAGCTCCTCGTCCGACATCAACCAGAAATCGCGCGTGCCGGCCAGCGCATCGTCGTTAATGACGCGGTTGATCAACTGGCGATAGTGGCCCCAGGCGCCTTTCAGCCGGATTTTCGGGCGCAGGGCGTAGCTGAAGGACAGGCGCGGTTCGACGTACGTCTTATCGGTCGGTTCGAAATAGGTAGACCGCAGGCCCACCGTCAGGGTAAGCCGGGGCGTGGGCGTCCATTCATCCTGAAAATAAAACGCCGAAAGCTTGCCGGAGGCCTCCTCGTTAAACGAATCGAGGGTATCCGTCTCGGCCTCGATGAAGGCGGCGTTGTAGGCCACGTCGGTCGTGGCGAGCCACAGGCCGAATTCGAGTTTATGCTCACTCGAAACATGCCATTCGTTATCGAAGCGGAGCGTCGCGTCGGTGATGGCGTTTTCCTCGCTGCCGGCCACCTCGAAGAGCGAGACGCCCGACGTGTCGTAGCCCAGGCTAATGTCGTGGCGGTTGGAATATTCGGAGCCGGCCAGCACGAGGTTGGTGTAAAACCGATCATTCCACACCCGCGACCACTTCAGGCTGTAGCCGGTGTTCCCCCACCGGCTCGTGGTGCCTTCCCGCTCGTTGACGAAGAAAGGGCTGTCTTCCGGGACGCCAGGAGGCACCTCGAAGGTCTCTTCGAGAAGCTGATTGAGATCATCCTGCCCGCTGAAGAAACTCAGCGAGAGCAGGTCGCGCGAAGACGGCAGGTAGGTGATCTTGCTGTTGACGTCAAAATAGACGAAGTCCGGGCGGATTTCGCCGTAGCCTTCGTCGTTAAAGATCAACTCGCCGTCGGCGTCGCGCTCTTCGGTGCTGGTCTGCTGGCCGGTGACGGTGTCGAAGATGTTGGCGTAGACGTCGCTTTGCAGGATGTCGGTGAGCGAGCGTCGGAAGGTAAAGAGCCAGGCGGCGCGGCGTCCGCGCGGCAATCGCAGCGGCATTTGCAGCGTGGCGCTGCTGCTGAGCAGGTTGAGGTTGATCGAGCCCTGGCGGCGCTCAGTGCTGCCGGTGCGGCCCGTCAGTTCGATGACGCTGGAGGTGCGCCCGCCGTATTTGGCCGGGAAGCCCCCCTTGAAGAGCCGCACGTTTTTGATAGCCTCGGCGTTGAAGGCGCTGATGAAACCGAAAAAATGATCGACGAAATAGATGGTCATTCCATCGAGCAAGACGAGGTTTTGATCGGGCACCCCGCCGCGCACGTACAGGCCCACCGAGCCGTCGCTGACGCTCTGGATGCCGGGCAGCAAGAGCAACGACCGGAACAGATCCGTCTCGCCGAACGACGGCAGGGCCGCCAGACGACGCGGCGAAAGCTGGACGAGGCCGGGCGCCTGCCCCTTCGCGATAGCCGCCGAGGCGCGCTCGGTCACGGTCACCTCGTCCATCCGCACCGCCGTCGGGTGCATCCGGATCGTGACGCCGCTGCGCTGCGGGCCGACCGTCACCGGCCATTCGGCAGGTTCGTAGCCGACGTAGCGCGCCCGGAGCGTGTGGCTGCCGATGGGCACCTGCACGAGGCTGAAGAAGCCGTCGGCGTTGGTGGCGGTGCCGTAGGGTGTGCCTTTGAGCGCCACGTTGGCATAGGGCAACGGCTCGCCCGTGGCGGCATCGCGCACGTAGCCGGCCATCGTCACGCGGCTGTCGGGCTCGGCCTCGGCCTCTGTATTTTTGACGAGCACCACCTGCCCGTCGTCGAGAACGCGGAACGACAGCGAGGCCGGTTTGAGCAGCGCCGCGAGCGCCTCGCGCCAGGGCGTCTCGGTACAGGCATAGGTAATCACGACGTCGTCCACGAGCGCATCGCGAAAGACGATGTCGATGCCGGCCTGCTGCTCGACGCGCCGGATCACCTCGCGCAACGGCATCGCCTCGGCCTTGATCGTAACCTTCCCGTCCACTGGACGCGCCTGCGTTGGCACACCCTGCCCATAACACGCCGGGCCGTAGAGCCCCGCGCCCAGCCACAAGAAGAGCAACCCGCAACTCATAATCGCGATACGCCGGATGGTATGTGTCCTCCCGTTCTTCATGTGCTGATACGTATCACCTGGCGGATACCCTAGCGATTTTGGATTTTAGATTTTGGATTGTGGATTGTGGATTGTTTTCCCGATGCGTTTTCAGCAAATGAAGAAGCTGTGCCGGTTGAAAGAGGCTTGGCTTTCCCGTTTGCTAAGAACGAATCCAGAAAACACCCAATCCAAAATCCAAAATCCAAAATCCAAAATAGACCAAAGCCAGCACCACCATCAACGTGTGCTGCAACGCTGCTCGCAGTTGCTTCAGCGCCCTGGTCATCCGGCTTTCTACCGTTTTGACGGACACGTCGAGCAACGCCGCGATCTCCCGGTAGGTCAACTCTTCGAAGCGGCTGAGGATGAACGTCTGGCGCAACGCCTCCGGAAGCTCTTCGATAGCCGCCAGCACGTGTTCCTCGACGTCGAAATACTCGACCGGGGCGACCGTCGGGACGCTTCCGGCCTGCCGGGCGGCATAGGTCTGGCGCACCTCTCGTTTGCGGTACTGATCGATCAGGATGTTGTTCGCGATGCGAAAGAGGTAGGCTTTCAGCGGTTGATCGGGGTTGAGCCCGCCGCGGTTCTGCCACAGGCGCGCAAACACGTCCTGCACCACATCCTTCGACGATTCGCCGGCAGGAATGCGCCGCGCTACGAACCGAAAAAGCGGCTCGTAATATCGATAAAACAACACCTTGAAGGCCGCATCGTCGGAGGCTTTGATGCGCGCACCCAGCACCCGGTCCGATGTTTCGTTGTGATCGCTCATCAAGGCGTGTGTGTTATCGTCTTGGGAAGGTCGAATGACGCATTACGAGTGTCGAATGACGAGTTACGAGTGTCGAATGATTCGGTTTGATCACATCAGTTTACCATGTGCCACTCGTCATTCGCCGTTCGAAATTCGTCACTCGTCAAAGGTCTGCACCACGAAGAATAATGTCGATGCAACAGCCCGTTTTGTTACAACATTTGGAATGACTCAGATATCCCGCATCCCACATCCCGTATCCCGCATCATCATCCCCTCTTGCCCTGCCGCATCTCTTCGCGGAATTCCTGGAGTTCGCGCCGCAGTTCCATCACCATGCGCTCGACCTCGTTGGTGTTGTCGGCGGTCATTTCATCGACGAAGACGGCGTTGGCCATCGACAGGCCCAGCAAGCCGCCGATGAGCACCGAGCCGATGAAGTAGAGCCGCATCTGTAAGATCTTTGCCTCCGCCACGCCCAAACGGGCCAATCGATCAGGAATCTCATACCAGCCTTCGATGGTGACGACTTTGAAGAGCGAGTAGAACGCCTTGAGCGGATCGCCGAAGTACTCGGCGGCTTCCGGGATGTCGCCGAAGAGCAGGTTGGCGCCCATGGCCAGGATCAGGGTCAACACGAAAAGCACCAGCAGGACGGCCACCGACGCCCGCAGGGCGCGGACGACGCCGTGCCAGATCTCGGTGGCGTGCGGCACCGAACGCATCAGCCGCGAAAACCGAAGCAGCCGCCCCAGACGCAGCAGCAACAAGATGGCGACATCCTCCAGGTTCTCCCCCACAAAAGGACTCGCCAGCAGCGGCAGGCTGGCGACGACGATGATGAAATCCAGCTTATTCAAACCGATTTGCCAGTATCCCTGAAAGCTGCCGGCCCGCCGGATCTTGATGGCGGCCTCGATGATGAAAAAAATCAGACAGCCGTAATCGACCCAGTGCAGGATCCCGCTCGTCCGGGCATTGATCGAAGGAAAGGCGTCGAGGAAAAGCACGACGGCGTTGATCACGATGACCGTGACCACCGTTGCCTCTTTGATCCAAAAGCTCGCGAGACGATTCTCAGGCGTGGAAGACATAGCGCTCTGGTCTTAAAATGGGTATCTGATATCGGGTTGATTGAGGGATGGTCATTCTTCGATAGCGTATGCGCCCTGAAACTGGGCATCGTACTGCGTAGTGCAGGGCACCCTTGCGCAATACGCAGTACGAACTACGCAACGACATAAAAAGCAGGAGCTTGTTATTTATGTCCATGCTTCAATTAATCTCCTATGTATCAAAGCACTACAGCCATTGACTTAAAGCAAATTATCAGCAAAAAAATACGCTCACCCTGCCCCTTCGATTTCGCGGCGGACGATCTGCGTGCCTTCGACCATCGCCTTGAGTTTGGCGCGGGCGGCCCAACGCGCCGTCTGGCTCAGCCCGCAATCCGGCGCCACCACCAGCTTATCCGGCGGCACGACGTCGAGCACCCGGCGGATGCGGTCGGCAACGATCTCCGGCGTTTCCACAAAATAATTCTTGACGTCGATAAGCCCGGCAGCCACGGCCTTTCCGGCTTCGGCGACCCGCTGCGCAAGGTCCACCTCGGCCATCTCGCGGTTGGCAAACTCCAGGTGGATTTCATCGGCGTGGACGTCGAGAATGTGGGGAAACAACGGCTGATACGTGCGATGCGCCACGGGCCTGCCGATGTAATTGCCGAAGCAAAGATGCAACCCGATGCGCGCGTCGATGCCTTCGACCGCGCGGTTGAAAAGATCGACAAAAGCTCCGGGCGAATGTTTGTGGACGGCGTACGACGGCTCGTCGAGCTGGATAAAATCGACGCCGGCAGCGACGAGGGCTTTCAACTCGGCATTGATGATCTCGGCAAACCGGGCGGCGACGGCCATGCGGTCGGGGTAGAGCCCGCCCGTCTTGATGCGGCCCGCGAGCGTGTAGGGGCCGGGGCACGGCACCTTGAGCGGCTTTTGCGTGCGCGTCCGGACGTACTCGTACTCGGCCACGAGGCCCAGGCCGTCCGGAGCCTCGAACGGCTCGTGCGCGTCGAAGCGTTCGCGCTGGTCGTGGCCGCCGGGGCCGAGACGACGTTGCGGCGGCTGCTCAGTCAGACCCGTGAGTCGTCCATAGAAATCAGCCGTAAAAAAGCCGAGGCGGCGCATCTCGCCGTCGCTGATGACATCGACGCCGGCATCTTCCTGATCACGCACGGCCAGATCGACGGCGTCGTTGAGCGTCTCTTCGATGTCTTTAGGGCCGTATTCACCCCGTTTGATGGCTTCGACCGCCGTGATAAACCAGGACGGCCAGGCATAACTGCCGATGACGCTCGTTGTTAGCATGGTTTCGGGTTGCGGGTTAATCAACAGAGGAACCAGAAACTAGAAACCAGAAACCAGAAACTCCACGCCTCTTCAATTGCTAATGAGCACGACATTGCCCGGCTGGATCGTCTGCAAGGCTTGCCTTGCACGAGGCATCAACGGTCGGAGGTATTCGATACGGTTTCGTGGAGCTTTCAGAACCAACACGGCAATATTTCTCTGAAGACATTCGTCAAGAAGAATCCGCATCCGACAACCCTATTAATAAAGCTTCTTTCGACATTTCCAGAAAAGCCTTGGCCTGCTCACGATTTACGCTCGGAAAATCGTCCAGAAATATTTCCAAACTATCCCCTGCCGTGAGATAATCGATGAGATTCTGAACCGGAACGCGTGTTCCAGCGAAAACGGGTGTACCGCTAAGAATCTGCGGTGAGCTTACGACGACTTCGTCCACCGATGTTTTCATGACATATCTCGATTGATGGAGGTTTTTCTTCAACAACGCACTTCCTGGCTAAAGAGATTCACCATCACTCTAAGCATCTCGTGGGCTCTCGGCGTCGCAGCCATAAATCCGCTTGACGCGCTCGCGGTAGTCGTCGAAGCAGGCGTCGAAGCGTTTTTTGGAGGCTTCGGTGCCGATGTGATAGCTGCTCGTGAGCACGATGGGCGGCTGGCCCAGGCGCGTGAGTTTATCGGCGATGAGACATTTGAGCGTGTTGACGATGGCCGCCCCGCCGATGGTCGATCCGGGGCCGATGCGGTCGGGGTGCCCGTCGATTTCGATGAGGGCATCGCCGGCGGGCGTGCCGTTGTCGAGCGTGATGTCGGCCAGGTCGATGAGACGCTGGCCGGAGCTATGGCGCGGCGCCGACGCCCGGCAGTGCTCGACCGAGACGACGGCGATAACCGGCAAACTGAGCCGTTTGGCCTCTAACGCCACCTCCACGACGACCTCGTTGACACCGCTGTTCGAGAAGATGATGAAGCTGTCGGGCGGCCTCAGCACGAAGTTGCGCAGGATGGTCTTGCCCAACCCTTCGACGCGCTCCAGAAAAATAGCCTGCCGCTGCCCGTTCGAGCCTACGACGGGGTTGTGATAGGTCAACGAGAGTTCGACGATGGGATGAAAGCCGGGAAAGCTGCCGTAGCGCGGAAACATCTCCTCGACAGCCATGCGCGAATGCCCGGAGCCGAACAAATGCACGAGCCCACCGCCGGCGATGGAGGCCGTACAGACCTCGGCGGCCTGTTCGAGGGCGTCGAGTTGGGTGTCGCGGATGCGGGTGAGGATGGCCTGGGCGGCGTCGAGATAAGCGAGGGCGGGGTTCATGTAGCTGATTGTCCGTTGTCCGTAGTCGGTGGTCCGTTGTTTTTTTGTTGTTTTCGCCAGAGAATTCAACAACTGACAACCAACAACGGACAACGGGCCTCTTGCACCGAGCATAGCTAAATGCGACCTTAGAGTCAACGCGCAAACCAACGGAGGAATCGATGCAACAATCGCATACCATCACGATGCTCGGCACCGGGCTGATCGGGCTGTTTTACACGATGACCCTGCACGGCCAGCGAAGCCGCGATCGCGTGGGCATGGTCTACTCGCGCACGGAAGACAAGGCGAAGGCGTTTGCCCAGAGGTGGAGCATCCCCCGGTGGAGCACCGACATGGCCGAGGCCATCAACGATCCGGAGACCGACGTGGTGGTCATCGGGCTGCCCAATCATCTGCACGAAGAGGCCGTGCGGCTGTGCGCCGAAGCCGGCAAGGCGGTGCTATGCACCAAGCCCCTGGCCCGCACCGGCGCCGAAGCCAAACGCATCCTCGACATCGTCGAAAACGCGGGCATCTTTGCAGGCTACCTCGAAGACCTCGTCTACACGCCCAAGACGCTCAAAGCCCTCCAATCCGTCAAAAACGGCGCCCTGGGCGACGTGCTCTGGGCGCGCTCGCGCGAGACCCACAGCGGCCCGCACAGCGATTGGTTCTGGGATCTCCAGCAGGCCGGCGGCGGCGCCATCGTAGACCTGGGCTGCCATTGTATCGAAATCATCCGCAACTTCATCGGCAAAGACATCCGCCCCGTCGAGGTCATGTGCTGGGCCGACACGCTCGTCCATCCTATCGACGCCGAGGATAACGGCATCGGGCTGATCCGTTTTGCCAATGGCGCGATGGGGCAGTTCGAGGTAAGCTGGTCGTTCCGGGGCGGCATGGACCTGCGCGACGAGGTGGCCGGAACCGAGGGCACCATCTGGCTCAACCACTTCCTGCGGACGGGCTTCGAGATGTTCACCAGCGGCGCCGGCGGCTACGTGGCCGAAAAAGCCGAACAAGAATCCGGATGGCTCTTCCCCGTCGGCGACGAAGTCACCGAACTGGGCTACGTCGATATGTTTACCGACATGTTCGACGCCCTGGAAGCAAGCCGCGAACCGATGGAGACGTTCTACGACGGCTACGTCGTCAACGCCATCATCGACGCCTGCTACCGATCCGCCGAAACGAAACAGTGGGAGCCGGTCCTCCTGGACGATTGGCGCGGCGCCGAAGCGGTCACGTCCATCAAAGGCCTCAAACACGAATACGACGGCCACCAACTCGTCAAACGCGAACGCATGCCCGACGGGACGGTGAAGCTGATCCTGCGCGATAAGGAGACGGGGGAGATTATGCAGCGTTTTGTGGAAGAGGCGTAGTTTGGCGATATCTGTGCCGGTGTGCCTGTGAAAGGCCCGTGTCGACTTCGAGTAGCATGAGAGGGAGAAAGGGCGAGAGGGAGATTGTTGTGGATCGAGAAGAAATGCTTGGAAAAAACCGGATTTATCGAGCGATTCGGCAGCCGAAAATTTTGAATGTCGAATAATGAACAAGGATCTAAGAATGTGGAAGGATCTGACAGTACCTTCAACATTCAAAATTCGATATTCTGCGGTTCGATATTCAAAAAATCCCCTTAATTCGTGGAATCACTGCTATAATTACAGAACACTAACACGAAAACACCATAACACGAAAACACTATAACACCAAAAACCCCATGATTCAACCCTTCCTCACAAACAACGCGTTCCTGGCCGATGTCAGGCAGAAAGATCAAGACAACGATGCCTTCCGGTTGTGGTGGCTGGGGCAGAGTGGGTTCCTCGTGCAATGGCAGGGGCGCCACCTCCTGCTCGATCCGTATCTGTCCGATTCGCTCACCAAAAAATACGCCGCCACCGACAAGCCGCACGTCCGTATGACCGCTCGCGTCGTCGCGCCCGAACGGCTCGACTTCATCGACGTGGCCACGTCGAGCCACAACCATACCGACCACCTCGACGCCGAGACGTTGGGGCCGCTGCGCCGCGTCAATCCGGACCTCAGGCTGGTCATCCCCGAAGCCAACCGCGCCTTCGTCGCTGGTCGCCTTGGCTGCGATCCGGCGTGGCCCATCGGGCTGGACGACGGGCAATCCGCCTCGGCCTCGTGCTTTACCCTGACGGGCATCCCGGCAGCGCACGAACAGCTTGAACAAGACGACCAGGGTCGTCATAAATATCTCGGTTACGTCGTCCGTTTCGGCCCGTGGACCCTCTATCACAGCGGCGACACGATGGGGTACGACGGCCTTGTCGAGCGGCTGCGCCCCTGGCACGTAGACGTGGCCTTGCTGCCCATCAACGGCAGCGCCCCGGAGCGCCGCGTGGCAGGCAACCTCAACGGCGTCGAAGCCGCCTCGCTGGCCCACGACATCGGCGCGCAGATGGTCATCCCGTGCCACTACGAGATGTTCGAATTCAATACCGCCTCGCCGGAGACGTTTGTGGCCGAAGTCGAGCGGCGCGGCCAGCCGTATTGCGTGCTCGAGAATGGGGAAGGATGGGATAGCAGACTGTTAAAGCCGGCTGCGTAACCACCCCATACACACCCTTGCTTTATCCCTTTCCCGGCTCCTTTTTCGATCATCATTTCGGCGCAACACATCCCGAAATCGCCCGCAAATCTGGTTCGGGCATAGTGTTTGATTTTCTTTCGTTTATGCCATCCGCCTGACGTTCGCACCGGGCGAAACAGGGCTAATCGGGGCTTTTTCGGCGTTTTTGCTGATGACGCCCCGCCCCCGCCGGTACGATTCTACCGAAAACGAGTCTCACCCTGGTAATAAACGATGCAAAGCCACGCTGCCGCCGAAGTCAAGAAAAACGCGTTTTATGGGTTTCTGATGCAGCTCTCTCCGGCGGCACGGGTGGGGCTGATTGTATTCTTGCTGGCACTGGCCATGATGGCTGCCAGCCTCGGCGTGCGTTCCGCCACCCATCACTTCATGCCCTTCGATGACAGCAAACCGCCGTTGATGGTCCACGTTGCACCGGCGACGAGCTTTTTGAAGGGTGATAAACGTTTTTTCGCCCGCTCCCCCTCTCTCCCTTTCCCCCATCTCGCCCTTCCCCCATTGGCCACATCCCATTGGCCATTCCCTACCCGCTCTCCCGGCGCTATTCTTCAGGAATCTGGTATTTCATCACGTCTCTCAACCGATACCAGCCGGCGCGCGAGGTCAGGCAACGGAGCATCTTAAGCCGATCCATGACCGCCTGGAGCCGCCCTTTATCGATGGTCTCGAACGCGGCTTCGCGGAGGCTGTCGTTGGCCCGCTCTAGCAAACCCTCCAACGTGTCGTCCGGTGAATACGGTGGCGCCTCGGCTTCTTGCTTCCACAACGCCATGCAGGTGGCTGCTTCGACGTGGTCGATGGCAAGGGCTTCCCTGTGCGGGTATTGCCAATTCGCGTTGAACTGATAATAATACCGCATGCTATCGAACCACCGCAGCGCCCCGACCAGCGGCAACCCGGCGAAATGGCCGGCAAGCACCATCTCGCCCTCCACCACCGCGCCGCAGAGCGCTTTCCAGTTCAGCGTGACGTTCAACAACTCAAAATGCGCCCCCCCGACGTCTTCTACATCGAGATACGTCCCAACGCGCGCTGCGATGGCGCCGGCCTCTTCGTCGCGCACCTGATATCCAGCAGTGAGGGTCTTGACGACGATGTTCCTGAGGTCAGATTTGGGGTCGTGGTGCATTGTTTAAAAACTATCGACGGCGCGGTAGGCGTCGATGAGGGCTTGTTCGCCTTCTTTGCCGGGTTTCATGTTGCCGTGCTCCATGCCCATCACGCCGGTAAAGCCCTTTTCGTGGATGTGTTTGAAGACGTTGAGGTAGTTGATCTCACCCGTCGTCGGCTCCTTGCGTCCGGGGTTGTCGCCGATCTGGAAATAGGCGATCTCGTCCCAGGCGGCGTCGATGTTGGGGATGAGGTTGCCTTCGGTGATCTGCTGGTGATAGAGGTCGTTGAGGATCTTGCAGGCCGGGCTGTTGACGGCTTTACAGATCTCGTAACCGTGGGCGATCTTTTTCAGGAAAAGGCCGGGATGGTTGCGCGGGTTGAGCGGTTCGAGCACCATCACGAGGCCGTGCGGCGCCAGGATGTCGCTGGCCCTTTTGAGGCTTTCGACGACGTTGGCCGTCTGATAGCCCATGTCCAGGCGCAGGTCTACGTGCCCCGGCACCACGGTCATCCACGTGGCATTGACGCGCTTAGCCACCTCGACGGATTCTTCGATTTCCTTGAGGAATTTCGCGCGCAGCTCCGGATCGCCGTTGGCCAGGTTGGGTTCGCGCCAGTAGATCGTGTGCGCCACGAAAACGCCCATCTGCATCCCCCGTTGCGCCATCGCTGTGGCAATCTTCTCCTGCGTCTCGACGGTCCGCCCCTTCATGCCATTGTCTTCCCAGGCCGTAAACCCCTGATCCGCCGCAAACATAATCTGGTCGACAAAGTCGTCGCCCGCATGATGCTTAAACATGCCGAAATGCGGCGCATACTTAAGCTTGAAAGCCTGATTCCGGGGCCGCGCAGGCGCCGCGACGGCGCGGAGCGTCCCGTTCAACATCGTGCCGGCGCCCACCGCCCCGGCAGCCATCGTGGTGATAAAGTCTCGGCGTTTCATTTTGTTGGATGGCAAATTACAGATATCGGATTGCGGATAGCAGATGGCCGCTGGCAGATTGCAACGCTCCCCATTCATCCGCGTCCATCCGCGCTCATCTGCGGTTGCAATTACACGTCGCACAGCGCGACGGCCTCGCGTAACGACACGAGCGGCGTGCGGCTGGGGATGAACTCCTGCCCGACGTAGCCCGTGTAGCCAGTCTCGACGATGGCCTTCATGATGGCCGGATAGTTGAGTTCCTGCGTGTGGTCGATCTCGTGGCGCCCCGGATTGCCGCCGGTGTGGTAGTGGCCGATGTAGTCGCTATACGTCTGGATGGTGCGGATGACATCGCCCTCCATAATCTGCATGTGGTAGATGTCGTAGAGCAGTTTGAAACGCTCCGACCCGACGCGCTTGCAGAGTTCGACACCCCACGGCGTCTTGTCGCACTGGTAATCGGGGTGATTGACCTTGCTGTTGAGCAATTCCATGCAGAGGGTCACGCCGTACTGCTCCGCCGTCGGGACGATCTCCTTGAGACCCTGGAGGCAGTTTACGATGCCCGTCTCATCGTCGAGGCCGGCGCGGTTGCCGGAGAAGCAGATCACGCTGGGATAGCCCGCGTCGGCCACTTCCTTGATGCGCTCTTTAAACATCGGCACGAGCCATTCGTGGTTTTCGATGCGGTTGAAGCCGTCGGTCAGACGGTTCTTGCCCTCGGCCACCGGCCCAAACGGCATGGCGCAGATCAGGCCGTGTTTCTCCAGGATGGGCCAGTCTACGGGATCCAACAACTCCACCGATTTGAGGCCCATCGCTTTGCCCGCGACGGCCAACTCCTCGACACTCATGTCGCCATAACACCACTTGCATACCGAGTGGTTGATGTTGCCTTTGAGCGTGAGCGTCGTGTCTTCCGGCGCCTCTTCCGAAGCCCCTGCCGACGCCGCACTCGCCATCGAACCGGTGGCAGCGACAGCCAACGCCGTCGTGCCGGCAGCAATGCTGGTTTTGACGAATTGTCTCCGTTTCATGATGGTGTCTCCGTGATGATGGGTCATGAGTCATGGGTCATGAGTCATGGGATCTTGGTGAGGCACTCATGACCCATGACCAGTGACCCATGACCCAAAAATCAAGTTGGAAGAATCCGGTCCATGCGTTCGGCGATGTCGCGCAGGCGAGCGGTGTCGCCGCCGCGCACCTCGGCGGTGGCCCAGCCTTCGTAGCCGATGTCTTTCAGAGCCTGGTTGACGGCGGGCCAGTCGCAATCACCCTCGCCCAGAAGGACGTTGAAACCGGCGTAGGGGCCTTCTTTATCGCGTTTTTCGCGGCTGTATTCCTTGATGTCGAGCTTGAGGATGCGCGATCCCAGAATGCGAATCCAGTGCTCCGGCCAGCCATAGTTGACGATGTTTCCGACGTCGAAATACCAGCCGATCCATTCGCTCTCGAATTCGTCGATGTAGCGGGCGCATTCGAGCGGGCTCAGCAGAAACATATTCCAGACGTTCTCGATGGCGATCTTGACGCCGTGCTCCTGCGCCAGCGGCAGCACCTTGCGGATCTCCGCCTGCGACCGCTCATAGGCGTCGGCGTAGGAGACGTCTTTGTTGACCACCGCCGGCACGAGCAACACCGTCGAGGCGCCGTAGGCGTGGGCGTCGTCGAGCGCCGTCTTGAGGCCGTCGAGGCCTTCGGCGCGCACGGCAGGATCGGGATCGGAAAGCGTCTTCCGCCAGTGTACCGAATCGACGACGCCGTGGATGGGCAACCCCGTCTCGTCGCGCGCGGCGATGACTTCGTCTCGATCCAGATCGCTCGGACTATCCATCTCGACGCCGTCGAAACCCAGCGATTTGAGGAGCTGGAATTTCTCCAGAATCGACATCTCCTCATCGACCATGCCGAACTTGACGGCTTTTTTGATGGTGCCTTGCGAAGACGCCGCCACCACCGGCGCCTGCTGCGTACCCGGCGGGCGCTCACACAGCCCCAACGACACACCCGTCAACCCGACAACGCTCGTCTTGAGGAAGTCTCTACGTTTCATAGACATGTACCTCGGCAAAACCCATAAGTCGGCGTCACCAGCCCCGCAGGGGCGTCCTGTTTGTAGCAACCGGTTCTTTTCCGACACAAACTCCGTAGGAGCGGCCTGTTCAAAAGAATCAGCCTTTTCCTCTTTGAACAGGCCGCTCCGGAGCCTGCCCCCGCGAAGGCGGGGGGAGCTATCTGTTTTTTTGGCCCGCGCGCTACAAACAGGGCGCGCCTACGGCGCTCAGAGACCCCACTATGACTCGTCAAGTAAACGAGCGACCTGAAAAACAACCGCTTACCCCAACGCATCCGCCTTTTGCCCCCACGGCGCGCGGTTGAGCTTCGTCTTACCGGGGAGGGCCACTTCCGGGAACGGCATCGCGCCGAAGGCAAACGTCTTGGGCACGAGGTCGAGGTCGGCGTTGTGGAGGTCGTCCCAGGTGAGTTCTTGCCCGGTGTAGGCGCTCTCGCGGCCCAGCACGCCGGTGAGCGTGCTCACAGCGATCTGCTTCGCTTCGTTGATGGGCTGACCGTTGCGGATGCTCGCGATCAGGTCGGTGTGTTCCTGCACGTAGGCGTTGAGGCCCGGCTCCGGATGCTCGAAGAGCACCGTGCCGTCGTGCGAGCGGAGCATAGAATGACGCGGGTGCAACTCGGCCACGCCTTTGGTGCCGACGATGCGGTTGGTCACACGCGTGGTGACTTCTTTCATCTGACGACACTTGGCCTCGACCCGCGCGCCGCCTCCGTAGACATACTCGACGCTGAAGTGGTCGTAGATGTGGCCGTAGGACGGATCGACGCGTTCGATGCGCCCACCCATGGCAATGGCTGATTCCGGTTTGCCCTGGAAGACCCAGTTGATCACGTCGAGGTTATGGACGAACTGCTCGACGATGTGATCGCCGGAGAGCCAGGTGAAATAGTACCAGTTGCGGCATTGCCATTCCATGTCAGACATGCCGGGCTTGCGCGAGCGCAGCCAGATGGGGCCGGTCATGTAATACTCCTGCGCCCCCACCAACTCGCCGATCATCCCGTCGTGGATGCGTTTGACGGCTTCGACGAAGCTGGGCTGCCGCCGGTAGAGCGTCCCGGCGACGATGGAAAGACCTTTCTCTTTCGCCATCTCGCCCGCTTCGATGATGGCATGCGAGCCGGCCACATCCACCGAGACCGGCTTTTCCATGAAGACGTGTTTGCCCGCCTCGACGCAGGCGCGAAAGTGCTGAGGCCGGAAGCCCGGCGGCGTCGCC
This sequence comes from Rhodothermales bacterium, assembly GCA_028278205.1. Classification (GTDB taxonomy): domain Bacteria; phylum Bacteroidota; class Rhodothermia; order Rhodothermales; family Bin80; genus JANQES01. Next base: position 27,738 of record JANQES010000087.1, read on the forward strand.
AGAATCACGATGTCGACGTCGCTGTCGATGACTTGCTGGTAGGCATTGAAGCCGACGAAGGCGTGGTCGTCGTCTACTTTGAGCGCATCGCCGATCTCCTGTCCGAGCGCCTCGCGGGAGCGGTCGAGACGGTCTTCGAAGAGATCGCCCATCGCCACGACTTCGATGCCGTCTGCCGCAACGACGGCGTCGCGGGCGGCGCCGGTGCCGCGCCCGCCGCACCCGACGAGCCCAACGCGCAAGGTGTCTGAGCCGGCGGCGTAGGCAAAGTTGCCCGAGGCCAACAGCCCCGCCGAAACACCCAGCGTGGTGACGGCTGAGGTCTTGAGGAAATCTCTACGCGAGAGATCGGTTGTTTTGTTTTGTTCGGTAGCCATGAGATGGTCCGGTTTAGGGCGTGCGTGCCAGGGGCCTGTTTTCAGGGTTTGTGATGAAATATACGAGATTCAGGGTTAGGGCGTGTCTGCAAAGTCCCGTAGGGACGACCTGTTTGTAGAAATCAGCGCTTTTTTAAATGAAGCCCCGTAGGGGTGACCTGTTTTTTACAGGCCGCTCCTACGGAGCTTTTTTTATCGGGGAAATGCGAGCACTACAAACAGGCCGCCCCTAGGGGGCTTCTCCACCCCGGTAGTTTGCTCACATACCCTCGTCTCGTTGCGAAACGAAAGACGCCTCGAACGACGACGATTGACGCTGTCGGTATCCCATGCCGGCACGCCAGATAATCCGCGCGGCCACATCCGGAACACCAGCGGCTAAGACGAGGCCGTCGTCGGGGCTGAGGACGCTCAAAGCCGAGGCCAGCGCGTCGGCTTGCGTGCCGGTGGGTGCGATGACCGTCACGAGGCGTTCGTCCGTCAGGCCCATGCCGGTGCGTGGGTCGAGGATGTGGGAATACCGGATGCCATCGACCTCGACGTAGCGGTAGGTCGCACCCGACGTGGCGATGGCGCAACGGGCCAGCAGGCGTTTTTCCGTCGCTTTTTCGCCCCCGGCGCGTACTGTACTGATTTCGACGCGCCAGCCGTGTTTGTCCGGCGGTGGATCGCCCAGGCGGATGTCGCCGCCGCCGTCGACGAGGGCGCGCGAGAGACCGTGGGCGCGCAACACTTTCAGCGCTTCGTCGGTGGCGTAGCCTTTGGCGATGCCGCCGAGGTCGAGCCGCATGCCGGGCCGTTCCAACCGCGCCGTCCGGGCCGTGCTGTCGAGCGTGAGGTATCGGTAGCCGGTAGCCGCGCGGGCTTGCGCCAGTTCGTCCTCCGGCGGCAACCGCCCGCGCCGCATCGCCCACCGCCACAGCCGTGTCAGCGGCCCTACCGTCACGTCGAACGCGCCGTCGGTCTCGGCAGCCAGATGCTGGGCGGTCTGCAAGACCGTCCACAACGCCTCGCTGAGCGGCACGTCCTGGCCGGAGCCGGCAGTGGCCGAGAGCCGGCTCAGTTCGCTGTCATTCAGATAATCGCTCAGATGCTGATTGAGCGTGTCGATACGAGCGAAGGCTGCATCAGCGGCGCGGCGGGCGAGCACGCTGTCAGGCGCGTAGAGCACGATTTTGAACTGCGTGCCCATCTGCGCCCTGGTGAAGATATAGCCCTCCAGCGGCTGGGCGCTCAGCGGCGACACCGCCGCAAGAAGAATGACGAGTGGGAGAAAGGGGGAAAGGGGGAGAGGGTGAAAGGATGACTGGAAGCAAAAGCGAAATCGCCCTTTCTCCCTTTCCCCCTTTCTCCCTTTCTCCCACTCGCCCTCTCCCCCTTTCCCAGTATGAACGGACGCGCCGGTCAAATGACTGCCGAGTCGCCAGGCATCGGGATCGGATAGTAACCTTCTGCGTCGGGCATTACCGGCGGGTTGGCGTCCCAGGCGTAGCGTTCCGGCATGAGGTTGACGTTGGAGTTGAGCGCCTCGTCCCACGAGACCTCCTTGCCGGAATAGGTCGCCATGCGGCCCATGATGGCGCTCATCGTGGCGACGGCGCCGTTCTTGGCATCGGCGTATTTGTATTCGCCGGCGGCGATGGCAGCGAAGAGTTCGTCGTGCTCGACCTGATAGGGATTCGGGTCGTTTTTGTCGCGGTGCTTGTAGATGGCATGGCCGGAAGCCGTGTAGAGTTCGCCCGGCTTGGGCGCCGTGCCGGCGGTGCCGTGGAAGGCTTCCGAGACGCGGTTCAAGCAGCCCGGCTGGTGGCGGCACTGGCTGAGCACGCGGCTGCCGTCTTCATACTCGAACTCGACGAAGTGGTGGTCGTAAATCTCGCCGTGGTCTTTGCCGGTACGCACGAGACGCCCGCCCTGGCCTTGCGCCTTCATCGGATGCCCCTGCTTGACCCAGTTGGCCACGTCGATGTTATGAATGTGCTGCTCGACGATGTGGTCGCCGCAGAGCCAGTTGAAGTAGTACCAGTTGCGCATCTGATACTCCATCTCGGTGAGCTTACGGCCCGCCTTTTGTTCGTACTGAGCCCGGTCGCGCACCCAGACGCCGCCGCTGTTCCAGTAGACGCGCCCCAGGATGACGTCGCCGATAGCGCCGTCGTGGATGCGTTCGACCCACTCGCGGTAGATCGTCTGGTAATGGCGTTGCAGCCCGACAACCACGTTGAGCTTCTTCTGCCTGGCTTTCTCCGCCGTCTTGAGCACCTGCCGGATGCCCGGCGCGTCGGTGGCGACGGGCTTTTCCATAAAGATCTGCTTGTTGGCTTCCACCGCCGCCTCGAAGTGCATCGGGCGGAACCCCGGCGGCGTCGTCAGAATCACCACGTCGACGAGCGGGATGACCTCTTTATAGCCATCGAAACCGTCGAACCGGCGTTCCGGGGGCACGTCGATGCGATCCTGGATGCCCTCGGCGTTCTTCCCCGTATAGTCCGAATGTTCCGGGTTCGCGAGGTTGTTGTAGCTCTCCTCGATACGATCCGCGAAGGCGTCGGCCATGGCGACCAACTTGACGTTCTCTCCGGTGGCCAGAGCCTGCGCCGCCGCGCCGGTGCCACGCCCACCGCATCCGATCAAGCCGACCTTGATCGTATCATCGACGCCGTAATAGGCGCTGGCGGCCATCGGAAACTGGCTGGCCACGAACGACCCCACCACGGCGGCAGTGCCCCCCTTCACAAAGTCCCGCCGGCTCAACGTGCCGGACTCCTGTCCGTTTGTCTTTTCTTCCATACCGGTACCTCTTTGAGGGTTGAGGTTTGGTGATCAAAGGGTCATTAGTCACTGGTCATTAGTCACTAGTTCTTTCTAACGACCAGTGACCAGTGACCAATGACCAGTGACATATTTTCAAAAGCACTAACGTGCCGATTTCCTACCACCGTTCTTCGTCATTCCCCTAACACCATCATCCAGAATTCCTCGATCTCTTCCGGCGAGGGTGGGGTGACGGGCCGTATCAGGCGAAAGCCTACGAACGGCGAGTCGGTGTTCCACCAGAAGCTCTTGGGAATCTGCGGATCGCGGCGTTTCCAGTTGAGGCTCGATTCGAGGCGGGCGGCGCAGCGCAGGGCTTCGGGGTCGTCGTCGTAGGCGCCGCCCCGGACGGTGCGCGGGTGCAACCGCGTCGGCTCGGCCCAGGGCGACTCTACGCCGTCGTCCGGCAGCGAGGCGTAGAAATCTGCGGCGTACTCATCGAGCGTCCACTCCGAGACGTTGCCGTGCATGTCGTACAGGCCCCAGGCGTTGGGCGTCTTCTGGCCGACTTTCTGGAAGACCTCGTCGCTGTTTTCGTAATGCCAGGCGTATTCGTCGAGGTCGGCGGGGTCATCGCCGAAGCTGTAGGCGGTGGTGGCGCCGGCGCGGCAGGCGTATTCCCATTCGGCCTCGGTGGGCAGGCGGTAAAAGTGGCCGGTTTTTTCGGTGAGCCACCGGGCATAATGCAACGTCGCCCATTGCGAGAGCCCCACCGCCGGGAAGCCCTGATTGCCCATGCCGTGGGCCGGATCTTCATAAGGTGGGCTGGGCCGCGCCACGATGTCGGGATCGAACGAGCCGCCCTCAATCGCTGTCTCGGCATTGTCGCGGTCACGATAGCGGAAGATGGAGAACTCGTCGTAGGTCACCTCGTGGGTGCCCATCCAGAACGGCTCGACGGTGATGGTGCGCTGCGGGCCTTCGTCGCCCTTCCGTCCGGCTTCGCTCTCCGGGCTGCCCATCGTGAAGGTGCCGCCGGGGATCTTTGCCAGGGTAAACGAGACGTCGGTGCCGGGGATCGTCACGGTCTCGGTCTCGCCCGATGACGGCGTGCTTGTGGTGGGAGAAGCCACCGGACCGGCCTCCTGTTTCACCTCCATCGCCACCGGCTCGGCCATTTCAGCCGGCTCGGCGGTCCCTGCCGGATCCGGGCGCGTCCCGCTGCACCCGGCCAGCAGCACCACCGCTGCGAGAATGTAAAGCGTGCTTTTCACAGGCGTCATTGTGAAAAGTGTTATGGTGTTTTGGTGTTATAGTGTTTTGGTGTTTTAGTTGATCGCCCTAAAACACCAAAACACTATAACACTAAAACACCACAATCACTGTGCATCTTTTGCAAAAGCCGCATCAAATGCCGCCGCCGAGGGGGTAAAATCGATGCGTTTGACGAAATCACAGGCTTCGGCAGCGCCTTGCTCGCGATCCATCCCGCCGTCTTCCCACTCGATCGAGAGCGGGCCGTTGTAGCCGATGCGGTTGAGCGCGCGGATGACCTCTTCGAAATCGATCTTGCCCCGGCCAATCGACCGGAAATCCCAGTAACGGTCGGCGTGGCCGAAGTCGGTGTGGCCGCCGAAGACCCCGGCGCGCGTGCGCCGGTCAGACCACCACACGTCTTTCATGTGGGCGTGATAGATCCGGTCGCCGAAGGTATCGATGAAAGCGACGTAATCGACGCCCTGATAGCCGAAGTGGCTCGGATCGTAGTTGAACCCGAACGCCTCGCGGTGATCGACGGCTGCGAGCGCACGCCCGGCGCTGGCGATGTCGAAGGCGATCTCGGTGGGATGCACCTCCAGCCCGAACTTCACGCCCACCTCGTCAAAGATGTCGAGGATAGGATGAAAGCGGTCGGCGAAGTCCTGAAAGCCGGCGTCGATCATCTCCGGGGTGTTGGGCGGGAACGAGTAGAGCAGGTGCCAGATGCTGCTGCCGGTGAACCCGTTGACGACACCCACACCGAGGCGAGCAGCGGCGCGGGCGGTGTCTTTCATCTCCTCGGCGGCGCGTTGCCGCACGCCCTCCGGATCGCCGTCGCCCCAGACGTAGGGCGGCAGGATAGCCTGATGGCGCTGGTCGATGCGGTCGCAGATGGCCTGCCCGACGAGGTGGCTGCTGATGGACCAGACTTTGAGGCCATGCCGCGCCAGCAGATCGTGGCGGCCCTGGCAATAGTCGTCTTCGTTGAGCGCGCGTTGCACGTCGAAGTGATCGCCCCAGCAGGCGAGTTCGAGGCCGTCGAAGCCCCAGGACGCGGCCTTCTCGGCCAGCACCTCCAGCGGCAAATCGGCCCATTGGCCGGTGAAAAGGGTGACAGGTCGGCTCATGGTTCGATGGTGGCTTTTAGATTCCGGGTTCAGTGCTTTGATGAAGGATGATATGCGTGAAACGTAAAACGTGACACGAGCCGAAGGCGACTGACGTAGTAAACGTGAGGATGCCCCTAGAAACGCTTCAGCGAGGCACCCTCACGTTTTACGTTTCACGTTTCACGCCTCCACATCGAAGATGCGCACCTGCGCCCAGTAGGACGAGCAGGTGTCTCGGAAGACGTCGTGGATCGGATGCTCCTGGTAGGCATCGTGGGCCGCCGCATCATCGAAGGCGAGAATCAACGCGTGGGTATAATCGCGGTCGATGATGGGCCGGTGGGTGTCTGCCGGCGGGCCGATGTAGCCGTGCCGCACGGTCTCGATGCCGGCCAGCGACGCCAACCCGGCGTCGAAGCGCGCGCGATCTTCGTCGGAAAGCCCTTCTTTGAGGGTAAAATAGACGCTGTGAATAAACAAGGCAGCTTACACGTTTTCGTTGAAAATGCCCCTGTAGAGACGTTACATGTAACGTCTCAACGGTTTAAACAGGCGCGGAGTAGCGTGCGTCTACCCATCCCCGTTGCCGTCCGCTTTCTAACGCGGTGAAGATGAAATGCACGCCGTAGGCGCCGTCTTGCACGGTCGGGAAATCGGTGTCGAAAGCGCCCGGTTCTTCGCCGGCCAGTTTCGCGGCGATGGTGCGCCCGGCGTTGACGTAGATGTTGGCGAAGGCTTCGAGGAACGCCTCCGGATGGCCGAACGGCAGGCGGCTGTTGTGCTTTGCCACCTCGGTGAGGTAGTCATTGCCGCGTTTGTAGACGTGCTCCGGGCCGTCGAGCGTGCGAAAGTGGAGCCAGTTGGGATGCTCCTGGAACCACTGCAACGACCCCTCCGTGCCGTGAACACGGATGTTGATGTTGTTTTCCTCGCCGATGGAGATCTGCGAGGCGTGCAACACCCCGCGCGCGCCGCCTTCGTAATGCACCAGCATGTTGACATCGTCGTCGATGGACCGGCCCTCAACGAACGTCGTCACGTCGGCGCAGAGGGCTTCGAGTTCGAGGCCGGTGATGTAGCGGGCCAGATTTTCGGCATGCGAGCCGATGTCGCCGAGGGCGCCGGCGCCGGCGCGTTTGGGGTCGGTGCGCCAGTCGGCCTGTTTGTGACCTTCGCGTTCGATAGGCGTGGCAAGCCAGCCCTGCGGGTATTCGACGATGACTTTGCGCACGGTGCCGATCTTGCCGGAATTCACCATCGCGCGGGCCTGTTTGACCATCGGATAGCCCGTGTAGTTGTGCGTCAGGGCAAAGACTACGTCATGCGCGGAGACGAGACGGCAAAGCGCCTCGGCGTCTTCGAGCGTCGTGGTCATCGGCTTGTCGCAGACGACGTGGAAGCCGGCTTCGATGAACGCTTTGGCGACGGGAAAATGGACGTGGTTAGGCGTGACAATCGAGACAAAGTCGATCCGGTCGCCGTCGGGCAGCGCCGCCTCGCGTTCGGCCATCTCCTGATACGACGAATAGACCCGGCCTGGATCGAGCATCAACTCGGCCCCTTGCTGCCGCGACTTATCTGCATTCGAGGAAAACGCGCCCGCGACGATGTCCATCTCGCCGTCGAGCGCCGCTGCTTTGCGATGGACCGCGCCGATGAAAGCGCCCGGCCCGCCGCCCACCATTCCGTATCGCAGTTTTCTTCCTAGTGGCATTGGCTGAGGTTTTTTTGAAGGTTTCTAACACACCGAGAAGTATACAACAGGATCAGCGGAACGTGAAACGTAAAAGGCATTACCTTCGACGCACTAAAAACGCAAGTCCTTGAGATGCGCATAACTCATCGCCAGGCTCTGCATCGGATCGTCGGGGTGGTCGTGTTCGACGAAATAATGCTTGAGACCGGCCTGCTCCGACTGCGCGAAGATCGACCCGAAATCGATGGACCCTGTGCCGACGGGCACGATCCCCTCATCGGAACCCATGTCTTTGACGTGGCAACAGGTAAAGCGCCCCGGATGGGCGTTGAAATAAGCGCCGGCGTCGTAGCCGCCTTTTTTGATCCAGTACAGATCCAGTTCCATCTCCACGAGCGAAGCATCGCACTCGGCCAGGAGCAGGTCGTAGGGGATCTGCCCGTCGGTTTCGAAGAACTCGAAGTCGTGGTTGTGATAGGCAAACTGGATCCCGGCGGCTTTGCATTTTTCGCCAACTTCGTTGAAGAGCGCGGCGTGCTGTTTGTAATGATCGAGCGTCCGCTGATCTTCGGCAACCCACGGGCAGATGATGTATTCGTGTCCGATGATCTGCGCCGCCTCGATCACCGCATCGAGGTCATCGCGGAGCAGGTCGATGCCCACGTGCACCGCCGGGGCCGTCATCCCTACCCGATCCAACAGCGCTTTGACATCCGCCGGGCTCCGGTCATAATACCCCGCAAACTCGACCTCGTCGTAGCCGATGGCAGCTACCTGCTCAATGCCGCCTTCGAAGTCGTTTTCCAGAATACTACGCACGGTGTAGAGTTGCACCCCGATGCGTTCGAGCGCGCGCGTCTGAGCAGGCGCGTCCGTTTGCGTCGTTGTTTCGTTCATAGATCGTCCCTCGCCCTCGGCGCATCCGGTGTTCATCAACACCAGGCCGCCCAGACCCGCCGCTGCGGTTGATTTGATGAAGGTTCTTCGATTCATAGTCTTCAAAGTGTTTTAGTGTTATGGTATTATGGTGTTTTAGTGATTGAGTGAAAAGACACTATGACACTCAAACACTAGAACACTAAAACACCCAACTCACGCCCACGCCCGTCCTATCTCTTCGTAGGGGACGTCGCCCCGGTAGACGCCCATCGGGTTGACGCGCAACTCCTGCGTGGCGCCGACCTCCGAGGTGTAGTAGCCGAAGAGCGTCAGGCTTTTCATCGCCACGAAGAACGGCGGCTTTTCGGGATCACCTCCGGCGGTGCCGAGGGTCTCCATCCACGCGAGGCCTTCTTCTTCCATCGCCGAGAGCAGGTCGGTCTGATCGGCTTCGGAGAGATCGAGAAAGTTTTTGCCGTAGGCGGCCTGCGCTTTCTGATCCACCGTCGCGAGTTCGGCCAGGAAGTGATCGCGGTTTTCGTCCTCGTACCAGTTGCTGAGCATCTGGTCGATGAATTCGTGGACGCGGGCGGCGCGGGCGCCGGGCGTATCGGTCTCCGGGATGATCAACTCGGCGATGGTCGCTACCAGTTCATCGCGTCCGGAGGTCAAGGCCTGGGGCGCAAACGTCCCATCCGCCGGCCCGGCCCGGCATCCCCCCAACACCCCGGCCACCGTCGACATCGACAGCGCCCCGCCCATCAACATCCCAATCCGCTTAACAGCTTCTCGTCTGTCCATAGGTTTGGTAGTGCGTACTGC
>JANQES010000111.1 GCA_028278205.1 Rhodothermales bacterium
TTTTTTGTTCAACCTTTTCATGGATCCCGTCTTGCTCGATTTGCCCGGCGGCGGGATGCTGCGTCCCTGGTTGAGTCGTTTTATTGCTTCCGTTCGGGGCAAGTCGGTGCGCAAGGAATACGAAGCCATCGGCGGCGGTTCGCCGGTGACGCGGCTGGCGTATGAACAGGCCGAAAGTCTGGAGACGTTCTTAAACAACAAATTCGGCGCGGCCACGGGGGCTACGTTTCGGACGTACGTAGCCATGCGCTACTGGCATCCTTTCGGCGAAGAGGCTGCCCGGCAGATGCAACACGACGGCATCGACAAGGTGGTGCTCTTGCCGTTGTTTCCGCAGTATTCGAAAACGACCACCGGCTCGGCGCTGGCCTACTGGTGGCGGCTGGAGCAGGAGGGCGAGATTCCTGCCTGGCCCACCACCCGTGTGGCCGAGTATGCGGCGCATCCGAAGTACGTCCAGGCCGTCAGCGAACGCATCGACGAGGCCCTGCAACGCTTCGCCCGGCGCCACCGCGACCGCGTGCCGCTGCTCTTCAGCGCCCACGGCACGCCGCTGCGCGAGATGAAAGAACGACGCGATCCCTACTGCTGCCTGATCCACGCCACAGTAGACCGGGTGATGGAACTGCGCGGGCGAGATCGTCCGTTCCACGTCGCCTTCCACGGTAAAATCGGGCCGGCGGAATGGTTGACGCCGGGCACGCCGGAGACCGTCAGAGCGTTGGCCCGGCAGGGGAACACGTCGGTGCTGGTCGTGCCGGTGGCGCTCGTCACCGAACACCTCGAGACGACCTACGCGCTCGACATCGACCTGCGCGAGCAGGCAGCCAAGGTAGGCATCACGCATTTCGAGGTGATGCCCGCGCTCAATTGCCATGCACTCTTTATCGAAGCACTGGCCGAGGCGACGCTGGCACATCTGACTTTCGACCCGCATACCGAGATGACCAACGGCGTCGCCCGGAGTCCGGTGCCGGCGCATCCCTATTTTTCGCGAGATCGCCTCTCGACCTACGAGCCGACGGAGACTTGCATCCGGTGTGGGCAGTGCAAACACATCACCGAAGCCCTCCGCTGGACCGCCGACGACCCGGCGCCGCAGCCTCAACCCACCCGCCCCCCGGCTGATCTTCCGGGGGTTTGAGGGGTATTGTGTTTTAGTGTTATGGTGTTTGAGTGTTTTAGATTTGAAAGCTGATTATCCAAAACATTTGCGCACCCTTGTACGTCCCGTTCGCCACACGAGCGAAGCGACTGACGAAGTAAACGGGACCCAACACCATTCGATCCCGTTCGGCGAACGGGATGTACTTTGACCCCTCTTTCTGAGAACCGCTGTAAAATCCATTAAATCAACCAACAAAAACACTAAAAAACTATAACACTAAAACACCAGAAATCCCATGTTCGCCCCGTCCGATCATCTCCTCAAGACCTTTGCCGCTGTGCCTGTCGGCAACCGGGTGCTCGATCTCGGCTGTGGGCATCAGTGCCATGCCGGGCCGCTGGTGATGCTCGGCTTCGACCTCCACGCCTGCGCCGTCGATCCAGACACGGTGGACGCCGTTCGCAGCATCCTTGCGGGCATCATAGAACCTGACGAAGCCCAGCGCCGCGTCGTCCCGGTGCTCCGCCTCGACACCCTCGGCTATCCCGATGCTTTTTTCGATTGGATTGTGGCCTACGACGTCTACGGCGCTGATCCTTCAGACGCAGCGCTGCCGGATGCGCTGGCCGAGACGCGCCGGGTGCTGGCTTCCGGCGGTTGGATCTACGTGGCCGTGCCGGTGCGGGAGGGAGGCGAGGGCGAGGGCTTCACCCGCGACCTTCTTCAACAGACCATGGAGCAGGCGGGCTTTGCCCTCGCCGAGCACCCCGAAATACGCCAGACCGAGGGCCGCTGCCTGCTTGAGGGCATTTATCGCCGCGTAGACGCAGGGACGCCTGTTTGATCGACGCCGTTGCGGGGCGGCTTCGCCGGAGGGGCATAGGTCTGAGGCGCCGGCTGGGGTAAGGGCTTTTTCACCTCTTTTTTCTTGCCCTCAGCCGATCCCCGAAGCGACGAGGACATCCTTTCGAGAAGCCGGTTGAAAGCAGAAGGGAAGTACCCTACGAGGAACGAGAGGATGGAGAGAGAACCAGCCACCCGAACGTACTGATCCTGCGTTGGCGCTTCGAAAGGCGCGTTGGCGGTCATGAAAGCGCCGGAGAGGAACAACAAGTAGACAAAGAAAGCGCGGATCATGCCGTTGAACACCGGCGTCATCAGGGAAATCGATGAATCATCCGTTGCTTCGTTCTTCGTGGCGAGCGTTTTCAGGGAGTACAGGTTGGCGCCCGCAATGCCTGCGGTCATGCAGAGCAAGGCCACGTTGGTGACCGTGTACGTCAGAAAGGCGTTGAAGATATTCGAGAACATTAATTTGCCATCGACCATGATTTCGTCGCGGAAACCGGATGAATCGATGAAAATCCCGAGGAAGAAGATCAAGAGCCATACTAAGATGGCCGCAATGCCAAGGATCGAGCGTCTGGTAACTTTTTGGGTAGACATACGAGTATCCTCCTTAAATAAAGAGGGTCAAATTGTAATAATTGAGAGGTGCTTCTATATATATAGGCGTTTTAGGCCCTAAAAAATAACCTGTGGTCTTCGAATATTCACAATTTGAGTTGCTTTTCTTTCTGAACAATCAGGTGGATCGACGATCACCCCGTCGCGGCGAAATAACTGCGGAGTTCGTGCAGCGTGGCTTCGGAGGTAGTCATGTCGCGGACGATCTGGCCGTCGTCGAGGAGGGTGACGCGTTCGCAGAAATCGGTGACGTGGCCGAGGTCGTGGCTGGAGATAAGCATCGTGGTGCCGTGCTCCTGGCGCAGGCGGCGCAGCAATTGCTTCAGGCGGATCTGCGAGCCGGGGTCGAGGTTGGCGAAAGGCTCGTCGAGGATCAGCAGGCGCGGCTCGGTGATCATCGCTGCCACAAGCCCGACCTTCTTCTTGTTGCCCATCGACAGGTCGCGGATGAAGGGTTGGGTGCTGCTGAGGGCCTGTTCGGGCAGGAACGTTCGGTAGGGGTTGAGCGCCGCGTCGATCTGCGAGGCCGTCATCTCGTAGACGCTGCCGGCGAAGCTGAAAAACTCAGCCGGCGTCAAAAAGTCGAGCAGAAACGATTCGTCGAGGTAGGAGCCGACGTGGGCTTTCCAGCCGGATTCTTTTTTGACGTTCTGGCCATCGACGAGCACCTGACCGTCGTCGGCGCGGATGAGGTCGAGCAGCAGGCGGAGGAAGGTGGTTTTACCGGCGCCGTTGTTGCCCACCAGACCCAGGGCCTCGCCCGAAGCGATGCGCAACTCCGGCACGTGCAGCGCAAAATGCTGGCCGTAGCGTTTGACGAGGTGGAAAACTTTAACGTTCATAATTTCGGAACCCTTCTGCCATCAGGTATTTACGGCGACCGAGAAAACGGGCCAGGAGCATGCTCCAGGGCCAGGCCAGCAGCATACAGATCAACCCCATCGAGGCGATGAGCGACAGCGCGGCGTCGGGGTTGGCCTCCATGAAATAAAGCAACAGGGCCGGCGGCAGGATCGTCGGGATGATCCAGAGCCAGTGCATGATCGAAAAGCCCTGGTAGTTGAAGAAACTGCCTTCGGCGGCGTTGACGCGCCGGCGGTTGAAGACCGACAGCGCCAGCATCAGCATACTCGTGACGCCCGCGTTGTAGAAGAGGAAGGCCACGTGCAGCATCAGCAAGTTGGGCGCCAGCCAGAAAAACAATGGCAGGCTGATGATGAACAACGCCAGGCACGAGCCCATCAACACCATAAACTTGGCCAGCACCGCGTGTTGTAGCTGGATGTCGCGGGCCAGCAGTCCGTCGAAGTATCGGCTTTCCCAGGCGAACATCAACTGGCCGTAGTTGAGCGCGAAGACGCCCGAGGCAAACAACCCCACGGCGGCAGCCATCACGTTGGCGAAGATGGCGCTATAATCCGACAGCAACAACGCCGTGTAGGCTGTCGAGACGCCCACGGAGATCAGCACATACTGTTTCGTGCGTTTGTTGCGCCACATCATCATCAATTCGAGCACCACCAGGTTGCGGATGGGCGAGAGGCTGAAGGTCAGGGCGCTGGGCAGGGCGCGTTGCGGGCGCTGCGAGGTCATGCCGTGCTCGCTGCGCAGGCTATCGAGCAATGCCCTGCTCGAAAACAGAAAGGCTGCCGGGGTTATCAAGGCCAGCGCCAGCAGCGGGCGCAGGTTGCCCAGGGCCAGCGGATTGAAAAACGATGACGAGAGATGATGGACGAAACGCGCGCCCAGGGCCTGATCCACCAATTGAAAAGCGATGAGGCTTACGGCCAGCATCAAGAACACCTTCGCGTACCGGTCTACGAGGATGCGCAACAGCGTGTTCAGGTAATGCGACAGCAACACCAACAGAAACATCCCCGAAAGCCACATCATCGCCGATCCCAGATCCAGCCTGCCGGCGACGTATCGCACCCAGAAGGGGATGATAAAAAACCACGGATAGAGGTTGTGCAGGCTCAGCAGCGAGGCGCCCTGAAAATAGCGCACCAGATGACGTCGCTCGATGGGCAGATGCAGATAGGCGTGGATCTCCATACGGGGCGGGCGCTGGAAGAAAAAGCGAAGCACCAGCATCCCGAAGAAAAGCGTCAGCAGTTGGCTGTTGAGCACGCTCACCGCGCCCATCGACCCGCGCGGCACCCGGATGATCTTATCGAAAAAAAGCCCGAGCACGACCAGCACCAGCACCAGATACAGCACGACCGGCACCAACCCCAGCCCGACGAGCCAGAGGCGCTTTCCCTGAAAGGATCGAATGAAGCTTCTCCACTGATTACGCAGCAGCGCGAGATAGATCATAAGACGCCATCCCCGATATCGATTCGAACACACGCTTGATAATCGGCCACTCCGGCGAAAACCTTAACACCAAAACACTACTCAAACCGCACCGTGAACTCCTCGTTGGTCTCTACCATGATGCCTTCGACGTCGGCCATCAGGGCTTTCATTTCGTCCGGGCTTTGTGGGTTGGCGTCGGCGATGGTTTGGAGGTATTCTTCGTCTTCGAGGAGTTTGTCGAAGTTGATGTCCATCAGCGTGACGCGGTTGTCTTCGTAGAAAGAGGCTGTTGTCTCGGTGATGGATCCGTCTACTTCCAGGATGACGGCGAGGCGGGCGCCTTTGAACATCTCGCGCATCATCTGCATCTGTTGGGCGCGCTGCGTGCTGTCGGCAGCGAAGGGGTCGTCGTCGGTTTGTTCCTCCTCTTGCTCGTTCTGTTCAGGCTCAAAATCCTGATTCATCGTCACCACGAGCGTCGAAGGATTGCCGGGGTCGAAGTTGAAGGTGACGAAGTCTTCCTCGCCGACCTCTTCGTCCGGTGTTTCGTCGTCGGGCGGCGCGTCGGTCAGGCCGGCGGGCATCTGGTTTTCGGGGTTGAATTCGACGCGGAGGGTGTTGATGTCGTCGAAGGCGAAGACGGCGCGGCAGCCGAGAGCTTCGTCGTTGTTGATCGCTTCGGAAGAGACCAGCCGGACGCCCTCGCCCATCGACGCGGCTTCTTCAGCCAGATCCTCTTCATCACATAACTCGACCGGCCCGCCGTCGTCGCCGCCGAACAGGAGGGCCATGCGGATCATCTCGCTGGTAAAGATAAAGGTTTGTTCGATGGTGCCGCTGCCGTCACGTTTAAGTTTGATCAGCGTTTCGAACGTCAGGCAGCCGGTCAGGCTCAGCAGCATCGCCGTCACGAGCGCATACATTCCGAGGCGGCGGAGGAGGGAGGGAGGCTTGGTTGAGAAGGACATCGTCGTGTCGGTTGATGAGCAGATCAGCGGCGGGTGCAAGGTACGCCTTAGGGCAGCAGCGGTGCAACGGAGGAGGGGAGGGATTGTGTGGGAGTGTGGGAGTATGGGAGGGGGATTGCCGATGTCGGATAGCTGATTATTATAATCCGCCATCAGCTACCGGCCATCAGCCATCGGCTATCTTCAAAATCCTCCCACACAATAACGTTAACCTGTCAATAAAAAGCAATAAGTAATTATTTTATTGAAACTTAAGTCGAAATTCACGATTTTATCTCCGTAAACCAGGCCTGCGACGCGCAAAAAAATTCAGCTAAAGCGAAGGTTTTTGTTACGTTGCGGGGAGAGGGGGGCGTTATGTCTACGAGATTCGCCTGCGCCGGGGCGCTTTTTCTACGGTTTTTGGAAAGGAGCGCCGTTTGTCGGATCAGCGAATTCGGATTGGCATAATAATCGTGCAGCGTGCTGTGAGGGCTCGATGCGCTTGCGCAAAAGGCCCTCTTCGCGATGACTTTGACCGATACCGCACGTATGGAAATGATTGATAAACGGCGTAGCGAACCTGCCAGTACTCAACCTTCGGACGTGACGCGGCTTGAAAAGGGCGGCTGGCGCTCTGAAGACTTCCATAAAGTGACCAACGAAGAGCTGGCCCAACTGGCGAGCATCGACGTGTTGGAAAGCGAAGCCTATTTCGAGTTGTGGCGCCGCACCTATGCGCTCGTCTCGGACATCGTCCACCATCGTATACACGGGCAGGACGCCCGGCACACGGTCACGGCGTTTTATTGCCACAAGCTGCCGCGTGTCTTGCATCAGTTCAAACCGAGGACCCACCGCGCCTCGTTTGAAGCCTGGTTGACGACCGTCCTCAAGAATTACCTCAACGACGAGTGGCGCAAAGGCCGCGCGCGCCGCAGCCGCCAGGTAGAACTCGACCCCGGCCAACCCGAACTGGCCGGACGCGTCTTCTCGCAACCGCCCCGGATCGACGAGCAGACCGAGCACGATCATCTGGTCTTCTTTTTACAGGAGATCATGAACCAGATCCTGGGGCCGGAAGATCGATACATCTTCCGCGCCCGCTACTGGGAAGACAAAACGCTCAAAGAGATCGCTGCCGAACTGGGTTTTTCGGAAGAAAACGTGCGGGTGCGACACTGGCGCGCTAAAAAAAGACTCCATAAGGCATGCAAGATCTACCGGGAGTCTGGGCTCTTATGAGAGCCTGCTCGCGAAGAAGAGACGGAGGCACCCATGACATCGTTTGAACCTACTTGCACGGAACCGGGCCGATGGGATCCGGCGCCCGACGCCGACGCGCCGGCCAACGAGATCCTGGCCTACCTTCAGCATTGCGATATCTGCGAATATCACGCGATGCTGAACCTGGAGGACGACCTCTCGCTCGACATCCTGCTCCGTGACGCCTGCCGCGACCTCGTCATCGACGACCTGGAGCGGCCTGCCAGAGCCCCGGTGCGCGGGCGCGCGGCCCTCATGCCTTGGCTCCGCCGCAAAGACAGAGCGCCTCGCGCCCGCGCGCCGCAAGAACGCTTTCGCTTCGAGCGCAGCCTGACGCACGCGTTCATCGCGGCTTTCAGCATCGTCGTGCTCTGGGTCGCCTTTGCGGCCTATCAATTCAACCAGACGCCTCCGCCCGAAGCGCCGGTAGCCGGCCTGGAAGAGGAACAGCCCTTCGTCGATCAACCCCTCACGGGAGAACTCGTCGCAGACAGGAAGGCCGGCCACGTCTATGTGTATCAGGCTTTGGCCGACAGTGATAGCATGCTTTACGAAGACGGCCCCTTGCCCGTCGCGGCGCCGCGCCCGCTCGGTACGGTGATGCGCGTTACCAACCTCGGCAACGGCGCCTGGGTAGAGGTGAAGGTCGTCGAACGCAGCTTCGAGAAGCGGGAG
The DNA here is from genome assembly GCA_028278205.1 of Rhodothermales bacterium. Lineage (GTDB taxonomy): Bacteria > Bacteroidota > Rhodothermia > Rhodothermales > Bin80 > JANQES01. The sequence continues at coordinate 7,765 of JANQES010000111.1, forward strand.
ATCTTCCTGCCGGCCTACGCCGCCGATTCGCTCGGCCTCGACGGCGCGGCGTACGTGTTCGTCGAAGTGCTCCACACACCGCCCCCGGCAGGCATCGCCCCGTGACGCGGGGCGGATTTTGGATTTTAGATTTTGGATTTTGGATTGTTTATTTATGAATAATCCAACAACCGGAAATGTCGCGATGGTAGGAAAAGCAGCGGCTTTTTCGATTGAGGGAACGAATCGGATTAGACCAATCCAAAATCCAAAATCTAAAATCCAAAATGGAATGTAATTCAGCATCTAGATAGTAGGATTTCGATTATCTTAAGTCATCATTGTTCTACCCGTACCCTTGCCAACCTCTCGTCTTCAGGAGGCCGTCATGTCTGATCGTACTCGTTTTTTCCCCGTCTTTTCCGGGAGTCTGATCGCGTTGTTGATTGTCGTTAGTGTCGTGGGGTGCAGCGAGAGCGGACCGCGCGTCGAAGTGGCTGACTTTACGCCGCAGGGAGACGTCGAACGCACCACCAACTTTACGGTGGTCTTCTCCAAAGACATCGTCAGCGATTCGGTGACCAACGTGCCGCTCGACGAGGCGCCCATCACGTTCACCCCGGAAATCCCCGGCCAGTTTCAGTGGGTGGCCTCGAACAAGCTGCGCTTTTACCCGGACGTGATGCTCGCGCCTTCGACCGAATACAAGGCCGAGGTGCAGACGAGCGCCACGGCGGGATCGGGCATGGCGCTCAAAGGCGAGCGGATCTTCGCATTTCAGACGCCCCGGCTGCGGGTGGTCAGCGCGTTTCTCAATTTCGAGTATGATCCCGACAGCAACCGGCAGGCCACGCTGCTGGCTTCCGTCGAGTTCAACCAGGACGTCAGGCCGGAGGACGTGGCCGAGCGCGTCTCGATTCGCTACAAAGACGGGCGGCGCATCCCCTATCAGGTAACAACCACAGAGACGGGCCGCGTCGTTTCATTCGAGGCGGAGTCGGTAGAGCGCGAGGTCGATGAGCGGCAGATCGAACTCCACCTCGATGAGGGGCTCAAGGGCCTCGGCGGCAACCTGGGGCTGGCCTCCGATTATACGCGCGGCGTGATGCTGCCGGGGCAGAACAGCCTCAAAATCGAACAGATGACCACCGTCCGCGAGTCGGCCAACAGCCAGTACGTCAAGGTGCGTTTCAACCAGCCCATCCGGGGCGACGGCGCGGAATCGTTCATCTCCATCGAACCCGCCATCGAGATTCAGGCGACGGGCTCGCATCGCTATCTGACGCTGCGGGGCCGTTTCCAGACCGACCGGACGTATCAAATCACCGTCCGCGAGGGGTTGATGGCGATTGATGGCTCGAAACTCGGACGCGACTTTTCCAGCGCTGTCACGTTTCGCCAGGAAAACATCCCGCCGCAGCTCGATTTCGTGGGCGACGGATTTTACCTGAGCCGGGGCGGCAACCTCAACCTCGGCCTCTCGACGATCAACATGGACAAAGTGACCGTCGAGGTCGATAAGATTTATGCGAACAACCTCGTCCAGGTCTTGAACGCCTACGATTTCACCGAGCCGGAGGGCTATTATTACTGGAATGCGGATCTCTCGACGCTCGGCACGCAGGTCTACCAGGAAGATATGATCGTGCCCATCGAGACCAACGAAGAGGTCGTCACGCCGATTCCGGTTGAGAGTTATCTCGAAGGGCAGCGCGCGGGGATTTTCAAAGTGACGGCGCGCAATACCGAAGAGCGCTGGGAAAACGTCTCGCGCTGGGTGGTGGCTACGGATCTGGGCCTGATGGCCAAAGCAGCGGGCGACGACCTCTGGGTGTGGGCTAATTCGCTGACGTCGTTGAATGCGCTGCAAGGCGTCGAGGTGACGCTCTACAGCCGCAACAATCAGGTGCTGGGCACGGCGCGGACAGGGCAGGACGGCATTGCGGTTCTGGAAGATTACAAGAGCCTCACCGAAGGCTTCGAATCGTACGTCGTGACGGCTTCGCTCGGCGACGACCTGTCGTTCCTCGAACTGACGCGCCGCCGCCTCGAAACGTCGGGCTTCGACGTGGGCGGGATGTCGTACTTGCAGAACGGCTTCGAGGCGTTCGTCTACAACGAGCGCGGCGTCTTCCGGCCCGGCGAGACGGTGCATCTGGGCAGCGTCGTGCGCGGCCCCGAAGCCCTCGTGCCGCAGCCCTTCCCGGTTCGCCTCCGCGTCACCGGCCCCGACGGTAAGATCCTCAGCGAACAACGCACGCGCCTCAACGAACAAGGCGGTGCCGATTTCTCCATCGACGTGCCCGATTATGCGCTGACGGGGCGCTACGCAGCGGCCTTGCTCCTGGGCGACAACCAGGAGATCGGGCGCACGGCTTTCAGCATCGAAGAGTTCGTCCCGGACCGCATGAAAGTCCGCGTCGATACCGATAAAAAAGTCTACCGGCCCGGCCAGCCCGTCAATATCGACGTCGAAGGCATCACCCTTTTCGGCCCGCCTGCCGCTGGGCGCCGGGTGCAGACGAGTGTCGATCTCGAAGCGTTTTCCTTCACGGCAGAGTCGTATCGAAACTTCACGTTCGGCGATAGCAGGCGGTCATTTTCGTCGGTCGAGAACAGCCTCGAAGACGCGCAACTCGACGACGACGGGCGCGTGGGCATGACGTACACGCTGCCGCGCAGCCTCAGGCCGCCGGCTTCGCTGCGCATGGTGGTCGAGTCGACCGTGTTGGAGCCGGGTGGGCGCGGCGTGACGGCCTATACCGGCGCCGTCGTGCATCCCTACGACACCTACGTCGGGTTGCGAAAAATGAACGAGGGCTATGCCGAGCCAGGCAAGGATTTTCCGGTCGAATTCGTGGTCGTCAATCCCGACGGCGAGGCCGTTTCCGGGCGGCGGGTCAATGTGTCGCTGAGCAAGATCCACTGGAACAGCATCTGGCGGCAGCAGCCCAACGGGCGCTATCGGTACGTCTCGGAACGCATCGAACGCGTCGAGAGCCAGTCGTCGGTCACGTCGTCGGACGGCGCTGGGCGGCTGGAGATCAGGCCGGAGGAATACGGCAGCTACAAGCTCGTCGTCACCGATCCGGCTTCCGGCGCGGCGACGGTCATCTCGTTTTACAGCAGCGGCTGGGGCTACGAAGCCTGGGCCATGGACACGCCCGACCGCGTCGAACTCGAACTCGACAAAGACCTCTACAAGCCGGGTGATAATGCCGAGGTGCTCGTGCGCGCGCCCTTCCCCGGCAAGCTGCTCCTGACGGTCGAACGCGATCAGGTCTTCGATCACATCGTGGCGGAACTCGACGGCAACACCGCCACGCTCAGAGTGCCGATCACCGGCGCCTACAAACCTAACGTCTACATCTCCGCCCACCTGATCCGCTCGACCGACGGGCTCGAACGCGACGAGTCGGCGCGGGCCTTCGGGGTCGTCCCACTGAAAGTCGATACCGAGCCTCAACGGCTGGCCGTCGAACTCGACGCGCCGGAGGAGATGCGGCCTCAGAACGAACTCAAGGTGGACGTTCGTGTGCGTGGCGGGTCGGGCAATCCGCTCGTCACCATCGCGGCGGTCGATGAAGGGATCAACCAGCTAACCGATTTCCGGACGCCCGATCCGCACGGGTTTTTCTACGGCAAAAAACGGCTGGAAGTCGAGACGTTCGATCTCTACGGCGTGCTCCTGCCCGAAGTAGCGACCTCGCTTTCGTCGCCGGCGGGCGATATCGAGGCGGCGCGTAAGCGACGGGTGAATCCGGTGGCGGCGCGGCGCGTTAAGCCGGTGGCCTACTGGTCCGGCATCGTCGAGACCGACGGGCGCGGGCGGGGGAGTGTGACGTTCGACATCCCCCAGTTCAACGGGACCGTCCGCCTGATGGCCGTGGCGTATTCGGGCGACGGTTTCGGCAGCGCCGAGCAAAACGTCCTCGTCCGCGATCCGATTGTGATGACGCCGACGCTGCCGCGCTTCCTGGGCAGCGGCGACACGTTCAAGGTGCCCGTGAGCGTCTTCAACGGCACAGGCCGCGACGCCGACTTCGAGGTGAAGCTCGACGTAGACGGCCCTGTGGCGGTGCAGGGCGGCGCCTCGCAGAACGTCCGCGTGCCCGAGGGCCGCGAAGGGCAGGTCTTTTTCAACGTGACGGCAGAGCCGACGCTTGGCAAAGCCACCTTCACCATCTCGGCGCAGGGCGGCGGCGAGACGACGCAAGACGAGATCGAAGTGGCCGTCCGCCCGCCGGTGCCCTACACCACGCTCGGCGGCAACGGCTCGCTCGAAGGCGGGCAAACGGCCTCGTTTACCTATCCCTCCGACTTCCTCGCCGGCACCGGCAGTTACGAGTTGGTGGTCTCGTCGCTGCCGTCGATCCAGTTTGCCGGCAGCCTGCAATACCTGCTGCGCTACCCCCACGGCTGCCTCGAACAGACCACCTCGAAAGTCTTCCCGCTGCTGGCCTTCGACGACCTGGCGAAGATGGCCGCGCCGGAATTGTTCGAGCGCAGCGGCGCCGACTATTTCATCGAGGAAGGCATCGAGAAATTGGAGCGGATGATGATGCCGTCGGGAGCGTTTTCATACTGGCCCGGCGGCGCCTATTCGAACACCTGGAGCAGCATCTACGCCGCGCATTTCCTGATCGAAGCGCGCAAGGCGGGCTACGTGGTTTCGGAGAACGTCTACGACCGGATGCTCGACGCGCTGGCCTCCATCGCGCGGGATTACAGCCTGGGCGATGCATATACGTTGCAGCGGTCGGCCTATGCCGTTTACGTGCTGGCGCTGGCCGGAAAACCGCAAAAAAGCACCCAGCTTTATCTCAAAAACACCGCCCTCAACACGCTGCCAACCTATTCGAAATATCAACTCGCCGGCGCCTTCGCTCTCACCGGAGACCGGGCTTCCGCCGAGTCGATCTTGCCGAAATCGGCCACGCCGCCGGTGAGCATCCGGGGGCAGGAGACCGGGCGTAACTTCAACTCGACGACGCGCTCGAAAGCCATCATGCTCGACATCCTGGCTGAGGTCGATCCGGCCAGCCCGCAGGTGCCGGCGCTCGTCGAAGACCTGGCCCGGCAGGCTTCCATCGGGCGGTGGTACACGACGCAGGAAAACGCCTACGCCTTCCTCGCCCTCGGCAAAATTTTCAAAGCGCAGGGCGAGGCCGATTACACAGGCCGCGTCGTCGTCGATGGCAGTGAAGTCGATAGTTTCGACGAAGACAACCATCGTTTTTCGAGTGAAAACTGGGACGGCGCCACCGTCACGCTCTCGATTGACGGCAGCGGCACAGCCTATTATTACTGGCGCGCGGACGGCCTGCCTGCCACGCTCAACGTCGATGAATATGACAACGACCTCATCGTGCGCCGCCGCTTCCTGACCGAACGCGGCAACCCGCTGCCCAACTACGAAAACTTCGTGCAGGGCGATATGGTCGTCGCCGAACTGACCATCACCGCGCCCGCCGAACGCCTCGAAAATGTCGCCGTGGTGGATCTGCTGCCTGCCGGGCTAGAGATCGAAAATACCCGCCTGCAATCGCGCGCCGGCATCGACTGGATCGAGGACAACGACTTCCAACCCGATTACCTCGACATCCGCGACGACCGCCTGGTGCTCTACGGCGACTTCCGCCAGGGCCAGACCGTCAAGTTCTACTACGGCCTGCGCGCCGTGACGGCGGGCACCTTCAAACTGCCGCCCGTCCGCGCCGAAGCCATGTACGCCCCGACGAAAGCCTCCGTAGCCAGCAGCGGGCGCGTCGTGGTGCGAGAGCAGGGGGCTGTGGTGGAGACGGCGGAAGCAGAGGAATAGGGCGGGACGTAAAGCGTGCAACGGGAGGCGCTTCGCTCATCTCCCGTTGCACGCTTCACGCAATAAATATATCCTCTATATTCTTGCATGTAGCCGCAGATTTTTTCTGTGTTGTATATCCTCGAACCCGGTAGTGCTACATAATCATTCTCATTAAAAACCGGAGGACGGTTATGCGGATCTATAACTGCCACGCCCACATTTTTACGAATCGCGATGTGCCCAATAGAATCTTTCCGCTGGGGTTGATCAAGTTGCTTCGCAAGCGCCCGATAGCCCGGTTGGTGCGGCCTGTCGGGCGCTTGATCGGTCGGTTCAACAGGCGGTTGAGTTCGAGCGCCGTGGATCGGTATGCGTCGCTGCTCAACATCGGAAATATGGAGTCGCAGGAAGAAATCTTCGAATTGCTTAAGAGTTTCTATCCGCGCAATACCAGCTTCGTGGTTCTGGCGATGGATTTTGCCAAGATGGGCGCTGGGAAAGTCATCAAACCCTACGAACAGCAACTTGAAGAACTGGCCGAACTCAAGCAGAAATACCCTGAAGCCTGTTTGCCGTTCGTCTTCGCCGATCCGCGCCGGGATAACTTCTTCGAACTGGTGAAAAAGGCCATTGAGGAATACGACTTCAACGGGATAAAAATATACCCGTCGCTCGGCTACTATCCCTGCAACCCGGATCTGGACGACCTCTATGCCTATGCCCAGGAAAAACAAATTCCTATCATGACGCACTGCTCGCGGGGCGGGGGCTATTCCCGCAAGAAAGTCAAGCGCAAACAGCTCCGCAATAAGTGTACGGGTGAGAAGATAAAAAGGAAAGGCTTGGGCTGGCCTTATATCTCGCGTAAGAAGTTCGCTCAAAACTATACCGATCCGCGCAATTACATCTCGGTGTTGAAACGCTTTCCGAAGCTGAAACTGTGCCTGGGGCACTTCGGCGGGGGGATTGAGTGGGATAAATACCTGGCGAGTCCCTGGAAATTCGGGCGGGAGCGACCCGACCTGAATACCTGGCTCAAGGTCATCACAGACGATCTCATTGAGCCTTTCGACAACGTCTACGCCGATATTTCGTACATCCTCTACAACCCCATGTACATACCCTTGCTGAAAGTGTTGATGCAAGACGAAAAGATCAAGCGGCGGGTGTTGTACGGGTCGGACTTCTACGTCGTGATCCGCGATCTCTCCGAGCGTTCTTTCAGCCTCAACATCCGGGCGGCGCTCAACGATGACCTCTACCGGCAGATCGCCGAGATTAATCCGGAGGAATACCTTTTTGGGAAGATCCCCACGCCGGCGCCCAATCCGCTTCCTGCCTGAATTCATGAACCAGATTCGCGAAAAAAAATGGCTTCTCGCAGCGGCCCTCTCGCCGTTGGTAGGTTTTTTGGTGCTGAATCTGCTCTTCCCGCTGCCGGTGGATCAACTCCATCCGGCCTCCTCTACCGTCGTGCTCGACCGCGACGGCAACTTGATGCGGGCCTTTCTGGCACCGGATGAGATGTGGCGTATCAACGTGGCGGCGGACGAGGTGACGCCGTCGCTGCGGCAAGCGGTGCTGGCGTATGAAGACCGGCGCTTTTACGTGCATTCGGGGGTTGATCTGATTGCCGTGGCACGGGCGATGGCGGCTAATCTGCGGGCCGGGCGCGTCGTGCAAGGCGGCTCGACGCTGACGATGCAGGTGGCGCGGATGATGGAGCCCAAGCCGCGAACGCTCGCCAACAAAGCGATTGAGGCGTTCCGGGCGTGGCAGTTGGAGTGGCGCTATTCGAAAGAGGAGATCCTCACGCTCTACTTCAACATGGCGCCCTACGGCGGCAACCTCGTCGGTGCCGGGGCCGCGTCGTATTTCTATTTCGACAAACATCCGAGCCAGCTCAGCCTGGGTGAGGCGGCGCTGCTGGCCGCTATCCCCAACAATCCCAACCGCTACCGGCCCGATCTGGACGAAGCCGCAGCCCGCCAGGCCCGCGCCAAAGTGCTCGGCCTGCTGGCCGATCAGAGCGAAATCACCGCCACGGCGCGCGACGAAGCCGGCACCGAGCCGGTCCCGGAGAAACGCTACGAGTTGCCGTTTCTGGCCCCGCACCTGGCCGTTCAACTCGCCGGCCAGTACGTCGATGCCGAGCGGTTGACGACGACCATCGACGCCGATTTGCAGGCGCGTGTCGAGCGGATGTTGTACGACCATCTGAAGCCGTGGATGGGCTACGGCATCACCAACGGCGCCGTCGTCGTCCTCGATAACGAGACGCAGGGCGTGCTGGCGCTGGCCGGGTCGCGGGCGTTCTGGGACGAAGCGGCGCAGGGGCAGGTCAACGCCGCCACCGCCCCGCGTTCGCCGGGCTCGACGCTCAAGCCGTTCATCTACGCCCTCGCCCTCGACCGCGGCCTCGTCGCGCCCCAAACCCTGCTCTTCGACGTCCCGGTCGATTTCAGCGGCTATCAACCCGAAAACTACGACCGGACGTACAGCGGCGTCGTCCATGCCGAAGAGGCGCTTATCCGCTCGCTCAACGTCCCGGCGGTCAACCTCGCCGCAAAGCTCCACGACGACGGCATCTATCAATTTTTGAAGGACGCGCACGTGACGACGCTCACCGAGCCGAGCCATCACTACGGCCTCTCGCTCATCCTCGGCGGCTGCGAGGTGACGCTGCTCGAACTGACGAACCTCTACGCCGGCCTTGCCAACGGCGGGCGCTTCCGCCCATATCGCCTGCTCCAATCCGACCCGATGACCGAGGGCGAGGCGCTGCTCGATCCGGGGGCGGCGTTTATCATCAGCGAGATCCTGAGCAAGCTGCGGCGGCCCGAACTACCCGCCGTCTGGGAATGGTCACGCGACATGCCGAAGGTGGCGTGGAAGACCGGCACGTCGTACGGCCACCGCGACGCCTGGAGCATCGGCTTCACACCGCGCTACACCGTCGGCGTGTGGATTGGCAACATGGATGGGAAGGGGGCGCCGGCGCTCGTCGGGGCTGAGACGGCGGCGCCGTTGCTCTTTGCCCTGTTCAACCACCTGGAATCGCGCACCGACCAGAGCTGGTTTGATCTGCCCGCGCACGTCGAGACGCGGCGCATCTGCTCGACCAGCGGCGGCCTCGCCACCCCGCGCTGCCCATCGACGCGTTCCGAGTACTTCGTGCCGGGCCGTTCGCCCGTCAAACCGTGCGATCTCCACCGGCTCATCATGATCGATAAAGAGACCGGCCATCGCCTCTGCTCGCACTGCCGCCGGGGGCGCGATTACACCGAAAAAGTCGCCGCTCACTGGCCCGCCGAGATCGCTGTATGGCTCGAAAAAAACGGCTACCCGCTCGACGACATCCCCGAACACCTCCCCGGCTGCAACCGCGTCGCCGAGGGCGAGCCGCCCGTCATCCGCTCGCCCCAACCCGACGCCGAATACCGCCTCCGCGCAGGCGTCCCGGCTGATTTCCAGAAAATCCTCCTCGACGCCTCGGTCTCGAACCAGACCAGCGAAATCTACTGGTTCGCTGACGGCGACCTGCTCTACAGCGGCCCACCCACCGAACGCGTCTTTTTCACGCCCACCGTCGGCACCCACACGCTTCTTTGTATGGATGATGAAGGGCGATCTTCGGAGGTGGAGATTACGATTCGGTGAAAAAAGCTTTCAGAAATTATCATCCGCAGCGGCTTCTTCCTCAGACTGCGATTCGTAGTGGGTCAGGACTTGATCCACGCGTTTCTCATCCCAGCCTGGCGGGAATGTGCTCTGTTTCATGGTTATTTTCTTCTTCGGCCCCGATTGCGCTTGTCGATACGTCAACGCGTTATCGCAAGGACAGTTCGGTTTATTGCAACCGCAGATTAAAGCGGATGAACGCGGATGGACGCAGATGATCTGCGCAGAACGTCGTCCTATCTGCGTTCATCTGTGTTCATCTGCCGTAATCTGCGGTTGCACTATTCATACCGCAGGCTCTGTACCGGGTTGACGAGGGCGGCGCGGGTGGCCTGATAGCTCACGGTGAAAAGCGCGATGAAGAGTGCCACCAGCCCGGCCAGCCCGAAGAGCCACCACGAAAGACCGGCGTGATAGGCGAACGTGCCCAGCCACCGCGCCATCACGAAATACGCTATCGGCGCGGCGAGGGCGACGGCGATGAGCACGAGCCAGAGGAAACGCTTCGAGAACAAAAGCACGATGCCGCCGGTGGTAGCGCCGAGGGCTTTGCGGATGCCGATCTCCTTGGTGCGTCGCTCGACGGTGAAGGCCGCCATGCCGAAGAGGCCCAGGCACGTGATGAAGATGGCAAGCGCCGCGAATGTCCCGAAAATACGACCGAGCTTGCGTTCGGCCTCGTACACGGCGCCGAATTGCTCATCCAGAAAAGCGTAGGAGAGGGGCGTGTTGGGTTCGTGCTGTTGCCACTTGCCTTCCAGAAAATCGACGAGCGCAGGCAGGTCGGCGCTGGCGCGGATTTTCATCGACACCGCTCGGTAGTTTCGCGGATCCATGTAGAAGACCATCGGCGCGATCTTCTGGTGAAGCGATTCGAGGTGAAAATCCTTCGCCACGCCGATGACGTATCCTTGCCAGCCGCCTACCCGGAGCGGCGCATCGACGGCTTCTTCGGGTGAGGCCCAGCCCAGCGTCGCGACGGCGGTTTCGTTGAGGATGAAGCCGGTGTCGGCGTCGCTGGCAAATTCGTCGGAGAAGTTGCGCCCGGCGGCGAAGTCGATGCCGTAAGTCGGGAAAAAATGGGCGTCGGCGAAGACGGGGTAGAGTGTGGCGTCGGTCTGCTGCGCCGTGGCGACGTGCTGCGCCGTCGATTCGAAAGCCATCATCAACTGCCGCGACGGCACCGGGTTCGACTGCGCGACGCTGAGCACGTCCGGGTGCGCGAGCAACTGCTCGCGGAACGGGTCGAAGTTTTCTTTGAGGTCCCAGACGGTGGGCAGGATGAGCACTTGTTCTTGATCGAAACCGAGCTTCTGATTGCTGATGAAGGCAAGCTGCCGGTACACCGCAAACGTGCTGATCAACAACACCACAGCGATGACGAACTGCGCGACGACCAGCCCGGCGCGGAAGTTGGATCCCCGGCGTCCTCGGAGGCGGCGGCCTTTCAACACCGCTACCGGGCGGAACGCGGAGAGGAAGAAGGCCGGATAACTGCCGGCGACGACGCCCACAATCAGCCCGATGCCGGCGAGCATCGCCAGGTGCAGCGCGAAATCCTGCGTGCGGAAACCCAGCGTTTTACCCGTGAAATCGTTGAAAAACGGAAGCGCAAATTCTACCAGCATCACGGCCAGCGCTAGGCTCAGGAAGGCCAGCAAGATCGACTCTCCCAGAAACTGTTGGATCAACTCTGCGCGCTGCGCGCCCACGACTTTGCGCAGGCCAACCTCTTTGGCGCGCTGTGCCGAGCGAGCCGTCGAGAGGTTCATAAAGTTGATGCACGCAATCAGGAGGATGAACAACGCCACCGCCGAAAACAGGTAGACATATCGGATGTCGCCGTTGGGCGCCAGTTCGCCGACGAGGTGCGAGCGCAGGTGAATGTCGGTGAGCGGTTGAAGGCGCAGGCTGTTCAACCGGGCGATCTCTGCGCCCTGGTAATTTTCCAGAAAGTGCGGCAGCTTCTGCGCGAGCGCCTCTGCCGAAGCCCCGTCGGCCAGCCGCAGGTAGGTGACGTAGTTTGGACTGTCCCAATTCAGCGCGCCGAACCACCGCTCCAACGTCGCCATCGACCCCAGCACGTCGATGGGCAGGTGGGTGTTGGCGGGCAAATCCTCGAACACGCCGGTCACTTTGAACGATTCCTCGTTATTGACGATGACGGTTTGACCCATCGGATCGTCGTCGCCGAAGAGGGCCGCCGCTTTCGAGGCGCTGAGCACGAGCGAGAACGGTTCCACCAGCGCAGTCTGCGGGTCGCCTGCGCGCAGCGGGATGCTGAAAATGTCGAAGAGATCGGGGTCGGCCCAGTAGCAACGGCCCGGATCGATGTGCCGGTCTTCGACACTCAGGAGCGGGCCGACGGGGGTGAGCCGCGCCGCGTGGGTCACGTCCGGAAAATCCGCTTTCAAGAGCGGCCCCACCGGCGGATCGATCATGACCCGGTGGACGCCGGGCGTGCCGTTTTCGTTGAACTGTTGCTGGGTGACGCGGTAGAGCTGATGGGCTTGCTCGTGGTAGGTGTCGTAGCTCAACTCGTCGCGCACGTAGAGCAGGATCAAGATGCAGGCCGCCATGCCCACAGCCAGTCCGACGATGTTGATGAACGTGTAGCCTTTATACCGGCGCAGGGTGCGCAAGGCCGTCTTCAGGTAATTCTTCACCATGGTTGATCACCCCGGAAGGGCTCAGAGGATCGTTCCGCACAACGATAAAGCAAGCACGATGCCGTTCAGTATAAATATATATTTCTAAATAGTATATCATATTGTGAAAATACGATGATCTGTCCGGCTTCGAACGCCGGGTGTTCGGTATCGAACAGCGGGCAATTTTTTACGATTGCAGCCAGTCAAACGCTTCGTCTCCGAAAATAACATGAGGGGTGTGCATGAATCAGGAAGCGGCACGCGTGAATAGTAAGTAATAAGCGTATAGCGAACCGGCCTGATACCCAGCGCACTGAAGGCCTCGTAGCATTCCTGGAGACGGAAGGTTGCGGGATCCGTAATTCTTCGCGTTTCCGAGCGATCAGGAGGCGCCACGTATTGCCTGCGCGGGCATGCACACCCCTCATGTATTCTATTAAGCGATGAAGCCCCTCCTTTGTGACAACAAAAAGTGCCTGATAGCCATTTTATTTTTTTGGGTTGTTACGTTGATGCTGCATTTCACGTTTTACGCAATAATTCCCTACGTTCAGCATATCCGCAAATGAGGAACGGGTTTTCTATGGATGAACCGACAGACCCTGGATTGAATGAACGCCTCGCTGCGCTGGAGGCGCAGGTCTCCGCGTTGCGTGAACAGGTCGAGCGTTTGAGCCGGCAACAGCACGACGGCGCTTCGGCGGAGGCTGCCGCGCCGCCGCCGCTGGAGACGGAGGCTGCCGCCCCGCCGCCGCTAGAAGACACAAAGACCAAACGATCCCGGCAAAGGCCTGCGAGAAAGCCGTCCAAAAAGTCTTCGAAACGCATGCCGCGCCCGCAGGCAGCGCGGGTGCGGAAAGCGTTGAGGAGCGAGGACTGGATCAGCCGCCTGGGCATCGCGCTGTTGCTGATCGGGCTGGCTTTGCTTTTTAAGCTCGGCATCGACCGGGGGTGGCTCACGCCGGTGGTGCGGGTCGGCTTCGGGGTGGTGCTGGGCTTGTTTCTGCTGGGCGTGGGCGTGCGGCTTCGTCCGAAGCGGGTAGCGCTCGGACGGGTGCTCCTCGGCGGCAGCATCGCCACCTTTTACGTGACCATCTTCGCGGCCTACCAGTTCTACGACCTCGTGCCCTATCTCGTAGCCTTCGGCGCGATGATCCTGGTGACGGTGCTCGGCTTCGTGCTGGCTGTGCAGCAACACGACGCCGTCCTTGGCATCATCGCTACCATCGGCGGGCTGGGTACGCCGTTTTTGCTCTACACCGAAGAGGGCAGCATCCCCGGCCTCGTCCTCTACACCTGCCTGATCCTGGCCGGCGCCGGCAGCATCTATCTCTACCGGGGCTGGCGCGTGCTGCTCTGGACCGCCGCCCTCGGCGGCTGGCTCGTGGTGCTGGTGCCCTGGTTCCAGTGGGTCTTCGACGACCCCGGCGCTTTTGCCGACCGGATGGCCGTGCAGGCAGGGCTGGTCTTTTGCTGGCTGGCCTTTAGCGTGATGCCGGCGGTGCGCGAGGTGTGGCACCGTCGCAACCCGGCCCGATGGCCGACGCCGCCGCTGAAAGCGTTCAAAAAAGACGATCTGGTGGGCCGGCCCGCCCTGGCGCTGACGATCATCGCTCCGCTGGTCACGCTGGGGCTCTCACGCGAGCTGTGGGACCTGTCGGACGTCGCCTGGGGGTTGATCGGGATCGGCGCGGCGGTGCTGTATGCGATGGCGTATTGGCCGTTTCGGCGGTTGGAACTGCCGCGTCTGGCGTCGGCGCATGCCATTGCCGCGGCGCTGGTGCTGGTCATCGGCTGGTCGGCGCTGGTCGATGAACCCTGGATGTGGTATCTGGCGATGGCGATTGAGGCCGCCGCGTTGCACGTCTTAGCCAGCCGGCTGCCCGACCGCGCGCTGCGTTTCCTCGGCCACGTCGGGGCGTTCATCGTGGTGATGGTGCTGGCCGGGCGTGTAGTCAACCTCGACGGCCAGATCCCCGTGCTGGTCAACGGGCGGGCGCTGGTCGATCTGGCGGTAATAGCATTGCTCTTCGGCACGGCGTGGACGATCCGCACGAAGGGCCTCGCGCTGGCCTACATCCTGGCCGCCTACGTGGGGCTGCTCGGCTGGTTCTGGCGCGACCTAGTGGCTCTGCCCGAAGGCCAGGCCTACGTTAGCATTGCGTGGGGCCTGTGTGCTCTGGCGATGCTGGCCCAGGGCTGGCGCAGCGACGTAGACTGGATACGTAACACGGGCGCGGCCACGCTCCTGGTGGTCGTCGTCAAGCTCTTCCTCGTCGATCTGGCGCGGCTGGAAGCCGTCTGGCGGATCCTGCTTTTCCTCGGCTTCGGCGGCCTCTTGCTGCTGCTGAGCTACTTCTTCCCCAAACTCTGGAAGCCCAACAACGACGACGAAGAGGAAGAAGCGGAACCGGAGGCTACGCCGGGCGGCTAAGTTGCTGCCAAAGAGAAGGACGGAGTAGATAAACATTCTGAAACTATGTACAAGAACACCACAGCAGCCCTGCTCTTGCTTTTCCTCTACGGTTGTGCCGCCTCCACGCCTGTTCAGGTCAGCTACGACCGGTCCAGCGATATTTCGAGGTACACATCCGCCAGGGTCTTGATTGGCAACCGGGATATGAGCGGGGGCCTGGTCAGCAACCAGCGCGTCTTCTGGCAAGCTGTGGCCTCCTGTTCCGGCGAAGCCTGCACCCCGGACGAGGTGGTCCTCGTCTTCTACAACGACAGCAACTACGATCTCAACCTCGACTATCGCCGCCTCCAACTCAACTTCGACGGCACCTCCCGCAACTGGGAGGATCTTGCTCGGCGGGATGATCAGGCCGATTATCGCTTGCCGCGCGGCGAGTTCGTCCGGGTTCCACTCACGAATGCCGACTTCGCCCGGATGGCCCATTCCGGCCCGGTTGAAATTCTTTTTGGGATGAGCGGCGCCAGTGTCTTCAGCGTGCCCTACGACCGCCGCGCCTCGTTCCGCGCGCTGGCCGAGGAGTTAGGCTTCAGCCAGTGAAATCCTCGGCCAAAGACAGGAGAGCGAGGGAGGCTAGCCGCCAGATGAAACACGTCCTTTTCATTTGTAGCCAGAACCGGCTTCGTAGCCCCACAGCGGAAGAAATTTTCGCCGAACGCGACGACCTGGACGTCCTCTCCGCCGGCCTCAACCACGGCGCCCCGCAACCCGTGACGCCCTACCTGCTCGAATGGGCCGACGTCATCTTTGTGATGGAGAAAACGCACCTCAACCGGCTCCGCAAACGGTTTCGCAAACACCTCAACCGGCAGCGCGTGGTATGCCTGGACATCCCGGACATTTACGAATTCATGGACCCGGCATTAGTCGCCTTGTTGGAAGAACGCGTACCCCGGTATCTGGGCTTGCCGCGTTGAGGGGCAGGTCGTATTGCGTAGTGCGTACTGCGTAACGCCGGGCTCATCGTTTAAGGACGCCGTTTGCAACCTGAGAAACATGAGTCATCCCGCTTTTTTCAGCCCCGTAGGGGCGTCCTGTTTGTAGCACAAAGCTTTTAAAAAACAAAAAGCTCCCCCCGCCTTCCTCCCGCCTTCGCGGGAGAATCAGGGGGCAGGCTCCGGAGCGACCTGTTCAAAAAAAACCGCTGCATCGGCTTTGAACAGGTCGCCCCTACGGGGCTCATTTTTAGGAAAGGGCGGCTATCTACAAACAGATCGCCCCTACGGAGCTCTAAAATTCGGGATGACTCATGTCCATCCCAAAGCGCGGTGATCATTCGCCGGGCGGGGTTGGGCCACAGCATTACCCCAGAAACAACGGTGCGCCGGGGCCAACCGGGATGTTGAACACCAGCCAGATGATCAGCAGCACCGTCCAGACGGCCAGGAAGATGAGGGTGTAGGGCAACATCGTCGCCACCACGGTGCCGATGCCGGCTTTGGGGTCGTAGCGCTCGACGAAGGCCACGATCAGGGCGAAATACGACATCATGGGCGAGATGATGTTGGTCGTGCTGTCGCCGATGCGGTAGGCGGCCTGCACCAGTTCGGGCGAGTAGTCGAGCAGCATAAACATCGGGATGAAGACTGGCGCCATGATAGCCCACTTGGCCGAAGCGCTGCCCATCGACAGGTTGATCAACGCCGAGAGCAGGATGAAGGCGATCATCAGCGGGATCGGCCCCAGCCCCGACGCTTTCAGGAACTCGGCCCCTTCGATAGCGAAGATCAGCCCCAGGTTCGTCCATTTGAAATAGGCCACGAACTGCGCGGCGAAGAAGACCAGCACCATGTAAAGGCCCAGCGTCTCCATCGACTTCGCCATGCCGTTCATCACGTCGGTGTCGTTGCGGATGGTGCGCGCGCCGACGCCGTACGCAATCCCGGCCAGCCCGGCGGCGATAAAGATGAACGCCACGATGCCCCGCATAAACGGCGACCGGAGCACGCTCCCGGTCTCGGCTTCGCGCAGAAAGCCGCCTTCCGGAATCAACCCCCAGAGCACCAGCGCCGACAGGATCACCATGCTCCAGAGGGCATACCACATCCCTCGTTTTTCTTCCGCAGAAAGCGCTCGCACCTCTTCCGTCTCGGCATCACCCTTGTAGGCGCCCAGGCGCGGCACGATGTATCTCTCAGTCACCCACGTCCCGGCGGCGGCGATGAAGAAGGTAGAGACAAACATGAAATAGTAATTCCCCGCCGGGTTAACCAGATACGTCGGGTCGATGATTTGCGCTGCCTCTTCAGACAGCCCCGCCAGCAGTGGATCGACCGTGCCCAGGAGCAGGTTGGCGCTGTAGCCGCCCGATACACCCGCAAACGCCGCCGCCAGCCCGGCGATAGGATGCCGCCCCACGGCGAGGAAGATGATGGCGCTCAGCGGCACCAGCAGCACGTAGCCCACCTCGCTGGCCGTGTTCGAGAGCACCCCCGCCATCACGATGACAAAGGTGAGCAGCTTCTCCGGCGCCTTGGTCACGAGCAGGCGCAGCACCGCTCCGATAAGCCCGCTGCCCTCGGCCACACCGATGCCGAGCATCGCCACGAGCACCGTGCCCAGCGGGGCAAAGCCGGTGAAGTTGTCCAGCATCTCGGTCAGGATCCGGTGCAGGCCTTCGGTCGAGACCAGATTGACCGGGCGAATCGTCTCGCCGGTAGCCGGATGCAGCGCCGAGAGGTCGAACAGGCTGAAGATCCACGAAAGAAAGATGACGAGAAGGGCGAAGATGCCGAAGAGCGTCGCCGGATGCGGGAGCGCATTGCCGATACGCTCGACCGCCGAAAGAAAACGGGAGAAGAACGACGGCTTTGCGGTGGGGGCTGCGTCTGCCATACCGTTGGTTTGCTTCATGATACAAACAACAAAAGCGCCCTGCTTCAGGCGCGCCGCATAATAACAGCCGACGCGCCAAAATGCCAGAGGGGGAATGGCGAATGGGATGTGGCCAGTGGGAATTTGGGGAAAGGGAGAGAGGGGGAAAGGGTGATGGGTGAAGGGCGATGGGCGAAGGGCGTAAAGCGAAGGGCGAAGAGCCAGTGGGGAAGAGCCAAGAGGAAAAAGAAAGAGAAAAAGCCGACCTTAGCCGGTGGGCCGTCTCGGAACGGAGCGCAGGCACGCGAAAAAGGAAAATTTGCTGTCTGAGCGACGAAGCAGCGCGTTTCAAATTTTCCCGCGTGCCGGAGCGCAGTTCAGGCCCAGCGGGTACAGTCTTGATCTTTT
>JANQES010000116.1 GCA_028278205.1 Rhodothermales bacterium
CTGGCCAACGAACTCGAAATCGACGTCGAGAAGGTGCGCGAGGCGATGCAGCACACGGGCCGTCACCTGTCGATGGATGCGCCGTTCAACGAGGATGACAACAACAGCCTGTTGGATGTGTTGCCGAGCGACGAGGGTATTTCGCCGGACGATTCGTTGTTGGATGAGTCGGTGAAGATCGACATCGAGCGTGCGTTGAGTCTGTTGCATCCGCGCGAAGCGGAGATCACGCGGTTGTACTTCGGCATCGGACGGGAGCGGGCGCTGACGCTCGAAGAAGTCGGCCAGCGATTCGGATTGACGCGGGAGCGTGTGCGTCAGATCAAGGAGAAGGCGCTGCGCAAGCTCCGCCAGAAACACCGTCGCGAGAATTTGAAAACGCACATCGGATAGCGTAGAGCGTGAAACGTAAAACGTGAAACGTGAGGGTGCTTGCATAATCGTGGTAGCAAGCACCCTCACGTTTTACGTTTTACGCCGCCTTTATCGTCTGTTCTCGTGGAGGATGTGGTCGTAGGTCGATGCTCGTGAGTTAAAGATATAATTGCTCCGGCTCTCCGACTCTCCAACTCATAAAATCTCCGGCTCAAAAAATCCCTGATTCTTTCAATGGGCCGGCTGGCGCTCTGCCGTGCTGGCAGGCATCGAGGCGCTGGCGCAGCGCAGGCTGCACCGATCCACCAGCCGGGCGACGGTCTCCTCCCAGTTTGACGCGTGGGCCGGGCGCTTCATCCGAACATGGACGACGCCGTTACGGGCATATTCCACCTTGATGTGTTCGGCCCCGGAGACGGACAGGCGCTTGATGAAGCGGCCCAACGCCACCTCGTTGCTGCACACGGTGACCGTGTAGCGGTGGGGGTCGGTTTGGGTTGATGCATCTTGCGCGAGAGCGCCGGTCTGTGGGCCGCGCCGGCCCCGTTTCCAGACTTTCGAAAGCGCTCCAAAGAAAAAAAGCATAAGCGTCACCTGATCTGGCGCCAGCGATTGCCGGCGGCGTATCCACGCGCCAGCCCGGTCACCGGACACTACCAGCCGCGTTGGGCTGCGTTACTCGGGAAACGCAATATCTCCGTTGAAGGAAATATTTGTCTGGACGATGTGAACACCGGAGACATGCACGCGCACCCCGACATCCTGATAATGCTTGCTGATGGCTGTAATGACGAGACTGTCTTTGCTGGCGTAGGTGATCCGTACGAAGCCGGGCGGCCAGTCTTCATCCAACGCCAGCACCTCCATGCCATCGATGTTCAGATCCTCATAGCTGCCGCCGCCGCCGATGTAATGCGACTCTTTGCTGCGCCAGATCGTGGCTTGCGATGAGACCTGAAGTGCATAGCTCACGAGCAAGTCCGAGTGCAGCTGGCGGGTCTTCGTTTCGAGCATATGTATCCCAAAGTAGACGCCAATACCGACTACGAACATGCCTAGAACCAGAAGAAGTACTTGTTGCTGGCCCATTGTTAGGGTTAGTGTTCCGTGGGAGGAATGCAGCCTCAGGCTGCATCGGTTTGAAGCGCACAGTGCGCATTTTGACCAATCAACACGCCCGCCAAAAGCAAGAATATCGCCATAAGACGACGGGCTCTCCTCCTCACTGCTGCGTGTGGCGAGGCCGGCTTCTCATTCAGATTGACGATGTCCGGATAGCCCCTGCGCGGGGTCGAGGGGCTGCTTTCGGAGGCTTCGTTTTTAGCCGCCACAGGCCAATCGAGGCCGGCAGCCAACGCAGGCACCGTCAACAGGCTGGATTAACGACCCTTTCCCTTATACAGACATCGTCAATCTGAGCGCTTATCTTTATGAAATTAGTGTGAAGGATGGCGCGCGGCGGTGTATCCTGCTGCTGCGCCAAAGAAAGCGAAGAAAGGTAACGGGGATCGGAAAGAATCACCCGAAAAAAGGGCGACCTCCTTCAAGGAAGCCGCCCTTCATTTCCCCACTTCCCATTGGCTATTCGCTATTCGCTCCTGCGCCTCATCCACTGCCATTAGCCCACACGACCAGATTGGGCAGGAACGATGAGGGCAGGTCCGGATGGCGCGGCAGCACGCGGACGGTGTAGCCGTGCAAGCCGCTCTGGCGGCACGTGACGGTGTTGGTCTCGTAGACGTACTGGCCGTTGCCGTTGGGTGCGGCGGCCTGCATCGGCAACGTCTGCGCCTCGACGATCTCGTCGGCGGCATTGACCCGTCCCAGGTAGAGTTGCACCACCACGTCGTCGGGCACGAGCGGATCGAGATGCACCTGGGCCTGGATCTTAAACTGCTCACCCACTTGCAGTTCTTTGATCGGTTCCGGTTCGAGCACGTCTACGTGGATGTTCGACCAGTGCCGGCGCAGGTTCTCGTTCCAGTGGGCCAGGTTTTTGGCCCGTGTCATGTTATCGGCGATGAGTTGCTGGTAGCGTTCGGAGGCGGCCAGGTAATAGCCTTCGGTGTATTCCTGCACCATGCGGTGGGTGTTGAAGAAGGACGTAAACGTAGCGATGGAGCCTTTCATGCGGTTGATCCAGCCCCGCGGCAGCCCGTCGGCGCCGCGTTTGTAGAAGAGCGGCACCACGTCGTGTTCGAGCAGGTTGTAGAGGTTTTCGGCCTCGACGTTGTCCTGATAGGCTTCGTCGTCGTAGATCTCGCCCTGGCCGATGGCCCATCCCAGTTCCGGCTTGTAGGCTTCGTCCCACCAGCCGTCGAGCACGCTGAGGTTGAGCACGCCGTTGGCGGCGGCTTTCATGCCGCTGGTGCCGCTGGCTTCGCGCGGGCGGCGGGGCGTGTTGAGCCACACGTCGGCGCCTTGCACCATGTACCGGGTGACGGCCATGTCGTAGTTCTCCAGAAAAACAAGCCGGCGGCGGAAGGGCTCCTCGCGCGAGAGCGCTACGATTTTCTGGATGAGTTCTTTACCCGGATTATCCCTGGGATGGGCTTTGCCGGCAAAGATGATCTGCACCGGGCGTTTTTCATCGTTGAGGATGCGGGCCAGGCGGTCGGGGTCTTTGAGCAGCAGCGTGGCGCGTTTGTAGGTGGCAAAGCGCCGGGCAAAGCCGATAGTGAGCACGCCGGGATCGAGCACTTCCTGCGCGCCTTCGATCTCGGTTTGTGGTGCGCCGATGCGTTTGAACTGGTTGCGCAGGCGGCGGCGGGCCATCGCCACGAGGCGTTCGCGGCGGCGGACGTGGGTGCGCCAGAGTTCCTCACCGGCAATCGTCTCGACGCGGCGCCAGACCTGCCGGTCGCCCGGTTCTTCGCGCCAGCGCGGCCCCAGGTAGCGGTCGTAGAGTTGCTTCATCTCCATCGACAGCCACGACGGCACGTGCACGCCGTTGGTGACGTGGCTGATGGGCACCTCGTGTTCGGGCAGCTTGGGCCACAGACGTTGCCACATCTTACGACTGACCTGCCCGTGCAGCCGGGCCACGCCGTTGCTCGACGAGGCCATACGCATCGCCAGCTTGGTCATCCCGAACGGCTCGTGATCGTTGTCCGGATTTTCGCGGCCCAGCGCCAGGAAATCCCGGCGCGAGAGGCCGAGTTCGCGCGCGGCATACTCGACGAGGTAGCGGTCCATCAATTCGGGCGAGAAACGGTCGTGGCCGGCTTCGACGGGCGTGTGCGTGGTGAAGACGACCCCGGCGGAGCAGGCTACTTTGGCCTCGGCGAAGCTGAGGCCCTCCTTCTGCATCAGCCGGCGTATGCGTTCGAGCGTCAGAAAGGCCGAGTGGCCTTCGTTGATGTGATAGACCATCGGGGCCAGGCCCAGCTTCTTGAGCGCGCGATAACCGCCGATGCCCAGCAAAACCTCCTGCTGGATGCGCAACTCGTCGCCGCCGCCGTAGAGGTAGTCGGTCAGGTCGCGGTCTTCGGGGCGTGAGTTGACGCCGATGTTGGTATCGAGCAGGTAGAGCGGCACGCGCCCGACCTGGAGCAGCCAGATCTGCGCATGGACCTGCCGTCCCGGAAAATCGACCGAAATCGTCAGCGGTTCGCCGTCGTCGTCGCGTTGCAGGGTCAGGGGCAGGTTGGCGAAGTCATTTTCTTCGTAGGCTTCTTGCTGCCAGCCGGCTTCGTTGAGATACTGGCGGAAGTAGCCTTGCTGATAGAGCAGCCCCACGCCCACGAGCGGGACGCCGAGGTCGCTGGCCGACTTGAGGTGGTCGCCGGCGAGCGCGCCGAGGCCGCCGGCAAAGATAGACAGGCACTCGGTCACGCCGAACTCTGCCGAAAAATAAGCCACCAGGGGGCCGTCGAAGTCGCCGTGATTGCGGCGGAACCACGTGGCATCGCGCTCCATGTAGGCGTCGAAGTCGCGGCATACACGGGCCATGTGGGCCTGGAAGCCTTCGTCGTTGGCGGCATGGGCGAGGGTCTCTTGCGAGGTCATGCCCAGCAGCAAGATCGGGTTATGGCCCGAAGCGGCCCAGAGCCTGCCGCCGAGGCGTCGGAAGAGTTCGAGGGTGTCTTCGTCCCAGGCCCAGCGGATGTTGTAGGCCAGATCGCGCAACCGTTCGAGCGACGGGGGCAACGACGGAATGGCCGTGAAGGTGCGAACCGGTTTTGGCTTCATGATTACTTCCTGTTGAAAGGACTAAGGCGATAGGGCGCAACGTCTCACGGTGTACGGAGCGTGGCGTCAGTCATCGGTCATCAGTCATCGGATATTTTTCATCCGGCTGCCTAGTTTACTGATCCCTGCCGTAGACCACAACCGTTGTTCTCAAAGTCTTTCTGAAGAATCACTATGATTTACCGAAACACGGCAGCAATTTCCTTTCGACCCGGAAGGATAGAAACGTAAAACGTGAAACGTGAAACGTGAGGGAGCTTCGCTGAGACCTCTCTACAGACCCCCTGACGTTTCACGTTTCACGTTTTATGCACGCCCAGCACCCGGATTACCGATCCCCCGGCGTATTAGGCATAGAGTTTGATGTTCGTGCGGCACCGTGTTGTTTGAACCGTGCAGTCGGTGATTTTGTAATGCTCGCACCCATAGACGTTAACATAGACGCCCTGCGCGATCACTTTTCGTTGCCTGTGCTCCCGGAAGTGCTCGCCAAGGTCCAGGAAGCCATGCGCTCGGATTACGTAAGTATCCGCAGCGTGGCCAATCATCTCAGCCTCGACGCTTCGTTGGTGGCCGAGGTGTTAAAAATTGTAAACTCCGCCTATTACGGCCTCCCGCGCGACATCAGCGAAGTCGAAGTAGCCATTGCGTATCTGGGCCTGCGCGAGATCCATCATCTGGTGCTCTCGTCCTCCGTTCTCGATCATCTCGAACCCGAAGAGCGGGTAGCCTTCGAAGAACTCAAGTTTCACTCGATCCTGACGGCGCTGTGGTCCAAACACCTGGCCCGGCGTTTTGCCCCCTTCTTGCGCCTGGGCGAACTCTGGGCTGCCGGTATGCTGCACGATCTGGGCAAATTCGTCTATCTGAGATTCTACCCGGAGCATTACAAAACCCTCCTCCGGCACAGCCAGAACAACGGGTGCCTCTTCAGCGAATCCGAAAAAGTCTTCTCGCTCATTCCCAGTTCGCGGTTTGGGATGATGCTCTCGGACCACTGGCACTTGCCGCGTACGGTGTACGACGTCTGCGCCATGCATAGCCTGCACGATCTCCAGTACAAGCAACAAAACGAAGGCGCGATGAATACCTTCACCTGCATCGTGACGGTAGGCAACCTCCTGGCCTCGTTGTCGCATCAGGTGCTGGCCGAAGACAAGAAAGACGAAATCGCCGATGCCGTGATGGCCGAACTCGACTTAGACAGCCACGACTTCGTGCTGCTGCTGGCGCCGAGCAACGAGTTGAAGATCTGGGCGAAACGGTTGTTGAGCTAGTTGAGAGTAAGCAGCATTCGATAGCCTTTGCGCTCTGAAATAAGGCATCGTAGTGCGTACTTCAAGCCATCGTCCACGAGTCGCTCTCGAAGATCAACGACGAAGTGACCGACCCCGTCCCGCCGGCTCGCCGCCCGAGCCTTGCCCCGAACCACCTGCTGACCGGCCTGCTGAGCCGGGCTTCTCCCTCGAATCGTACGTGACGACGCCGCAAGTGCTCAAACTCCACGGCTCCGTGGACGCGTGAGTTTGTAGGATCCGGAGCGTCGAAGAGACGGCGAAGAACGAGGTTGTTCCTGACATCCGTACACAGGCGGCGGCTACGATGCCATCACGACGACCCGACCTGCGAAACACGAGCGTTTTTCTGTGAAAAACAGGTTCGAATAGCGCCGCAACCATTTCTTTCCGGACGATAATCTGTTACCTTAGTTCAATTGCACTTCCCTCGTCAGTATCTCACTAGCCACCAGTTGATACCATGAAACGCTTTGCTACTACCGGAGTCCTCGTGCTTTTGCTGGGGCTGTTTGTCGCGGTTCCGTCGATGTGGGCACAGACCTACGTCGTTCAAGCAGAGAACAAACCGTTGTCTTCGTTGCGCGACGCCATTCAGCGGACGCCGCCTCGCCAATTCGGCCCGGTCTATGAAATCCCGAACATCTTCCCCGAAGAGGAACCCAATCAGTTCGGGCAAGATCTCAAGTTCGATCCGTTGCTCCAGCCCCACATCCCGATGGTAGCGACTACGCTCCTGACGGATTTCCCCGGCGCTGACAACGACGACAACGGGACGATTCTGGGAGGCCGCATCGCGCCGCCGGACACCGACGGCGACGTGGGGCCCAACCACTACGTGCAGATGATCAACCTGCTGACGACCGTCTTCGACAAAGACGGCAACATCGTCGCGGGTGGCGGACCGTTTGACAGCAGCGTGTTCTGGGACGGCATGGGCGGTCTCTGCGAGACCAACAACGACGGCGACCCCGTCGTGCTCTACGACGAAGATGCCGACCGCTGGCTCGTCAGCCAGTTTGCGCTGACCTCGACCTCGTCGCCGCCGTG
Organism: Rhodothermales bacterium; assembly: GCA_028278205.1. Classification (GTDB taxonomy): domain Bacteria; phylum Bacteroidota; class Rhodothermia; order Rhodothermales; family Bin80; genus JANQES01. The sequence continues at coordinate 6,912 of JANQES010000116.1, forward strand.
GTCCCAGTGCGTGGCCATCTCCACATCGGGCGATCCGCTCGGCAGCTACAACCGGTATGACTTCTCGTTTACTGCCATCGGCTTCAACGACTATCCCAAGCACGGCATCGTCAGCGACGCCATCACCCTCTCGGCGCGTATCTTCAACGGGCCGATGGGCGGCGGCTTCCACGGCGTGTTTCTCGGCGCGCTGGACAAAGCGGCCATGTACGCCGGCAGCGCCGCGACGATGGTCGGCGAGATCGTGCCCGATGACGGCATCATCGCCGGCGACTATGACAACCCCGGCGGCACGGGCGGCAACGTAGAGGCCTTCTTCGGCTCGGCTTTCTTCTCCAGCAGCGCGTTTACGATCTGGGAGTTGACACCGAACTTCGGCGCCGGCACGGCCACGCTTTCTTCCCAAAACATAGCCGTCACGGCGTTTAACAGCAGCGTGCCCAACATCCCGCAGCCGCCGCCGGGGCCGGCCCTGGACGACCTGTCGGGCTTCACGATGCACCGCCTGCAAATCCGCGACTTCGGCTCGCACCTCTCGATGGTGACCAACCACACGGTCAACGTCGGCGGGGGCCGCGCGGGGGTGCGCTGGTATGAGTTCCGCAGCACCAACGGCGGCACGACGTGGTCGCTCCATCAGGAAGGCACCTATGCCCCCAACGATGGCGAAAACCGCTGGATGGGCAGCATCGCGATGAACGCCGCCGGCGACATCGGCCTGGGCTTCCTGCTGGCCAGCGCCAACACCTTCGGCTCGATCCACGTCGTCGGCCAGACGGCAGCCAACAGCGGCACGGGCGTGATGGATGCCGACGAGTTGATCTGCCGCGCCGGCGACAACGTCCAGACGGGCGTCTCCCGCTCCGGCGACTACAGCGCCATGGCGGTCGATCCCAACACCGGCTCGTTCTGGTACACACAGGAGTACTTCAACACCCGCCCGTCCGGTTCGCAGAACTTCCACTGGGACACCCACATTTGCGAATACAGCCTCAGCGACGGCGGCGCCAGCTTCACCATCAACCTCAAGAAGGTCTTCGTCAAGAACAACGGCAAGCAAAAAGCCAAGATCAATTGGAACGAGAACGAGATCAACACCAACAAGATCGACTTCTACGTCGCCGAAGATCCGGCCCAGCCCGATCCCAGCGGACCGAGGCAGGCCCGCATCAAGAAAACCAAACCGAACATCAAGTTGACGATTCCG
>JANQES010000138.1 GCA_028278205.1 Rhodothermales bacterium
GGCGATGGCGAATCTACGGGTGGCTTATGCTGGTAATCAGTGGTCGAGAGTGCGCGAGTTGATTCGGAAAGCCGCGTAGTGCAGTTTGTCGTACACCCCGATACGAACCCCGGCTTAATCCTGCCGCCGAATGTTGTATATTTTTGAAAAGAAACAACCTCCGCCCATCGACTCCCCAGCATCATGCGACGTCTCCTCGCCTTCTCCCTCACCCTCGCGCTGACTGCCGCCGCCTTCGCCCAGACCACACCCACCGAACGGGCCGCAGCGGCTGAAATTCTCCAGGAAATCGAAGCCCTCCAAGCCCGGATCAACCCCACCGAAAAAGCCCAAAAAATGGCCGCGCGCAACGACGCGCAGCGGGATGCGATCTTCGAACGGATCGAAAAGCTGTGGACGTCGGAGATGCGGGCGCTCAGCGATTACATCGGCCAGAACCCGGAGGTGGGATGGCATGAGTTTGAGAGTGTCGATACGCTGACGTCGGTGCTGCGTTTTTACGGTTTCGACGTCGAAACCGGCCAGGCCGGCCTGGAAACGGCGTTTGTGGGAGGCTGGGATTCGCCCGCCGGCGCCGAGGGCCCCACGCTCGGCATCATCGTCGAATACGACGCGCTCCGGGGCACACAGGGCGCGTTTCACGGATGCCAGCACAATGCCCAGAGCCCCGTCGGCTTTGCCGTGGCGATTGCGTTGTCTGAGTATATGGAACGCGAAGGCGTGGCAGGCCGCATCCGCGTCTACGGCACCCCCGCCGAAGAGATGGGGCCGCCGGCCAAGACCATCATGTACGAAGCCGGCGTCTTCGACGAAGCCGACATGTTGATCCGCAGCCACGGCTCCGACGAGACAGCGCGGGGCCGCGCCGGCTTCGGCGTCTGCTGCCTCAACATCAACGAAGTCAAGTACACCTTCAAAGGCCGGCCTGCGCATCAGCGTAGCTCCTGGCACGGGCGCAACGCCCTGGCCGCCGCTGTGCAGTTCTACACCGCCGTCGATCACCTCCGCCCCACGTTCCGGCCCGAAGCATCGATCCAGGGCGTCATCCCCGAAGGCGGCATCGCGCCCAACGTCGTGCCCGACCGCGCCGTGGTGGACTATTACTTCCGTTACCCGGACGAAGTCTACCTCGAACACATGCAGCAGATGATCGACAACGCCGCGCGGGCCGCCGCCCTGGCCACCGGCACCGAAGTCGAGATCGACCGCTACGGCGAGTACCGTGACGGCATCACCGTGGGCAGCCTCGAAGAACTCTTTTTTGCCTACGCCGAAAAGCTCGGTGCGCCGAACATCAACCCAGAGCCGCAGCGGCCCGCCGGGTACGAAGAAACCGGTTTCGTCACGCGCGGCATCCCCGGCGTGGGCATCAGCGTCTTCACCTCGGCGGCGGCGGGGCATTCCTACGAACGCTGGCAGGATTCGATGAAGCCCGTCGGCCACATCGGCTTCCTCTACGACGCGCAGATCATGGCCGCCGTGCTCTATCATTTTTTGAACGAAGAGGACTTCCGAAAGACCGTCGCCGAAGAACACCGCATCCTCTCCGGCCTCTTCGATCAGTACCTCGAACGGCTCCGCGAAACCTACGGCGACGAGATCGGCGGCGCGGCGGCGCGGCAGTAAAAAAATACCCTGGCAATCGATGGCACAACCCAGAAAAATGGCACAATCCAAGGCGACCGCCTACCCACGCTATCCTGCTGTGATAGTCAGCGGCACACGCAGAGATCTTGAAAAGCACCATGAATTCACCCGAGATGCCATACTTCGCGCTCGGATGCTCCCTTTGTTCCTAGAGCCAGGCCCCAACCTAACCGGCTTGGATCTTATCAGAAGTACGCAGGATATGGTGAACCGGGCAGATGCCTACATCGGCATCTTCGGCCACCGATACGGCCACGTGCCCGACGACCCTGTGCTCAACGCTGAGGGACGATCAATCACTGAAATCGAATATCGCGCCGCCAAGGATCGCGACATTCCGATATTCATCTTCATTATGAGTGACGATCATCTTGTTCGGTCGAAGGATTTTGATCGGGTGCATTATGAAAAGCTCGTAGCCCTGAAAGAAGAACTCCTCGCTAACTATACCGTCGGTTTTTTCGACTCGCCGGAGGACCTGAAATCCCTGGTGACTCAGGCCCTCTTCGAGTTTAGAGGCATGTGGAGTACAACGCATGGACCTGTAAACATGGAATCTGGAGTCGCAGCTATGTTCAGGAGATACGAAAGCGGCGAGATCCTAACTTTAGAAGCGCCCCCACCGACTCCCCTTACCCACGACCCTGACAAACAGATCGCAGTTAAAGATGAGGATGCCGAACTGCTCCTGACGCTGGCCTACCGGATGGTTCTGAATTATCAAGAAAAGCCTATCTTGCTTCGAGAATTGGATGTGGACCGGTTTAAAACATTGCTTGACAAAGTCGCGCGGCCCCGGCGGAGCGAGACCGGAAGAGAACGCCTGCAACGCGCCAACAAGAAGCTCGAAAACCAGGGCGCGCCCGACGCGCTATGGCTGGCCTGGGCCAAAGCGACCAAACACAAAGCCCTGGGTATCCTGACCAGAGAATTCCTGTCCGATGGCACCTCCTAAGCATAAAACCACGTGGCCCCTGGCAAATCGGGTGGATCGCCTGGCGGAACGGGTGCTGGCCGGGGAGGTGGTCTTCTTCATCGGCGCCGGCTTTTCGCTCGACAGCGAGGGCAACAGCACCCATCGCCTCGTCGGCAAGCTCCTGGTGCGGTTTCTGGCCATGACCCGGCACCTCCACCACGCCGAACAGGAGACGGCCACCTACCTGCTCAACGGCCTCAAGACCACCTTCTACCTCGACGGCGACACCAAAACCCCCACGAAGCTCGTAACCTGGAAAAACCTGGATCGCCTGGCGAAAGATTATTATCAATTCAACGATTGGATTTGCAGCGCCTTCACCCTCCTCACCGAAAAGCTGCTCGAAAGCATATCCGCCCAAGAACTGAAAGCGTATCTAACAGAAAAGAAGAAGAATCCAGAACACGTCCACGCCACCGTGAAGGCCATTAACAAACTGGAAAATTATTGTTACGCTCTCCTGGAAACCCTCGACGTGCCCATCGACCCCATCGCTCTCGAAGATTTACTGGCTGTGCAAGACCCCGTGGACCGGGGCAAAATGTTGTTTCTCGATACCATGGGCTTTAGCAATGAAAAGGTGATGGGCGGGAAAAAGTCGATGGATTCTGAGGCCAACTTCGACGACGTCGAGGCCTCTTACAGGGGCCTGTTGTTGCCCCGGCACCGCGTCCTGGCCCGGCTGGCTCGCGAGGGCTTCTGCCCCATGCTCTTGACGACCAACTACGATCTCTTGCTGGAGGGCGGCTACCGCCTTGCCGGGTTCCTCCCGGATAAACCCCGACAAAGCAAGACCAACGGTAGCCGGCCGAAAAGCGCACCGCCTTCGAATTACCAGTATTTCGCCCGCATTGCCAGCGCCAACGAGTTTTTCAACCATGGCGAGGGCTACCGGTCGGCGCTCATCGTCAAGATCCACGGGTGCGCCGAGACCTACCGCAAAAAAAAGGAGGACCAGCGTGAGCACCCGGACTCCAGCGCCGTGCATGACTACCTGCCCGCGATGGTTTTTACGTATCGTGAGATCCAGAACTGGCGGGCCGACGCCTGGTCGCGGGATCTCGTCCGGACGCTGCTGCGCACCCATACCATGGTCTTCTGCGGCTATAGCGGCCTCGACCCCGTGCTGCACGATACCTTCCGCACCGTCTATGAAGAGATGGCCGCACAGTGGACCGGGCAGACGCGCACCGAAAACAGCGCCTCCGAAGACCCGACCAGGGATGCGCCCACCTTTTATATGGACATCGCCGAAAAGCGCGATTTTTACAGCCTGGAGATCCTGCGCGCAGCCAGCCAGACCGTCGGCGTGACGACGCCCGAACTGACCGCCCATGAAAACCTGCTCGAATTCTACCTCTCTAAGGATCACTTCCCCCGGCTCGACGAACTGTTTCGCTGGCTCTACCACGTGGTCATTCGCAAACGCCAGACGCAGATGCTCCAGACGGCGCTGCCCGGCATCGCCCGGATTTCGCTGGGCCACCCCGGCCCCGAGCGCGAAATCGACGCCATCTGCAACCACTTCGACGTGCTCTGCGAGGAAGAACAAAAGACCGCCGAGGCCTGGAACAATACCGCCGAAGGCCGCCCCCAATTCGAACGCCTCGTGGGGTGGACGGATCGTTTCCACGCAGGGCTGATGCGGGCCTTTACGCTGGGGGCTACGGTGATGCGCGCCACAGGCCCCAGCGGCATACCGATGCACGTGATGCGCTCCCGACCCTGGTATTATCCCCTCAACGACCATCCCGATTGGGCCGCCTGGGCCGTGGTGGTAGAACTGGCGCTGCGCAGGATGGTGGCTGCCTGGCGCGGATGTCTCGAAAGCTGGACCAAAGACGCCGACTGGGTCCGCGTTGCCAGGGGGCCGCATCCTGCGCTCCTTTTTACCTCAGAAAAAGAACACGTTACGCCTATCCGCCTGGCCATTCGGTTGGCCGGGTATGAACAGCCGATCCTATCTTCAGAAAATCATGGCGTCATCAGACAAGAATCGGTGTGGGTGCTGCACCCGAACCGCCTGCCCTGGCGGTACAGCACCCGCCAGGAGCAACTTCATGAGAAAGAGAACGGACGCTACCAGGAAGAGATCTGGCAAAGTGCATACGGAGAAACGCCGCCTGCCGACGTACTCTGGCGCTGGGCCTCCTGGACCGACCAACAAATCGAGAATGACGAGAGCCTCCTTTACACCCTGAAAACCTACCTTGGAGTGCGTTATGAAACCAGCGACGTTTCATGATAAACTATTGGGGCACCTGATAGACGCGTTGAACGATACGGTCGGTCTCCGTGAAAAAACGTCATTGGCGGCATTGCTCCAGGACGAGCCGGAGGAAGAAGCCGCCTTCCTCGCGCGGCCAGATTCGCAGGATCATGATACGCCCTGGCTGCGCATGGCCTACCACTTCGACCTCAACGTAGACGTACTGATCCTCGACAAAAAGCTCGGCACGCTCGGCCTCGTACACATCTTAACCCCCTACAGGGTCTATCCAAAGAAGATCGACCACAAAGCAATAACACACATACGTGAAAAGATTAACCGGTTCGTAGACCATGCCACCTACGTACGGCATCTCTTAGTGAACGACCCCAACCTGAATAACCACTTCCCGTTGACCGTCGAGCTGGTCATCATCACCCGCGACACCGAGATCAAGGTCATCGGAGATACTTTCAGAGAGATCGCCCAGCAAAGCGACTACCTCCATCACATCGGGGTAAATATTCTGCGCTACCATAGCCGGAAGTATTTCGAAGCCCCTGAATTACGCCGCGCCTTTTCCTGGCTGCTGCAAGCCACCCGGCAATGGTATCAAAGTGAAAATTCCAGACCTCCGCAGAACGAAGAGACCGGCTCGCCCCCGGACGCGGCGCCGAACGGCACGCCCTTGAAAAAGATCGAACTGAACAACTACAGGTTGCAGGGCCTGTTTTCGCTGGAGTTCGATGAAAACGCGCGCCTTCACCTCGTTCACGGGCACAACGGAAGCGGCAAATCGTCCCTCTGCGAAGCCTTCGAGTTCGTCATCACCGGCACCGTCAAGCGGCTCGATCGAGAACTCGGCCTGACGGAGCATACCGAACAGACCCGGAGACTCCACTATTACGCCCAGGCCATTCAGCATCGCCGCACCGAAGACCCGGCCACGATTACCCTGACCTATCGCAACGGACAAGCGGATTCGAACCCTCAAGAGCCAATCTGGACGTTAAACAAGAAAAACAAGAAGGAACCCGTGACCCCGGCCACGGCTTTTCTTCGCCCCACGCTCAAGGTCACCTCGTTCCGGTTGAATCAGAAGGTGATGGATGACCTCACAGAGCAATCTGCCCGGCGCGCGAAGATCTTCCTGGACTCCTATTTTGCCAGAGACGCAGAAATTTTAAACGTCGCCAACGACGCCGAGAAGGAGGCCGCCGAGGCACGCAACAACCTCCAGACGGTGCTCAACAATCTGACTACAGCCCGCGATATTCTGGTCGACAAAAACAAGTGGAAGGCCCCGCCGCCAGAGACCGAACAACGCTACAAAACAATCCTGGACGATTGGCTGGAGCTATGCGTCATCTCGGACCTGGCCAGTAAAAATTATAAGGTGGCGCAGACCTTTCGGGAGGCTGGAAACCAGGACTGGCGGATAACCCTGGGAGACGCCGAGCACCTCTTCCCTCAGATCACATTCTCCCCGAAAGACCTCCAGGACCTGCGGGCTAAACGGGATGACTGGGAAGAAGCACTGGATCGGCGCGAAGGAGAAGTCCTCTCCTTCGATTTCAATAAGAAAACCAAAAAGAAAAAGGCTGATGCCAAACACGAGGGCATCGCAGACAAAGAGAGGAGAGCACTCGACGCGGTCGAAAGCTGGTTATTCTCCAGCGAAGAAACAGCCGAGGAAACCATCACCTTTGGAGAAAAGGTTAACAGGGCTGTCTACAAAAATGTATCCAAGCATTTCGCCGGGGTGGGCATTGGGGAAAAAGAAGGCTGGGCCGCCTCATTGATCAAAGACCTCAAGGCCATGATCAAAGCCTGTGAGGACCTGAAAGAGACGGCCGAAATCAGCCCCCCATGGCCCGGCAAAACGACCCCCGAAGCGTTCTCTATAGCCCGGCAGAAACACGAGACATGGAGCACTAAAGCCAGGGCAGTGGATGATGCCTTCTTGCAAAAGTTAGAAGGTGATTTCAGCAGCGCCATTAACGAACTGATGGCCCTGACGACCCCGGCGCGCTGGGCCTACGAGGATTTTACCCTCCGCTATCAAAAAGCAGACGGTAGAGATCCCAGCCTGACCCTCCAATCGCCCGATGCCACGGATGAGATCCCCGCTAACGCGCGCCTGAACACGGCCGAACTGAGCCTCTTTGCCATAACGCTCTTTCTGTTGTGTGCGCGCCGGAATCACAACCCCTTCAACCTGTTGATCCTGGACGACCCGTTGAAGAATATGGACGAACTGACGGTCATTGCTATGGCGCGGGGGTTGGCCAAGGTCTTGCGGCTGTGGGAAGACGAGAAATGGCAACTGTTGGTGCTGCTCCACGGCCAGGGCGACGTCGACCGCCTGAGCCGCGAAGTGCCCTCGACGGTGTATGCGCTGCCCTGGCTGAGCCCCGCCCGGCAAGGCAACGATCGAAAAGCCGAGCGCCTCGATAAGAAGAGCCATCCGTCTACAGCACTTCAACGCCTCGACGATCTCATCGAATATTTCTCGTAGCGGAGGGGGTCTGAGGCGTAATGAGCGCCTCGAACCGGGCGACGGCCTCGGGGTGGCCGCAGAGCATCGGGGCGTGGGTCGGCTCGCCGGAGAAGAGGTCCGTCAGGCGCACCGCTGGGCCGTGCAGATAGCGCAACACGCCGCCGTTGTTGACCAGCAGCGCCATGCCGGCAGCGAGGTCCCAGATGCAAACCCGCCCCAGCAGAGCCGCGTCGGCGCTGCCGGTAGCCACGTAGCACATATGCGCAATCGTCGAACCCAGGCCGCGCAGCTTGCCCGGAAAATGCGGCGAAAGTGTATACCGCCGGTGGAGCCGGGAGAAGGAAAGAAACAACGACTCGCGATGCAGCGGCGCCGGCGTCTTGATCTTCGTAGGCTGCTCGTTTCGATAGACGGCGCCCTCCGGCGTGGTGTGATAGAAATCCTGCGACATCGGAATCCAGAAAAAACCGGCCACGGGCTTCCCGCCGTCCATCAGGCCGAGACCGATGCCCCAGACGGGCAACCCCGCCACGAACGACGCCGTCCCATCGATAGGATCGATGATCCAGTAGCGATCTCCGGAGATCGGTTCGTGCCGCAAGTTGTTCTCTTCCGCAATGATGCCGTCTTCAGGGAAATGCGTATCTAACGCCTGTTTCAGAAATGCCTGCACCGCCAGATCAGCCTCCGTCACGTAGGTCTGATTGGCCTTGAACGACGGATTGACCTTCATAAACGGCTGCATGGCAATCCGCCCCGCCGCTTCGAGGATCTCCTTGATCAACGTAACATCATTCATAGGTCAGGCGCGGTGGTTTACGTCGTCAGGCCACGGAAAACGGGGCGAATGATAATCGATGAAGGCTTCGATCTGGTCGATGACGTCGGGATGCCCGCCGAGCATCGGGTGCGGCGCCGGTCTGCCGGAGAGCAGGTCGGACGGCGACACCGCCGATCCTTTCATGTATCGCAGCACGCCGCCGTTTTTAAGGAGCAGAGCCAGCCCGGCGGCCAGATCCCAGATCTTATCATGGCCGATCAAGACCGCGTCGGCGCCGCCGGTGGCGACGTAACAGAGATGCGCGGCGGCAGAGCCCAGGTTAAACACCCGCCCCGGATAGTCCGGCGAGAGGGTGTAGCGTTGATGCGGGCGCGCATGGGTCAGCAACATCGTCTCTCGGTCCAGGGGCCGGGGCGCTTTCATCAAGGCCGGGCGACTGTTTCGACACGCGGCTTCATTCGGTGTGGCATGAAAGAAATCGCAGGTGGCCGGCATCAAGAAAAAGCCGGCGACGGGCCGCCCGGCTTCGATCAGACCCAGGGCAATGCCCCATCCCGGCAACCCGGCCACGAAGGGCGTCGTCCCGTCAATCGGATCGACGATCCAATACCGATCTCCCGCCGCAGGCGCTTTTCGGACGTCATCTTCCTCGGCCACGATGCCGTCATCAGGAAAATGGGTGGTTAATTCCTGCATCAGGAACGCCTGCACCGCCAGATCGGCCTCGGTCACGCAGGTCTTATCCGGCTTCCACGACGGAGTCACCTTCAGGAAATGCTGCATCGCCAGTTCCCCTGCTGTTTCGAGCATCTCTCTAATCATGCGAACGTCAACCATAGCCAGGACTCCGGAGCGTGGGCGAAATCGAAATGGGAAGCTACGCGTTGCCAACCACAAAAACCCGGTTCGGATTTTGGATTTTAGATTTTGGATTTTGGATTGGTCTGATTCTGCACGGTCATCTCAACCGAAAAAGCCGCATGGGTTTCGACCGTCGCGGCTTCTTCTGTTGTTAAAAAGGGATCCGATATTTCCCAATCCAAAATCCAAAATCCAAAATCCAAAATCCAAAATCTAAAATCTAAAATCGTACTATGAACACCGGGTGTCACAGGGGCGGGTGTAGCTTCAGGTCAGATCCTTTCACCCAACCAACCGGTGTCTGTCATGGAAACCACCTACACCACCCTTATCGACTGCCCACCTGAGACCCTCTGGACCTGGATCGAAGAGCCCGATAAGCAGAAACAATGGATGAAGGGCTTGCTCGAAAACGTCGACACCAGCGACGGCCCGACGCGGGTAGGTTCGACGTTTCGCATGACGATTCAGGAAGGCCGGCGTGTGGCTGAATACGACGGCGAAATCATCAACTACGACCCGTATCGGCGCCTGGGCGTCCGGTTCTGGGGCGCAACGCTTCAGGGCGTCGAGATGACCGCCGACTACCGGCTGCAAAACCTCGGCACCCGCACCCGCCTCGACTACACCGCCACCGCCGATACCTCTAATGCTTCGTTTTTTATGCGGTTGATGATGCCGCTGTTCAAACTTTTCAGCGCGGCGCAGTTGCGGGGCTTCATGAAGACGCTGAAACACCTGGCCGAAGCCGAAGCCGCGCAAACAACGGTGGAAGCTTGACGAGGACATCTCAACGCCAGATCGCCCACTGCGCGATTCCCCCTTCGAAGGGGGACAGCGGTGCGCAGCGAAGGCGGAGCATCGCAGGGGGATGTTCGCGCGGCCTGAAAAGAGCTTTTTAAAGGGCCGCGCGAACATCCCCCGCCCCTCCTTCGTCGGGGCACCCCCTTCGAAGGGGGACTTTTCGGTATTGCCGCTCTTTAAGTATCGAATCAATCCTCCTCAATCAGCCAGCGTCATTGTAACGGATCGACGATTTTCTATCGTTGATAGAGCGATTCCCTTGCGGATTCCGGCGTCGTTCCCTCCCACCCAATCACCCCGATGCGATGACGCGCTGGCTGATGCTCTCAGGTTTTCTATGGCTGATGGTGGCCCTGTCCGGATGCGTCGATGAACGGATCCGTTTCGACGACGCGGTGCTCGTGCTCAAAGACGTCACGGTGATCGATGGGACGGGGCAGCCGCCGCTGCCGGAGCAGACCGTCGTCGTGCGCGAGGATCGCATCGTCGCCATCGGTAAGGCGGGCGATTTTGTCTTTGGCGACGCCGCCGAGGTGCTCGATCTGCCCGGACGCTACCTCCTGCCCGGCTTCATCGACATGCACGCCCACGTGACGATCCTTCCGGGCGAAGACGGCAGGCTCATCCCCCACTACGACCGCGCGGCCTCTGAACAGGTGCTCCGGACGCTGATGGCTTTCGGCGTGACGACCGCGCGCAACCCCGCCGCGCCCACCGCCGACGGCGTAGAACTGCGCGAGGCCGTCGCCGGCGGCGAGGTGCTCGGGCCGAGGATCTTCACCGCCGGCACGGTGCTGGACCGGGGCACGCGGCCTTTCGGGCCGTTCGTCGCCACACCGACCGAGGAGGCCGTCCGCGAAGAGGTTCAGAAGCAGGCAGCCGCCGGGGTCGATTTTATCAAAGTGTATGCGGGGTTGCCGCCCCGGCTGGTCGAGGTGGCCGTTGAGGAAGCGCATGCCCACGGGCTGCGCGTCATCGGCCACATGCAGCGAACCACCTGGACGGACGCCGCGCGCTTCGGCATCGACGCCATCACGCACGGCGCCCCCTGGTCGCCTGAATATCTGGACGAAGGCCCGCGCGCGGGCTACCGGCCTACGATGAAAGGCCGCATCTACTGGCTCGAAAACCTCGACCTCGACGGGCCGCAAATCGAGGAGATGCTCACGGCGCTGGCCGAAAACAACGTCACCATCGACCCGACGCTGATCGCTTATCACACCAAGTTCTGGGGCGACGATCCGCGTTATCTCAACCATCCCGAACACCACCTCGCCCCGGCGATGATCGTCGAAGGCTGGCGCCAGGGCACCTTCACGTTCGACTGGACCGGGGACGATTACACCCGCGCCAAAGCCGCCTGGCCCAAAGTGCTGGGCCTGACCAAACGCCTCTTCGACCGGGGCATCCTGCTGACGGCGGGCTCCGACCTGCCCAATCCGTGGGTCATCCCCGGCGTGAGCTTCCACGAAGAACTCCAACTCCTCGCCGACGCCGGCATCCCCCCGCTCGACGTGCTGCAAATCGCCACAGCCAACGGCGCCCGCGCTCTCGGCATCGACGCCGAGGCGGGCACCATCGAAGTGGGCAAACGCGCCGACCTCGTCGTGCTGGCAGCCAATCCAATCGACGATATTCGAAATACGCGGTCTATCGAATGGGTGATGCTCGGCGGCGTCGCGTTCAAGCCGGAACGGTTGCTCGCGGAATGATGCGTTTCACGTCAACATGAATCGGTTGTAAAGAAGTCTTCAGGGGGCGAAATCAGCTTGCGGCGTCGCTATCTTCCCGCGCAAAAGCACCACCTTCACCTCGAACCCAACGAAGCAGCCCCCATGGCTTCTCCGACGTTGCGGATCAACCTGTGGTCTGGGCCGCGCAACGTGTCTACGGCGTTGATGTATGCCTTTGCGCAACGCCCCGACACCCGCGTGGTCGATGAGCCGCTCTACGGCCATTACCTGCGCATCTCCGGCGCCGTGCACCCCGGCGGCGATGAGATCCTGGCGACGATGGACACCGACGGCGAACGCGTCGTGCGAGAGGTGCTCCTCGGCCCGTGTGACCGCCCGGTGCTGTTCATCAAAAACATGGGCCATCACCTGATCGACCTCGACTGGCGTTTCCTCGAAGAAGTCACCACGGTGTTTTTGATCCGGGATCCGAAGGAGATGCTGCCGTCGCTGATCAATCAGGTGCCCGAGCCGACCATCGACGACGCGGCGCTGAAACGACAGGCCGAGATCTTCAGCCACCTTTACGACCTCGGCCATGCCCCCACCGTCCTCGACTCGCGCGAGTTGCTGTTGAACCCGCGAGGCGTCCTCGAACAGCTTTGCCGCGACCTGGGGCTGGCGTTCGAGGCCGGGATGTTGCACTGGGAAGCCGGGCCGCGCCCGGAAGACGGCGTCTGGGCGCGGCACTGGTACCACGCCGTCCACCAATCGACCGGCTTTGCCCCCTATCGCCCCAAAACGAAACCGTTTCCGGAGTTCCTGAAACCGCTGCTGGCCGAATGCAAACCGTATTACGACTACCTCTATGCGCGCGCGCTGAAGGCGTAGTTTTTGGTGTTTTAGTGTTATAGTGTTTGAGTGTTTTGGTGAGTTGATGTAAAGAACTAAAACACTATAACACCCGAACACTATAACACCAGAAACGCCAGGTTTTCCGGCATTAAAAACCTCTTCCCCACTCCTCCCCTCGAAACTCAACGCCATCCCGAAACCATGCACATCAGCCTGCCCGATCCGCGTAACGACAGCATACTCATCTACGTCGGTGGCGAGCTTCTTCCGCGTGAAGAGGCCAAAGTTTCGGTCTTCGACAGCGTCGTCCAGGGCGGCGATGGGGTGTGGGAAGGCATCCGCGTTTACAACGGACGCATCTTCCAACTCGACGCCCACCTCGACCGCCTCTTCGACTCGGCCCACGCTATGGCGTTTACCGACGTGCCGAGCCGCGACGAAGTCAAAGACGCCCTCTTCAAGACGCTCGAAGCCAACGGCATGCGCGACGAGACGCACATCCGCCTGACGCTCTCGCGCGGCAAGAAAACCACGTCGGGCATGGATCCCCGCCTCAACAAATTCGGCCCGACGCTGATCATCGTGGCGGAGTGGAAAAAGCCGGTTTATGCCGAGACGGGCATCCGCCTGATCACCTCGTCGGTGCGCCGCAACACGCCGCTGTGCCTCGACTCGAAGATCCATCACAACAACCTGATCAACAACATTCTGGCGAAGATCCAGGCCAACCTCGCCGGGGTCGACGACGCCGTCATGCTCGACGTTCACGGCTACGTCTCGGAGACCAACGCCACCAACATCTTCATCGTCAAGCACGGGGTTCTCCTGACGCCGCATGCCGACAGTTGCCTGCCCGGCATCACCCGCGCCAAGGTCCTGCGCATGGCGCGCGACCTGGGCATCGAAGCCGTCGAACGCAACATCTCAATCACCGAAATGCATACCGCCGACGAGGTCTTCACCTCCGGCACGATGGGCGAACTCTCGCCGGTGCTGGAGGTAGACGGTCGCCAGATCGGCGACGGCACCGTCGGCCCGGTCACCACGCGCCTACGCAATCATTACTGGGAATTGACCCAAATTGAGGGCGAACCGCTGCCGTTTTGATTTTGGATTAATCCAAAATCAAAAATCTAAAATCCAAAATGGTTATCGAAACCGCTCGCCTACGCCTGCGCCCATACACCGGCGACGATCTCGACGCGTTGCATCGCCTTTTTACGGATCCGGGCGTGCGGCGGTATCTGCTCGACGACGAGGTGGTGGGGCGGGATTTTGTGGAACACGAGATTAAAGAAACGCGGGCGCTCTTCGAGAAGCAGGGCTTCGGGCAGTTTGCCATCCGGTTCAAGGATGAAGATGACGTGATCGGGTTTTGCGGCTATCGCTTTTTCCACGATCCGCCCGAACGGCACCTCCTCTACGGCCTTGCGCCGGCGTATTGGGGCCGGGGTATCGCCGCCGAAGCGGCCCGCGCCATGATCCGTTTCGGCTTTGAAGCATGCGGCTTCGACGAAGTTATCGCCGCTGCCGACCCACCCAACACGGCGTCGTTCCGGGTGATGCAAAAGGCCGGGATGACGTTCCAGAAACGCGTAGACGTGGACGGGCTCGATACGATTTATTACACGATTTCACGCGAGGATTTTTTAGCGGATGATGCTTTTTATCGGATAGCATAGGCCGGTTTGTGAAGCTCTCCCCGCCGATGCAACAAAAATGATTGTTCTACGAAGGCTCTCTTCGTTTCCCCACCGTTAAAAAAATAGCATGGAGGCTCTCTCATGAAGCATCTTCTCGTCATCCTCGCGCTGTTCGCCTGCTTCGTTATCGCATCGACGACACCCGTTTGGGCGCAGCATGACAGCGCACACCACGACGCCGCGCCTCATCCCGAAGAAGAAGCCATCCGCGCAGCGGTAGGGCATTACCTCCAGGGCCACGCCACCGGCGACAGCGCACACCATGAAAAAGTGTTCCACCCCGAATCGAAACTGTTCTGGGTGCGAGACGGCCAGTTGAACCAGCGCACGAGCGCCGCCTACATTGCCGGAGCGCCGGGCAGCCCTGCCGATGATGAAGCCCAGCGCCAACGCCATATCGCGATGATCGACGTGACCGGCAACACTGCCGTGGTGAAGGTCGTGCTCGACTATCCCTCCGCGCTGATCACGGATTATTTCTCCATGTTAAAAGTTGACGGTTCATGGAAAATCATCAATAAGATCTTCCACGTCGAACCGAAGTCGGACTCGTGATGCCTATCTTGGGCTGACGAGGTATCCACCCTGACTCAAGAATCGATCAGCCCGCCATGCCCAAGTGGTTAGACGCCGAGGAGGCCATCTCGGTTATTCAATCGCACGACCGCGTTTTTATCCACACGGCGGTGGCCGCGCCGCAGCAGCTCATCGCGGCGATGACGGCCCGCGCGCCTGCGTTGCGCCGGGTCGAGATCGTCCACCTGCATACCGAGGGCGCCGCACCGTATGCCGCGCCGGAACTGAAAGAGAGCTTCCGCACGAACGCGCTGTTTGTCGGCGCCAACGTCCGCAGCGCCGTGGCCGAAGGCGAGGCCGACTACATCCCCGTCTTTCTCAGCGAAGCCCCGGCGTTGTTTCGCAAAAAGATCCTGCCGCTCCAGGCCGCGTTGATTCAGGTCTCGCCGCCGGATAAGCACGGCTTTTGCTCGCTCGGCACATCGGTGGATGTGTCGCTGGCGGCGGTGCAGTCTGCCGAGCACGTCATCGCGCAGGTCAACCCGCAGGTGCCGCGCACCCACGGCGATGGCATCCTCCACGTCAATCAACTCACCTTTGCCGTCGAAGCCGACGAGCCGATCCCGGTGATCCCGGCGCCCAAGCTCAGCGGCGTCGAAAAAGCCATCGGTCGGCATTGCGCCGATCTGGTCGAAAACGGCGCCACGTTGCAGATGGGCATCGGCGCCATCCCCGACGCTGTGCTCGAAGCCCTCGACGGCCACAAAAACCTGGGCGTCCACACCGAGATGTTCTCCGACCGCATCATCGATCTGGTCGAAAACGGCGTGATCAACGGGGCGAGAAAAGTCAAATATCCCGGCAAGATCGTCAGTTCCTTTTTGATGGGTTCGAAACGGCTCTACGACTTCGTCGATGACAACCCGCAAGTGGCCCTGCTCGACGCCGCTTACGTCAACGACACCAAGGTCATCCGCCAGAACCCGAAGGTGACGGCCATCAACAGCGCCCTGGAGGTAGACCTCACCGGCCAGGTCTGCGCCGATTCTATCGGCACGCGGCTGTATTCGGGTGTGGGCGGGCAGATGGATTTCATCCGGGGCGCCTCGCTCTCGGAAGGCGGCAAGCCCGTCATCGCGCTGCCCTCGGCCACGCGCAAAGGGCAGTCGCGCATCGTGCCGCATCTCAAGGAAGGCGCCGGGGTCGTCACCACGCGCGCCCACGTCCATTACGTCGTCACCGAATACGGCATCGCCAACCTCTACGGCAAGAACCTGCGCCAACGCGCCCGCGCCCTGATCGACATCGCCCACCCGGACCACCGCGAGGCGCTGGAAAAAGCAGCGTTAGCGCGGTTTCACCGGCTGGAGGATTAGCGATTTTGGATTTTGGATTTTGGATTGGGATATTTGCGATCCGTATTCAATAACCGAAAAAGTCGCGCCGGTCGGGACCGCTGCCGCTTTTTCATCTGAGATGACGGTGCCGTCTTAGACCAATCCAAAATCCAAAATCTAAAATCCAAAATCGGCTCACGCCGTCTCCTCCTCCGTCAGCGCCAGCGTCTCAACCATCATCTCGCGCATCCTGAACTTCTGCACCTTGCCCGTGACGGTCAGCGGGAAAGCCTCGACGAAGTGGATGTAGCGGGGGATTTTGTAGTGGGCGATGCGCTCGCGGCAGAAGGCGCGGATGTCCTCTTCATCGGCCTTTTCGCCCTCGCGGAGCTTGATCCAGGCACAGACGGCCTCGCCGTATTTAGCATCGGGCACGCCGAAGACTTCGACCGTCTCGATCTTGGGATGCTGGTAGAGGTACTCTTCGATCTCGCGCGGGAAGAGGTTTTCGCCCCCCCGGATGATCATGTCTTTGAGCCGCCCGACGATGTTGCAATACCCCTCGGCATCGAGCGTGGCGATGTCGCCGGAGTGCATCCAGCCGGCGGCGTCGATGGCTTTGGCGGTGTGTTCGGGGTCGTCCCGGTAGCCGTGCATGACGCCGTAGCCGCGTGTGCATAGCCCGCCCGGTGTGCCCGGCGGCACGATCCGCCCTTCGTCATCGACGATCTTGACCTCGGTGTGGGGCAGCACCCGCCCGACGGTCGTCACGCGTCGTTCGAGCGAATCTTCGGCGGAGGTTTGAAAGCTCACCGGCCCCGTCTCGGTCATCCCGTAGGCGATGGTGATCTCGCGCAAGCCCATCACGTCGACGACGCGTTTCATCAGTTCGATGGGGCACGGCGCGCCGGCCATGATGCCTGTGCGCAAGCCGTTGAGATCGAACTGCTCTACGTCGAGCACTTCCAGTTCGGCGATAAACATCGTCGGGACGCCGTGGACGGCGGTGCAGACTTCCTCCTGAATCGTTTCGAGGACGACCTCGGCGTCGAAGCCGGCGGCAGGGAAAATCATCGTGGCGCCGTAGACCGTGCAAACCAAAACGCCCAGCACCATCCCGAAGCAATGATACAGCGGCACCGGAATGCAGAGCCGGTCTCGCTCGCTGAACCGCATGTTCGCGCCGACAAACAGGGCGTTGTTGACGATGTTGTGATGCGTCAAAACCGCCGCTTTGGGCAGGCCCGTGGTGCCGCTCGTAAACTGGATGTTGACGGGGTCGTCGAACTGCACGGCGCGAGCCAGATACGCCAGCCGCCGTTCTTCCAGTTCGCCGCCCAGGTGGTAGAGGTCGTCGAACTTGTAGAAACCGGCGGTGTGCTCAGCGCCCAGCCGGATGAGGATGCGCAGGCTCGGCACGGCCTCAGCATGCAACGCGCCCGGCTCGGCAGCGTCGATCTCCGGCATCAGCTTTCGCAGCATGGCGATGTAATCGCTCTTCTTGAATGAAGACGCGGTGATCAGCGCCTTGCACTGCACCCGGTTGAGGGAATACTCCAACTCGCCGAGCCGGTAGGCCGGATTGATGTTGACCAGGATGAGGCCGGCTTTGGCCGTAGCAAACTGCGCGACGACCCACTCGGCACAGTTGGGCGCCCAGATGCCGATGGTGTCGCCCGGCTCAAGCCCCAACGCCAACAACCCGGCAGCGCACGCATCCACCCGCTCTTTGAGTTCACGCCAGTTCCACCGCACATTTTGATGACACACCACCAGCGCCTCTTCCTCCCCAAGCCGCGCCACCGTCTCATCGAAAACAGTCCCGACGGTTTTGCCCAACAACGGCGTCGTGCTGGCTCCGAAGACGTAGCTCTGGGTCAACGGTTCAGCCTCGCCGGGATTCGTTTTATTGCTATTTACAGTCATCGTCTTATGGATTTATGAGGCCGACGCCGGGCGGCGCCGCTTCGCCTCAAGGATTAAAACACGCGTCCATCGCGTCATTCTTTGAATACAACTTTTGCCCTTAAAGTGCTGCCGGGCATTCACGTAATTATTTGTAGGGCAAAATCTGACGCGCAAAAGCGTGGATGAGCATTACGGAATCCCCAGCATCTTATGCGTCTGGAGGCTGAGGCGCCACGGCGGGTGTTTCAAACAATACGCCATGGCGGCCTGCGTGTTCGGGGCGCGGTCGGGGCCGTCCATGGGTTGGAGGAAGAAATGCGTGAAGGCGAGGTGGGCGAACTGTTCGGGCAGGGTGGCGGGCTGCGGGTAGACCAGCTTGAGTTCGTCGCCGTGGGTGAGTACGAGGGCGGCGCCGGCTTTGGGGCTGACGCAGATCCAGTCGAGGCCGGGCGGCGGCAGCTTCGTGCCGTTGGTCTCGACGGCCACCTCGAAGCCCTCGGTGTGGAGCGCCTCGACCAGCGGCGCGTCGAGTTGAAGCAGCGGCTCGCCGCCGGTGCAGACGACGTACGGGCGCTCCGAGGCCGCCCCCGCGCCCGGCCAGACCTCGGCGACGGCTTTTGCGAGGGCTTCGGGCGTGTCGAATTTGCCGCCGCCGGGGCCGTCGGTGCCTACAAAGTCGGTGTCGCAGAAATCGCAGATGGCCGAGGCGCGGTCCTCCTCCCTGCCCGACCACAGGTTGCAGCCGGCAAAACGCAGGAACACCGCCGGGCGCCCGGTCTGCGCGCCCTCGCCCTGGAGGGTGTAGTATATTTCTTTGACGGTGTAGGACATGGTAAGAGTGTTTTAGTGTTATGGTGTTTGAGTGTTTTAGTGGGTTGACCAGGAAGAACTAAAACACCATAACACTCGAACACTAAAACACTAAACGCCATCCCCAGATCCAAGGTCAAACCTTATCGTGAAGGCCACACTAATTTCCGGACGGCGCAGTCATCGCAGAGAAACATCCCAAAACGGAAGCGCATCTAAATTAGATTGCCTCCGATTCCGAATCCGCCAGGGCTAACGAACTACGATCTCATGGAAGTTAAGACGCCTCCCGCGCAGCAGGCTACCAACGGGTTTCATCCCGCCGCCGAAGAAGACATCGCGCGTGTTTTTGCGCTGCAACAGGCCAACCGCCAGATCCTTCGCAACACGACCGCGAAGCAGCGCCTCGCCAAACTCAAACGGCTGCGCAAGGCGTTGTTCGACAACCGCCAGACCATCCGCGACGCCGTCCACGCCGACTTCAACAAAGCGCCGGAAGAAGTGGACGTCACCGAAATCTTTACCGTCGCGCTGGAGATCGACCATATGAAGCTGCACTTGCGGCGGTGGCTCAGGCCCAGGCGCGTCCGCACGCCGCTGACGCTGCTGGGCACGTCCTCCGAGGTGCGCTACGAGCCCAAGGGCGTCGCCCTGATCATCTCGCCGTGGAACTATCCGATCAACCTGACGCTGGGGCCGCTCGTGGGCGCTATCGCGGCGGGCTGTCCGGCTATCATCAAGCCGTCCGAGTACACGCCCAACACCTCGCGCCTGATGAAAGAATTGCTCGCGGACTTGTTTGACGAAAACGAAGTAGCGGTCTTCGAGGGCGATTACACCGTCTCGCAGGCGTTGCTCAAGCGTCCCTTCGATCATATCTACTTCACCGGAAGCCCGGAAGTGGGCAAGATCGTGATGAAAGCCGCTGCCGAAAACCTCTCGTCGATCACGCTCGAACTCGGCGGCAAGTCGCCCACCATCGTCGATGAGACGGCGGATATCAAAGAGGCGGCGATGAAGATCGTCTTCGGCAAGTTCACCAACAAAGGCCAGACGTGTATCGCGCCGGACTACGTCTACGTCCACGAGCGCCTGCACGATGCCTTCGTCGAGGCCCTCCGCGACCAGATCCACACCTTCTACGGCAAAGACGCCGAAGCCCGCGCCTCCAACGCCGATTACGCCCGCATCGTCAACGACAAGCATTACGAGCGCCTGCGCCGGCTCTACGAAGACGCCCTGGAAAGCGGCGCGCGGGCGGCCACCGGCGCCTCCGGCATCCCCGAACAACGCTACATCGACCCGACGGTGCTCACCGACGTGCCGCTCGACGCGCGGATCATGCAAGAGGAGATCTTCGGCCCGGTGCTGCCGGTGCTCAAGTTCAAAACGCTCGACGAGGTCATCGGCGCCATCAACAGCCGCCCGAAGCCGCTGGCGCTCTACATTTTCAGCAACAAGAAGGCCAACATCGAGAAGATGCTGCACGAGACATCAGCCGGCGGCACCTGCATCAACGACACGCTGCTGCACTACCTGCATCCCGAGTTGCCCTTCGGCGGCGTCGGTCCCAGCGGCATCGGCAAGGGCTACGGCTATTACGGCTTCCTGGCCTTCACCAACGAACGCCCGGTGCTCCGGCAACGTCTCAAAAACGGCCCGTTTAAGCATTTCTACCCGCCCTACACGAAGAAGACGCAGAAGCTGATCGATCTATTGTTGAAGTGGTTTTAGAGAATCGTGAAACGATTCTCTAAGTGGGGATGGTTGGCCTTCGCTGGCGGCAACAGGTCGCGTTGTCGCGGTGTGGGCTGTTTGGCATCCGGTGACGATGTTGACGATGCGGGCAAGGCCTGCTTCGGCGGGTGCTTGCGGCCTCGTTTTCGTTCTCGTTCGAGGGCGTGTTTGTAGGGGAAAAAATCGACCTGCATCGTGTGTCGCTTCGAAGGGACGTAGCGCCGCTGCATGGCCTCGTCATCTTTTTTGATGGCGGCCCACATCGCCTTGCGGGACGGGAGCCCGGCCTTGCCGTCGAGCAGATCGGCCACCCAGTGGCTTTGCGCCTCGGCCAGCGGCATCACCGCGCCGAGCGGCTGGACGAGTCCGATAAAATACAGGTTCGGATGTTCCGGCGGCACGACGTGCTGGTAGACCGGCAGGACGTTCTCCTCAGCCTTCAGAAAATCCTCGTCGAAAAACGGAAATGTGACGTTGTAGCCCGTCGCGTAGACGATGAGATCGACCTCTGCCTCCGAGCCGTCGACGAAGCAGACGCGGTCGCCGAGGAGGCGTTCGATGTTGGGCCGGACGTCGATCTTGCCGTGGCCGACGAAGTCGAGCAGGTCGCTGGAGATCGTCGGGTGTTCGGAGCCGAAGGGGTAGTCCGGTGTCGGGAAGCCGTAGCGCGATTGTTTGCCGCGCGCCAGCACGAGCAACCCTTGCGCGAGCAGGCGTTGCAGCAAAAACGGCAGGCGCGAGGTCAGGGGTGTCGTAAAGGTGTCGAGAGGCCGGCCCAGCATGTATTTGGGCACCACGTGCGCGCCGTTGCGGGTCGAAAGCATCGTTGCGCGCGCCACATACGCCGCCTCGCAGGCAATGTCGCAGGCCGAATTACCCACGCCGACGATGAGCACCCGTTTGTCTTTGATCTGATCGGGCGTTTTGTAGTGATGTGAGTGCATCACCGGGCCGTCGAAGGTGCCGGAGAAATCGGGCCAGTTGGGATCCCAATGATGGCCGTTGGCTACGAGCACGGCGCCGTAGCGCTCGGTGCGCGTCACGTCCTGATCGAGATCGTGCACCGTCACGTCGTAGGCGCCATCGCCCGCCGGCTCCACGCGCAGAACCTCGGTTCGGAAGGTGAGGGTGTCGCGGAAGCCGAAATGATCGACGTAGTCTTCGAAATAATCTAGCACCTGCGCGTGGTGGGCGAAGTCCGGATAGTGATCCGGCATCGGATAATCGGCGTAGGCCATGCGGTCGCGGGAGGTGTTGATGTGCAGCGACTTGTAGGCCGACGACATGCCGTTATCGTTGAGGTAGCGCCAGTTGCCGCCGATGCCGGATCCTTTTTCGTAACAGTCGAAGGGAAGGCCGCGTTCGTGCAGAATTTTAGCCGCCACGATGCCCGACGATCCGGCTCCGATGATGCAAGCGCGCTCGGTGCCCATATTATTCGATTTAGATTGAGATGATATACAGGCAGGCAACCATCACGCGCGTCCATCACCGCTGCATCCTACGTATCGACGCGCCCCCGGTGTTTTCTTAAGTTTTGCTACGGGGTTGCCTGCTTAACCAACGGCTTAAATATCCGAAAGCCTCTCGCCGATGTCAAAAGGCGCTTGTTTTTCTACTCCTCGCTGAGATTAACTCTGAAAGGCTCGATTGTGCTTCTGGGGGTGTTCTTTTGATCCAGAGCATGGTGACATGATCCCGGTTGTTTGTCCTTTTGGCTTGATCCAAAAGGACAAAAAGATCAAGACTGTACCCGCTGGGCCTGAACTGCGCTCCGGCACGCGGGAAAATTTGAAACGCGCTGCTTCGTCGCTCAGACAGCAAATTTTCCTTT
>JANQES010000021.1 GCA_028278205.1 Rhodothermales bacterium
CGGTGGATGGCGGCGAACGACGGCGTGCAGATCTTCCAGCCGGATCTGTTGTACTTCGGCGGGCTGATTCGTTCGATCAAGGTGGCGCGTATGGCCGAGGCTGCGGGCAAGCTATGCACGCCGCACATGTCGGGGGCCGGTTTGGGCTCGCTCTACGTGCTGCACTACGCCTCGGCGGTGCCCAATGCGGGTCCGTTTCAGGAATACAAGGGGGCGAACAAGGAGATTCCCTTCGAGAGTACATCCGTCTCGCTCGAAGCCCGCGATGGGCAGGTGCCGGTGCCGACGGGTCCGGGTCTGGGCGTGCGGCTCGATCCCAACTGGATTGCGCAAAGCGAGGTTCTGGCACTGGTCTAGGCCACGTCATGGGCGGCGTTGTCAGCGAGTCGTGTGGTTCGGGAGCGCATCCAAAGTCAAGATTCCGTTTCCATAATGACCGTTGTCCGGCGCAGGCAAGTCAGCGCAGGAGAGATCGTCCGAAACGCCAGCCTGATCCCAGGCTGCCTGAAGAGCTATCCTCGCCACCTATAGCCTGAAGGCTGTTTTATCACGTTACGAGGATCGCTATGAAAACCTTATCGCTTTTCCTGCTGAGCCTGTCGCTGACGGTCCAGGTACAGGCTCAATCGGACGCCTGGCCGTGGGTCGAAGACGGGCCACAGGTCACCTCGATCCTCCTGATGGGGGATACCAACATCCAGCTACGAGTTAAGCCGGAAGAAGCCTTCAAGTACGTGATGCCCACCCTGCAAGCCGCCGACCTGCGCATCCTCAACCTGGAAGGCCCTTTTGCCGGAGCGTCCACGGAACCGCTTAAGCCGGACATCCCCCATAAAGACTGGCAGCATTCCGAGAAGGGTTGCTGGTGCGGCTGGCAGTCAAAAACATGACGCTTCATTCGGTCTCTCTCGTGCCGACGTGGCGAGAAGATGATAACTTTGTGCGGCTCTACGACCCGAACGAGGATAAAGGCCGCGAGCTTTACGGCTATCTAAAATCCGTCAATGAAGGCGGGGCCGACCTGAAGCTGGTGGGCAAAGAAATCGTTATTGAGACGATGAGCCATTAAGAGACTGTCCATGGGGACCGGAAGCTGTGTAGTCCTCAATTCTGAGCATCGCGTTGCTGCATCGAAGCTCTGCCGCCTTGGGCAGCTTTTCATTTCAAAGTAACAAGGTGGCGCTGACAGCGCAAACCGGCAAAAGCCCGAAGAGTCTATCCGTACAAGGTGCGAGGGAGCCATGTGCGCATGGATGTGTACGACGAGGATGATGAATCAATTTCCTTAACCCAATAGAAAATATAAAACCCCTAAGTCTTTTCTTGTCGAGACTTAGGGGTTTTGTAGAGGTGCCCGGGACTGGAGTCGAACCAGCACGCCCAGAAGGGCACTGCCCCCTCAAGACAGCGCGTCTACCAATTCCGCCACCCGGGCAAGGCTTTTTCTATTTTGGATTTGCGATTGCGGATTTTGGATTGTTTTTGCATAGCGTCGTCGCCTCATGAATCCAAAATCAAAAATCCAAAATTGGAACGTGATCCCGCCAGGGCTCGAACCTGGGACCCTCTGATTAACCTACCACACCAGCTTTCACTGGCCGCCCGAAGGCGTTGTAGTCTGGACCATCTCTTCACCCGTCCCGGCGTGCCGGGGATAGGGTGGGCTGCGTATGGCCTCTGAGGGCTCTCTTGAAATCCATGTAGTCGCGCCAGACGTGGACCTTTTTCTTTTGGCCGTTTCTGGCGGGGTCTACACGAATCGAGAAAGTTGTGCCAACTCTCCGAGACTGCCGGATTGTTTGGTGTGCATACGACCTCCTGTGTTGTCACCCGACACGAGGCGCTTGCAGACCGTCCGACGTGCTTTCAAGGTTGCCTGCTGATAACCCATCTATCCCTGAAATTTTTACGCGTGACATCGTATTCAGGGCTTTAGGGTGTCCCAGCATACAGCAGCCTCCACTCACGCAGTTCCCCGCGTGAGGCTCCGTGTTGTTGAAGTCAGATGCTCTGCCAACTGAGCTACGGGATCATTCTGTCATAGAACCAGAAAAAGGAAAACGAAGATAGGGCCGTTCCGGTTCCTGCGCAAGCCGCCGGACGGCTCCGGCTTTTGAAGTCTCGGTAGAGAATGACGGGTTTCCGGTTCAAAGTTCAAGGTTGATTCCAGAGAAACCATGAACCTTGAACCCTCACCCCGAACCCCACAACGCGTGCATCGGCTGGCGCAGCGCGAGGGTGCCTTCCATGCGGCGCCGGTCGAAGTTGATGAAGCCGTTGGCGAGGTAGATCTCTTCGGGCGTGCAGTTGTAGAGCAGCTTGATCTCGCGGTCGCCGCGTCCATAATCGATGGTCATCAACAACCCGACGAGGCCGCTCTCGGCGGTGCCGACGAAGACGTCCACCTCGTCGCCGTCCGTGCTCGTGGTGTTGTTGACGTAGCCGTAGTTGATCGGGTAGATGATCTCCGGGTAGTTCGGATGAGGCGTGCGATAAGGCCGGTCGAGGGTGATGCCGTTTTCGCGGATGAGCCGTTCCCAGCCGGCCCAGTTGAACTGCGCGGAAACGAGGTGACGGAGTGACGACGTTGTGCCCATAAAAGTCGATAGCGGTCAACACCAGGGATGGCTATATTGCTTCGGTATAGGGTGAGTGTTCACACGCCCTACTTAAGCCGAAATAAGTCCTTCCAAAGAAAAGAACGATCCAGATCGTGAAATCGACCTTGCTGACGCTGGTGCTGATCGTTGTGTTTCCAGCGGTAGTTTATGCGCAGGGCGTCTGCGATCCGGCAGAGGCCGAAGCCGTCCTCGACGCGAACAACGTGCGCGCCAACATCTTCAACAACGGCATGCTCTTCTGGCGAGGGGGACGCGCTACCTACGAGGTGCCCAAAGACGAGGGCACCAGCGCCATGTTTACGGCGGGCCTCTGGGCCGGTGGGTTCGTTGGCGACGACCTCCGCGTGGCGGCAGCCCGGTACTCCGACTATCAATTCTGGCCCGGCCCCTTAACCGAAAGCGGCGCGCCGCCTGCCGATTGCTCGGCCTTCGACCGCATCTATTCGCTGCGCCTGCGCGACCTGCTCGACTATGACGTCACGGGGGTGGCTCGCCCCGATCTGGCGGACTGGCCCTGGCACCTCGGCGCACCCGTCATCGACGGCGACGGCGACCCGGACAATTACAACCTCGAAGGCGGAGACCGGCCTGAAATCCGCGGGCATCAGACGCTCTGGTGGGTGATGAACGATGCCGGCAACACCCACACAGCGCCCGGCTCCAACTCGTCGCCCATCAAACTAGAGGTGCAGGCGATGGCTTTTGCCGCGCGCCGCGACGGACCCCTCAACGACGCCACGTTCTATCGATATAAACTTATCTACCGGGGCTTCCAACCGCTCGACAGCGCCTACGTGACGTTCTTCGCCGATGCCGATCTGGGCAATGCCAACGACGACTATGTGGGTTCGGACACGACGCGCGATCTCGGCTTCATCTACAATGCCGACGATGACGACGAAGGCATCCGGGGCTACGGCGAGAACCCGCCGGCGCTGGGCGCGCGTCTGGTGAAAGGACCCCTGGCCGATATCGACGGAAAAGACAACGACGACGACGGCGCCATCGACGAGGCTGGGGAACGCCTCGGCATGACGGCCTTCTTCGGCTATGCAGACGGCGGCATCAATCCCACCGATCCCGCCAATGCGCGTCAGTATTACAACTACATGCGCGCCCGGCGACTCAACGGCCGGCGCGTGACCGTCGGCGGCGACGGGCGCACTTTTTCCGACGAACCGACCAATTTCATGTTTCCGGGCGATCCGGCGACGTTCTCCTTCTGGTCTGAAGTCAACGCCGACGGCGACAGCACGGCCCGCCCGCCCGGCGATAAGCGGTTGATCGTTTCGTCGGGGCCGTTTACCATGCAACCGGGCGATGAACAGGAGGTGGTCTTTGCCCTCGTGTGGGCGCGCGGGGCCGATCATCTGGCCTCGGTGACGGCGATGAAACAGGCTGCCACGACGGTCCGGGCTGCCTTCGAGACGGAATTCGACGGCGCTCTGCCCGATGCCCCTGCGGAGGCCGTTCGCCTCGGCTCGCCGGCTGAGGGCGCCGCCGGCCAGCCTGTCAACCCGACCTTGCACTGGGAGGCCGCCGCCGGCGCTGACGAATACCTGATTCAACTCGCCACAGACGAGGCGTTCACGGAGGCTGCGCAGCATCAATTTTCGAACATCACGTCGCTGCGCGTGGAGGATCTCGACGAAGAGACGACCTACTACTGGCGCGTCCGGAGTGGCAACATCAGCGGCTTTGGTCCCTGGTCTGAGGTCAGGCGTTTCTCGACGTCAAAGGATCTGCTCATCCAGGGCGACGTGCTGCGCTTCGACGAGGGCACGCCTGTTTTTGTGGAAATCGCCGGTCCCGTCGGCGCCGATCCGTGCGGCGCCGACGCCACCGACACCGGCGGATGTGAGGAAGCCGGCGGCAACAACGTCTGGTTCTCTACCAACGGCACCGGCGACTATTCCCTGGCGATACCCGTCGTGGCGGAGGGGCCTGAAACCAGCCTCGGCGCCTACGCGCCCAACGATTTTGAAATCCGGGTGACGGAGGAAGGCTCCTACGCCTATCACCTCTTCACCAGCGGCAGCGCCCTCCAGGTGCCGTTCGAAGTGTGGGACATCGGCCCGACCGGCCCGTTCAACCAGAACGACCCCACCGACGACGTCCGGCTGATCCCGGTGCTCTTTTCCGATTCGCTTACGCCCTGGGGCGAGTGCTCTTTCGGGTATGACGAGGGTTTTTTTGAAGGGCGCCGCTTTTCAGACCGGCTCTATGCCTACTATCCCGCCGAAGGCTTCACCTACGATGACTATGCTGCTTTTATCGAGCCGCTCGTGGAGGCTGATTTCGATGACTGCCCCGACCATCCGGTTACGGAGGCGGCGACGGGCTTTATCGAGACCGGCCAACGACCTCTCCAGCGTATCGTCTTTGTGGATGACACCGGCGGGGCCAAAGATGTGGAAGATCTGACAGGCACCGTCATTCGCTTTTACACCACCGACATCCCCATTTCGCCGCCGTTGCCGTCGGCGCCCGTCAACCGCGCCCTCGGCCTTCCCGAAACCGTCGCGCTCTGGTGGAACGTGCCGCCCACGGCGCAGGCCTTTCACCTGCAAGTCGGCAACGGCGATTTCTCGTCACTTTTAGTCGATGACAACCCCCTCGTGTTGCCGACCTTCACGCTCACCAATCTCCCCGGCGACGGCAGCTATTACTGGCGGCTCCGGGCGCAGAACGCGTTCGGCGTCTGGAGCGATTGGTCGGCGGTCTGGGCCTTCACTGTGGGCGCCGCCACCGCCGTCGAAGACGCCGAGACCGGCATTCCCACCACGTTTCGCCTCGGCCCGAACTACCCCAACCCGTTCAATCCTTCGACGACGATCCGCTTCGGCGTGCCCACGGCCAGCGACGTCCGGGTGACGGTCTACGACGTGCTGGGCCGCCGCGTGGCGACGCTGGTCGAAGAGCGTCTCGGCGCGGGCTGGCACACGGCGTCGTGGGAGGCGCAGGGCCTCAGCAGCGGCGTCTATTTCTATCAGCTTGAAGCGGAGGGCTATCGAGAGTCGCGGGCGATGCTGTTGGTTCGATAGGATTGGAAACCTCTGATTTGCAACGGAAACTATAAGCCTAAAAGCAAGCGCAGCCGATACTCAACGTGTTCCATTGTGTTCAGCGTCACGGCTCCCAACCGCTTGATAAGACGCCTCTGGGAAATCGACCGAACGTCTTCACATTTGATAAAACTGCGAAGCCTGAGTCCACCTTCTGGCGGCATCACTTCAACGTGAGAGGGAAACCTCTTTTCAACGGAAGTCAAAGGAACGACGATGACTTGCCCCAGCGGTCCATGGTTCATGCCATCGTCTGAGACAATCAGGCATGGACGCGTGCCTCCTTGTTCGTGACCCACAGAGGGATCCAGATTGGCGAGCCAGATTTCTGTTCTACTTGGTTTGGTAGGCATCGTTTTCGAGTCCATCCGCGAGCGTGCCTTCCCATAAACGACGTTCTTCTAGCTCTTGCTGCCAGAGATCCGGGTGTTCTTTTTGCAGGCGATGCACTGAGGCGTTGAGTTGCTCGAAGAACATCTGGCGTCGATACAGGTCAATCGCTTTTTCAAGCACTTTCTGCATAGATTCCCCGGACTGCTGCGCCAGATCGCGTAGCTCCTGACGGGCTTTGTCACTGATTCTCACCGTTACGCTCGCCATGGTTGTCTATTGTTTTGATCCACAATACTGTATACAAGAGCGTGTAACGATCAGTAGAAATGCGTGTTTCCCTTACCGCCATTTGTGGTGATAAACAACTACAATACCGCATCATCATCGGACGCTGTGTAGACGGGAGTCTGTTCGCCGACGGCCCAGCGAATCGTTTCAGCCGTGGCCTTGCCGATGCCTGAGGTGGAGGCTAATTCTTCGATGCTGGCTGTGAGAGCGGCTTCGATACTGCCAAACCGTTCCAGCAACCGGCGTGCTCGCTTCGGGCCGATGCCGGGGAGGCCTTGCAGGATGTGCAGTTGGGTTTTGCGTTTGCCTTTCGGACGCCCGGCGGGCAGCGGGCGCTGGAGGGCCTCTTGCCGCGAAGCATCGCCGAGGGCGCGAAGTTGCCGGGCGGCGTAGCGCATCAGGCGCGCACTTTCTGCGGCATCGCGGGCGCGCAAGAGCGGAATGCCCAGCAAGACGGTGATGCTGACCAGGGCTCCCTGGATGGCTTCGCGGCGCATCCTGAGACCGGCGAGGTCACGCGTGGTGCCTTCGAGAATCAACACGCCGCGCATCGGCGCAGCCGCCAACTGACAGGCTTGACGCAACAACCGCCCGTCTTTGAGCGATGCAGCCAGATCGATCAGTGTCTTGCGCTCGAACAACAGACGCCCGTCCCATGCATAATCCCCAAGCGGCAGGCGCTCCACCGTGAGATCCACCCCATCCATCGCCTCCAGCGCCTTCACCGTCCCGCTGCCAACTTCGCGATCATCCACAACCACACGAAACATGGCGAATACCGATTTTAGATTTTTCGGCCCCGCCGAAAAATCTAATCTTCCTCCTCCTCAATATCAATCACTTGTATGTGCAGGTCTTCGAGTTGATGACCGTCGACCGGAGCCGGGCTGTTGGACATCGGCTCCTGGGCGCTTTGGGTTTTGGGGAAGGCGATCACGTCGCGCAGCGAATCGGCGCCGGTGAGCAGCATCACGATGCGGTCGAGGCCCAGGGCGATGCCGCCGTGGGGCGGGGCGCCGTAGCGGAAGGCGTCGAGCAAAAAGCCGAACCGTTCCTGCGCCTCCTCCTCGTCGATGCCGAGCAGGCGGAACATCTGATGCTGGACAGTCGGGTTGTGGATCCGGATAGAGCCGCCGCCGATCTCGCTGCCGTTGAGCACGAGGTCGTAGGCGCGGGCGCGCGTCTCGCGCGGGTTGTCGAACATCGAGTCGAGGTCTTCGGGACGCGGCGATGTGAACGGGTGGTGCATCGCGAAGAAACGTTGGGCCTTCTCGTCCCATTCGAGCAGCGGGAATTCCGTCACCCACAGAAACTTCCACGGCCCGTCGGCGCCTTCGGGGATCAGGTTAAGCTCGCCGGCCATGTGCAGGCGGAGCGCGCCCATTTGCTCGTAGACCGTCGGGGTCGCGCCGGCCAGGATCAGCACGAGGTCGCCCGCGCCGGCGCCGAGGGCTTCGACGGCGCGGTCTACCGTGGCGCGCGGCAAGACGTGTTCTTTGACCGACGAGACCGCCTCCGAGCCGTCCGCAGGCAGCTTGAAATAGATCAACCCACCGGCGCCGATCTGCTTGCGGACGGTGTTTTTGTCGAGGCGGTCCATGTAGCCGCGTCCCTGGTCGCCCATGCCGGGCACGACGAGGGCCATGATCTTGCCGCCCTCGGCCAGCGTGCTATCGAAGACCCGAAAGCCGGAGCCTTCGAAGACCTCGCTGAGATCCTGCAACTCCAGGCCGAAACGCATGTCGGGTTTATCCGAGCCGAAGCGGCGCAGCGCTTCGTCGTAGCGCATACGCGGGAACGGCGTTTCGAGATCGCCGCCTTTGATGTCTTTCCAGATCGCCGCCATCAACCCCTCCATGAGTTCGTAGACCAGATCTTCGGTGGCAAAGCTGATCTCGACGTCGATCTGGGTGAATTCGGGCTGGCGGTCGGCACGCAAGTCTTCGTCGCGAAAGCACTTGACGATCTGCACGTAGCGGTCGAGGCCGGAGACCATCAAGATCTGCTTGTAGGTCTGCGGGCTCTGCGGCAGGGCGTAGAAATGTCCCGGATGCACGCGGCTGGGCACGAGGTAATCCCGCGCGCCTTCCGGCGTCGACTTCATCAACGTCGGTGTCTCGATCTCGACGAAGTCATGCGCGTCGAAGTAGCGATGGACGGTCTGGTAGAGCGCGTGCCGGGTCAGGAAGCGCTGTTGCACCTCAGGCCGGCGCAGGTCCAGGTATCGATATTTAAGACGCAGGTCTTCGCTGGCGAGGCGGCGTTTTTCCTCGTGCGCCGAGACGGCAAAGGGCAGTACGTCGGCGGTGTTGAGGACCACCAGATCATCCACCCGCACCTCGACCTGCCCCGTCGGCAGTTTGGGGTTGATGGTCTCGTCGGAGCGTTCCTGTACACGACCTTCGACCGAGACGACGTACTCGCTGCGCAGGCTGTCAGCCAGTTTGTAGGCGTCCAGGCCGTCCTGCGGCGAGAAGACGATCTGGGTGAGACCGTAGCGGTCGCGCAGGTCGATGAAGATGAGGCCGCCGAGGTCGCGGCGGGTATCGACCCATCCTTTCAAGATGACGGTCTGGCCGACGTGCTCCGGGCGGAGCGCGCCGCAGGTATGGGTGCGTCGTTGGTGCGTGTCGGTACCGGTAATCTGTTCGCGCTGCATGGTTTGTTGGTCCGTGGTCAGTGGTCTGTAGTCCGTTGTTTAGTAGTGCTGTTCTCAGAAGCAATAACAACTGACAACGGACTACTGACAACGAACAAAAACATCTTATACAATCGATAGGCAGGAAGAAGATTCTGTCTAATTCTGAAGATTCCATTTAGACAGCCAGGGCAGATTCTCCTATCTTCAGGCGCTTCTACCCCCGTTTTGGCGTCTACCATCGCCCCCACCCGGCGTCCTCTATCGACGATACCGAGGGCCGCCAGGGTCGTGTAGGTCATTCTCTATGGTTAGAAAAGCGCTTTTTCTGTACCTTCGGGAGGCGTCGGAATAAATCTTGATGTCCCTACGCCCAAGCACTACGACACCTCATCAAACCCACCAGCCTATTATGAGCGAGTCGCATTCAAAAGCCACCGTCGAGTGGTTTGGTCATCCTCGCGGATTATCGACGCTCTTCTTCACGGAGATGTGGGAGCGGTTCAGCTATTACGGGATGCGCGGCATCCTGATCTTGTTTATGGCCGCGCCGCTCGTCGAGGGCGGCCTGGAGTTTAACGATGCCAAGGCTGCGGCCATCTACGGTCTTTACACCTCGATGGTCTATCTGCTGGCGCTGCCCGGCGGCTGGGTGGCCGACAAGCTCTGGGGGCAGCAGAAAGCCGTGTTCGTCGGCGGCTGCATCATCGCGGCGGGCCACTTCAGCATGGCGTTGCCGGTGTTCGGGCTGCCGGAACAGTTCTTTTTCTTCCTCGGCCTGGTGCTCATCGTCATCGGCACAGGCTTGCTCAAGCCCAACGTCAGCACCATCGTCGGCGAGATCTACCCGGAAGGCGGCGCGCGGCGTGACGCCGGGTTTTCCGTCTTCTACATGGGCATCAACACGGGCGCTTTGCTCGGGCCGCTCGTCTGTGGTTTTTTCGCCGAAAACATCAACTGGCATCTGGGCTTCTCGGCTGCCGGCTTCGGGATGATCTTCGGGCTGATCCAGTACAAGATGAGCGCCAAATATCTGGGCACCGCCGGCCTGCTCAGCACGGGCGAGACGCCCGAAGTCATCGCCCAGCGAAGCCGCAAATTCTACATGATTTTCGCGGCGGTCGTCGTGGTGGTCGCCCTCTTTGTATTCCTCGCTACGTCCGGTGTGTTCACCGTGACGCTGACGCAGGTGGCTACGGCGTTCGGCTACGGCATCCTGATTCTGACGGCTCTCTTCTTCGTCTACCTGACCTTAAGCCGCCTCTGGCTCGGCGTGATCGCGTTGCTCACCGCCGTCGTTCTGGTCGTGTTCACTTTGATTTTCGAATGGGAGACGGGCGCCACGGCCGCCGTCTTGGTGACAGTCGGCCTGTTCATTATAGTCAATTTAGTCCGCCTGGCCCTGCCGCGCGTCGAGGTGACGCTGGAGAAGAAACGCCTCATGGTCATCTTCTGGATCTTCCTCCTGGCGGCGGTCTTCTGGTCCGGTTTCGAACAGGCCGGCTCTTCGATGAACCTGTTCACCGATCGCTTTGTCGATCGAAACTTTGCCTACTCTTGGCTGGGTCTGGTGGGGACGATTATCGTGACGCTCATAGTGGCCGGGGTCTTTGGCTATGGCTGGCACAAGGTCTATAAGCGCGAAGACCTCTTCCCCATAGAAAAAATTATCGTGGGTATCATCTGCCTGGGATTGACCATTTTTATTGGCTGGGTCATCTATCAAATGACGATCGGATGGGAGATGCCCACCAGTTGGTTGCAATCGATCAATGCCTTATTCATCATCATGCTGGCGCCTGCTTTCGGAGCGATGTGGATCTGGTTGGCATCGCGCAAGAAGAACCCGTCGATCCCGGTGAAATTTGCGCTGGGCCTGTTCGGTCTGGCTGCTGGTTTCTTCGTTCTCGCCTGGGGCTCTGCCAACGCCAGTGACACGAATCAGGTGACACCGGTCTGGCTGGTGGTCACCTATTTTCTTCATACCTGCGGCGAGCTTTGCCTCTCGCCCATCGGTCTCTCGACGACCACGAAGCTTGCGCCTGCCGGACGCGTCGGGCAGATGATGGGCGTGTGGTTCATCGGGGCGGCCCTCGGCAACCTCTTCGCCGGTCTGGTGGCAGGCCAACTCGAAACGCTGGCGGCGAGCACCCTGTTCACGTGGGTGGCTATCGGCATCGGCGGCGTCGGCCTCCTGGCCCTGTTGCTGAGCTACCCCGTCCGCAAACTCATGGGCGACGTGGAGTGATTGCGGATGTCGGATATCGGATTGACCTGATCTGAATCGTATCAACCAAACGAAAAAGCCGCGCCGGTCAATGCCGGCGCGGCTTTTTCATTGGTTGATTGGATGAGGCCTTACGACCAATCCAAAATCTAAAATCCAAAATCAGAACGACGGGGTGATGCGGAGCCAGAGCGAGGGGTCCTGTCCGCCGCCGAAGTCGTGCAGCGGGAACGCCAGTTCCAGGCGCACGTCGCGGTCGTCGAGGCCGATGCCGAAGCCGGCGGAGGGCATCACGTCGTCGAAGTCGAAATCGCCGGTGCCGAAGGCGTTGACCCAGCCGAAGTCGGCAAAGCCAATGAACTGGATGTCGTCGAACCAGTCGTCGAAGATGTCGATGTCGTCGATGATGTATTCAGCGTTCGCCAGGAGCATCTTCGAGCCGAGGATGCTGTTCTGCGTGTAGCCCCGCACCGAGCCGATGCCGCCGATGGAGAACTCTTTCTGGATCGGGATGATGTCGCCGGAGGTGACGCCGCCGCGCAGGCGCAGGCCGAGGCTGCTGAAGTTCGTCAAGGGCACGTAGACGCGCCCGTCGGCGACGAAGCGGCTGAATTCGAAAGCGCCGCCGAGGCCTTCGCCGATTTCGGCTTCGAGGCGGAAGGCGGCCCCGCTGGGCAGGCTATGCAGGCCCACCACGCGCCCGCCTTCGGCAGCAAAGACGAACGACCGCATCTCGCCGTCGTCGATAGCGGGGTTTTCGGTGAAGCCGTCGCCTTTGAAGAACGACCATCCGGTGGTCTTATTCAGCGTGGTATAATCTTCATCGCGGTAGCCGGCGCTGACCTGGAGATAGGGCGTCAGGCGCTGCACCGCGTAGAACGACCAGCCTTCGACCTGATAGTAATCGAAGAAATCATTTTCGAAGAAAAAGGCCGCCAGCGAGTTTTCGAGCCACGACGTCTTCCAGCTATCGCGCGTGTCGGTGTTGTAGCGATACGAGACGCCGATCTTGGTGCCGTAGTCGTAGTTGCGCCGGTTGTCGAGGCGTGTTTCGACGCCGATGGTCGAGCGCCACTCGTCGAGTTCGAAAGCATACCCGATCTGCCCGTAGACCGTGGCGCGGCTGTAGCTGTTCCATTCGAGGGGCCGTTTGCCCACGCCGAGCACGAAGCCTTCGACGCGGTTGTAGCGGATGGACGGGGCGGTGCGGTAGAGCGCCGTCTCGCGCCGGTAAGGCCAGCGGAACGAGTAGCCGCCGACGAACGTCCCGGCATACCGCCGCCAGTCATCCCTGTGGCCGCGCTTCTTGTATTTCTCTCTTTCGCGCCGCCAATCCCGCGCGCGATACCGCCCGTCGGTAGCCTCGTCGATGGCATCATCGATCTCATCCTGGATGTCTTCGACTTCGCGTTCGAGATCGGTCTGCCGGTCTTCGCGGCTGGTGGTCTGGTTGCCGTAGCGGCCCGGTCGCAGCCAACGGTCGCCGTCCTGAGGCGAGACGGCCTGCCCTTGCTCGGCTTCTTCTTCGATCCGGTCTACCTCGCGGACGGCCCGGCGGATGTCACGTTGCACATCGCGCACCTGATCGGCGAGGTCGTACGATTCCTGATCCTCCAGTTCGTCTTGTATCGTCTCTAGCTGATTGGCGATGTTCTGGAGCATCCGCCGCAAGTCGTCCAGATCACTCTTCGTAGCGAGCGCGTTGTTGTTCGGCGTGGGCGTCATCAGCCGCGCGGCGTTCGAGAGGCTGCCAGTGATGTCGCGCAGCCGGGCGCCGAGGCCGCTTTCTTCGTTGCGCATCGTCGCTTCCTGCAAGATCGCAACGAGGGTTTGCAGGGTCGATTCGATAAATTCGCGCTCGGCTTGATAGGCCGGCGCCTTTTCATCGGCGATGAGCTGGTTGACGGCTTGGGCCTGAAGCGAAAGCGGGAGGGCCAGCAACAAAAACACGCCGGTGAGGAAGCATCGTTTCAAAGTCGCCATAACAAAACCTGAGTTGGATATTTTCGCAAAAGGGATGGCGAATAGACGGTGGGACGGCGTCTACTCTCCGGCAATACGCACCACGCCGGGGAAGGGTTACATGGGTGGGGAAAGGGAGAAAGGGGGAAAGGGAGAGAGGGAGAAAGGGGGAAAGGGGGAAAGGGGGAAAATCGAGAATATCGAACAAGGATTTTCGAATGTAGAAGGATCTGACAGTACCTTCGACATTCGACACGAGCCGAAGGCGACTGACGAAAGTAAATTGGACATTCGTTATTCGATATTCCCAAACTTCTCCCTCTCACCCTTTTTCCCTCTCACCCTCTCTCAACCAGATCCAGCCACAGTTGCCGCACGGCTTCCGGGCTGAAGCGTGTTTGAAAGCGGTCGCGGGCGTGGCGCGCGGCGGCCTGCCACACCGCGTCGGCGGAAAGTTGCTGCACGGCCTCGGCGATGGCCTCCGGGGCGCGCGGCGGCACGAACAGGGCTTCTTTGTCGCCGCGAACCATCTCCGGGATGCCGGAATGACGCGTGACGACCACCGGCGTGCCGGCGTTGAGCGCCTCGATGATCGTCAGCGGCTGGGCTTCGGTAGGATAGTAGGACGGCAGCAGAAACACGTCGGCGTCGAGGTAGAGCGCTTTGATGCGTGCGCGGTCTGTGACGCCGCCGTGATGGGTGATTACGTCGCCTAATCCCGCCGCCGAAACACGCTTTTCGAACGTCGCCCGGTCGGTGTCGGAGGTCCAGCGCCCGGCAAAATCGGCGTGCAACTTTGCGCCGCGTTCGCGCAGCAGGCGGACGGCCTCCAGCACGTCGAGGTAGCCCTTCGAGACGATCATGTTGCTCAAGAAAAGCAGGCGAAGGCTGCTCCGGTCTTTGCGCCGGGTCTGTTTCGCCGCCACGGCCTCGTCCGTACACAACACCGCCTCGTCGATCGTGTTGGGGATGACCAGCCGCGCGGCATCGGGGATCCAGGCAGCGCATCGCCCGGCGAGTTGATCGTTCAAAAAGACGAAACCGCGCAGCCGCCGCGCCATCCGCCGGGCCGTCAGCGCCGTAAGCGGGTGGCGGAAGACGCGGTCGAAATTGCCCCAGTGGATGACGGCGTAGACGGGTTGCCGGGCCTGAAAACCGGGCAGCACCGTAAGCACGTCGCGCAGGTGTCCCAGCGGCGAGGGCGAGATAGACGCCCACAACACAGGCGCCGCCGGATCGGTCTTGAGCCCCTGCGCGAGGTGCCGCCGCAGGCGCGTGTAGTGCCGCACCTTGCTCGTGCTGAACCGGGCGTCGGTCTCCACGTGTTCATCGGCGCCGAGCGACGTGTCGAGGCGGCGTACGTCGCGCGTGGGGGCGAGCAGCCCGGCCAGGCGCTGCGTCGCCATGGTTTGTCCATCGACAGGAGGAGGAAACCGGCCTATGACGTGGACGACGTTGCTCACCGGCGGCCTGGTTTTGTCAAGACGTAGTAGACATTGGTGGGTCTGAATTTTTGCGGCA
This sequence comes from Rhodothermales bacterium, assembly GCA_028278205.1. Taxonomy (GTDB): domain Bacteria; phylum Bacteroidota; class Rhodothermia; order Rhodothermales; family Bin80; genus JANQES01. The sequence goes on from JANQES010000021.1 coordinate 14,656, forward strand.
TCGACGTGGCGTGATAGCGCAAATTCCACCGCAGCAGCCGGGAGGAAAGCCAGTCGGCGTAGGTGGCCAGGGTGCTGTTGTAGGCAGGTTTATCGATGATCTGCCACAGTTTGGGCATCAGCGGAAACATGCATAACGTTTCCCTGACCGTCGTAAATCCTGCCTTTTCGATGATCTCTCGGAAAAGGGGCAGAGGGATGCCGCGTTCATGTTTGGTAAGACCGTGTCGCGGCTTTCGCCAATCGCCCATCGAGATGACGGGTTCGCGGATGAGCGCATAGCCGCCCGGTTTCAGACATCGGTGAATCTCTCGAACGATGTCACTGACGTTGGGGATGTGGTGCAGCACGCCCAGGCACGTCACGAGGTCGAATGTTTCATCTTCAAACGGCAGCATCCCATCGGCGCGCGGTTTCACATAGGCCACCGGCACGCCGCCCAGATGACCCCTGTCGAACGCATCGGAGGGCTCCAGGATGGTGATTTGCTCAAGCCGGTCCAGGATCGGTTGAAACTCATCGCCGTAGGCGCTGCCGCAGCCGAGCGCATGGGCAAAAGGTCGAGCGGGCAGATGCCGGAATCCGTGGACGGTGTTCAGGGCGTGATAGACATATTGATAGCAGCTTTCGTCTTTAGCGCCCAGGTCGGCATAGGCTTCCTTTTCGTCGTCATGCCACGCCTGAATCTGGTCCGGGGTGAAATCATCTCCGTAGAGTTTTTCCCCGGAAAAATAGAGGGTGAGGTCCTCGGCGTGAGGCATCTGCTTGATACGTTGAGTGCGTTTGGAAGCCTTTGATATTGAAAGGGGGAACGGGGGAGAGGGAGCTTTTGAATCATAATGTCGAACGAGGAATTCTGAAAGTCGAAGGCACTGTCAGATCCTTCTCCATTCGATATTCCTTGTTCGATATTCGACATTCCAATAATCTCCCTTTCTCCCTCTCCCCCTCTCTCCCTTTCATTCAAAGCAGGCAAACCAACGAATCAAGACGGTGTTTCGGCGAAGCGGATGGCGGCTTCGAGGCCGTCTACCATCTGGTCGAGGGTCAGGTGTGCGCGGGCATAGGCGAGGGCGTTTTGGGAGAATCGCGCGTGGTCGGCCAGAATGCGTTCGACGGCTTCGAGCATCGAGGCGGTGTCGTTGGGCCGGGCCAGCAGGCCGTTTTCGCCCGGCTCTACGTAGGCCGCTTCGGGGCTGTGAAAGCGGATGGCCGGGTCGGGCGCAGCTTGCGAGACGACGGGCACGCCAAAGGCAAAAGCATGGTTGACAGCCAGGCCGAGGTAGCCCGGCATCAGCATCACGTCGGCGGCGAAGAGGTAGGGCGCCGAGTCGGCCCAGGCGGGCAGGGCGCCCAGGAAATGCACGCCGTCGAGGTGTTCGCGGGCTACGCGTTCTTCCAGGGCGCGCTGCTCCGGCCCGGCGCCGATGACGAGCAGATGCGCCGCCTTTTGGGCCCGCAACGCGCCGAAGACATCGAGCAGACGAGCGGTGCCTTTCGTCTCGATCAATCGACCGATAAAGACGAGCACCGGCGCGTCGGTAGGCAGCCCCAGCCGGCGGCGGACGGCCTCGCGGCCCTCGGCGGCCAACGCATCGTGAAGCGCAAAGAGGGTGTCTGTGTCGAGGGTGTTGCGAGCTACGAACAGGCGCTCGGCGGGCACGTAGGGCCGCAGCAGATCGGCGATGGGTTCGGTGTAACACACGCACGCTTCGACGCTCCGCGCCAGCGCAAGGCGGTACCGGTCTGCCGGGTGACGCGGCGAAAAAGGCCGGTCGTTCGACGAAAAATGACCCCAGAGCAGCCGTCCGGCCCCCTGCCGCCGGGCATAGCGCAACAAAAACGGCAGCGAAAGCGACCGCGGCGACTCTTCGGCCAGCACCACCGCCGGTCGTCCGAAGTCCTGAAAAACCTGTCGGAATGGTTGCGCATGCACCGTCTCGCCCCGAAACCAGTGGTTGCGTAGCGCCACCTGCCGGAAGCGCCCTGGTTGCTCGCCGGTGAGCGAGCGGAGCGAAGAGGCCTGAGGCGGCTGTCCCGCACACACCACCAGCCGCCCGCCCAACCGCTCATCGAGCCGCTCCAACACAGGGATGCGGTAGGCCGTCATCATGCGGGTGAAATAGAAAACGGGACGCTCGGGCATGCTGGGGTGTTATAGTGTTTTGGTGTTATAGTGTTTGAGTGTTATAGTGGTCGAGGCAAAGAACTAAAACACGATAACACTCAAACACTATAACACCTTCTCAAACGCATCCGCGATGCGGTTGATGTCGAACGTCTTCTCGGCGTAGGCGCGGGCGTTTTGGCCCATGGCGCGGCGGGCGACGGGGTCGGCCAGCAGGCGGGCGGCGGCGTCAGTGAAGGCCGCCGGGTCGGTCGGCGGGACGATGCGCCCGGCGTCGATGCGCCCGACGATGCGGGCCGCGAGGTTCTCCGCCGGCACGGCCAGCAGCACGGCGCGTTCGGCGCAAAGGTACGTCAACACTTTCGAGGGCACCGAAAATACACCCGCGTCCGGCTCCAGGACGGCCATCAACACGCTGGCGGTGGCGAGCACGTCGGGCAGGGCGTCGAGGGGCTGGAAGCCGAGGAGGATCAGGTTTTCGAGGCGATGTTCGGCTTTTTTTTGACGGAGCCAGTCGGCGCCCATGCCTTGCGAGACGACCACCACGCGCACGGCATCGTCGTCGCGAAAGCGCAGGGCGAGTTGGAGCACCAGATCCGGGTTGTGCTTCATGCCCATCGTGCCGGAATACAGCAGGCAGGTCTTCCCGGCCAGGTTGTGAGCTTCGGCCCAGGCGTTGGCTTGAGGCCGCGCGGGCACATCGTCGAGCGGCGCCCAGTTCTCGATCACGTGCGTGGATGCTTCATCCACACCATACTCGCGCATGATGGGGCGGAAATCTTCGGTGATCAGCACCACGGCGTCGCTGCGGCGCAGCAGGGCGCGTTCGAGCAGCAGGTAATAGCGCCCAACGGCTTCGCCCAGCACGGGCATCTTTTTACGCAGCAGCCGGTGCGTGGCAATGCCCAGCAGGTCTTGCAGCCAGAAGACAAACCGCGCGCCATGTGTCCGGCACGCCGCCATCAACTGCTTCTGCGCGTCGAGCGGCGCATTGCCCGAAAGCACCACGTCCGGCCCGAAGCGTTCGACTTCGCGGGCGATCAGGCGTCCGTGTTCGCGTTCCTGTCGCCATCGTTTGACGAACGCGTATTTGTCGAGCGGCTCGGCCAGTTCGAGGCCTTTGATGGTCAGACCCGGTGCGTCGTCGGCCTGCCGAGTGAGGACGCCGGGCGGGGTGGTTTGCAGCGAGGCGCAATAGGCATGGCAGACGGTATGCCCGCGCCGCGCCAGCACGCGGCTAAGCTGGACGGCAAAGGCATAGCCACCGTAATCGTGAACCAGAATGCGCATCGTTTGAGAGAGAGTGAGAGAGTGAGAGAGGGAGAGGGGGAGAGGTCGAAGGTTTTTTTCTCCCTTTCGCCCTCTCTCCCTTTCACCCTCTCGCTACATAAGCGGCGTTCACCCAACGAAAAAGAGGGCATCCGAGATCCAAGAACGTCACATTTCGCCGGTAAGGATTGGCGTGTTTATTGACTCAAAAAAGAGAGAAGGTTGATTCCAAAAGCCAACCGGATAAGACCATGACACCGCATCAATATATGAGCAAGCACTTACGCAAGCTGCCCGAAGGCGGCATCGCCTGGCACCGGCGCATCTTTACCAGCGCCTCGGCGCTCGACCCCGTAGCCCTGGTCGACGCCGCCGTAGATATCGCGTGGACGACGCTGATGCCAAACACGCTGGAGCGCCCGGCGCTAGAAATCAAAAGAGAGGGCAAGCGAATCGTCTTCCGCCTTGCAACCTATACCCTGGAAGAAGCGCTCATGCCGGCTTAGCGAGCAAAAGGGTACATTACAAATGGGCAAAGGGCAAATGGGCAATCAATCTCATTTGGCTCTTTGCCCATTTGCTTTTTTGCTCCTTTGCCCATTTTTCACCCGCAGAGCGCAACGGTCATCAGGAGCAGAAGCATCACCAGCGTTACATACCAGAACCGCGAGAAAAAGTCTTTCATCGTTATTCACTTTTTGTCGTGATGATGATTACCCCGTTGGCGCCGCGTCGTCCGTAGCCCTGGCCAGTGGCGTTGATCCACATCCGGGCTATGTCGTACGGGCTGATGCCCAGCGGGGTATCGGTATAGACCCCGTCGATGACCCACAGCGGCCCGCCTTTGCTGTTGCGGATGCGCACCACGCGCCCGGTGACGCGCACGCCCGGCTCGCCGATGAGCAACTCTTCGACGAAGGCGATGGTGCGCTGCTTCAGCTTGGCCTCGACCTTCACCTCGCGCGCGTTTTCGGGCAACGGGGTGCCGGCCTGCCGGGGGCCGGGCTTCGACCCCGCGCAACCCGCCACGAGACCGACCACCACGAGCAACACACCGGCCACCCGAAAAAACCGCCGATCCAAAGACATACTTTTCCTGGTAAAATGACAGGGGCTTTTTCGTTCTACGTTGCCCAACGCGCTGGGTTTGGGGTGGGGGTGATTTTGTGGATGCGGGATACGGGATTCGGGATGCGAGATAACGCGGGATTGGTCATAGTTCGATGGCGTCTTCGCTCTGGAAGTGGGATTTGTACTTCGTACTGCGTATTGCGTTGGGAAAGGCGTAGCTACGTAATACGAAGTACGCAACGGTGTAAAAAGCGTGAGCTTAGCATTCGCATCCTGCATCTCGTCCTAAATCTCGTAAAGCGGCGCGAAGGCGCGGACGGTGTCTTCGGTCGTGGGCACCGGTGTCTGATGGATGGGCAGCGGGGCGCGAAGCAGACCGGCCACGACATCCGCCATCTCGCGCGGCGAGTGGCAGCGGAAGACACGGTCGCTCGTGCCGGTGTAGCCGACGTCGAAGCACACCACAGGCAGGCCGGCGAAGAGCGCTTCGAGGAAGACGTAGCCCTGGCTCTCGTAGCGCGCCGTGTGCAGAAAAACCTTGCTCCGAAGCATGAGCCGCATAACCTCCTCGCGCGGCTTTTGGCCCATCAACACCACGTGCCCCGCAAGACCCAACTCGGCGATCTGCCTGCGCAGGGCGTCGTGCAGCGGCCCCTCGCCGACGATGCAGGCGCGGATTTGCGGAAACGCTGGCTTCAGGCGCGCCACCACGTCGATAAACGCCGCATAATCTTTCACCGGAATCAACGATCCCACGCCCAACACGTCGATGTCGCGCTCCGGCGGTGTGGCTATTTGTTGAAGATGATCGACGTCGAGGCCAAGGGGGATGACGTGATCGACCGGGCGGCGGGCGTGCTGCGCGAACGTCTCGGCGGCAAAAGCCGACCCGGCGGTGAGCACGGCGCCGTCGAGTTTCATCATCTTGAAGTACGGATTATCCGCCTGCGCATCTTGCCCGCCGATGCTGGCTATGTGGCGGATCCGAAAGCGTTTGCTGAGGCGGCGCGCTACCCAGGTACACTCGGTCAGCCAGAAGCTGTGCAGGACCATCACCCTCGTTTTTCGGTGGATCCTCCGCACTGCCCGCATCGCCCGCAGCCACGTGCCGAGCCGCTGGAGCCCGCGCCTGTTCTTGCCGGCCAGCGCATGGACCGTGACGTTCTTCCAGGCATAGACCCGCCGCGCGAACGGATACTGAAAGGCGATGACGTGCGTCTGGATGTCGGGATGCGCCTGCGCAAAAGCCGCCACGTAATTCTGCACCGCCGGCAGACACGTCGAATCCGTCTCGTCCTCCGGAAAACCGGGGATCAGGAAAACGAGGCTGCGGGGGCGCTCAGGCATGGCTTGCGTTCTTTGTACTTCGTACTTGGTCCTTCGTGCTTTGACAATGAGACGATGCGTCTAAGAAACAAAGCACAAAGAACAAAGCACAAAAAACAAAGCACAAAAAACAAACTACGCCGCTGCGCGCCGCGTCATCTCCAGGATGAAAAAACGGCCCCAGTTTTTGAAAGGCCAGCGGGTGCGCAGGCCTCGTTCGATGGATGCCAGCCGCGCCGAAGACTCCGGCATCACCCACTCCATGTTGCGTGGAGGCCGCGTGATGCCCAGCCCGTAGGCCGCTTCGAGATTGAAATAGGGCGCAAAGAAATTCTTGTAGGTCGGCCTGGGGGTGAAGAGATGGTGGCGGATCTGTTTGCCCCCGATGGTAATGTTGCGTCCGGTTTTTCTGCGTAAATCCCTGGCATCGCGCAGGCGGCCATCGAGCATGAGCAGGCTCCATTCATAAAAGCTGAAACGATTGAGCATGTGGACGATCAGGTGGCCGCCGGGCCGGAGCAGACGCGCCGCGTTGGCCGCGAAGCCCCGCAGATCGGGCACGGTGTTGAGCCCGGCAAAAGCCGAGAGGATGCCGTCGAAGCGCTGCGGCATCAGCACGTGCAGTTCGACGTGCGAAAGCTCACGCCCCATCACCCGGCCCATCAAGCCGGATTCTTCAATTTTGTCCTGAAACTGATCGATCATGCCGGGCGAGATGTCGATGCCGGTTACGCGCCGGCCCTGGCGTCCGAGGAAGAGGGCGTCGGTGCCGGTGCCGCAGCCTACGTCAAGCACGTGGGCGTTGGAAGGAAAGAGGTCGAGATAGCGTTTCCACAAGAACTCGCGCATCCAGGCATCCCCTTCCGCCAGGCGGTCGTAGTCGTCGGCGATGCGGGTATAGGCGTTGGCCAGATCTTTATTGCTCAAGGGTGTCCTCCACGATGGTTTAGAGGATAACAAGCGGCTTTGAAGGAAGAGCCGGCGACAGACGTGGGGGGCGCCGGCTTGTGGGAGTGCCCTGTGAAAAGAAGTATTTTTACAGGCTTACGGCGCAATGTAGATGGCGGATTGATGGCCTGACTCTGCCGCCATCCATTATCAGATATCGGCCATTTGCTGTCTGATATAAACTACTGGGATCAACAGAGATCATTCAGCACATCGCCATAGATCCCATCCAACTGCCGCGCCAGCGCCGGGAAGCTGAGCGTCTGCTCGAACCACGCGCGCACCTGCTGCGACCGCGCTTCGATTTCTTCGGGCGGCACCGCCAACGCGCCGCGCGCCAGGGCGTCTGCGTCGCCGGGTGGAAACAGGATGCCGTAGCGGCCCGCGCCGGTCATCGCCCGGAACGAGGGAATGTCGGTGACGACCGGGATGACGCCGCAGGCCATCGCTTCCAAAATGGCGGCCCCGCTGAACTCGTGGTGGCTGCCCTGGACGATGAAGTCGGCGCTGTTGTAGATGCTCTCCATCTGATCGTAGAGGGCGCGCCCCTGGAAATGAACGCGCGCTCGGAGCGCGGGGTGGGCTTCGACGTGCCGGCGCAGGGAGGGCAGCAGATCGTCTTCGAGATAATAGGCGTAGAGGTGGGCCTGGGGCCGGGCTGCGAGGATCTGCTCGAACCCGCGCAGCGCCGTCATCGGATCTTTGTTGGCATCGAGGCGGCCCGCCCAGAGGTACACCGGATGGCCCGTCATGCCGGTTTGCCGCCGCGCCTCGGCCCGCGCCTGCCATCGAAAAGAACTCGACGACTGCATAAATTCCACGACGCGATGCGGCTCATCGATCAAGCCGGCCTCGATAAACGGTTGGGCGTGCGCCTGTGTGGTGAACAGAAAACGCGCCGCGCGCCGGAAGTTGAACCGTTGCAGGCGCCGCGCCAGCCGGTTGGGCGAGGGAGAGCCGCCGTGATAGTGGAGCACGAGGGGCGGACGCGTGCCGCCCGGCATGGCGAGCAACAAGGCATGGTTCAGGTAAAGATTGGTGCCGTGGAAATGAATGAGATCGGGCTGGAGGCGGCGTATGATCCGCGCGGCCTGCCACGCCGGCTCGTAGGCGTTGGGCGGGCGTCCGGTGCTGCGCGCCACGCCCCCGGCGAAGCCTCTTGCCAGCTTTCCGGACCGGACGAAATGATACTGGACGCCGTTTCGCGCGAATTCGTGGGACGAGGGGAAGGCGTGGACGACGTGCATGGTATAGCCGCGCTCGGCGAGCAAACGGGGCAAGTCTCGAAGAAGGGCTCTTCGTTCGAGATAGGCTTCAGGGTCGGTGAAGGCGGGATCGTAGTACGGCAGCGCGTAGCATATAGTCATAAAACAGCCGTTTAAAGGCCGGTGCGAGGCATCGTCTTCAGGGCGAAGAAGCGGCTCCGGTTATCGCTTGGAGGAGAAGATACGGATGCCCGGCCAGGCATAGAACGGCCCAACGCTCGGGCACAGACTCGACGCGTCTTGCGATTTCATCTGCCAGCACGTATTGTCGGCGAAGAGCAACGTGCATCATCCTGGGACGCATCACATGATCATTCATCCGGGGTTTCTAAAAACCGCTACAACGACCCTGCAAGACCATCTCTTCGCTACACACCCTGACCTGTTTCCTCTGGGGCTTCCGCATCGCTCAGAGATCCAGACCCGGATTGCAGAGGAATTCAGGAAAATCGACGGGGTTGATTACGACGAAGAGAAGTTGCGGCTATTCATCCACACAGCCCTGGAAGACAAGCTCCCCAATACCATCCTCGTTCTATCGGATGAGTCGTTTACAGCCAACGCTTTCTTGCTACAGCCTATCGCGCAGCGGCTGTGTGTGTTTTTCCCCGATGCGCACATCCTTTTTACGATCCGCCACCAACTCGACAGCATCCGATCCTTTTATGCCCGCCACGGACGCGTATTGACCAATGCACCGGCACCTTATACCGACCGTCATATCACATTTCCCAACTGGCTCGCCCATGCCTATCATAACCGGCCCACGAGCTACCTCGGTCTGATCGATTATCACAGAACTATTGAGATCTACGAGCAGGTCTTCGGGCGCGAGCGCATCCACATTCTTCTCTTTGAGGATTTGAAATACGACCGGGCTGCTTTCGTCGATCAAATAGCAGACGTGTTGTCCGTGGATGCTTCAACCGTTGAACGTCTTCTGTCCGGCGAGCACGCGCACAGGCAGGAGAGCGCGCGTTTTGTCTTGTACGACCGATTGATGAAACGATTTATTCCGAAAAGCTGGCTCCGCTCCCTCTTGCCTTATACGGCGCGTCTGCACAAGCACACGAGGGCATTTCTGCGCAGCGGCGCTCCGAAAAAAATAACCATTCCTCCCACATGGATTCCCCGGCTGGAAAAGCTCTATCAATCGGGCAATCGCGCGTTGGCGGAGACGTATAATTTACCTCTGGCGCAGTATGATTATCCCTGATTCGGATAGGGCGTCGGTTTGGGCATGTCTCTATCGGATGAGGAGCAACCTTCTCGTCTCCACAAACGATCCGGCCTGTAGCCGGCAGAAATACAAACCGCTGGCAACGGGCCGGCCCGCCGCATTGCGACCGTCCCACTGGATGACGTGATGCCCTCTTGACAGGTGCCGCTGAACCAGTTCGCGGATGGTAACGCCTTGCGCCGAGTAGATCGTCATGCGTACAGATCCCGGCTCTGGAAGGACGAACTCGATCGTTGTGTCTTGCGAAAACGGATTCGGATAGTTCTGAGCCAGGGCAGGGCGTACCTCGGGAACAGGCGGGCTAATCGAAGTGGGTACCTGGCCGAGCAGTTGCGCCGCCAGGCGCGCCTTTTCGCCCGCATAGCCCGCTTCATTGGCGAGGTTGTGCCATTCCAGGGGATCGACGTCATGATCGTAGAGTTCCTCCGTCCCGTCGTTGTATCGGATATACCGCCACCGTTCGGTTCGAAGGCTGTGGTTGTCGGGTAGCCACGTCGTCAGGGCCGGATGATCCCACGGAGCCGCAGGATCTTCGAGCAGGGGGACGAGGCTTCGCCCTTCGTGGGCGTCGATCGCCGGTAACATGCACAGATCGATGAGTGTGGGGAAAAGATCGAGGAGGCTGACGGTCCTTTCGCAGACCGTGCCGGGCGAAGTAACGCCGGGCGCTACGACGATCAGCGGGACGCGCGTGGCCTCCTCCCACAGGGCAAACTTGCGCCAGTGAAGCTTCTCTCCGAGGTGCCACCCGTGATCGCTCCAAAGGATGATGATCGTATCGTTGGCGTATCGACTTTGGTCGAGGGCGTCGAGCAAGCGTCCGAACTGCGTATCGGCAAACGTGATGGCGGCCAGATAGCCTGCGACCGCCTTTTGCCAATTGTTTGTTTGGAGGACGCGCGCGTGATCCCGGTCGGGATTGGCCCACTCTTGCCCGATGGGCGGGATGTCATCGAGGTCGTTCGCCAAAACCTCAGGAAGCGTGATCGACGCGGGCGGATAAAGATCGAAGTAGGGCTGAGGTACATACCAGGGTAAATGGGGCTTGAAGAGTCCACACGCCAGAAAAAAGGGTTGGAGATGATTCTGTTGCAGCTTCTCGCTGGCCCAATCCACCACCCTGGCATCCCCCATCCTCTCGTCTGAGACGTTCACGGGACCCCAGTCGAAATCACCGGCTCCGGGGATTCCATTCAGGGGTCTTCCTGGGGGGAGTGGATCGGGGATTTTCCAGGTGTAATCATCCCAGGTCCCCTCATTTCTCTTATGAAAAACCTTGCCGGCTCCAAAAACGAGGTAATCTTGTTGAAGAAAATAGGCCGGCAGGGTTAAGGGCACAGGATCGAGATTATCGAAGCGCTGGCTGTTATTGTAAACGCCGGTGGTGAAGGGATGAAGGCCTGTCAGAGTACTCACCCGTGATCCATTGCAGACCGGGACCGAGCAATAGGCGCGCGTGAAAAGCGTTCCCCGGCTTGCGAGTTCATCAAGACGAGGGGTGCGTACGTCGGGGTGGCCCCCTAGCGCGCCGATCCAATCATTGATATCATCGATAGACACAAAAAGCACGTTGGGTTGGTTGCCCCGGGTCTGAGCGCCTGCGTGCTGTTTAGTAAGCGCCAGCGCAGCGGCCCCGCCTGCGACGGTCTTGACAAAAGTTCGCCGGTTAATCATGACGAGATACTCTGAACTTAGGTCGTACTGTGGAGAAAGACCGCTTTCAGACACGAACCGTGTTCGAATCGTTCCGTTTCGGCTCGTGTGGGATACCCTTGAACGGGGGAAGAGCATAGATTCAAAGATCGAATCCCCTGTGAAACTTTTAGCATTCGATTTCTTATGTTGAACTCCTTCTCTCCCCAGACCCCCAGACCCTATGAAAAGGATCGGATCCCTCCTCGCGCTCGCCCTGCTTTTCGTTGTGATGGTCGCGCCCGTGCAGGCGCAGCAATTCGGCGGCGTGCTCGCCCTCGGCGACGGCGAGGTGCTCGTCAGCGAAACGCGCAATCAGGTCTTCCCCGGCATCGTCTACGTCTACCAGCGCGGCGACGACGGCCTGTGGCACGAAGCCACCCGGCTCACCGCCTCCGACACCGACGGCACCGCCGACCGTTTTGGCCGGTCGCTGGCCGTCGAGGGCCAGACGTTGCTGGTGGGCGCCAGCGCTCGTGATGCCGCCACTGGCACGGCGTACGTCTTCCAAAAAGAGGCCTCCGGTGCCTGGACCGAGGCCGCTCGCCTCTCGGCTTCTGACTACGGTGAGGGCGACATCTTCGGCAACACCATCGCGCTCGACGGCGACGTGGCCTTGATCGCCGCGCCCAATCACAACGAACGAGCCGGCGCCGTCTACGTCTTCCAACGCGATGCCGGCGGCACCTGGAGCGAACAGGCCAAACTCACCGGCAGCGACGTGGAGGCCGGCGATATGTTCGGCCTGACGATGGCGCTCGACGGCGACGTGGCCCTCATCGGCGCACCCTCGCAGCGCAAGTCGACGGGAGCCGTCTACGTCTTCCAACGCGATGCTGCCGGGGTCTGGAGCGAACGGGGCAAGCTCGCCGCCAACGATCTGGAAGAACGCAGCCGCTTCGGCTCGGCCCTTGGGCTTCGCGAAGGCCGCGCCTACGCCGGGGCGCCCGGCTTCGCCCAGCGCCAGGGCACCGTGTTTGTCTTCGAGCAAGACGACGACGGCGCCTGGACCCAGCAAACCCGCCTGGCACCCTTCGAAGCCCAGCGATTCAACCAGTTCGGCGCTTCGATAGCCTTCGACGGCGGCGACCTGTGGATCGGCTCGCCGGGAGCGAATCGTTTTCAGGGGGCACTCTATCAATTCCATCACAACGCTGAGACCGATAGCTGGATGGGCGCGGCGAAGCTGATCGCCGCCGAACTCGACGCCGGGCGCGCCTCCTTCGGCAGCACCGTGGCCGTGCGCGGCGACGTCGCGGTGGTGGGCGCTACCGGCATTGATTTTGGCGAAGGCGCCGCCTTCATCTTCGAGCGCGAAGCCGGCGCCTGGCGCCAGAAAAACAGGGTCGTCAACGACATCAAAGGCTTCGATTCTATCGTCGGCGGCGAGGTCAAGTGCGACGGCGGCGAGGCAGCGGCGTGGCAATGCGATCAGATCGACCTGGCGTCGTTCCTGTCGATCAAAGACATCGGCGGCAAGCGCGGCACCCGCGCCAACGACATCTGGGGCTGGACCGATCCGCAGACCAACCACGAATACGCCCTCGTCGGGCGCTCCGACGGCACCTCGTTCGTCGACGTCACCGACGCCTTCAATCCGGTCTACGTCGGCGATCTGCCCATGACCGAGGGCTCGCGCGCTAACGTCTGGCGCGACGTCAAAGTCTACAAAGACCACGCCTTCATCGTCGCCGACGGCGCCGGCCAACACGGCATGCAGGTCTTCGATTTGAATCAACTGCGCGCCGTGCAAAATCCCCCCGTGACGTTCGAAGCCACGGCGCACTACGACAAGATCCACAGCGCGCACAACATCGTGATCAACGAGGAGACGGGCTTTGCCTTTTCGGTGGGCAGCAGCAGCGGCGGCGAGACGTGCGGCGGGGGTTTGCACATGATCGACATCCGGGAGCCGGCGCAGCCGGTGTTTGCGGGTTGTTTTGCGGATCCGACGACGGGCCGGAGAAAGACGGGATACTCGCACGATGCGCAGTGTGTGATTTATCACGGCCCGGACGCGGAGCATCAGGGCAAAGAGATTTGCTTCGGCTCGAACGAGACGGCCATCAGCATCTCGGACGTCACCGACAAAGACAACCCGGTGCCACTCTCGATGGCGGCCTATCCGAAGGTGGCTTACACCCACCAGGGCTGGCTCACGGAAGATCATCGCTACTTCTACATGAACGACGAAGGCGACGAACCGCAGGGCCTCGTCGAGGGCACGCGCACGCTGATCTGGGACGTGAGCGACCTCGACGACCCGGTCCTGGTCAAAGAATTCATCGCCAAAACCACCACGACCGACCACAACCTCTACATCAAAGGCAACTTGATGTATCAGTCGAACTACGGCAGCGGCCTGCGCATCCTCGACATCACCGACCCGGAAAACCCGGTCGAGGTCGGCTTTTTCGATACGACGCCGTATGAGGGCGGCGGCGGTTCGTGGAGCAACTACCCCTACTTCAAAAGCGGCGTCATCATCGTCACCAGCATCGGCGAAGGCTTGTTCGTGCTGAAGAAGAAAGAGGTGGATATTTAGATTTTGGATTAATCCAAAATCTAAAATCATCTCAGACTGGCACGGAAGAACGGTTGGATGATCAGCCAGAGCACCGGCGGCAGCACGGCGCTCAGGGCGAGGGCCAGCAGCGGTTGGCTGACCCCGGCGTGGCCGACGGCGGCAAAGACGAACCCCAGCGGCGCCGATCCGCAGGCGAGGGCGAGGTGGAAGGTCCGCGCGGGCATCCGCGTGAGCCCCGCCATGCACGAGACTACCTCCGGCACCAACGGCAACCAGCGCGAAAGCACCACGATCCACCCGCCGACGTTCGAAAAAATCCGCTCGCCTTTCTCCAGGTCTTTGTCGCCCAGCAGCCGCCGGGCGGCCCGGCGCCCCAGCAACCGGCACAGCCCGTAGGCCAGCGAGCCGGAAAGGAACGAGCCGAGGGTGCTGATGACGCCGCCCCACACCGGCCCGTAGACAAAACCCAACGCGCTCATGATGACCGTGCCGGGGATGGGCAGCACCAGATCAGCCGCCAGCAGGATCATGCCCGCCGCCCAGGCCCATCGCCCGTAGCCCTCCAACCACGACACCGTCCCGGTCTGGCTGAAGAGCGTCTCCAGCAGCCCGCCCCAGATGAGAAACGGGATCAGAAACAGCACCGCCAGGCCGAGAAACATCCAGAAGAGCCGCATAGCGTTTCGGGGATTATGGATACGGGATGCTAGGTCGTATGGACAAATGGGAAATTCACTTGCCTTCTACCGCAGCAACACCATAATCGAAGCCACATGCACAAACGCCATGTAGCTACAGGCAGTCTTCTCATAACGCGTCGCTACCCGACGAAAATGCTTCAAACGACCGAAAAAACACTCGATCTTGTTGCGATCCTTGTAGAACGCACCGTCAATCTCGCGCGGGGCTTTGCTGTTCTTACGACTCGGAATGACCGCTTGCGCCTCGAACGACTCAATATAGGCCACCAAGTCGCCGCTGTCATAGCCTTTGTCGGCCAGCACCGCCTTGACCTCCTCTTTGTCGTAGGGGCGTAAGAGCGCCTCGGCCTGCGGGCAGTCGCCGGCCTGACCCGGTGTCAGGATGAAGCCTAAGGGGTTGCCCAGGGCATCGACGGCGGCGTGGAGCTTGGTCGAGAAGCCGCCTCGACTTCGTCCGAGGGCTTCGTCTTCGGCGGTGCTTTTTTTTGACCGGCGGCGTGCTGATGGGCGCGAATGACACTCGTATCGAGCATGGTCCATTCGAGATCGGGATCTTGGAGGGCCTCGAAAATGGCCTGCCATCGGCCTTTTTGGGCCCATCGTTGGAAGCGTTTGTAGACACTGTTGTGTTTGCCGAAGCGTTCGGGCAAGTCCTGCCAAGGTGCGCCGGTGCGGGCAATCCAGAGCACGGCATCGATGAAGAGGCGGTTATCTCTGGCATTGCGGCCGGGTTTGCCGGGTTGTCCAGGCAGCAGGGGCTTGATGCGTTGGAAGTCTTTGTCGGATATGGCGTAGCGGTGCATGGGCTCGGTGGTTGTCGATGGGAAAAGCCCTTCAACAGCCGCTCAAGCAGAAGGATGCTGCTTCTGTGAATCTTCTATTTGTCCATACGACCTAGATACGGGATGCGGGTCAGGGAATCAATAGGAAGAAAGGGAGAAAGGGGGAAAGTAAAAACGCCCTACTATCCCGCATCCCGTATCTTGTATCCTGTATCGAATCTCCAGAGATCAGACCGCGCCTGCGTAATCCCGAAAAATGCCTAAACCCACACCCAAACCCCTCAACCCGGACAAAATTCCTGCGCTGGCGGCAGCCGTCCTCAAGGCAGACCACTTTCCTTATCTGGCTACCCTCGATGGCGACCAGCCGCGCGTGCGACCCGTCTCGCCGGTGCGTACCGACGGCTTCACGGTCTACGTAGCGAACCTCCGAAGCTATCACAAAACGCAAGAAATAGCCGCCAACCCGAAGGTCGAGTTGTGTTATCTGGACGACGAGCACGATCAGGTCCGCATCACCGGCGCGGCGGAGGTGGTGACGGATCGGGCGTTGCTGCAAGAGATCTGGGAGGCCAACCCGCTGCTGCGCCATTACCTCGGCACCCCCGACAACCCGGAGTTGATCGTCTATCGCATCATCCCCAACCGCGTCCGCTACATGCGCGAGTGGGCGCTGGAGTATCACGAGGTGAACCTCGTGTGATTTTGGATTTTAGATTTCGGATTTTGGATTGGTCTGATTTAGCACCGTCATCTCAAACGAAAAAGCCGCGCCCTGTCCAACCGGCGCGGCTTCTTCGGTTATTGAAATGGGATCGATGCGCACCCAATCCAAAATCTAAAATCCGAAATCCAAAATCATCCCAGCCTCACCCCGAGGCCGGGTTTGTCGAGCACGTGGAGGGCGCCGTCGCGGAGGGTGAAGCCTCCGGAGGCCGGGTCGGCGGCGAGGTCGAAGCTGCCGTCGAGGTCGAGGTAGCGGGTGGCGGGGCAGGCGTAGGCGGTGTGGAGGGCGGCGGCGATGCTGATGACGCTCTCGTCCATGCAGCCCCACATGAGCCGGAGACCGGCAGCCTCGGCGATGCCGGCAATGCCCAGGGCCGAGGTGACGCCGCCGCACTTCATCAGCTTGATATTGTAGATGCCGAAGGGCGGCGGCGCCTGAGCCAGCGCCAGGGCGTCTTCTTCGGCGTGCAGGCTCTCGTCGGCAGCCATCGCGCGCGCTACGTCCGGCGGCAACAGCCGCATCGTGTCGGCAGCCTCGCCGGGCAGCGGCTGTTCGACGAATTCAAGATCTAACTCTGTGGCGACGGCGGCGATGCGGCGGGCTTCGTCGAGGGTGTAGCCCTGGTTGGCGTCGACGCGGATCAGGACAGCCGGGCCGGCGTGTTCGCGCAGCTTGTGCAGGCGCTCGGTGTCTTCGTCGAGGTTGAGGCCCAGTTTTACTTTGAGGCATCGAAAGCCGCGTCCGAGGTACTCCTCGGCCTCCGCGAGCGCCTCTTCGGTCGATTTGATGCCGATGGTGATGGACGTCGGCAGGGCGTCGCGGCGCCGTCCGAGGAAATCGACCAGCGGCACGCCGAGATGCCGGGCGATGAGGTCGTAGAGCGCCATGTCGAGGGCGGCGCGGGCGGCAGGCGTGGCGCGCAGGTGGGTCTTGAGCAGGCGCGTGAGCGTGCCGAGCCGCCGGGGATCCCGGCCTTCGAGGTGGGCCGGACCCGCCTCCGTCAACGCCGCCGCGCTCGCCTCCGACGTCTCGCCCGTGATGTCTTCGGTAGGCGCCGCCGATCCCAACCCTTCGACGCCCGCATCCGTGACGAGGCGCGCAAAGTACAGATCGACGGTGCTGACGGTCTTGAAGGCGATGGTGTACGGCCTCGACAACGGCACACTCTCCTTCCAGGCTTCGACGCGGGTGATTTTCATGGTAAGTGGCCGGATAAGTAGGCGGCAATCTTTGATGTTGTGCCCGATACGACTTCGGTGTTGGTCACTGGTCATTACGCTCCCCCCGCCTTCGCGGGGGTCGCTGTCACTGGTCATTAGTGGCTCTTTCTTCACCAGTGACAAGTGACCAATGACCAGTGACCCATGATTCAACCAATAGCAGCAATCCGTTCTCGCACCACATCCACCAACTCGTCCGCGCCGTCTTCCAGCGGCAGCACCACCGGGAGGCCCAGTGTATCGGCCAGGCGGGCGCGTTCGGCGCGGGCTTCGTCCGGCGTCATGCCTTTGGTGAACAGCGTCACGGCCCAGACGTCGGCGCCGAGCAGGCGGATCAGGTCGATCTCTTCGGCAACCGGGGGGATGGCACAGCCGAATTCTTCGAAATCCTCGAAAAAACGCCGGCGGGGCGCGTGTTGAAGAATCACGCCGTGGGCCGCGCCCGAGAGGATCAACTCGGATCCGGCGGGGCCGGACGGATTGCGAAGGGCCGACTGCCCCTCCATCAGGATCAGATCGGCCTCCGTGTCGCGGGCGCAATCGAGGATGGCGCCTTCGAGTTCGCCGCAGACGAAGTCGTTGAGCGTGGCGTCGAAGATGAAGCCGTGGGGGATGCCCTGGAGCCAGCCGGTCTGGCCGGTGTAGATCATCTCGGCGCGGAGGCCGCGGGCGCGGCAAGCCTCGCGCAGCATCATGCAGGTGGTGCGCTTGCCGATGGCGCAATCCATCCCCAGCACCGCCACACGCGGCGTCTTGAGCGCCAACACCTCGCCCGACCAAAACCGCAGTTCGGTCGCCGGTTTGGGCTTGCGGATGTCGATGATACTGCCGCCGTTTTCCTGCGTCAAGCGCGCCAGTTCAGGATCGTCCGAGAGCAGGTGGTGCAGCCCGTTGACGAGCGTCATGCCGGCGCGGGCGGCGGCTTTCAAATCCTCATACAAATCGTCCGGCAACACCCCGCCGACGGTGGCGACACCGACGAGGCAGTGCGTAGGCCGCGGGTTATGCCGGTCCAGCACGTCGGAGATCGATTCGAAGAACGGCACGTCGCGATGGCGTCCGTCGAGCACCACGCCGGCATTCTGCCCGGCCAGCGACGGATCGACGACGCCGAGCAATCGGTACCGGCTCGGCCCCCGGACGAGGCCGTGGGTGGTCTTGGCAAAGACGGTTTTAAAATGGCCGTTGGCGAGCGCGATGGCGGTTTCTTGCATGGGCGGGAATGGGAGATAAAAATGATCGTGTAAAGCTATGAATGAGGGAAAAGTGTTAAAGTGTTATGGTGTTTGAGTTCTTTTGAAATCGACCCACTAAAACACTCAAACACCATAACACTAAAACATCCTCACCGCTCCGGCCACAAAACCACCCGCTCCGCCGCTACCGACTCGACCTTATCTCGCGAGAAAAAGACCGGGAAGAACTTGTCTTTGGCCCAGGCTTCGAAGAGGTTGTCGTAGAACGGGCTGTCAGGGCTGCCGGCCTGGCCGGGGGCGTTCATACCCACGGCGGTGTCCCAGTCGGCGGTATCGACGATGAGGCGGAAGGAGGCGCCGGAGCGCTGATTGTCTGTGCTGCCGGTGTTGCCGACGGTGTAGCTGTTGCCGCCGCGCGGCAGCGGCCCGACGTCGAGCTTCTTGCGGAGGTCCGGGCTGACGGCGGCGCTGAGCGGATGGTAGATCAGCGCGTGCTTGTAGCGGCCATACTGCCACGTGCTCACGTCCCGGCCCAGGCGCCTGCGGAGGTCGTCGGTGGCTTCTTTAAGGCTTTTCAGGAGGAAGGCGTCGCGGCCTGCCAGCGGATCCTTTCCGAAAGCACGGCGGGGCGCCACCAGCCAGTCGATCATCGTTTTCATCGAGAGGCGGCGCAGGTAGGGCTGGGCTTTTTCGGGGATGAAAAGCGCGGCCATATTCTCCTGAAGACGGCGTTCCCAGGCCACGTAGATCCCGGCGGCGACGGCGTTTTTGTCGAGCACGTGATCCCAATTCAACAAGATCTGCCGGGCGCGTTCGACGGTCTCGTCTTCGGTCTCCAGATCCATCAGCAGCGGCACGAGGTTGCGCGCCGGGATCGAGAGATAATCGGTCTGGAGACGCATCATATCCATCATCGTGTGCTGCCGTCCTGAGAGCAACACCTCTTCGATACGATCAGCCCGAAACGGATCGGACCAGACCCAGCCGACGGCGTCGCGATAGGGATAGCCCGGCGGCACGAGGTTGTTGTTGGCCGTCGCCCAGAACCCTTTGTCAGGGTTGACGACGTGGGGTTTGGCCTGGATGGGCAGATAGCCCGCCCATTCGTAGCGCCCGTCGCCCGGCACCGGCACCAGACCCGTCCAGTTGGGCCGAATCGGCGCGATGCCGACGGCCTGCCAGCCGATCGAGCCGTCGCGCCCGGCCCAGACCATGTTTTCGCCGGGGATGTGGCTGTAGCGGCAGGCCTCGCGGAACTCCTCCCAGGTGCGGGCCTGATCCATACGCAGGCTCGCCAGGTAGGGCGCCCCGCCAATCTCCATCCAGGCCGCCCGGACGGCGTAGGCTTTGCCGCGTTCGGTGTCTTCGTAGACCACCGGCCCGTGCCGCGTGTATTTCAGATCGACCACCTCCGGCGGCTGGTCTTTGACGACGATGGTGTCTCGGATGACGCGCATGGCCTCCCAGCGACCCGCGTATCGATACTGCGACGGATCGGCGGGGTTGGTGTCGTAGATGTAGAGGTCTTCGCCGTCGGTCTGGAAAACCGTCAGGCCCCAGGCGCCGTAGTCGTTGTGGCCGATGGAGACGCCGGGGATCTCCGGCTCGCCGCCGCCGACGACGTTCCAGCCGGGCGCCGAGAGATGCACCCAGTACCGCAACGACGGCGCCGCATGGGCGCGATGCGGATCGTTGGCCATCAGCGGATAGCCGCTCTGCGTCATCGAGCCATCGACCACCCAGTTGTTGCTGCCGATGTCTTCGCCCTCATACATCTCGCGCGCCGCTTCGTCGAGCGTGGCTTGCGCGATTTCGAAGGCCTCATCATCGGCCCGGTAGGCGGCGGCCAGGTCTTCGGGCCGGAAGCGGATGGGTGTGCGGAAGGCATTGTAGCGGGCGAGGATGTCATCGAAAAGCGCCGCGCTGTCGAGCGTCGAATCGAGGGCGATGTCGGGATCGCCGGGTTCGAAGGCGACGAGTTCTTTGACCAGCTCCGGCCCCAGCAGCGCCACGGCGCGGCCATAGTTGAGTTCGGCGTTGATGTTGCCCAGCAAACCCTGATGCCGCGAGATCACCACCTCCGGCGTCCACAAATCCGGTTCGATGCCCAGCAGGCCGAATTCGAGCGGCAGCAGATCGGGCCGGCGGCGCGTCTCTTCGACGTAGGCGTTGACCCCCGCGACGAACGCCGTGATGATAGCCACACCGCGCGGATGGTAATAGTTCATCTCCTGCGTCATATCCCCCCGAAACATAAACAGCCGCGTGCCGATGTCACGTTCGAGTTCGCGCCGTCCGAGGATCTCGGCGACGGTGCCGGTGGCCTGCCGGCGCCAGATCTCTAGCTGAAAGAGCCGGTCACGGGCGGCATTATAGCCCTGAGCAAAGAACAGATCGTGTTCGTTCTCGGCGTAGATATGCGCGATGCCCCAGGCATCGGTGACGATCTCCACCGGCGCCGTCAGCCCCGGCACCGCGAGCGTATCCGCCACCGGCTGCGCCCTCGCCGCTGGAATAATGAGCAGGGCGAGGATGAGTAGGATTTTGGATTTTAGATTTTGACACGAGCCGAAGGCGACTGACGAAGTAATTTTGGATTGGTTGTTTGGCGAGCCGTGTGTCTCAAACGAAAAAGCCTCAACGACACCAACCGTCGCAGCTTTTCCGATTATTGGATTGGATGCCAGACCGAGACAATCCAAAATCCAAAATCCAAAATCCAAAATCCGAATCAGGTTCATCTTTTGCATCGCTCAAGGTGAAGGGAACGCCGGCCTATAAGGTACGACTCTCCACGAAAAGACCCGCCCCCACCGAAGCAGAGACGGGTCTTTCATGAAAATCACCCTTCAGAAATTTGCAAAAAACCGCCAGGTTTTTTGCAAGACTATTTGATGAGCGTCATGCGTTGGGTCTGGGTGAAGGGCCCGGCTTGCAAGACGTAGAAGTAGACCCCGGCGCTGAGCTGGTCGCCGCTGAAGGCCGCGCGGTGCTCGCCGGCCTCCTGGTAGCTGTTGACGAGCGTCTGCACCTCCTGCCCCAACACGTTGTAGACCCGGAGCGTGACGGTCTCGGCCTGCGGCAGGTTGTACGTGATGAGCGTCGTCGGGTTGAACGGGTTGGGATAGTTGGACAACTCCACGTTCTCGACGGTGAAGCCATCCTCAAGCTCGCGGGCGTCGGCGCGGTCGTCGGTCCAGTCCGGGTCGTTTTCATCGATGACGGGGGCGTTGCTGAAGTTCGCCTGCACGATGTTCGAACAGACCGTCGTCGAGTTCTTCTCACAGGCCTGGATGTTGTAGAGCGGCCCCCCGCTGCCCAGCGGAATCGTCAACTTGATGTTCGGT
>JANQES010000054.1 GCA_028278205.1 Rhodothermales bacterium
GTCTATCGGGTGCGCGGAGATCTGGACAAGGCCGAAGAGATGCACCTGAAGTCACTGGCGATCAACGAGGCGCTCGGTCGCAAGGAAGGCATGGCGAGCCAGTACGGCAATCTGGGCAACGTCTACTTCACGCGCGGAGATCTGGACAAGGCCGAAGAGATGTTTCGTAAATCTCTCAAGCTGTTCGAAGAGTTGGGAAGCAAACCAAAGATCGAACTGGTAAAAGGGTGGATTGACAAATTAGACCAAGATAAACGTGCCCAATAAAATCGCCGAAGTCATCGAGTCGAGCACGCGGGCGTTTTTGGCCGAGGTGTATCGCGAGGCCGAGACGCCGGCCTTCGGGCAGTGGGTGCAGGTGCGCCTCAAGGGCGGCGTGGTGCTCTACGGCCTCGTCAGCCACGTCGAAATCGCTTCGTACGACCCGCACCGCCGGGCCATCGCCTTCGGCAAGACCGAGGAAGAATTGCAAAAAGAGATGCCCCAGGTGATGGAACTGCTCCGCACGACGTTCCGCGCCCAGGTCATCGCCTACCGCGACGCCCGCGACACGGTCCGCCAGACGCTACCCCCGCACCCCGCCGGCATCCACGACTTCGTCTACCCCTGCGCGCCCGATGACCTCCACCGCCTCGGCCAACCCTACGACTTCCTCCGCACCCTCGTCCGCAATCCCGATCCCTCCGTGCCCGTCGACGACCTCGTCGTGGCGGTGCTATCCCACGTCTACGACGCCCACGGCGGGCGCCACGGCGGCGAAGATGAACTCGTCGTAGCCGCCCGCGCCCTCAGCCGCCTCCTCAACGACGACCACGAACGCCTCCAGTCCATTCTTAGAAGGGTCGGTTGAGGAATTTTGGATTTTAGATTTTGGATTGGGAAATTTCCGATCCCCTTTTGACAATCAAAAAAGCCGCAACGGTTGGAATCGCTGCGGCTTTTTCGATTGGGACGACGGTGCTCAATCAGGCCAATCCAAAATCCAAAATCTAAAATCAGAAAATAATTCCGATTCGGAAGGGCAGCACCAGATCGACGGCGGATTCGCCGATGACCAGGGCCGGGTTGATTTCGTAGAAGAGCGTTGTGTTTTGGAGGTCTTGCACCCAGCCGAAGCCGCCGTGGATTGTCGGGCCGCCGTCTTCGTCGTTGCTGTCGTTGCCGAAGGGCACGTAGGCGCCGATGCCGCCGATGATGTAGGGCGTGCGTTGCTGCCGGGAATCGAGCGTGACGATGGCCGAGACCTGGGGGTCGAAGACGTACGTGGCGTCGTCGCGCCCGCCGAGGATGAAGCCCGTCACGCCCAGGTCCACGGCAAACGACAGGTCGGCGTTGACAGGGGCCGAGGCGCGGCCGCGCAGGCCCAGGCCCAGCACCCCGTCTGCCGTGGTCAGCGTGGTGTTAAAGCCCAGGCCGAAGCGAGGCCGCATCTGCTGGGCCGCGGCCTCGTGGACGGGCTGAAGCATCCAGACTGCCGCCAGCAGCCCGGCGAAAACGAGTAAGCGTAGACTACGCGTCATGTATTAACTGCGGGTTGTGATCGAAAGCGTTCAAGGCTAAGACGATGCCGGCAGCGCGAAAGTAACCGCGCCGAAGGTGAAAGATGCTAAAGGTTTCGCATTTAAACCAGGGAATTGCGTTGAAAAAGCTTTATAAGGATGGCCTCGACGCACAAAGGGTTGCCGGAGACGCAGGCGGCGTGGTGCCCCTCCGCGAAACCGGCAACCCCAGGGTGATTATGGATTCGTCGAACGTCCGGAACAGGCCCCGCGTGCAGGCTGGTGGCCGAAATAGGCAGGTTCGAGGCAGGCGCTGTCCCGGCTCGTCAACACGAAGCGAATACGGGTGAGCCTATCCGCTGTCTCTTTACGTCTATCGTTCCTCCCTTCTGGCTGCTTCGATCTCTTTGAGATAGGCGAGTTCGAACTTCGGATGGTCGGCGCCGGTTTCTTTTGCCACCTGTTCCACCACTTCACCAACGCGTTGAGCGGCTCCTCTGGCGCGTCCTGTCTGAGCCAGATCGCCCAGGGCCGCGCTATAGAGCGGGCCGCATCGATGGATACTCGGTTGGAAGAGCGTCACACAAACGTGCGAGTGACAGCAGACCTGGACGATGGCCGCGTCGGTGAAGAGGTTGCCGACGTACGTGCCGTCGGACGTGATCCTGTAGCCGGCCACGGCCCGGATGTAATAGCAACCCGGCGGGACGTCCACTTCGAGGTGGCCGCACGGCGCTTTCATGACCAGATATCGCTTGTCGCACCACTCCAGCACTTTGCCGTCGCATTTAAAAATCGAGACGTACCACGTGCCGTTGCTGATGCAGCAGGGGTCGTCAACTTCAGATACGAAGATGTTCAGTCTACTTAAACCCATGATAGTATCCTCCAAGGATTTATGTGTAAGAGAAGAGAGAACGCAGCAGCATGACGTAAGGGCATACCACTGCCTTGCTATGAGCCACCAGGCTACCTGCCTATTTTCACCATTAAAAAAAACGTCTCAAGGAAGGGCGATTACGTATCGTTCAAACAGCTATCGCTTCATTCAATCGCTTCAACACTGATGTGGGCACGCACATTTTCCTTAAGCAAGAATAACTCAGTATACACAATTTCTCCAAAAACACAACCCATGGTTTGAAATAATGTGGATTTTCTGGGCTGGCCCCGTGTCGTGAGCGCGAACGACCGGCGTGGTAAAGCGTATCTTTGTACGTCCAAATTGAAAGTAAAGTCAGTCGAGAGAGGATGGAAGCAATAAAAGGCATCCAATACGTCGTCGACGAAAGCGGCGAGAAGATCGCTGTGTTGATCGATCTCAAAGAGCACCGCGAGCTTTGGGAAGATCTCTACGACACACTCATTGCCGAGCAGCGCCGCGATGAGCCACGTGAATCGTTGGACGAGGTGAAGAAGCGGTTGCGGCAGCTAGGAAAATTGGGCGAGGATGCCTGAGTACACCATCACATTTGCCCGATCTGCGCGGAGAGAGTTGGAACGCCTCGACGTCACGGTCATCGCCCGCGTCTTGCCGAAGATTGAGGCCCTGGCCGACGAGCCGCGTCCGAGTGGGTGCAAGAAATTGAGAGGTCCCGCAGATCGGTGGCGCATCAGAATAGGCGCCTACCGCGTGATCTACGAAATCGACGACACCGCAGAAATAGTCGACATCATCGCCGTTCGACACCGGCGCGAAGCTTATCGTTAACGTCCACTTCTGAAACTGATTCGATCCAGCAGAATGCACAGAGGCCAGCCTTTTTACACGCGGAACTCTTCATTCTCCCGCGAACGACCATCGGTCTAATGCGTATCTTAAAGATTCCCAATCGATCAACCCGAAAACCGATAGATCATCATGTCCAAAATGGCCTTGAACCTCGACGATGCCTACCTCATCGAGCCGATGCTCGGGGAAGAGGAGCGGCTGATTATGCAGACGGCGCGCAAGTATGCCCAGGAGAAGCTGGAGCCGCGCGCGCTCGAAGGCAATCAGAACGAGGTTTTTCACGACGAGATTCCGCGCGAGATGGGCGCGCTGGGGCTGCTGGGGTCCTTCATTCCGGAGGAACACGGCGGCGCGAGCGTCAGCTATACGTCCTACGGCCTCGTCGCCCGCGAGTTAGAGCGGGTCGATTCGGCCTATCGCTCATTGATGTCGGTGCAGACGTCGCTGGTGATGTTGCCCATCTGGAAATTCGGCACCGAGGAGCAGCGGCAGCGCTTCTTGCCGGGGCTGGCTGCGGGCGAACAGATCGGCTGTTTCGGCCTGACCGAGCCCAACCACGGCTCCGACCCCGGCTCGATGGAGACCACGGCGCTGCGGGCCGACGGCGGCTGGGTGCTCAACGGCGCCAAGATGTGGATCACCAACTCGCCGCTGGCCGACGTGGCCGTGGTCTGGGCCAAGGCCAAAGAAAACCGGAGCGACGAAGGCGTCATCCGAGGCTTCCTCGTAGAACGCGGCTTCGAGGGTTTTTCGACGCCGAAGACGCACAACAAGATGTCGCTGCGGGCGTCGATTACGGGCGAGATCGTGCTGCAAGACGTCTTCGTGCCCGATGAGAATGTGTTTCCGGAGATCCGGGGCTTGAAGGGGCCGTTTACGTGTCTCAACAGCGCCCGCTACGGCATCGTCTGGGGGGCGTTGGGCGCGGCGGAAGATTGCTACCAGCGCGCCCGTCGTTATGTGATGGAACGGTCGCAGTTCGGCTATCCGCTCGGGGCGATGCAACTCGTCCAGACGAAGCTGGCCGACATGCTCACCGAGATCACCCAGATGCAGCTTTTAGCCTGGCGCCTCGGCACGCTGATGGATCAGGGCAAGGCCGTCCCGCCGATGGTCTCGTTAGCCAAGCGCAACAACTGCGGCACGGCGCTGGCCATCGCCCGCGTGGCGCGCGACATGCTCGGCGGCAACGGCATCAGCGGCGAGTTCCGCGTCGTCCATCACATGATCAACCTCGAAAGCGTTAACACGTACGAGGGCACCTACGACATCCACGGCCTCATCCTGGGGCGCGCGCTCACCGGCCTCCAGGCTTTCATCCCGCGCGGCAACGACGTGCCCAAACCCTCGGCCAAACCCGCCGGCGACGGCGCCGTCGTCGAGGCGGAACAGGCGGGGTCTTGAGGTGTGGAGGTGTTATGGTGTTTCAGTGTTTTAGTGTTTTCGTTGTCTCAATCAAGGGAACTATAACACTCAAACACCAAAACACTATAACACCCCCATACCATCCCGCGCGTAACCTGACCGGGCAAAACGGCGTAGGGCGTGCCTGGTGGACATCCTGCATCATCCCACGAACCCTTTGGAGGTGACCGATGGATGAGGATTTCATGGTCTTCATTATCGTTGTGACGCTCATTGCGGGCGGGCTTTTTCTCATCTTTACGAAGATGATCCTCAACTTTTTCAGGGATCGACGGGGGAGCAAGGGCGATGCGCTCGATGCCCATGAACTCGAAAGGATGATTCAGCAAGCCGTTGAAGCGGGCACCGTCTCTCTCCACGATCGGCTCGACGACCTGGAGCAAAAGCTCGACGGCATGGGAGAGCAGGTCGCCGCCCGGCCCAGAGCGCTGCCCGAAGCGCAGCCTTCGGTTTTGCTCCATACGGAAGAAGAGGCTGCTGCCCTGATCATCGAAGAAAGCCGGAAAAAATAAGGAGGTTATCCATGGACGAAGATATTTTCGTTCCGTTCATCATGCTCACGTTCTTCCTCATCCTGACCTGGATGATTCTCAACTATCGTAAGTGGAAGCTCATGCACAAGCAAGAGATGCGGCAGTCTCAAGATAACAGCATGAGCCTGGATGAACTCAAAGAAATGATGCAGGAGATCGTCGAAGACAGCACCGAGCCGCTGCTCGAACGGATCGAGGCCCTGGAAGAGACCATACGCCGGACGGAGACGCCGCGCCTGATGCCGGCACAACGCGATGAAATACTCGAAGAACTGAACCAGACGCCCGTCAAAGAGACCGAACCGGCAGAAAGACGCGCGTAACCTGGAACAGAACAGCCTCGTACGCTTCATCTATGGATCATCCCCAAACGCTGCGAGCCGCGATGTATTTTTTCCCGTTCATCATCCCACTCGTCACCGACGCGACGCCAGCGCCGCGCCGGCAACGCATCACCTGACCACGACCTCGGAGGACGCCACCATGCCTATCGCTATTGCCGTGATTGCCCTGGTCGCTATTATCTTCGGCACGATGATGATAGCCTCTATTGCGAAGGCGTTCTTTGGTTTTCTGAGCAGCCGGAATCAACCGGCCCAGGCACCTGAGGGGCTGTTGGAGAGCGAGTTGCACGCGCTGATCTCCGACGCCGTGGCCGAGGCCACGCAGCCGCTGGTAGAACGCATCGCTGCCCTGGAGCAACAGGCCACGGTTGAGCAGCTTCCGCCGGCCCAAACCGACCTGCTCGGCGATGCCGGGGCCGTCGTCTCGGAGGCCGCCCTGGACGCCCCGCAGCGCCGGTTGGTTCGTTAACCTTTGTTAGTCCTCATCCTCTCGCCAGGATGTTACAAATACTGAGCACATATCTGTCGAAACCCCTTGCGCGGTTGTTGCTGCGCACGGTGCCGCTAAAGAATCCGTGGGAACGTTTCGTCTCGCCGGTGCCGCTGGGCCGCTACGGCCTCGGCGCGCGGCGCGACTTCGCGTGGTACTTCGAAGGCCAGAGCATCGTCGAGGTCGAGACCATTGAGGATGTCAAAGACTGGCTCCTCGACTGTGCCTACGCCACCGACCCCGACCTCTTTCAAGAACCGGATTTCTGGCAGCATCCCTGCACCTTCGAACAGTTGCGCAAAGGCGACTGCGAAGACTTCTCGCTCTGGGCCTGGCGCAAACTGGTGCGCCTGGGCTACGACGCCGAGTTCGTGGCAGGCCGCTGCATTCAGCCCGGCTGCTCTGAGACCGACCACGGCCACACCTGGGTCGTCTTCGAGCAAGACGACGATCTGTTTGTCTTCGATCCCATCATCCGGGCGCGCACCCACATGATCCGCCCGCTCGACGCGGTGCGCAACGAATACATCCCTGAAGTCTCGGTAGACGGGCGCTTCACGCGCTACGCCTATGCCGGCTATTATCTGAAACAACGCGGCAAGAAAAACTCGCTCCGGCGGCAGGCTGCCGTGAAGGTGGCGCCGGCAGGGTGAGGGGTTATGGTGTTTTAGTGTTCTGGTGTTATAGTGTTTTAGTTCTCATGATTCGAACAACTAAAACACTAAAAAACCATAACACTCAAACACTCAAAACCCGCCGCCACATCTCGAAGGCCAGCCACCAGTCTATCTGCGGGGCGAGGTTTGTCTTTCCGTTGTAGAAGCCCTCGACGAGCCGCAGGAGCCGGGCGTGGTTGTAGGCTGCGTAGGTGCGCACGTCGTGGCTGTGGACGGCGTCGAGGACGAACGGCTTGACGGTGTCGAGGAAGCGCAGGCGGGTGGGGTCGGCGTAGCCCAGGCCGAGGGTTTTTTTGAGCG
This sequence comes from Rhodothermales bacterium, assembly GCA_028278205.1. GTDB lineage: Bacteria > Bacteroidota > Rhodothermia > Rhodothermales > Bin80 > JANQES01. Next base: position 7,001 of record JANQES010000054.1, read on the forward strand.
TCGTCCAGGCGTAGGCCGGCACCGTCGGCAGGCGAAACGGATAGCGGATGCCGTTTTTGACGAGCGGATAGCGCGCCAGCGACGGGCGCCGCGCCCGGATCAGCAGCCGGAACAGGCGTCCGTTGCGGCGTAGCGCCAGCGGGGTGTGAAAGACAGTCTGAAGCAGTGACGGCTGCGCGAAAGGCATAAAATTCTGAATGATCCCATCGAGCCGGTTTTGCTCGAAGCCGAAAAAGTTGGGCAGCCGCGTGCGGACGCCGAGCAGGTCCAGAAAATTCTCTTCGCCGATAACGTCGAGAGGGGGGAGGGTTTCCCAGAGCGCCGCGATCTGTTGCTGCGCGCCCTGTGTCATCGTTGCCATCACGTCGGCGTTGAAAACGTCGGCGCGGCGGGCGCGCAGGTAGGGCAGGATGGCGGCGGGATTGCCGGAGCCCAGGGCGTGGCGACCGCGCTGCAACAGTCGGTTCATGAACTGACGCCGGGCCGCCTCGCCCAGACCGCCGTCGATCATCACGAGGCGCTTCTCGTGCAGTTTCTCGTAATACCGCAACCCCATCGCCGATGAAGCCGCTGAGATGGCCTGCGTCTGTGCCACCTGGCTCCGCAGCAACGCCAGGCACGTCGGGGCATCGGGCACAGGTTCGTAGAAACGATACTGGAGGAAATCCTCGCCCTCGGCGATGCGCCAGGCTGTCTGCACGTCGGGGTTGACGTTGGAGCCGAAGACATGCGAGAAGACGGGCATGCGCCCAAACCGCAACGCCAGCAGCAGCCGCGAGTCGAGGCCGCCGGAGAGGCCCAGGCTCGCCATGCGCCGGTCGGCTGTTTTGGGGCGGACCAGCGCCGAGAGCGCCCGCGCGAAATCACGCCCGCCTGTATCCTTTTCGGTGATTTCCGGCGTCCACGGGTGCTCGGTGATGGTCAGGCGGCTTCCGATGCAGGTGGCGTGGCCGCCCGGCCCCAGCCGCCGGACGCCCCGGATCAGGCCCGTCGTAGCGAGTTGATTGAATGTGAGCCAGTGCGTGCCGAAGGCTTCGAAATCGATCTCGCCGCCGCACAGCGCTGCGAGCCAGTCGAGCCGGGTGGAAAAGGCAGTGCCGCCGGGCAGCGCCGCCAGATACACCGCGCGCGTGCCCAGCGCATCGGTGAAGGCTTCGACCCGGCCCGGACGCCAGCGCAGCGCCGCGAAATGGCCGTCGAGCCCGGCAAAGTCGGGTGTGGATTGAGCCAGCCGTTGTTGCCACGCTGCCGCATCGAGAAAGGTGCAGTGGCGCTCGTGCCGCTCGATGCCCAGCCCGACGACGAGCCATCCGCCATCCGGCTCCTCCGGCAGGCGACCGCCGAAGCACGTCTCGCGCAAGCCGCCGGCCCTGACGTAGAGCGTCGGGCTCTCGGCGCGATGCAGCGGCGCTTCGTGCAACGCAACGAGCCTCTCCCGCAACGCCGGGGAGAGGCTCGTGCCGGTAAAACCGAAAACCCAACTCATCGATTTTGGATTTTGGATTTTAGATTTTGGATTGTTTTCCTCCACCAGATCGAAAATCGAAGAGGCTGTGCCGGTTAGGACCGCCGCGACGTTTTCGATTGAGAAAACGGATCAAATCAGGCTAATCCGAAATCCGCAATCCAAAATGAAACCGGGTTGGTACATCGTCCGAAACTACACTTCGACTGCGTCTAACGCCTCCTTCTGCTCAGCGACGAGACGGGCCTGCGCGGCGGCCAGGCGGGCGATGGGGACGCGGAAGGGCGAGCACGAGACGTAATTCATGCCCACCTTGTAGCAGAACGCCACCGACGTTGGTTCGCCGCCGTGCTCACCGCAGATGCCGACTTTCAGGTCGGGGTTGGTCTGCCGGCCCCGGTCGGTGCCAATCTGCACGAGTTGCCCCACGCCGCGTTGATCGAGCACCTGGAACGGGTCGCGCGGCAGGATCTTGCGTTCGACGTAGATGGGCAGGAATTTGCCCGCGTCGTCGCGGCTGTAGCCGAAGGTCATCTGCGTCAGGTCGTTCGTGCCGAAGGAGAAGAACTCGGCTTCCCTGGCGACGTCATCAGCGGTCAGGGCGGCTCTCGGAATCTCGATCATCGTCCCGATCAGGAAGTCGATGCGGTCGTTCTTCTCGGCGAAGACCTTGTCGGCGGTTTTCTGGATGACTTTTTTCTGATCGACGAATTCCTCCATCGTCCCGATCAGCGGCACCATGATCTCCGGCAGCACCTCCACGCCTTCGGCTTTGAGTTCGACGGCGGCTTCGAGGATGGCCCGCGCCTGCATCTCGGTGATTTCCGGATAGGTGATCCCCAACCGGCAGCCGCGATGCCCGAGCATCGGGTTGAACTCGTCGAGTTCAGCGACTTTTGCTTTGACTTTGTCGATCGAAACGCCCATCAGATCGGCCATTTCCTGCTGTCCTTCCTGGTCGTGCGGCAGGAATTCGTGCAGCGGCGGGTCGAGCAGGCGGATTGTGACGGGGTAGCCGGCCATCGCCTGGAAGATGCCCCGGAAATCCTCTTTCTGATACGGCAGCAGCTTGGCCAGCGCCGCGCGGCGATCTCTTTCGGAGGCGGCCAGGATCATCTCGCGCACGGCCAGGATGCGGTTGCCTTCGAAGAACATATGCTCGGTGCGGCACAGCCCGATGCCCTCGGCGCCAAAGGCGATAGCCTTCTCGGCGTCTTCGGGCGTGTCGGCATTGGTGCGCACGCCGATGGGGCGGAACTCGTCGGCCCATTCCATAAACGTGGCGAAGTCGTCGCTCAGTTCAGCCGCGACGAGTTCTTGCTGGCCGAGGATGACCTCGCCCGTCGAGCCGTTGATCGAGATCCAGTCGCCTTCGTTGACCGAGATACGACCGTTGGTGAACGATTTTGTGCGGTAATTGATGATGATATCGCCGCAGCCGGCCACGCAGGGTTTGCCCCAGCCGCGCGCCACCACCGCAGCGTGGCTGGTCATGCCGCCGCGCGAGGTCAGGATGCCTTCGGCAGCATCCATCCCGCCGACATCTTCAGGGCTGGTTTCGATGCGGACGAGGATCACCTTTTTGCCGTCGGCCTTCCACGCTTCGGCCTCATCCGCCGTGAAGACCACCTGCCCGACCGCCGCGCCCGGCGAGGCCGGCAGCCCGGTAGCCATCACGTCCTTCTTGTACGCCGCTTCATCCTTGAAACCCGGATGCAGAAGCTGATCGAGATGCCCCGGCTCGACGAGGTCGCGCACGGCGGTTTTCTTGTCGGTGAGGCCTTCGCGGACCATGTCCACCGCCGTCTTGATGGCGGCGCGCCCGGTCCGTTTGCCGTTGCGCGTTTGCAGGATAAAGAGCGTGCCGTCTTGCACGGTAAACTCGATGTCCTGCATGTTTTGATAGTGTTTCTCCAGGCGGTTGGTCACTTCGACCAGCTCGCGGTAGGGTTGGGGAAACTCGTCGGCCATTTGCGCGATAGGCTCCGGCGTGCGGATGCCCGCGACGACGTCTTCGCCCTGCGCGTTGACCAGAAATTCGCCGTAGAGTTCGCGCTCGCCCGTGGCCGGGTTGCGCGTGAAGCAGACGCCCGTGCCGCTGGTTTCGCCCATGTTGCCGTAGACCATCGCCTGGACGTTGACCGCCGTGCCCAGCAGCCCCGTGATCTTGTTGATCCGCCGGTATTTGATGGCGCGGGCGCTATCCCACGAGCCGAAGACGGCGTTGATGGCAAACCGCAACTGCTCCTGCGGATCCGACGGAAACATGTGTTGCGTCTTGTTGCGATAGATCGCCTTGTAACGGTTGACGAGGTGCTTGAGGTCGTCGGCGTCGAGGTCGAGGTCGTTTTCGACGCCTTTCTCGCGCTTCATCTGGTCGATGGCTTCCTCGAAGTAGTGGTGATCGACACCCATGACGACGTCGCTGAACATGTCGATGAAGCGGCGGTAGGCGTCGTAGGCGAAGCGTTCGTTGCCGGTCTCCTGGGCCAGGCCTTCGACCACGTCGTCGTTGAGGCCGAGGTTGAGCACGGTGTCCATCATGCCGGGCATCGACTGCGCGGCGCCGCTGCGCACCGAGACGAGCAGCGGATTGTTGGGATCGCCGAGGGTGCGGCCCAGGGCTTGTTCGAGGTGGCGCACGCCGTCTTGCACCTGCGCTTCGAGGCCATCCGGCCACTGGTGGTTGTGCTGGCTATAGTAGTTGCAGGTCTCCGTGGTGATGGTAAAGCCCGGAGGCACCGGCAGGCCGATGGAACTCATCTCGGCGAGGTTGGCGCCTTTGCCGCCAAGCAAGGCTTTCATCTCCTTCGTGCCTTCGGCAGTGCCGTTGCCGAAGCGGTAGACATACTGGGTTGAGGTAGACATGGTCTCGCGATATGATGGGTCAAATTGGGTGGTCTGGGGAGGTGCCCTCTCGGCTCATGCGGGGGCCACCGAGAAAGCATGCAAAAATACGAACGAAAAATGTGCATAACCCATGAAGACCATGGAAGCGCTTTTCGATTTTGGGTTTTGGATTGGGGATTTTGGATTGTTAACCGTCGCGTAACAAAACGGTAAATGAGCCGCTACATCGAGCCGCGTCGGCATTTTCTGATGTGAGGTTTGATTCATTACTCCGAGAGTGGCACCGCCGAAAAGTCCCCCTTCGAAGGGGGTGCCCCGACGAAGGAGGGGCGGGGGATGTTCAAGCGGCTTGCTGAAAACCTCTTATCAGGCCGTGCGAACATCCCCCTGCGCCGCGCCGCCTACGCTGCGCGCCGCTGTCCCCCTTCGAAGGGGGAATCGCGCGATAGGTCCTTGTCGAAGTAATTTGCCCAAAAGCATTTGAGAAAGCGCGTCAGCCCAAATCAATCCAAAATCTAAAATCCAAAATCGCTACACGTTGGCTTCTACCAGGACGCGCTTCACCGTGAGGACCGGGCAGTGCGCCGTGCGAATGACTTCCTCCGCCACTTGACCAAGCTCAAGATGGTCGATGTCCGTATGCCCGTGAGCGCCTTGCACGATCAGGTGGGCAGCAAGCTTGCCGGCAATCGTCACAATCATGGTTCCGGGTGCCCCTTGCACCACAGACGTCTTGACATCAAGCAGCCCTGTCTCATCGATGGGGAGGCGGCGAAGCGCCTCGTGTGCTTCCTGCGTGGTCATACTTGCTCTGGTTGCCAGTTCGGTTACGTGACCGTCATAGAAGATGCACTGCCGGGCAGGTTCGATCACGTGAAACAGCGTCAGATGCGCCTTCTGGTGACGGGCCATCTCGTTAGCCAGCATGAGCGCGTGCCGTGCCGGTTCAGAAAAATCTATAGAGACCAGCACATTTTGAATGAAACCGGGAATCACCTCGACGTGCGGCGCGACGGTGAGCACAGGACCTCGCGCACAACGGACGACTTGCTCAGCCGTGCGGCCTAGCGGGGCCTGGATGCCTCCCTGGTGCGCATGCGTGCCCATCACGATCAGCGCAAAGGTATGCTTTCCGGCATAGTCCAGGATGCTTGTTGCCACGTCATCGCTGCATCGGAGAACCGGCTGCACCCGAACACCGCTTTGCTGTGTGGTTTCGGCCAGGCGGCGCAGGTGCTGCAAGGCTACGCCTTCCTGGTGGTGTTCATAAGCCTCAACATCCGGAAAAGCAGGGATCGATCCGTTGGTTGCAGGGCGTGTTACGATGTGTAGCAGATGGATCTCGGCCTCGAACTGGTGGGCCAGCGACAGCCCATGCAGAAGGGCTTTCTCGGCGCCGGCAGAGAAGTCGGTCGGCACGAGAAAGCGAAGCGTATCGTTACATTGGGGACTCAGGACGTTCATGATGTCACCCCCTATGTCAGGTTCGTTATGTCCTTAGCGCGATCATCGTCGCGTTGTGTTTACGGCGTCGTGTTCGGAGCCGGGCTCTGGCACGTCAGCCCTGCGCCGATGAGCCTCAGAATGACCGTTACCTGCTGCTCTACCCGGTCATAGTCGATCTCCGCCCTGGACCGGGTGCTGGCGTCCTCGACGGCCATCAACTCCACGCTGTGAATCACGGTGAGCACGGCGCCTGCCACCTCCTCAACGTCGCAGGGGTGAAACGCTCCGCTCACTACACCCTCTTCGATAATCTCCTTGACGAGCGTTTTTTCCTGCTGGAGAAGGTCTGCATACAACTCTTCGAGCAGCGGTCGTACTTCGAGGATCACCTGGGCGGCCAGGCCATGCAGGTTGACCTGAGACCGCATGTATCCGACCCGCGCCCGCATGTAAGCCAGGAGTTTGTCCACCGCATGCGTGGCCCCTACGACGGCGTCTCGCGCCTCGCCCAGCATCTTGCCGATTTCGTGCGTGATGACCTCGCTGAAGATGGCCTCTTTGTTGTCATAGTAATAGTAGAGCGAGGTTTTCTTCATGCCCACGGCGTTGGCAATGTCGTCCAGCGTCGTTTTAGCCAGGCCGAAACGAGCAAAGAGGCTCTGCGCAGCCGTCAAGATGTCTTGCTTCTTCGTCTGGTAGGGTTCGCGTACGATAGGCATAAGGCGGTGCGGTTTAGTGCAGTTTACCTCGTCAGTCGCTTCGCTCGTGTCAAGCCATCTTCTTTGTAAGAACCACGAAGACACGAAGTCACGAAGGGTCACGAAGTTTTTGTGTCTTTGTGACTTCGTGGCAAAACTTAAAAAGGGCTTTGGCACAACAGACCTCTTGACCCGAGCGCAGCGACTGACGAAGTAAACTGCATTAGGAGGCCTGAGAGGCGGGTTTCCCAGGCTCGGTGTTTTTCTTCGTCTTGCAGCCCGGGGGCGAGCGAAACAGGCCGTAGAGCAGCGTCAGGAAGAAGATTAACCCCGAGGCGAGCAGGAGGTAAAAGAGCACGAGTTCAGAATCGGTTGCACCCATGGCACAGTCCGGTTTAGGATGCTCGGTTTTGGTAGTTTATTCGAGGTTTTCGAACAATCCACCTTTTTGTTCGATTATACTAAATCAGGTCTCTACAGTTTCGAAATTGGGAGGCGCCGGGGCAACTTCTTCGGGTATTAACAAAAGCTGGTCTGTTTAAGAAACGGACGACGGCACGTTGTCATCCCCGGCTGTTATTTTATTCAATCCAGGCCGGCCTCCACGCTGTCGATGGAACGTTGACGGGGATCCGGCGTGAGACACGGTCCGAAAATAGGACGACGTTTTAGTGTGCTGGTGTTTTGGACGATGCACTGAAACACTCAAACACTCAAGTCCAATAACACCCAAACACGCGTAGTGGTATGAAGCGACTGGTCGTTGTAGAGTCACCTACCAAAGCCCGGACGATCCGCAAGTTTTTGCCGAAGGGGGCCTATCGTGTCGAAGCCAGTATGGGGCACGTGCGCGACCTGCCGGCCAAAGCCGCTGAGATCCCGGCGAAGTATAAAGACGAACCCTGGGCGCGCGTCGGGGTCCATACCGACGATGGGTTCAAGCCGATCTATATCGTCCCGTCCGACAAGAAAAAAGTGGTGCGGGAGTTGAAAGATGCCCTCAAAGAGGCCGACGAACTCTACATCGCCACGGACGAAGACCGCGAGGGCGAGTCTATCGGCTGGCATTTGCTTCAGGTGTTGAATCCAAAGGTGCCGGTTCGCCGCATGGTCTTCCACGAGATCACGCAAGAGGCTATCCTCGCCGCGCTCAACAATACCCGCCAGATCGATCAGAACCTCGTCGAGGCTCAGGAAGCGCGCCGCGTGCTCGACCGGCTGGTGGGCTACAAGATTTCGCCGTTGTTGTGGAAGAAGATCGCGCCGAAGCTCTCGGCGGGGCGGGTGCAGAGTGTCGCGGTGCGGCTGCTGGTGCTGCGCGAGCAAGAGCGCATCGCCTTCGTCCCGGCCCGTTACTGGGATCTCAAAGCGTATCTCCGAGAAAAAGGCCAGCGTTTCGAGGCCGCGATGACGCACTACCGAGGCCTGCGCCTCGCCACAGGCCGCGACTTCGACGACCAGACCGGAAAGCTCAAAAAAGGGCTCAAACAGGGCGAGAACATCCTGTTGTTGGGCGAAGCCGAAGCGAAGGTGCTGGCCCAGCGCCTGCCGAGCGAACCCTGGCGCGTCACCAAGGTCGACGTGCGCCAGGCCAAACGTTCGCCGTCGCCGCCGTTCATCACCTCGACGTTGCAGCAGGAGGCCAGCCGTAAGCTCGGCCTGGGCGCGCAGCAAACCATGCGGGTAGCTCAACGCCTCTACGAGCAAGGTTTCATCACCTACATGCGCACCGACTCGACGCACCTGTCGCAGGAAGCCGTTCAGGCCAGCCGCCGGGCCGTCGAGCAGCGTTATGGGAAGGACTATCTCAGCCCCAGCCCGCGCCAGTTTCGCAGCAAAGTGCGCAACGCCCAGGAAGCGCACGAGGCCATCCGCCCGGCAGGCAACCAGATGAAGACGGCCCGCGAACACGGCCTCTCAGGCATCGACGCGCGCGTCTACGATCTGATCTGGAAACGCACCGTCGCCACGCAGATGGCCGACGCCCGCCTCCGCCTGGTCACGGCGTGGATCGATGCCGGCGCCGGATCTGACGTGGCCACCTTCCGCGCTTCGGGCCGCACCATCGTCTTTCCGGGCTTCTTTCGCGCCTACGTCGAGGGCAGCGACGATCCCGAAGCGGCGCTCGAAGACCAGGATCAACCGCTGCCCGACCTCCGCCAGGGCGATACACCGGCGTGTGAGAAGGTTGAGCCGCTGGGGCACGAGACCAAGCCGCCGGCGCGCTACACCGAGGCGGCGCTCATCAAAATGTTGGAAAAAGAAGGCATCGGACGGCCCAGCACCTACGCCACTATCATGGGCACCATCCAGGACCGGGGGTACGCCCGCCGGACGGGCAACACGCTCGTGCCCACCTTTACGGCCTTCGCCACCAACAACCTGCTCGAACGGCAATTCGACCAGCTCATCGACGTAGGCTTTACCGCCGGCATGGAGCAAGTCCTCGACGACATCGCCACGGGCGAGCGCGAGGCGGCGTCTTTTCTGCGCAGCTTTTATAAGGGCGAGGCCGGTCTGGAAAACCGCGTCGAGCAAGCCCTCGACGCCGTCGATGCGCGCGAGGTCTCGACGATCACGTTCCCGCAGTGGGGCAACGTCGTCGTCCGCGTCGGCAAATACGGCCCGTACGCCGAAGGCGACATCGACGGTGAGCAGCTACGCGCCTCGCTCCCCGACGAACTGGTTCCCGCCGACGTGACCGAAGAGAAACTCCTCGAACTGCTGCGCGAAGGCAACGCCCCCGACGATGTCCTGGGCATCCATCCGGAGGCCGATCTGCCTATTTTGCTGCGCAAAGGTCCCTACGGTCACTACGTCCAACTTGGCGACGACGAGCAGCAGGGCAAACCGCAGCGTATGTCTCTGCCTTCAGGACTTACGCCGGGCGAGGTGACGCTGCCGATGGCTGTGGCGCTGCTCAGCCTGCCACGAACCCTCGGCACACATCCGCAGACCGGGCAGCCTATCGCCGTCAGCATCGGGCGCTACGGCCCCTACGCGCAGCACGGCAGAAGCTTCGCCTCGCTCAAAGAAACCGACGACATCTTTACCATCGACCTGCCGCGGGCGCTCGAACTGATCGCCGAAAAAGAGGCCAAGTCGAAGCCGCTACGCACCATCGGCCAGCATCCGGAGTCGGGCGAGCCTGTCGAGGTGTGGTCCGGGCGCTACGGGCCGTACGTCAAGCATCAGCGGCTCAACGCCACGCTCAAAAAAGGCCAGACCCCCGAAACCGTCACAATGGACGAAGCCCTGCAACTGCTGGCCGAACGCGCCGCCAAAAAAGGCAAAGGCCGCCGCAAAGGAGGGCGGAAGAAGGCGAAGGGGTGAGTAACACTTTATTGATTCCGTATCGTTAATTTGTGTAGACAAAAAGGCAGCATCAAAATGATGGAATCGTCACGCGTGTATGATCCTCCACAAACTCCTCTATAAAGTCGTCCGGCCTATCTTTCGCAAATGGCGGGAAGCGCGATATGGGTATACGAGGCTCGTAGAGGTATTTGTCTATAAAAATCATCTCTTACATAATATCAAACAATATCAGCAGATCGATCCATCATGCCGCGTTGCGCCGGTGCTCAAGAGCAATGCTTACGGGCACGGCCTCATAGAAGTAGCACGCATTTTTGATCAACCAGAGACGCCTTTTCTCGTGGTTGATGGATACTACGAGGCGCTTATCTTGCGCAACGAAAGCGTCCGCGCCGGGATCCTGGTCGTTGGGTATACGGCTACCGAGAATATCGTTGCCTGCCGGCTCAAGGACGTCGCGTTCACTATTCTTGATCTTCCGCAATTGCTCGATCTCGCCAACACCCTCGCCGTTCCCCGGCACTTCCATCTGAAGATCGATACAGGGATGAACCGGCAAGGCATTTTGATGACGGAAGTGGAGGAAGCCTTCGACGCTGTCAGGCGCAATGAGCATATCATCCTCGACGGTCTCTGCTCCCATCTTGCCGACGCTGATGGTCCCGACGAAGCCTTTACCTTGCAGCAAATCGAACGATGGAACGCCGTGGCGGAAGTGGCAAAAAAAGCCTTTCCAGCCATAAAATACTACCACCTCGCCAACACCGCCGGCAGCTACTACGCCGGCACAATCGACGCTAACGTGATGCGGGTCGGTCTCGGCCTGTACGGTATCAACCCCAACCCGCGCCAGCGTCTGGATCTGAAGCCCGCCCTGGAAATCCGCTCTCGCGTCGGCGCGGTGAAGCGGATCAAAAAAGGCGATAAGGTGGGCTACAACGTGGCCTACGAAGCCGAGCGCGCCATGCCGCTGGCCGTCGTGCCCACAGGCTACAATTCGTGCGTAGACCGCCGCCTCTCGAACAAAGGCTTTTTCATGATCAAGAACACCCCATGTCCCATCGTCGGACGCGTCAGCATGAACATCACCACCATCGATGCCGGCGCAGTGGACGACGTGCAACGCGGCGACGTGGTGACGGTCATCAGTCTTCAAAAAGAAGCTCAAAATTCCATCGAAAATATAGCCCGATTATGCGGTGAAATTCCTTATGTAATTTTAACTAACATCTCCCCGCAACTTCGGAGGGTTGTCATTTGATTTTTTCGTTTAACGAAAAAATCAAGACCGTGTCGCCTCGCGGTAGGCTTGTTGCAAGGCGCGTGTGATCGGGCCGGGTTTGCCGTTGCCTACCGGATTGTCGTTCACCCTGGTCACAGGGAGGATTTCGGAGGTGGTGTTGCAGATCATCAATTCGTCGGCGCGGGGGAGGTTTTTTTCGAGAATGGGGACTTCTTCAACGGGGACGTTGAGCATTTCGCACAACTCCAGCACGGCGCCGCGTGTGATGCCGGCCAGGATGTAGGGGCTTTTCGGATAGGTGACGAGCCGACCGTCGAAGACAGCGCAGACGTTGGTTAAGGCGCCCTCGGTGAGCATGCCGTCTCGGACGAAGATAACCTCGTGGGCGCCGCTGTCTTTGGCGCGCTGATGGGCCAGCACGTTGGGCAGAAGCGCCACCGATTTGATGTCGCACCGCGTCCAGCGGATGTCGGGGGCGAGGATGGCGCTGATGCCTTGCTCCTGCAAGTCGCGGGGTGGGGTATGCGGATAGGCTTTGGCGTAGACCGTCGGCGGGGTGTCGTTGGGCGGGAAGGCATGTTTGCGCGGCGCGGCACCCCGTGTGATCTGCATGTAGACGACGGCGTTGCCTTGCTCCAAATTGTTCTTACGCACCAGCGTTTCGGCTACATCGCGAAGCTGATCTAAATCCGGCCCGTCGATGCGCAGTTCGCGGAGGCTGCGCGCCATTCGTTGTAGATGGCCTTCGGCTCTGAAGAAACGACCTTCATAGGCATGAAAGACTTCGTAGGCGCCGTCGGCAAAGAGAAACCCGCGATCCTCCGGAGAAATTCTGGCTTCTTCGAGAGGTAGATAGTCGCCGTTGAGATAAACGTACATGCGATTTTGGATTTTAGATGTTGGATTGATCTGATCCAGCACCGAATCAGCAATCGAAAAAGCCGCGCCAGCATCGACCGGCACAACGTATTCATTTGATCAAAATCCGTCTAAAAAACAATCCAAAATCGAAAATCCAAAATCCAAAATCGAGTTACTTGTACCGGGTGCCGTGCTTGATGACGAGGTCTACGTCTTGGAGCAGGTTGATGTAGCGCAGCACGTCGCCCCGGACGGCGATGATGTCGGCGTATTTGCCGGGGCTGAGGGTGCCTACGTCGTTCGAGACGCCCATCATCACGGAGGGCCAGTAGGTGGCGGCGCGGATAGCATACATCGGCTCGACGCCGAAGACGCGCACCCAGAGGTCGAGTTCTTGCCAGGTTGACTGGCTGTGGAAGGTCAGGGGCACGCCGCTGTCGGTGCCGATGAGCAGCACCAGGCCGGCCTCGCGGAGTTGTTCGAACTTGCGTTTGAGCGTCGGGCGCCGGGCCGGGGTGATCTGGTAATAGGGCAACTCGCCGGGCTTGGCGATGGAGGCTTTGATGTCGGCGATGATGGAGTCGGGCAGGCCGAGGTGCCAGCCGGGGTCGTCGAGCCTTTCAGGGTTGGCGATGAGGTATTCATAAGTGTGCAGCGGCACGGCGGTGGGCGTCCAGAAGAGCGGGCCAAGGTTCATCTGCGCCGTGCGTTCGCGCAGCGCCGCGATCACGTCCGGGGGATATTCGGGCGCCGTCGCCAGGCCGGTGTGTTCGAAGTTATCGACACCGGCGAGCAGGCCGCGTTTGATTTCTTCCGGGCGATGGCCGTGGGCTACTACCGTCAGGCCGTGCTGGTGCGCCTCGTCCACGACGGCGTGGACCTCGTCCATCGTCATCTGATCCTGGTCGATGAGTTTGATGACGTCCACACCGGCTTCAGCGAGGCGGCGGACCTTGGCGCGGGCATCGTCCACACCCTCGACGCCCCAGCGGAAGAACTCGGTGCCGGGGTAAGGCGCGTGCTGGATGAAAGGACCGGAGACGTAGAGCGTCGGGCCGGGGAGGTCGCCCCGGTTGATGGCATCGCGGACGGCGAGCGCGTCGTCGAGGGGGGCGCCGAGGTCGCGGGCGCTCGTGACGCCGGCCAGCAGCAACTGCCGCGCCGATGATGGCATGATCACCGACCGGAAGAGCGGCGGATAGAGGGTGTCCCAGTGGGCATAGTCGGCGTGGCCGTTGAGCATCAGGTGGACGTGCATGTCCCACAGGCCCGGCAGCACACTCATGCCTTCGGTCGAGATAACCTCAGCGCCGGCTGGAATAGCCAGCAACCCCACCTGCCCGACGGCCCGGATGCGCTCGCCGTCGATGAGGATCACGCTGTTGCGCAGCGGCTGGCCGCCAAAACCATCGATGAGCGTCCCGCCGACGAGGGCTTTGACGGGGTTTGTCTGGGCAAAGCCGGGCAGGGTGAGGCCGAGAAGGAGGACGCAGGCGAGTATCTTTCGAAGAGCAGGGGGCATCGTAGCGAGGGATTATTTGGGATCCCGCAATATTGATAATTCTTGCCACAAAGACACAAAGGCACGAAAAAATTGTGTCTTTGTGCCTTTGTGGCCTAAATCTTTTTCCTCTCCAATCGCCTCTTCAGAAAGCCGATAATCATCGCCAGCGCCACGCCGAAGAGTACGCAAATCACGCCGAACATCGACAAAACAGGCAGCAACAGGTCATCGAACCCGGCCATCGCGCTTCGTGCTGAGGGTGGAGGCAGGAGGGCCATCACCCCGAACAAGAGCAGCCCGGCGAGCACACCCTTCACCAGAGATGATCCGGGCAGATAGGCCCTCACGGCGCCATAAACCAGGCCCACCACGGCCCCGACCAGGGCGCCAAACACGATCACCTCGACCGATCCGCCGAGGCTCCACGTAGGCGTGACGTTGCCCAGCAGCGCGATCACACTCATAACGATCCGCCCGCCGGCGCCCAGGATCACTGCGCCGGTGATCAAGCCGCAAAGCAGGCCCAGGAGTGCTTTCTTGACGAGACTCATACCGGTGTTATCTGATTTAAAGAGAGTTTTAGTGTTGTTATGGTGTTTTAGCTGCTCAGGCTCAAACACTAAAACACCCTCACGCCGACGGCGCATCCGGACAGAGTTGGTCAATCTGATCTTGAAGGCGTTGGATGCACAGGTCGATCAGGCGGCGGCGTATTTCCGGTTCTTGTTCGACAAAAAAGGCGAATTCATCTTCGGTGAAATGCCCGGCCACCATCCCGACGAGCATGTTTTTGGGGCGGGAATCGCGTTTGAGCAGGTCGCGGACGTAGACCATTTTTTCGGCGCGCGAGAGACCGGCAAACCGGGGACAATATTTTTTCAGATAGACCGTCACCAGGGCCAAGAGCACCGGATTTTGTAGTTTCAGGATGGGCCGCAGCGTCTGGCTTTGAAACACCTCCAGCGTGCCCAGCGCCTCGGTGCTGATGCCGAGGGCCGGACGCAGTTCCACGAGTCTTGAATCCCGAATAGTCATAACGCCTGACCGATGTAAGAACGAGGGGAGCAACGGAGGGCGTACCGTGGGGGGCCGCCGGGTACTACCTGTTGGGCGCCAAACAGAACCATAAGATACGAAAAAATCAAGTTTATACGTAAATATCTTCTTAAATATCAACTGTGTAACAGTTGCAGAAGGGCGGGCTGCAAGCATGCGTCGGGTTGAGGCCCCTCGACGGATCGAACCAGAGAGAAACCAGAAACGCAAAACAAGGAACCAGAAACCCTTAACCCCATACGATTCCGCAACTTTTTGTCGTTTATAAACGAAGAACAAACGTCTCTAAGTCCTTAACCCACCAACCAGTACAACCTTTTGGAACGGCGCACTTTTATCAAACTGAGCGGCCTGGCAGCCGGGGCGATGGTCATCCCCGTCTGGGGAAGCCCGCGTTCGCTGCGAGGGGCGGTCACGCCCATTCCGGTGGCGGACAAGAAGGTCCTCGCCGACGTGGCTCTCAACGCCGCCACCTCGCAGGGCGCCTCGTACGCCGACGTTCGCATCGGGCGATACCTCAACCAGTTCATCATCACGCGCGAGGACAAGGTCGAGCGCGTCATCGACACCGAATCATACGGCGTGGGCGTTCGGGTTATTGCCGGCGGCACGTGGGGTTTTGCCGCCACCAACGACGTCACCCGGGACGGCATCGCGAAGGCGGTGAAGCAGGCCGTGGCTATCGCCCGGGCCAATGCGTCTATCCTGGCAGAGCCGGTCGTGCTGGCGCCGGTGGAAGCGTACGGGGAGGCGACGTGGAACACGCCTATCGAGAAAAACGCTTTCGAGGTTCCCATCTCCGAGAAGGTGGATCTGCTGATGGCGGTCAACGCCGAAGCGATGAAATACGGCGCCGATTTTATCAACTCGAACCTGTTTCAGGTCAACGAACAGAAATATTTCGCCTCGACCGAGGGCACCTACGTCGATCAAGACATTCATCGCATCTGGCCCACCTTCGTCGTCACGGGTATCGATCCGAAGGCTGGGCAGTTCAAGACACGCGATGCCTTGAGCGCGCCGATGGGCATGGGCTATGAATACCTCGACCCGCGCGCCGAAGAGAAGGTCGTTCGCGCCTCGACGGTGATTTACAACCGCCGCTACGACATGATCGAAGACGCCCGGCTGGCGGCGCAGCAAGTCCGGGAGAAGTTCCGCGCCAAATCGGTGGAGCCGGGCCGCTACACGATGGTCCTCGATCCGAGCCATCTCTGGCTGACAATCCACGAGTCGGTAGGCCATCCGCTCGAACTCGACCGCGTCCTGGGCTACGAAGCCAACTACGCCGGCACCAGCTTCGCCACGCTCGACAAGTGGCGCTCCGGCGCGTTCAACTACGGCAGCCCTGTCGTCAATTTCTTTGCTGATAAGACCCAGCCGGGTTCGCTGGGCGCCTGCGGTTGGGACGACGAAGGCGTCCGGACGCGGCGCTGGGATCTCGTCAAAGACGGGATCCTGGTCAACTACCAGGCCACCCGCGATCAGGTCAAGATCATCGATCAAGACGAATCGCACGGTTGCTGCTACGCCGACAACTGGAGCAACGTGCAATTTCAGCGGATGCCGAATGTGTCGCTGACGCCGGGCAAGAAACCGCTGACGGCGCGGGAGCTGATCAGGGATGTCGAGAAAGGCATCTACATCATCGGCAACGGCTCGTATTCGATCGATCAGCAGCGGTACAACTTTCAGTTCGGCGGGCAGGTGTTTTACGAGATCAAGAACGGGGAGATCGCCGGGATGCTTCGGGATGTGGCCTATCAGTCGAACACGCAGGCGTTCTGGAACAGTTGTTCGGCTCTCTGCGGCGAACGCGACTACCGCCTCGGCGGCTCGTTTTTCGACGGCAAAGGCCAGCCGAGCCAGGTCAGCGCCGTCTCGCACGGCTGCCCCACCGCCCGCTTCGACAACGTCACCGTCATCAACACCGCGAGGGATGTTTGATGAGCCGGAGAGCCGGAGAGTCGGAGAGCCGGGGATTTGAAGAGTCGGGGAATCGGGGAGTCGGAGAGCCGGGGAAAAAAATCTCCGACTCCTCGACTCTTAGACTCTCCGACTCATCAATCCCCGACTTTCCATACGGCATCCAATCCAAAATCCAAAATCGCAAATCCAAAATCGACATGTCTCTTCTTTCCCAAGACGACGCCCGCGCTTTGTTAGAAAAAGTGTTGCGCTATTCGCGCGCCGATGCCTGCGAGGCGCGTCTCAGCGGTTCCAACGGCGGCAACCTTCGCTATGCGCGCAATACGGTGACTACGGCTGGGGTGCAGAGCACCATGACCCTCGTCGTGCAGGCGTCGTTCGGCAAAAAATCGGGGACGGCTTCGATCGATGAATTCGACGAAGCCTCGCTCGAAAAGGTCGTGCGGCGGGCTGAAGAACTGGCTCGTCTGGCGCCGGAAAACCCGGAGTTCATGCCGCCGCTCGGCCCGCAGAAATACGCCGACACCCCGACCTACGTCGAGGCCACTGCCAACATCACGCCGGTGTACCGGGCGGAGGTGGCCGGCGGCAGCATTACACAGGCGCGTACGTGGAACGTCAGCGCAGCAGGGTTTTTTCAGGACGACACCCGCTTCGCCGCGATGATGAACTCGAACGGTCTCTTCGCCTACAACCGGTCTACCGGTCTGGATTTCTCGGTGACGATGCGCACCCCCGAAGGCACCGGCAGCGGCTACGTCACGCGGGATTATCACGACGTGGCGCGGTTCGATGCCTGGGCTTCATCGAAGACCGCCCTCGACAAGGCCGTGATGTCGAGGAATCCGCGCGCCATCGAGCCGGACAAATACACCGTCGTGCTGGAGCCGGCGGCGGCGCTGGGATTGGTGGAGCATCTGCTCGCCAACATGGACGCCCGCCAGGCCGACGAAGGCCGGAGCTTCCTGAGCAAAGCCGGCGGCGGCACCAAACGCGGCCAGAAAATCGTCGATGAGCGCGTGACCATCTATTCGGATCCGGCGAATTCCGACGTGCCCGCGCCGGGGTGGCACGAAGACGGGCGCCCGGCGCGGCGCACGGTCTGGATCGAGAACGGCGTCGTCAAGAACCTGGCGTATTCGCGGTACTGGGCCGCGCGGAAGGGCGTAGACGCAGTGCCGGGGCCGAGCAACGGCATCATGAAAGGCGGTTCGGCCAGCCTCGACGATCTCATCGCCGGCACCCGGCGCGGCATCCTCGTCACGCGCTTCTGGTACATCCGCCTGGTCGATCTGCAGACGCTGCTCTACACCGGCCTGACCCGCGACGGGACCTTCTTCATCGAAGACGGCCAGATCCGCTATCCGATCAAAAATTTCCGGTTCAACGAAAGCCCGCTCCTCATGCTCAACAACCTGGAAGCGCTCGGCCAGCCCATGCGCACAGGCGGCCACCTCATCCCGTCGATGCGCATCCGCGATTTCACGTTCACCAGCCTGTCGGATGCGGTGTAGGGGGTGGATTTTGGATTTTAGATTTTGGATTTTGGAGCGTGGCTTCAACTCGCAATGGCACACGGATGAACGCGGATTGTACGGATTTACGCGGATTTTTTGCGTCAGGGACAGGATCATTCAAGATGATGCCGGATGAAGCAACTTCCCTGAGACTTATCCTGTCCCTGACGCAAAAAAAGATCCGTGAAGATCCGTCTTATCCGCGTTCATCCGCGTGCCATTATGAGTACAAGCAGCACCCAACCCAAAAACTAAAATCCAAAATCGTTTGTCTCGTATCATCAGCATTCACATCTATCCGATCAAAGCGACGCGGGGCGTGACGCTCGGCGAAGCAGCCGTGGAACCGCGTGGGCTGGCGCACGACCGCCGCTGGCTGCTCGTCGATGAACACGACAGGTTTTTGACGCAGCGCGATCATGCCCGCCTGGCGCTCGTCCACGTGCAGGTTCAGCCCGCTTTTCTGGTCGTGCAGGCGCCGTCGATGGGGCCGCTGGCGGTGCCGGTTCCGGGCCGGGATGCTGCCCGGCGCGCGGTGCGTATCTGGAAGGATGACGTCAACGCCGTCGAAGCAGACGGCGCCGCCCACGCCTGGTTTAGCCGGTACCTGGGCATCGATTGCCGGCTCGTGTACATGGATGAGGCTGCCGTGCGCCCCGTCGATCCGAACTATAACACCGGCGACGACGAGGTCAGTTTTGCCGACGGCTATCCGGTGTTGCTCACCTCCGAGGCCTCGCTGGCCGACCTCAACACCCGCCTCGACACGCCCGTGCCGATGACGCGCTTCCGGCCCAATCTGGTCGTTTCCGGGTTCGAGGCGTTTGCGGAAGATCGATGGAGCCGGGTGCGTATCGGCGAGATGGTTTTCCACGCCGTCAAACCGTGCGCGCGGTGCGTGGTGACGACGATTGACCAGCAGACGGCGGTGGGAGGCAAGGAGCCCCTCCGCGCGCTCAACCGTTTTCGGAAGCAGGGCGGGAAGGCCTTGTTCGGCGAGAATCTGATTCCGGAGGCGCCGGGTATCGTTCGCGTGGGCGATGCTGTTGAAGTGCTGGCATGGCGCGCGGCGACAGTCGTTTAATCGGTTACGGGAAAATGCAAGTCTGGTCTACATTTTTATATTTTAGGGAGGTAGCCGCAGGCTTTAGCCGGCGCCATTCCGCCATCAATCGCCCGGAAGTCGAATGAAATCTTAGACTTAGGTGCGGCGTTTGGAAGAGAGAATGCGTGTGGAGGATTAACGAAGGGATAATCAGGAAAGGTCTTTCGCCGTTATTGATTATGTCTTAGATTTACGCGCAACCGTGGATTTTGGCGACAAAATCCGTTATTGCAATCCAAAAAAGGAGAAAGCGACTTCATACTACGCCCGTTCCAAATAAGGCGCCATGTCGGCCCTCGTCATGGGTACGCCGGGGCCTGCCCGGCAACCCGGAGGGCTGGGAGGGGTGCGCCATGAAGGCTCACGTACTCGTGCTCAACCAGGACTACAGCGCTCTGACCGTGTGCAGCGTGCAGCGGGCTGTCATCCTGATCCATCTCCGCAAGGCCGACCTCGTCGAAGCGCTGCCGGGGCAGTTCATGCGTTCGCCGAGTGTCTCGTTTCCCTGGCCCAGCATCGTCCGGCTGCGTTTCTACGTGCGTGTGCCGTACCGGCGCATCATGCTCTCGCGCAAAAACATCCTCCGCCGCGACAACTTCCGGTGCCAGTACTGCGGCCATCGCGAAAGCCTGACGGTCGATCACGTCATCCCGAAGTCCCGTGGGGGGCCGGATACGTGGAAGAATCTGGTGGCGGCCTGCACCTCGTGCAACAATAAAAAGGGCAACCGCACGCCCGAAGAAGCCCGGATGCCGCTGCGGCGCAAGCCGTTCCGCCCCAGCCACGTCATGTTTATCCGCGACTACGTCGGCACCGTCGAGGAGACCTGGAAGCCGTATCTCTTCCTGGTCTGATAGGTCTTTTGATTCTTCGCCTTTTCTCCGCGATTTCGCCTGAAACTTGGGGGGATCGAGTGTTTTAGTGTTATAGTTTTTTGGTGTTTCGGTTCTTTTTAACACCATAACACGAAAACACGAACAAACCGTCGCCGCTCCCGTGCCTTCGAACGCAGTACGCATCGTCGCCCGGATCCTGTGGATCTTGCCGGCTATTTTGATTTTTCTGACCCTGAATCAGGCCAAAGTAGCCCTTGATTTGCGGGCGACCTGGGAGGAAGGCACGCCGGCCACCGCCGACGTGCTGGTGTTTGAGAATTCGAACCGGGCCGATGTCACGTACGGCTATGTCAGCCTGCAAGTGCTCTTGCCTGATGGGCAAACGTTGACGAAAGAGAAGATGTCGCTGCCACACTCGTTGTTGCCCCGGTTGGAGGGGCAAGAAACGCTGGCCGTACGCGTGCGCCCCGGAGCGGCTCAGGAAATCGTTATCGCGCAACTGATGCCTACGCACTGGCTCATCGCGGCTTCGCAAGCCGGCATCAGCTTTCTGGGGGCGTTGCTCTTTTTTGCCGGTGTCTTCTGGTGGAATCGCTATCTGAAAAAGAACTGAATATGAATGATTTCGCTTGTATCTCATGTTATAACAAGGGGGATTCTGTAGCGAAGGGTGTACCTATTTAGGAGGGTGGTGTCGCAAGGTTGTCCTAGCCTGCTTCGTACATTGTGCTCATGCATGACCTCGACGCCTATATCGAACAACTCAAGGCCCAGCCTCAACTGGCAGAACTGCTTGCGTCCCTCTTCACGCTCATTGAGCAAGCGGTCTTTGCGCGGGTACGGGGTTTTTGTTCGACGGCGCGCAAGCAGGTAGCGTGTATTCAGGGCGGCATGAGAGGCAGGTCGCCTCCATCGGCTCAGACCGGTTTGATATTCTTTCGCAAACAACTAGAAAACAGCTAGTTGAAAGCTTTTTTACATCTAAACAGACCGAGCCATGAGTTACAACGTCAAGGATATACGCGACTTCAACGTTACGCACAGCGTTTTGCAGACCCAGGAGATTCAAGATGCGTTCAACCTGGCCGCCTCAAATAAGGAGGCTATCTGGTTTCCTCCGGGTTTGGAGTTTATATCGGGTCCGCTGACCCTGCCCTCGAATCTTGTGCTCCTCGGTGCGGGCGTGGACTCGCTCCTCACGTTCCAACGCGATCAGTTCGGGCCTGATCAGAATGCCTTCTACGTCGATGGCAAGACGAACATCACCATACGGGGGCTACGGTGCAAGACACAGGGCATCGCTGACGGCACCGACCGCTTGACGCTCACTGACCAGACCGTTGTGGCACGCTGGGTGCTCTTCGTCGGCGTCTGTAAAGACATCACCATCGAGGACTGCTGGATCAGCTATTTCTGGAACACTTCCATTATGGGCAGCAACGGTCCGGGGGAAACCGTGCACCGGCTCAACGTCCGGCGCTGTCATTTCTATGACATTGCCCGTGCGGGCCTCCAGACGGGCCAGAACCTGGATTCGCAGTATGTGGATAACCACATCTACCGGTGCGGCCAATCATCGGGTGATTGGGCTATCTATAGTTCTCGGAAGTGCATCAACCAGATTATTACGGGCACACAGATTTTTGACTGCATCGGTGGCATCAAAGTGGCCCATGAAGACTGGCCGGGCGGTGTCATCAGCGGCAACACGTTCCGGGCCGGGCCGAGCACGCTCAAGGAAGCCCTTGTGCTCGAAAGATCCTCGGTGGAAATCGTCATCGAAGGCAACATGATTTACTCCGACAAGGCCGCCGTCAAGCTCGAAGAGGCTGCGTTTATCAAGTTCCGAGGTAACCTCATCGACCAGACCGGCGCCGACGCGGCGGAGTGGACCGGAGGGATTCGGCTTTCCGGGGGCGGTGACGGCATCGAGATTACGGGCAATACGCTGCGTCGAAGCACCTCGACGGCAGGCGCCGGCGACGGGTTTCTTATCACCGGAAGCGGCTACGGGACCATTCACCTCGAAGGCAATACGTTCTTGCGCTATCAAAATGCAGTGAGAGCGTGGGAACCGGGCGTGGGCTACGAGTTGCTGTGCGCCGTCGGCAATTATATAGAAGGATGCCAGATTGGCTTCACGGCCATCAACACAGGCTATAACATCCTCTGCCATAACACGTTCAAGGACCTCACCTTGGGATGGGCTTTTGTCGTCGGCGAGCAGCAGGATCCGACTCTTGTAGGAACGCTTATTGAGCACAACCACAGCCTTGACGCCCAGGGCAATGCCTATACCCTGGCTCTCTACAAGGGAGGCGTTCATCGCATACGCCACAACAGGATGGGTCTGTGGGTTGACGATGTCGTCAATACGGTCTTTGAGCTTGAGGCCAACTCGCCCCGGGATCCGGCGTCAGGCGGCTGGCACACGATCTCGAACGAGGCTACGCCCAACGTAGCGGGGATAACCCAGGCCAGGCTCGACTATACCAGCCCGACCACCCTCACCGGCACCAGCGACATCCCCAACCGCAGTTCCGACGATCTGGTTTTGTGGAATTATTCGGGCAACGTCACGCTTCAGCACGGCACGGGACCGGGCGAATTTAACCTGACAGGTGGCATCGATCTCGAAGCCGCTGCGTGGCACGTGGTCAGGTTTCGATGGGATGGCACCGGCTGGATGCTGACGACGTCTGCCTCTACGTACCCGGCGGTTTCAAGCGCAGGAAATACCTACATTCCGGGCGGTGTCAACTTCGGCATCGGCACAGCGACTCCTGACTATCTCGTTGAAATCACTAACGGGAACGAGGTCCAGTTCCACGTGAGTGAGGATGCCCCCACGGGTACGGTCATCACCGGGACGCACCATACAGACGACGCCTCCGGGTGTCTTACCCTGATTTCTGACGAACCTTACAACGTGGACAACCGGGGTGCGCAGATAGGTTTTGCGGGCAAGTATCGGGCATCGACAAAAAATGCAATGTTTGCTCGGGTTACCGGTCGTAAGGCAAATAAAGCCAATACAAACACGGCAGGCGAACTGCTCTTTGAGACGCGCATCCATGGCGGCGCGATGACCGAGGCGTTACGCCTGGATTCGAGCCAGAACGCCGTCTTTGCCGGCAGTGTCTCCCCGGGAAAAGGCGTCCTGTTTCCCAACATGACGACGCAAGAGCGCGACGCCCTCTCAGCCGTAGCGGGGCTGACGGTCTTCAATACAGACGCTGCCAAACTAGAGACCTACGACGGCACGACCTGGCAAGCGCTCTGGTAAAGCCGACAACAAAAGGGCGCGCCTGGATGCGATGCGTTTCCAGGCGCGCCCTTACATTTTTACGTTTTTATGATTCAAGAGCCTGTTTGGTAAGTCAGTCCGCAGGCGAGCATGAGGCAAAAAGACCCGTGCGCAGCCCGGAATGATCTTACCAAACAGGCTCTAAACTCACCGCGCCATCGGTCTGGTTGGCTCGCGCGGCGTATCGGGATAGAGCGCGCCCACCCATTCGTCGTAGCCGTTGAAGATCTGCGTGGGGACGCGTTCTTCGACGCCTTCGCGGGGGAGGAATTTCTCGGTGGCCTGGCTCCAACGCGGATGCGGCACGTTCGGGTTGACGTTCGAGAGGAAGCCGTATTCCTTCGGTTGCAACTCGTTCCAGAACGTCTTCGGCTGTTTGTCGGTGAACGCGATCCGGACGACGGCTTTGGCGCCTTTGTAGCCGTACTTCCAGGGCAAAACCAGGCGCAAGGGCGCGCCGTTTTGTTTGGGCAGCGGCTCGCCGTAGAGGCCGGTTGCCACGAAGGCCAGTTCATTCATCGCCTCGTCCATGCGGAGGGCTTCGTAATAGGGCCATGGATACCAGGGAGCACTGGGGATGCCTGGCATCTGTTTGGGCCGGTTGGCACTGACGAACTGCACGTGCGTGGCCTTCGAGAGCGGCTTACAACGCTCGATTAGCTTGCTCAAGGCGAACCCGGTCCACGGCACCGTCAACGACCACGCCTCGACGCAGCGGAAGCGGTAGAGCCGTTCTTCGAGATCCATCGACACGATGAGGTTGCCTACGTCGAGCGTGAAGGGTTTTTCGACCAACCCCGCCACTTCGAGGGTCATCGGGAAGGCCTCGTAGGCGCCGGTGTGCGGCCAGACCCGCTTGAGGTTGCCCTGGTTGATGAACTCGTAAAAATTATTGTACGACGACGCGACGAGGCGGTCGCTGACGGGGCGCTCGGGGACCGTATAGAGGGTGTTGCGCGTTGCCGGATAGCCGTCGCGCGGCGCGTTGGGCGGGATGGTGTCGAGCGGGCCTTCCGGATCGACGACCGCGCCGGCGTGGCTGCTGTGAACCTCGCCTGCACAGCCCAGCCCGGTGGCCGCCGTCATCAGGCCGATGGCGCCGAGGCCGAGCGTTTTCAAAAAAGCCCGGCGGTTGTGGTAGGCCGCCTCGGTCGTGGTCTGGTATTCTTTGAGTTGCCAGCCGGGGGGCAGGATGATATTAGCCATGATCGTATCGTTGGTGTCGTAGGGAAAAGGCGCCGTCCTCAACAACGCGATGCGTCTCGCGAGCAAAAGGTACGGCATCAAGCCACATTACGTTCGATAGCGACAAAAAGTATTACAAAACAATAAGATTTCGAGTACGAATTATGAGATTCCCTCGTTATCTGACGATAACCATCTGCTTCGAAACAGACGTCCCGCCAGCGCGCAACCGGTAGAGGTAGACGCCGGAGGCTACGGTCATGCCCGCCGCGTCCGTGCCATCCCACGTAACCTGATGCGGGCCG
This sequence comes from Rhodothermales bacterium, assembly GCA_028278205.1. Lineage (GTDB taxonomy): Bacteria > Bacteroidota > Rhodothermia > Rhodothermales > Bin80 > JANQES01. Next base: position 31,626 of record JANQES010000054.1, read on the forward strand.
GCGTTTTGCCGTTGGCCTGCCACGAGCGACCGGATCTTTTGACCGCGTTGATTGAAAATGTCGAGATAGACGGGCGCGTTTTCGGAGAGCGTGTAGGAGATCGCCGTGCTCTCGTTGAAGGGGTTCGGATAGTTTTGTTTTAGCGAGAACGTCGCCGGGGCAGGATCCGGCTCTTCGACAGCGACGGGGAGAGGCGGGGAGAGATCGCGCTCGAAGACGCCGTTGCCGTGTGTCACCGCGCGCAGCTTTCGGTTGCTCGACGAGATACTCAGATCGACGACCAGCACCGCTTCGGGCAGGCCGTCTGTGAAAGGTTGCCACGTCTTGCCGCGATTGGGAGAGACGTACACGCCGAGGTCGTTGCCGGCATAGATTTGCTCCGGAAACAGCGGATCGATGGCTATCGCTGAGGTCGGCACGTCGGGAAGGCCTCTGCCGGCGACGACCCAGTCGTCGCCGCCGTTATCCGTCCGGTAAACGTGCGGCGTGCCGAAGCCGGAGAACGCGACGTAGACCTCCTGATCATTGTGCGGATTGACGGCGAGGGCGCGCGGGAAACGATTCGGCAGGTTCCCGGTGATGTTCTCCCACAAGAGCCCGCCGTTTCGGGTTCGGAAGACCGAAGCCCGCGGCTGATTCGGTTCGATAGGCGCTGAGGCAGCGTAGACCACAGCCGTCGTCTGGTGCGAGATCGCCATCGAGAGCATCGGGTTGCCGTCGAGGGCTTCGCCGTGGTTGGTGGTGATCCAGGTGTTGCCGCCGTCGGTGGATTTATAAATGAACTCGCGCCCGCCGTAGAGCACGTCCGGATCATCGACACCCAGCACCGCCGGTGCTTCGAAGGCCGAGGTGTTGCTGGCCTGGATGGGGGGAAAGATGGCCGTCCAGGAGTCGCCGCCGTCGAACGATTTGTAGAGATTCAGGAACCAGTTGGAAGCATACATAACGCGGTCGTCGCGCGGGTCGATGGCCGCCCAGCCGCCGTCGCCGCGTGTAAGCACCAGATGCCAGCGGCTCCACGTGGTCGATCCTTTGAAGATGGCCGACGCATTGTCTTGCAAGCCGCCGATGGCGAGGGTGCTGTCGCGTTGTGAACTGGCAAAGCCGTGGTAGAACTGGGTGGTCTGATAGCCGCCGTTGCACGTCTCGAAGCTCGCGCCGCTGTTGACAGTCCGCCAGACCCCGGCATCGTTGGCGAAATAGACGACGTCCGGATCCGTTGGATGAAACACGATGGCGTGGTTATCGCCGTGCATGTAGTTGGGCGGGCCTTCCGGCTGGCCCGGCGGAATCTGGCCGGAAAACGGCGTAAACTCTGAAATGTTGACGATCTCTCGCCCGCCGTTGGTCGATTTGTTCATGCCGACGCCGCCCAGAAAGAGCACCTCCGGATTGGTGGGATGGATCGCCACGTCGTGCGCATACCATCCCTGCCACAGCGTATAATCTTCTTGCGAAACAATAGACCACGTCTCGCCCGCATCCGTCGATTTGCAGAGCCACGTCGCATTGCCCGAAAAGACCGAAAAGCCATTGCCGATGCTGGCGTAGATGATGTTCGGATCACTTCGCGAGATGTCCAGCATCGCTTTGCCTTCGAAGCTAGCCGGCACGCCATCCTCGATCTTGGTCCACGAGGTTCCGCCGTCCGTCGTCCGGTAGATGCCATGCCCTTCGCTGGCGAAGTTGCCGTGCGTGGCGATGACGATGCTGGTATCGACGGGATGAATCTCCAGGTCCATCGCCATGAGCACGTCGTGGACTTTTTCCCACGAGCCGCCGGCATCATACGAGCGATAGATGCCTTCCGTCGTGGCGCTCCAGACCGTGTTCGGATTGTGCGGGTTGACCTTGATCGCCCAGACGCCGCGTTCCTGGTGATAGGCCCAATCCAGCGATTTCGTCCACGTCTGGCCGCCGTCGGTCGATTTGAGGATGCCGAGGCCGTAGGTGCCGCGCATCCAGCGGGCCGCCTGGCTTTCGCCCACGGCCTGATAGCTGTAGACTTCGCCGGTGCCGATGTAGAGGACGGTAGAATCGCTCGGCGCAAAGGCTATCGAACTGACGCCCAGCACCGGATGACCGGTATGGACGCGTTGCCATGCCGCTGCGCCTCTGCCCGCACTGTAGCTTCGCCAGAGCCCGCCGCTTGCTGATCCAGCCCAAATGGTATTGGCATTCTGCGGGTTGAAAGCCAGCGCAAGCGTCCGCCCGGCCATGTTGTGCGGGCCGATGGGATACCAGGGCGCCGGTTCCGTTTTATGAACAGCCTTGTTTTGCAGATTAACCCGATGCTGCTCATACGCCGCACTGTGCGCTATCGACGGCAACGCAGCATTGGGATAGCTACGTTCGAGCGACCACATGCTCAGCGCCTGGAACGCGCCGGAGGTACGCGTGGAGGATGCCGGAGCTTTCGAAGGCTCGTGGTGATTCAAAAAAAGAAGTGCTGTTACCAGCAGTATCACGACCGGCACGACCACACGTTTGGGCATCTCGATCTCCAGGGTTCTTTAGACGTGGTGACATTCGTTGCCATCATCACAGTATCCATCCCTAAAAAATGAAATACAAGACCGGCTCAGGAATGGCCCTTTGGGATCAAGCCAAAAGAACACCCAAACGCGATCATGCCACCACGCCGGGATCAAGCCAAAAGGACAACAACACGGGATCATACCACCACACCTGGATCAAAAAACCATTAATCAGAATATCACACGAACCCTACCAATCGACCCCCCGCCCATTCATGAAACACCTTCTCTTTTTAACCTTTCTGGTTTGCCTCCTCGCAGCGTGCCAGGAAAGCCAGACCGCCGAAGTGCCATCCGCGACACCCAACGTCGTGATTGTATTTGTCGATGACATGGGCTATGCCGATATCGGCTCCTACGGCGCTACGGCCTACACGACCCCGCATCTCGATAGGATGGCGCGCGAGGGCGTTCGATTCACCGATTTTTACGTCAGCCAGGCGGTCTGCTCGGCGTCGAGAGCCGCGCTGCTGACGGGCACCTACTCGAACCGGATCGGCATTCACGGCGCGCTGGGCCCCAGCGCCAAACACGGCATTCACGAGGACGAAGTCACCCTCGGCGAGCTTTTCAAATCGAAGGGCTACGCCACCGCCATCTACGGCAAATGGCACCTGGGCCATCACCCCGAATTCTTGCCCACCCGGCACGGTTTCGACGACTACTACGGCATTCCCTATTCAAACGATATGTGGCCGTATCATCCCGAAAACCCGGAAGCCTGGGGCGACCTGCCAACCTTCGAAGGCGAAGAAATCATCGGGTACAACACCGACCAGACGCGGTTCACGACCGACTTCACCAACCGCGCCGTCGCTTTTATCGAACAGAGTATAGCGCAAGGCACGCCCTTTTTCGTGTATCTGGCGCACCCGATGCCGCACGTCCCGCTTTTCGTCTCCAGCGAGCGAGAGGGGCATAGCGGGGCCGGTTTGTATGGGGATGTGATCAAAGAGATCGATTGGTCGGTGGGGCAGGTCTTGGAGGCGGTGCAGAAAGCCGGCCTCGACGACGAGACGCTGGTGATCTTTACCTCAGACAACGGACCCTGGTTGAGCTATGGCAATCACGCTGGTTCGGCGGGGCCGTTGCGCGAAGGCAAAGGCACGGCGTGGGAGGGCGGCGTGCGCGTCCCGTTCATCGCCCGGTGGCCGGGCCGCATCCCCGAAGGCCTGGAAGTCTCGACCCCGGCGATGACCATCGACCTGTTTCCTACCCTGGCCGAGCGCATCGAGGCTGCCTTGCCCGATCACCCCATCGACGGCAAATCGATCTGGCCGCTGCTGACGGGCGAGAGCACGACATCTCCGCACGGGGCGTATTTTTTCTACTATCGTCAGAACGAGCTTCACGCCCTGCGCAGCGGCAAATGGAAACTTCAGCTTCCGCATACCTACCGCTCGATGGTCGGGCGCGAGCCGGGCAAGGACGGCATTCCGGGTAAATATGATTATTCCGCCGAAACCGGTCTGGCGCTCTACGATCTGGACACGGACATCGGGGAGGTTAACGATCTTTCCGAGCAGCATCCGGAGGTCGTGGAAAGACTCATGCAGATGGTAGAGGCAAAGCGGGCGGAACTGGGTGATAAGTTGACCGGCGTCACCGGAACGGGCGTCCGGGAGCCGGGGCGGATTTCTGAATGAGTCGGCTAAGGTCGCTTTTTTCTCCTCGTCCCTGGCTACATTCGACTGGTTCTTCGCCCCTCGCTCTTCGCCCCTCGCTCTTCGCCCCTATTGGCCACATCCCCCTGGCCATTCGCCACTGCTTCTTGCAAAGCTCCGTGGTTGTTTCGGATCTTGTAAGTGGATAGCATGCTTCATAAAGACGCAGATTATGGCAAGAAGACGGCTGCTTTTGATATGGCTTTTTCTGCTCTTGATCATCCTGGGCTGCGCGGCGCCCACCGGGGACGAAGACAGGATCCGTGAAGACGGCGTGCCGCAGGCCGCGTTTCAGACGTGGCAGCACTATCTCGGCGATCCGGGGCGGAGCCATTATTCCACGCTCGATCAGATCGACACCACTAGCATTGCTCGCCTGCAGGAAGCCTGGACGTATCACGGTGGCGGGCTTGAAGAGGGGAGAGGCACGCAGATCCAGACCAATCCGCTCGTCGTCGATTCGGTGCTGTACGGAGTTAATCCTGCGCTCAATCTTTTTGCGCTCCATGCGGCCACCGGCGCGGTGCTGTGGACTTTTGAACCCGACGAGAAAGACGGCACCGGGCTCGGTGTTAATCGCGGGCTTTCATACTGGGCTGCCGGCGAGGGCAACGAGGCGCACCTCTTTTTTTCGTCAGGACCCTACCTCTACGCGGTTGATCCGCAGACCGGCCAGGTCGTAACCGCTTTCGGCGAGGGTGGGAAAGTTGATCTCCGCGAGGGCCTGGGGCGGGATCCGCAGACGCTCTTTGTGGTGGCGAATACGCCCGGCGCCGTGTATGACGATCTGCTGATCATGGGCACGCGCGTGCAGGAGTCGCCGGGGGCGGCGCCCGGTCATATCCGCGCCTACGACGTCCGGAGTGGAGCCGTGCGCTGGACGTTTCACACGATCCCGCAGCCCGGCGAGTTCGGGTACGACACGTGGCCGCCGGAGGCCTATACCTATATCGGCGGGGCCAACAATTGGGCCGGCATGGCGCTCGACGCGCGGCGGGGTCTGGTTTTCATCCCGACGGGGTCGGCGGCTTTCGATTTTTACGGCGGCAACCGCCACGGCAAGAACCTTTTTGCCAATGCCCTGCTGGCCCTCGACGCCCGCACCGGCGCGCGACGCTGGCATTACCAGTTCGTGCGTCACGATCTCTGGGATCGCGACCTGCCGGCGCCTCCGAACCTCGTGATGCTCGAACGCGAGGGGCGACGCATCCCCGCCGTGGCGCAGATCACCAAAAGCGGGCACGTCTTCGTTTTTCATCGCGAGACGGGCGAGCCGCTTTTTCCCATCGAAGAGAGCGCCGTGCCGCCGTCAACGCTGATGGGCGAGCAGGCGTGGCCTACGCAGCCTTTGCCAACGCATCCGGCGCCCTTTGCCCGGCAGCGTCTCACCGAGGACATGCTTTATGCCCCTGATGAACAGGCTTTCGTGGATGATTTCGTCGATAAACAGATCAACGAGGCGCCGTTGACGGTGCGAGAGCGGTTCCGTCAGGTGACTTCAGACGGACAGTTTATTCCCCCCGATACCCTCGGTGTGATCATTTTTCCGGGCTTTGACGGCGGGGGCGAGTGGGGTGGAGCCGCTGTCGATCCGACCTCCGGGGTGATGTACGTCAACGCCAACGAGATGGCCTGGATCGTCCGGATGGGCCGTGTCGGCGGGGAGGGCAAGACACTGACGGCGGGCGAGGCGGCCTATCAGATCCACTGCGCGCGGTGTCATGGCGGGGCGCGGCAAGGCCTCGGCGAGATCCCTGCGCTGACCGCCGTAGGGGTACGCCTGAGCGCTGACTCCATCCGGCACGTCATACAAAACGGGCGCGGCGCGATGCCGGCTAATCCGCAGTTTTCATCCGACGACCTCACTGCGCTCGTTGCGTTTCTGCGCGGTGAGGAGGCCGGCGATCATCGCTTCGTCATTTCGACAGAGGTGCCTTACAGTGTAGCCGGCTTCGGGCGCTTTTTCGACGCGCGTGGCTATCCTGTCGTCGAGCCGCCCTGGGGCACCCTCAGCGCCATCGATCTCAACACCGGCGACTACCAGTGGCAGGTGCCGCTCGGCCACATCGACGGCGTCGACGACCCGGACCATCCCGCGACCGGGACCGAAAACTACGGCGGCCCTGTCGTAACGGCAGGCGGGCTCCTTTTCATCGCCGCTACGAAAGACGAAAAGATCCGCGCTTTTCATGCCCGCACGGGGGCTCAGGTGTGGGAAGCCTCCCTGCCCGCCGGCGGCTATGCCACCCCCGCGACGTATGAAGTAGCTGGCCGCCAGTTTGTGGTTGTTGCATGCGGCGGCGGCAAGATGGGCACCGAGCCGGGGGATGCCTACGTTGCCTTTGCATTGCCGGATGAATGATTGAGTCGGAAAACCGGAGAGCCGGCGAGTTGGGCAGCTAGACCGCGCCATAGTCTTCTTCAAGGTCGTCCTCATGCAAGAGCTTTACCTTTTTCAGATAGGGAATCCCCTACAGCGAAGCCTACGCTTGAACGCTAGCTTCCGGCGGGAGAGGGTTCTAACATTAACGTTAACCAGAGGTTGAGATGGGCAACCAGCGACTACGCCTGATCCTCATCCTTCCAGGCCTGCTCCTTAGCGTCTCCACCCCGCTCTGGGCGCAGCAGGACGAGCCGCGCAAGCTGAACTTTTCCGGAGACTTCCGCTTTCGCGCAGAGTTCGACCGGGATTCCCAACGCTCGGACGGTACCCAGCGCGACGACCGGGATCGCCTCCGCTTCCGGGCACGCTTCGGGCTCTCCTATCAGTATGACGAGCACATCTCGTTCGGCCTGCGCGTGCGCTCGGGCGCAGCGGCAGCCACCCAGTCGCCGCACATCACGCTTGGCAGCGAACTGACCCCGAAGACGTTTTCCCTCGACAAAGCCTTCGTCCGCGTGGCTTCTCAATCCGGGTGGTTCTGGCTGGGCAAGAATTCCTTTCCCTTCTGGACGCAAAATGAACTTTTCTGGGATGATGACGCCACCCCGGAAGGGGCTGCCGGCGCTTACACGTTCGGCCTACGCGCAGGGAGCAGCCTTACCGCTACAGGCGGGCTCTTTATCCTGGGCACACCCACCAGCAACACCTTTGGCGATCAGGCCAGGCTTGTGGGCGGGCAGCTTGCCCTCAAAACCGGTGTGGGCGCGGCGTCCGTCGAGGCAGCCGGCGGGCTCTTTGCCTTTCGAGAAGATCCCGGTCAGGCCGATCCACGCCTGGAAGACCTCGACTATAGTATCGGCGTGGCGGGCGCCAGGGTGACCCTCAACGTCGGTTCGAAGCCCGTTGCAATCGGGGCCGATGTAATGGTTAATTTTGAAGATTATCCGGCTACTCTGTTCAACGACGACCAGACGACCGGCTACGTAGGCAGCTTGAGAGTCGGCAGTCTCAACAAAAAAGGGGACTGGCTCCTTGGATATTATTACGCGCATGTCGAAAAATTTGCCGTAGTAGGACGCTATGCCCAGGATGACTGGGTACGCTGGGGCTCGGCCACGGCAACGCGTTCGAGTAACTTTCAGGGTCACGAGTTTCGGGCAGCGCTGGCCCTCGGCAGTAAAAATAATCTGGTAGCCCGGTTCTATCTGGTCGATGGCATCGAGCGGGAATCCGCTTCGGCCACGGCGAAGGAAGACGGCGCGCGGTTCAGGATCGACTGGAATATCGGCTTCTAAAACCCGGTGATGAGCAGGTCTGGCTGTCTGAATGTCAATACGGCCTAATAACAAGGCGGGCGCTTGAACTTGATCGCTGTTGCTTTTATGCTACAAGGAATCGATTCTGGACACAAACGAAATGACTGACGTAGTAAACGTGTCATGTAGGAGGGAAGACGCCTTGCACTTGTCGTGGGAAGGCGTACCGTATTCGGCAAAGACCGCCCGGCATCATGCGTCATCGCCTTCGTCTCTTTCTGTTCGCCTTTGGGGTGGCTGTTGGCTTTCTGCTATCCCGCCAGGCCGTGAACGCTCATGCCCAAACGGCACCGTCAGACGAGGAGGACGCCGTAGTCATGCTCGACGGCTGGCAGTACCGTTGGGGCGATGCGCCCCTCGACGCACGCGGCACTCCGGTATGGACCTATGATGCGCAAGCAACGGGCTGGCAGCCGGCGTCGGTGCTGACGAATCCGCCGGGTGAAGCCCAGGACTTCCTCTGGTTGCGCGTACGCCTCCCCGATGTGCTTCCGGAGGCCGCGGCGGTAGGGACTCGCTTCCTCTGGTATGGGGTAGAGGTGTACCTCGATAGCACACAGATATACCACAGGGCCACGCTCGGGCCGGATCCGAGGAACAAGTACCAGGGCGTGGTACCCCACCTTATCCCCCTGCCGGAGCACGCCGCCGGACGGTTTTTATACTTCCGGTTGTACTCCGAACACAGCGCCCTCATTGGCATCCCCGATGCCGTCTATCTGGCCTCTCAGGGAAGGGTCGTGCAGTTTGCCCTGCGAAAAAGCATCGGGTCGCTGGTCATCGGGGCGTTCTTGTTTTTCATCGGGGTGCTGGCCTGGATTCTGTTGATCACCGTACGGAATCGCCCGTACACATTACCGCTGTTCTACGTAGGCCTGCTCTCTTTCTGCTTCGGCCTTAACTACATTAACGACCACACGGCCTCATACCTTATCCTGGGTGCGCCGGCGTTGCAGTATTACCTCATGGGCGCGTTCGCGCTGTTTCCCGTCGGCCTGTTGGGTTTTTTCGAGCAGATGATCGGGGCCGGGTACAAGTCCATCATCCGTAGGCTCTGGCAGGCCCATCTGGTGGTATGGGCAGGGGCGATCCTCCTGGACATTTTTAATGTCACGCCCTTCATTGCCCTGGGGCCGGTCGTCTTTGGGCTCGTGGCCATCAGTCTCGTGGTGATGATCGTTACCGTGATCCCCGCGACCCGAGGGGGGCAGCCAGAGGCCCGTATCTTCGGCCTGGGCCTGGTCGTCGCGGTGGTTCTGGGGTTCATCGATACCATCGTCCACGGCGTGCTCGGCCGGCTCGACATGCCGCAACTCGCTCCCTGGGGGGTGCTGGTGTTCATCCTGGTCCTCATGCACTTGTTGCAGCGGCGCTTCACCGAGAACACGCGCCAGTTGCAAGAGGCGCATACGCAGTTGGAAGCCTATAGCACCACGCTGGAACAACGGGTGGCCGAACGGACAGAAGCCCTGGCGCAGTCCCTCGACGAGTTGAAAACCACGCAGGATCAACTCATCCACGCCGAAAAGATGGCCTCCCTGGGTAAGCTGACCGCCGGCATCGCCCACGAAATCAAGAACCCCCTCAACTTCGTCAACAATTTCGCCCAACTCTCCATCGAACTGGCCGATGAACTCGAAGAGGAGATCGACGCCCAGAGCCCCCGACAGGTCGGCGAGGTTCAAGAGGAGCTGAAAGACCTCCTGGCCGACCTCAAGCATAATGCTGCCAAGATCCACGAGCACGGCCAGCGGGCCGACGGCATCGTGCGGAACATGCTCGCGCACTCCAGCACCCGCACAGGAGCACGCCAGGCCACCGACTTCAACGCCCTGGTCTCGGAATACATCGATCTGGCCTACCACGGCAAACGTGCCCAGGTGCCGGATTTCAACGCGACCATCGAGCGTGCGCTCTCCGACAGCGCCGGTACCGTCGTGGTCGTGCCGCAGGAGATCGCGCGCGTGCTGTTGAATCTCCTCGGGAATGCCTTCGACGCTGTGCACGAACACGCGCAAACGGTCGACGGGCCCTACACGCCAACGGTAACGGTGTCGACGCGGCGCGTGGGCGATACCGCCGAGGTTCGGGTACAGGATAACGGAGGGGGGATCCCGTTCGAGGCTCGGGATCGGATCTTCGAACCCTTTTTCACAACCAAGCCGGCAGGTTCGGGGACGGGCCTCGGTCTGTCGCTCTCCTACGACATCGTCACGCAGGGACACGGTGGGACACTCACGGTAGAGAGTGAAGAGGGCCACGGAGCAACCTTCATCGTGACGTTGCCTGGGAACCACGAGGAGGCAGATTCAAGATCGTAAGGATTGTCTTCAAAACGGATCAGTCTGGGGTCTACGAGCAAGCAACATGAGATTCTACGTGGCTTTGATCGATGGATTCATAGCAAGCTGGCCGAGGATATCGTATACGCGGGTTACAGTGCCGGCATTTGTGTATTAGCACCGCGGCTTCACGGGTATGAATTGGTCGATGACCCTACAGCGCTTTCGGAAGGCTATCAACGAGCCATTATCTGGGAGGGATTATCCTTGCTTGCCCATGCCTATGCCCCGCACTATAAGAAGCAGAAAAGGGGATTGGCAATCTGTAGCCTCTGCCGCCTGGCGCCCGCTTCTGCCAACGCAGTCTTGGCCGTTCGATCAACTTGCAGCGTTGGTGTCTTCATGGTACCTTGAAACGACAGGCTGCATGTCCCATCAAAGACCAGCCACCCATCAAGCCTATGGATCATGATCCGTTTGTTCCGACCCCGGACCTGCTCATTCACCCCAAACTTGAACTGGCCCGGATTCAGCCGGGCGAGACCCTCTTCGACATCGGATGCGGCGATGGACGCGTCCTGATTGCCGCTGCAAAAAACTACGCCGTTCGAGGCGTGGGCATCGAAATACGGCCCGACCTGGTTGCGCGCGCGCGGGAGGCGGTATCCAGGCATGCCCTGGACGAACACATTGAAATCCGACAGCAAGACTACCGCGAGGCCGATCTGACACAAGCCGACGTGGTGATCTTGTATCTAAGCCGGGGGGCGTTGGGGCAGGTATCCCTGAAGCTGGAGCAGGAAATTCGTCCAGGCGCGCGGATCGTGACGCACGACTTTGATCTACCGGGCTGGTCGGCAGAGCGAGAGGTCGTCGTCGTGTTGCCTCACGGCGAGGAAACGCGCTTGTATTGCTATCGCAAGGGGGCGGAATAACATCGAAGGAGCCATGATAAAGTCCAGTTTCTTCAGCGTTCTCATGCTTTTGAGCCTGACGGCTGCGGCGCGCGGGCAAGACCGTTTCCGGGTCGATCTCCGGTTCAATCTAGCCTACGAGCAGCGTCCCTTCACGGCGTGGATTGACTTTTCAGGTGAGGATGCTTCTATCGAAAAATCAGGCCGGGCGCCGGGTCAGGTCGCTGCTACGAAGACGAGCATTCCCGGCCAAAACGATGTGTACTCGATCAAAGTCGATACCAATGGCGATGGATCGATGAGCGACGAAGAGAACCACCTGTTGCACCTCGATTCTACGATTACCGTTCGCGTACAAAAAGCATGGTCGTCCGGGCGCACCGAGACCCTGCCGTATCTCATCGCTTATCATCGTCGCACAAACCGGGAAGGCGAAGAGATAGAGATTTTCTCCTGGCGGCCCCACTACCGGGCTGAAGGAACCTTGCACTACGGCACCTGCCAAAGCCTGATCGCCCTCCTCGACATCGATGGCAACGGGCTTTTCGATGCGCAGGACTTTTTACGGGGGACGACCGTTAATCTAGACGTCAACGGCGACGGAACGATCTGGGGTAAAAAAGAGTGGCTGCGCGGTGATCAGATCATCGAGTTCTGCGGCAGTCGTTTTTTGATCGATGAAATCGCGGAGGATGGATCGTATGTGCTGCTGAAAGAAACGCCATTGCCCGTCCCGAAGCTCGGTGAACCGGTGCCCTCGTTTACCGCGCAAACCATGGAGGGTAAAAGCATCTCGTCAGCCGACCTGGAAGGCACAAATTATCTGCTTGACTTCTGGGCGTCATGGTGTTCTCCCTGTGTAGGCAAGTTTCCGTATCTCCAGGAGCTTGAGCAAGCATTACAAGGTCAGGTTAAGATCATCGCCGTGAATGTGGATGAGCCTTCAGACCTGGAGGCTGCCAGGGCCGTAGTGGTGGAGTACGATCTGAGTTGGCCTCATATCATGACCGGAAAAGGCGCCTCCGACCCGTTGTGGAAGATGTTTGGCAGTATGGCAGATAATCGATTGTCGATTCCACTCTACGTGCTGGTGGATCGACAGAGCCGGGTCTACTACGCGGCCAACGGGGGCGATGACCTTGGAGAACTGGCTGCGGCTATAGAATCGATGCTGGCAGAACAGGTAAAAGAGGCAAAGTAGAAATGATCAACTGGACTATGATCGCTAACTGTTTCGTCCCGGAGGAAATAGTGCGAAGAAATTATATATATTGGAGATGAAACCCTTTATGCAAGGGGTACCATGCAGGCCTAAGGCCTCATGCGTCTCTAACCGTCTCACCCATCATAGGAGGACATCTATATGGTCTCAAGACGCCAATTTTTGACAGGCATGACGGGCGCTATGTTGACTGCAACGGTAGCGCCGGGATTCGTCTTTGGAAACTCCCTGATGGCAGGGGGGAACGCCCCTGCTGCCCACTCCCTGACCCTGGAGGCCTGGACTGCGCAGGTGAACACCGCATTTCAGGTCCGGCTGGCGAGCGGGCGTGTCGTGACGTTGAAGTTGGTGGAGGCCTACGCGGTTTACGAACAAGAAACCCGGCTGGAGCAGTTTATCCTCAATTTTCAGGGGCCGCCGGGCGACGTCTTGCCGGAGGATTTGTATCCCATCACAAACGCCGTCCTCGGCGAGCACAGGGTGCGGCTGGCTCGCAGCGAGCAAGACGAGGCGGTTTACCAGTCTACCTTCTGTCGCGTGCGGTAGCGCACAGAGGGTGTTTCTTCTTTTCGGTTCGATATGGCTAACCCAGTGAAAAAGCCCATTGACCTCTATGCCATCGGCGAGCGGATCGAATTTGGCTTGCTCGCGGGTGTTGCCCAAATCACAGGGCAGGCCAGGAAAGTGCCTCATCATGAGTAACAGCCTCTGAGACTGTGCCTGAACGGGGTGCCCCGCAGCTACATGCGGTCATGATGGAGCGCTGAGACGGCGTATCCCCATCGTTTTCCACGGTATGTCTTTCTTTACATCGGATCGGGAACGGCGTCTCTGGCTCTGGACGCTGGCCGTCGTGGTGGCGATCTACGCCACCCTCGGCCTGGCGCGGACGCTGGCCGGAGTCCTGGGCCACAGCGCGCTGGGCGGAGGTCTGTTCATCCTCGGCTGCCTGCTGGTCCTGGCTACCATCGTGACGCAAGGGCTGAAGACGCGTCCGAGCACCGCTGAGATCGGCGTCGCGCTGGGCGTCGCGGCTGCTTACCTGTTTGTGTTCGTTCGGATGACGGTGCCGGCGGAGCGCACCCATCTCATTGAGTACGGCGTGGTGGCGCTGTTCATCTATGAAGCGCTCATCGAGCGAGCCGCCCAGGGGCGCCGCGTCCCCGTTCCTGGCGTGCTCGCTATCGTGGCGACCTCGCTCATCGGCGTGCTCGACGAATGCATCCAGGCGGTGTTGCCCAGCCGCGTGTTCGACCCCCGCGACATGCTGTTCAACGTCCTGGCCGCTGTGATGGCGATCATCGCAAGCACGGCGCTGCGGTGGGTGCGGCGGTTGGGCCGCAAGGCGCGTTCGGGCTGAGCGTCGTCATACGAAGTACGCAGTGCCCTTAACAAAACCTGTATACGGATAGGGGGAGAAGCATGGCTTGGATCGAGCAACAGATTGCGGAGATCGTCACGCTAAACGACAAGTTCAAGACGGCGTTTAGCGCACTGGGCGTCGATACCATGGATTTGAAACCGGACGCGAAAACATGAAGCATCAAAGTGGGGATTTGGTGAAAGGGTGAGGGGGAGCGGGAGAAAGGGCGAATAGCCAATGGGATGTGGCCAGTGGGGGAAAGCCAGGGAGAAAAAGAAGAAAAAGAAAAAGCGACCTTAGCTGGTGGGCCGTCTCGAAATCGAAGATTAGCTTCGCTCAGTCACTTCGTTCGTGTCACGAAGTAAGCGGAGCGCAGGCACGCGAACAAGGAAAATTTGCTGTCTGAGCGACGAAGGCACAAGCATCGGCGTGCTTGCCTGAATGTTCGCGCCGTAGTAGCTTCTTGAACCGCCAGCAGACAGGACCGAGCAACGCATGAGCACCATAGATTTTGGACGACACAGCGAAGACTACGTGGAATACCGTCCTGGCTTCCCCGCATCGTTCTATCAGCGAATCGAGGCCATGGTCCCGCTTCAAGGGACGCGAGCACTCGATCTCGCCACGGGACCGGGAACGATCGCCTTAGAACTGGCCGCGCGCGGGAGCACAGTCGTAGGCATCGATATATCAGAGCAACTCGTAGCCACCGCAAAACGCGTTTCGAAAGCCCGAAACCTGGACGCCAACACAGGCTTCAGCGTTGCCTGCGCCGAAAACATCGGCCTCGATGCCAACGCCTTCGACCTTGTAACCGCCGGCCAGTGCTGGCACTGGTTCGATAGCGACGCGGCGATGGCCGAGGCGCGGCGTGTGCTTCGTCCCGGTGGTGTGCTGACTATCGCGTACTATTCGTACCTGGCGGCCCACGCGCCAGTGGCACGCGAGACGGAGGAACTGGTTATGGCGTTCAACCCGACCTGGACGAGGGCGAACTCCTCAGGAGTTTTTCCTGAACTTATTGACGCCGTGATTCACGGCGGTTTCAGCCTGATCGAACAGTTTTGTTACCAGCATGACGAGGAGTTCTCGCACACGCGATGGCGCGGGCGGATGCGGACGTGCAACGGCGTGGGCTCCGGCGGCCTCTCGCCCGCCGAGGTGCAGCGCTTCGATGAAGCGTTGCAGGATCTCCTGCGTAGCAAATACCCCGATCCGATGCTGGTGGCGCATCGCGTCTGGTGCATCGTCGCGCGGAAGCCTTCGTGATGGCAAGCCTTCGTTCGCACCTGATGAATTTTGACGCTTGAATCCGATGGACCTTGAACTACGTGATAAAGTCGTCGTGATTACCGGGGGCGCCGGGGCGATAGGAGGGGCGGCTGCCGAATGCTTTCTTCAGGAAGGAAGCCTCGTCATCATCGGCGATTGCGACCGGGAGCGCGGCGAGCACGTCGTTGAGCGGTTGAACCGAACCTTCGAGGGTCGGATTTTTTTCGAACATCTCGACCTGCTCAATGAAGCGTCTACCCGCCGCTTCGCCCGCAACATCGTTGAGGCCCATTCCGGAATCGATGTCATCGTAAATAATGCAGCGGTTTTCTATTTCGAGGAACTGACCGATTGGACGTCGCTGGATCCCCTGGATGAACATTATCGTGTAGGGTTGCGAGGTCCCGTCGCGCTCGTTCAGGAATGCTGGCGTCTCTCGCAACGCAGCCGCGCCGGAAGCATCGTCAACGTCTCGTCGATAGCGGGCCACGTCGGCGAGCCGAAGGCCGTAGCCTATACGACGCTCAAGGCGGCGCAGAAGGGTTTCACGGTATCGTGCGCCGTTGCCATGGCTGCATTTGGAGGCTGGGCGGTGTCTATCTCACCCGGCCATACGTGGACGCCCGTCCATCAAAAGCGAGCGGCCGCCCAGGGTTTATCGCGCGAAGCCTATGAACAGTCGCAACCCAACATCCAGAGCACAATGTTTGGGCGATTTCTTGAGCCTGAAGAGATCGGCGCCTGGATCGTCCTGGCTGCTTCTCGGTTAGGACGACCGTTGACAGGGCAGGACCTGAGGGTTACTCAAGGGATTGAACCCGGTGGCTTTAATCGAGGGTATAAAACCGCGCCGTCGGAGCTTGAATAAAGTAATGGGAAATCAGAGGAAAAGAGCCTCCTGCCTGTAGATGAACGCGGTGTGGCTATCGAGTTGTGAAGGTGAGCGCCCGTGTTGCATCTTGTAATGGATGTACCGCTTGCGGCAGCTTCGTCAAACCGTACGCTGACTTAGGCAACAACGTCCCTCCATCGCCATGATCGATCCGATACGACCGGAGCAGGCGAGCCGGTTCTTCAGTCTCATCGTCGTCATGATACCTGGCTTCCTGGCAGCTTGTACCACAGAGACGCTCGCCCCGGCCCCCCAGGCCGCTCCTGCTTCGACCGCCCGAATCGCCATCGATGCCGGCGTCGTCGTGGCCGATATGGAGCAATCCCTCGGTTTCTATCGGGATCTGCTCGGCCTGCCGGTCGTGGCCGAGGTGACCACCTCGTTGATCGGCAAAGGGCGGATGGTTCAGCTCAAACACGGCGCTTCGTTGATCAAACTCGTGCAGATGGACGAGGCACCCTCCGACCGAACCCCGACGGGCATTCCCACCGTCTTCGGCTATCGATACATCACCCTGATGGTCACGGATCTCGATGCCGTCATCGCGAAGATTGAGCAAGGCGCGGTGCCTATCGCGTTGCCGGTCACCGAACTGGGCAACGGCGCGCGGATCGTCATGGTCGAAGATCCCGACGGCAACATCGTCGAGTTTGTTCAGGAAGCAAGCGGGTAGACAACTCGATGCTATATTTTACACGCATCCAAAAACATAAAGAATCTTGTGGCATATTAATCAAGCGAGTGTAAGCAACCAGAAAGTCGCTGATGCCGGTCGTCTAATGACTACTTTAGTACTTGAGCAAGAACCAGAGGTTGTCCGTGTAGCGGTGACAGCTGGCGATGAAACGTCGCCGGGATGCCTGAGTGCCTTCCTGGCCGACGGGCGCGTTATTTCGGCGCCTCTGTCTTGGTATCCCCGCCTTGCTCATGGAACGCCGGAAGAATGGCAAAATTATGAACTCAGCAGGGGTGGCTATGGCATTCATTGGCCCGATTTGGATGAGGACATATCCATCGAAAACCTTCTGGAAGGACGTCGTTCCCAGGAAAGTGAGCAATCATTCGCGCGCTGGCTGGAACGACGACGAAATCAGCAGAAGCGAGAAAAACGCGGGGCAGCGTAAACACCACAGTTTCTGATAACGTCGCTATTTTTTTACCGGCCAATTACGTAGTTCGCCGCTTCTAGGGGTCTCACTGGTGTAAGGCATCAGGAAAGGCCCGGCTTTCCCGGTGTTACGGCGTAGTGCCATACATTACGCCCTGGCCACAAACCAAAAAACCAGCGCGTGCAGGATCCAGCCGATACGTTCGCCGGTCTGAGCCGGCGCCTCAGGAACTCGGACCGCACCGCCTTTGCCGAGGTCTTTCGTCGCTTCCACGCGCCGTTGGTCCGCTACGCGCGGCGTTTTACCAACGACGACGACGCGGCCTGCGACGTGCTGCAAGACGTGTTCATGAAAGTCTGGGAAGACCGCAAGACGCTCACGGTGAAGGTCTCGCTCCAGGCTCTGCTCTACACCATGGTGCGCAACCGCGCCCTGAATAGCCTGCGTCGTAATAAATGGATAGCGGCGGCTTCCGTCGAGGAGGTGCGTGACCGGCAGGAGACCGCGCTGGCCGGGGATGAAGCGCTGATGGCCCAAGACCTCCAACAGCACATTCAACGCGGCATCGACGCGCTGCCGCAACGACGCGCCGAAGCGTTTGTCTTGAGCCGTTACCACGGCCTCAAAAACGCCGAGATCGCCGGCATCATGGGCCTCTCGAAGCGCACCGTAGATACACACATCCTCCTGGCCCTCAAAGACCTCCGCAAACGCCTCGACGCCCTGCTCAACGAGGGCACACAGCCGTGAACAAAGACGACCACCATAAAGACCTCGACGAGATCCTCGCCGGAGAGCCGTCTCACGAAGCAGAACGGCTCCGTGAGGTATGGGCGCTGGCCGGAAGCGAAGAGGCGGCGGATTTCCCGAACCCGGAGGCCATCGAACGCGTCTGGCAGGCCCTCGAAACGGGTACGGCGTCTGATGAAAAACCGAAGCCTCGCCCACGCCCCGAACGCGCTTCGACGCTGCGCCGCGTCCGGCTGCGTCCCTGGATGGCGGTAGCGGCTGTTTTCTTGATCGGCGCTTTCGGGGTGGTTCTCTGGCTCCAGCCGGTGACGCGCACCGCCCCGCTGGGCCAACGCATCGCCGTCTCGCTTCCGGATGGCTCGCAGGTCGAACTCAACAGCGGGAGCACGGTGCGCTATGCACGTCGTTTTGGGCAGGAGCGGGTGGTAGATCTGGAAGGCGAAGCGTTTTTCGACGTGGTTAGCGAAGCGCGACCGTTCATCGTTCACACGTTCAATGCGCAGGTGTCGGTGCTGGGCACGCGGTTTAACGCGCGTGCCTGGAGCCGGAGCATGGATCCCGCCACGACGGTCACGCTGGAAGAGGGGCGCGTAGCGTTGACGCCGTCCGCGCGTCCGGAGCAGGGGGTCGAATTGGAACCGGGGCAGACCTATCGAATCGGCAGCGCGATGCGTCAACCGATTCCGCCCGATGACATAACCGTCGATGTGGCTACGGCCTGGCGCAAGGGCGAACTCGTGTTCAAGGATCAGTGGCTCGGCGTCATCCTCGAAGACGTTGAACGACACTTCGACCGAGACTTGACCCTGACGCCTCGCTCGCTGGCTCGCAAACAATTGACGTTCGCCTCGCGCAATCCCGCCAGCATCGAAGCCGTCATCCGGGATATCTGTGTAGGACTCAAACTCAATTATCGAAAGACCTCGACCGGATACGAGATCTATAGCGGTGATCAATGATAGTTATGGACGTGAAACGTAAAACGTGAGGGTGCTGTTTTTAACGGTAGTGCGGGCACCCTCACGTTTTACGTTTCACGTTTCACGCATAGAACATCTCATGAGCCGTGGCGCTTGCAGTTGTGTCTTGAGGACACCGGGACGCGTCCTCCTTCTGGCTCTTCTTTTCGGAGCGCCCTGGCTCGGCTATATCCTGCCGGTGCAGGCGCAGGTGCAATCGTCCCGCGAAGACGAAGACGTACGGTACACTTTTGCCCTGGTGGGCGTGTCGCTCAACGAAGCCCTGCGCGCGCTCATCGACGAGACGCAGATCAGTCTCGTCTACGAAACCGAACTCGTCGAAGGCAAGACCACCTTTTGCCGCGCTCGCGAGCAGACGCAGGAAAACATCCTGGGCTGCATCTTGAAAGGCACCGGCCTCGACTTTGCCCGCCTCTCGTCGGGGACCTACGTGCTTTTTGCGGATCCTGAGACGCGTCCTCGGTTCGGGCGGCTGGCCGGGCGCGTGATGGATGCAGACACTGGCGAGCCGTTGCCCAACGCCAACATTTTATTAGCCGGCGAGGGCACGGGCACCGCCACGAATCAGGCCGGACGCTTTGCTTTTGCTTCGCTCAAGCCGGGGCCGCATCTGCTCGTGGTCACACACGTGGCCTATCACGATCAGGCCGACACCGTCTGGGTGGATCCTGAAACAACCCGCCGCATCGCGCTCCCGATGAAAGCCCGCACGGTGCTGACGACGCCCGTCGTCATCAATGGCTTTGCGAGCCGGTTGCCGTCCGAAGACCTGGGCCGGGGCCGCCGCACCGATGCCCAACTGGCGCAGGGCTTTAACCCCGGTGACGTCGTGCAGGACATCGACGCTATCGTGGGTGTTCGGGTGGGCGATGCGCTCTCGGACGTCCACGTGCAGGGCGGCGCTACGGGCGAGCACCAGTATCTCCTCGACGGCGCGACGGTCTTCGTGCCGATCCGCAACGGCGGCTTTTTTGGTCCGTTTAGCCCGTTTGCCGTAGAGCAGATCACCGTGCAGAAAGCCGGTTTTGAGGCCGCCCACGGCAGCCACCTCTCCGGCGTCATCGACGTAGCGCATCGCCTGGCGCCTGCAGCTAAGCAGGAGGTGGCGCTTCAGATCGATCCGATGAGTTTCAATGGTCGGGTGAGTGGAAAGACGGCGGCGCGCGCAGGCCGCCTCCAGGTCTCGTGGATGACCGCCGGGCGAGCCGGTCTTTGGGGCCTCTACCAGCCTCGTCCTTTGCAAGACCTTTTTCAAACCTGGAGCACTCCCGATCTCTTCCTCATCGATGCCTTGCGCGCGCTGGGCGATAGTACGCAGCAGGCGAGCGAGGTGGCCTCTGTGCCGGACGCGCCGGTTGAAGTTGGCTTTTCTGATATCCACGCCGCGCTTCGTGCACAGATCGATGGGCTTCATAGCGTTCACGCGTCGTTTTACCGGGGCCGCAATGTCTTCGGTAACGAATTGAATGATACACCGCCCTTCGAAGACGCCGCCGCGCTGGTCGAAGATGTGGATGAGGAGTATGCCTGGACGAACCAGACCTTTCAGATGCGCTACGAAGGCGTGCTCGGTAGCCGCGCCTTCACCAGCCTGGGGCTCTGGAAGAGCAACTACAATTTTTCGCATCCCATCGACCGGTCTCCGTTCGCGGCGCTCGATCCGGACTGTTCGGGGGTGCCGGCTTCTGAAGACTTCAATGAGATCACCGAGATAGGGTTGCGCGCGGGCTGGAACTACGCTGCGACAGCCCGGCATTTTCTTTCGGGCAACGTCGAAGCCGTGCATACCGGCAGTGAGTTTTCGCTGACACTCGATCCGCTCTGCGCCACGCCCGCTGTCGATCCGGCGTCGCGGGAGCCGGCGCGGTGGCGGTTGAGCACTTTTGTTGAGGATCGGCTGGCGCTGGGGCACCGGGCTACGCTTACGATGGGCGCCCGGTTTACCTACCTGCCGTCGCTGAATACCGCGTATGCTGAGCCGCGCCTCGCCTTCCAGTACGATCATCCGGAGGGACGGCGGGGCACGTGGGCCTTCCGGGGCGCGGCGGGGCTCTACCGGCAGTTTATCAACCAGTTCGACGTAGCTACCACCAACGCGACGGCCCTGGTGCCGAGCGTCCGGTTCTGGCTGCCGGTGGGCATCGACGGCAACCCGCCGAGGGCTCTTCACGTCACCGGATCAATCCTCTACCGACCCGACGACGCGTGGCAATTCACCGTCGAATCGTTTTACAAACATCACCCGCATTTGCTCGTGCTCGACTACGGCGGGCAGCTTGCCGGCAGCGTCCCGGCAGCATCGAACAACCTGCTGGCGAAGGCCGACGGTTATGCCTATGGGATCGGTTTTACCACCAGCCGAACGACGCAGCGGACGCGTCTGACGGCCCAGTACGAATATTCGATAGCCCGGCGCCGCGTAGAGAATCGTTTCGACGAGGCCCTCATGACGGTGCCGTGGAACGCCCCGCATCGCTTTTTTGCATCGCTAGACGTGACCCCGCGCCTGCACTGGACGGCGACGTTGCGCTGGCAAGGTGCCGTTGGGCGCGCGTGGGGTTTTCGGCAAGCCTACTATGATTACCTCGAACCCAACCTGGAAACCCCGGTCTTCGCGCCCTTCGATCTGTCTGATCCCGAAGCGCATCGCCTGCCGCTCTTTTCGCAGTGGGACCTCGGTGTGGCCTATTCGCACCGGATCGCGGGCCTCGACGTGCAGGCGCGGTTAAACCTGATCAACGTTCTCGATCGCCGCAATGTGCGCGATTGGAGCCTGCATTACAACGACGCCACCGCCACGTACGTCCGCTCCGAACGCCGCTCGACGCCGTTCATTCCCTCGCTCTCGCTCCGGGTGACGTGGTGAGGGGCAAAAGGCAAATAGGCAAATGGGCAAGTGAGGCAACTGAGCAATCAAGCAACGATTTGCCTATTTGCCTTTTGCCATTTGCCTTTTGCCTATCATTTGCCATTTCCATTTGCAATTTACCTTTCGCAAGCCTTTACGTGAGGAAACCGAACCGTGTGTCTCATAGAAAGAGGTACGCGCCAACCCCTTCCTGTCAAAGCTATGCGAGTGATCTGTTTGCTGATGGTGATGGGCCTGATGGCTGTCCAGACAGCCCAGGCACAGCAGCAGCGTTTCACCATCAGCGGCTTCGTGACCGATAGCGAGGACGGCGAGAATCTCATCGGCGCCAACCTCTACGTCTTTCGGGTCAAGGCCGGCACCGTCACCAACAACTACGGCTTCTATAGCCTGACGCTGCCTGCCGACTCGGTCTATCTGCGCGTCTCCTACCTCGGCTACCAGACCCGCACCCTCGCCATCGACCTGCGCGCCGATTTGAATCTCGACATCGAACTCACGGCGGCGGAGGTGCGGATGGACGAGGTGGAGGTGGTCGCTGAGCGGGCGGAGGGGGCTATCGAATCGACCCAGATGAGCGTGGTCGATTTGCCGGTGGAGCAGGTGCAGAAGCTCCCGGCCCTGCTCGGCGAGGTCGATATTATCAAGGCGATCCAGCTTTTGCCGGGCGTGCAGTCTGGCAGCGAAGGCAGCAGCGGGCTTTATGTGCGGGGGGGCGGGCCGGATCAGAATCTCGTATTGCTCGACGGGGCGCCGGTCTACAACGTCAGCCACGTCTTCGGTTTCCTCTCGGTTTTCAACGCCGAGGCGCTTCAAAACGTGCGGCTCATCAAGGGCGGTTTCCCGGCGCGCTACGGCGGGCGACTCTCGTCGGTGGTCGATATCAGCATGAAGGAGGGCAACCTCAAGACCTATACCGCCGAGGGCGCCGTCGGGCTGGTTTCGTCGAAGTTGACGGTGCAGGGGCCGATTCTCAAAGACAAAATGTCGTTCATCGTCTCGGGCCGGCGGACGTACATCGACGTGCTGGCCCGGCCTTTCGTCCGCCGCCGCGCGCCAGACGGAGAAGACTTCGTCTCCTATTTTTACGATTTCAACGCCAAGCTCAACTACGTGGCCTCTAAGCGCAGCCGGCTCTACCTGAGTTTTTACGCCGGCGAAGACGCTTTCGGATCGAGCAGCGAGAGCCGCTTTCGCGCCGGCGGCGTACAGCACCGCGAGCGGTTCAGAGGCGGCTTCGACTGGGGCAACGTCACCGCGACGCTGCGCTGGAATTACCTTTTTTCGAACAAACTCTTCAGCAACACCACCCTGGTTCGCAGCCGCTACGCCTTCGACGTGCTGACGCGCATCACGCAGATCGAAGAATCGACGCCGCCCGTCGAAGAGTTCGAAGAGGTCGTCTATGCTTCCGGCATCGATGACTGGAGCGCGAAGATCGATTTCGATTACCGGCCTCATCCGCATCATTACATCCGTTTCGGCGGTGGGGCGGTGCGGCACGCGTTTAATCCGGGTGTGGGCACGTTGCGGCTCAAAGTGGCGCAACTCGGCCCGGACGAGGTGAAACTGACGCCCCGGACGTTTCCGTTTTCGGGGGTCGAATATGCGCTCTACGCCGAAGACGACGTGAGGCTAACGCGCCGCTTGAAGGCGAACCTGGGGCTGCATTTTTCGGGGATGCGCGTCAACGGCGCCACCTACACGTCGCTTCAGCCGCGCCTGGCGATGCGGTATCTCGCGCGTCCGGATTGGGCCGTCAAGGCGTCTTTCGGCACGATGCAGCAATACCTCCACCTGCTCACCAATTCGGGCATCAACTTACCGACGGATCTGTGGCTGGCAGCTACCGACCGGGTGCGCCCGCAGAAGTCGTGGCAGGCGGCGATGGGGGTCACGCACACGTTCAAGGGCGGCGCGTACGAGGCCAGCCTCGAAGGCTATTACAAGAGCATGCGCAACGTGCTCGAATACAGGCCAGGCGCCAACTTCGTCGCCCCCAACGAAGACTGGCAAGACAAGGTCGAAACCGGCGATGCCTGGGCCTACGGCGCCGAGATCTTCGTCCAGAAAAAACGAGGCCGGACCACCGGCTGGCTCGGCTACACGCTCGCCTGGTCGAAACGCCGGTTCGGGGCGCTCAACGAGGGGCGGACGTTTCCGTATCGCTACGACCGCCGCCACGACGTGGCGCTCGTGCTCACCCACAAACTCAACGACCGCCTCGACCTCGGCGCGACGTGGGTCTACGGCTCCGGGCAGGCCATCACCCTGGCAACGGCCCGCTTCATCGACGGGCGCTCGCTGGACAACCCGGTCTATAGAGAACGCCTGCTCGAAGACGGCGCCAGCCTGCCCGAACTCAGCGATTACGGCGCGCGCAACAGCTATCGGATGGCTGCCTATCACCGGCTGGATCTGGTGCTCAACTGGCACTTCAGGAAAGCCTTCTTCAGCAGAGCGGGCGAGAGCACGCTTTCGCTGGGTTTCTATAACACCTACAACCGCAAAAACCCGTTTTTCATCTTCGCCGCGCGGGATCTACAGGGTAATCGTGTGTTCAAACAGGCCACGCTGTTTCCCATCCTCCCGGCGCTTTCGTACCGGTTCCGTTTCTGATTTTGGATTTTAGATTTTGGATTTTGGATTGTTTAAATCCACCGAATCCAACAGCCGAAAAAGCCGCGACCGTGCGTAACGCGCTGGCTTTTCCGGTTGATGAATCCGGTTTGGAATAGACCAATCCAAAATCCAAAATCTAAAATCCAAAATTAACAATCACGTTCGTCATGAAGCACATCCTGACGATATGCCTCGCTGCTCTGTTCTTGGCAGCCTGCGAGACCGTGGTGGAGGTCAAGCTGCCGCCGCATGAGGAGCGGCTCGTGGTACACAGCCTCTTCGAGCCGGACAGCCTGTGGCGCGTCAACGTGTCTGCGACGACCTCTTCGACGGGGGCGCAAGACCCGCGCCTGATAGACGACGCCACGGTTGAGATCTGGGAGGGAGAACGACTCATCGACCGTCTTTCGCCCATAGGCCTGGGTACTTTTACCTCGACGACGAGCAGGCCGGCGCCGGAGAAAATGTATACCGTACGCGTTACGGCGCCCGGCTTTGCGGTGTCTGAAGGAGCCGGGGCTGTGCCGCCCGCCGCCCGCGTCACGGCCTTCGAGCAGCATCTCGTCGAAGAGATCGCCAGCGAGACCTTTGTGCAGCGCACCGAGCGCATCGAATTGACGGTGGACGATCCGGCGGACGCGCGCAATTACTACGGCCTTCAGATCCTTCAGAGCCGACGCTTGATCAATAACGAAACCGGCGAGATCACCATCCTGCCCCAGTCCAATCTCCGCTTTGTCAGCAACGACCCGGCCCTGGGAGAGCCGGATGTCTTCGGCGCGGAAAAGACGCAATACAAGGAGGCCATCTTCAACGACGACCTCTTCAATGGCCGGCCCCATACCTTCGACTTCGAGATCGAGTATGCGTTAAGCCTGCGCGAGACCGAGGTCACGATCGAGCGTTCTTTCCTGGTGGTGTTTATGGCGGTGTCGGAAGATTATTTCCTCTACGGGAAGACCGTCACGCTTCAGAACAGCACCGGCGATAACCCGTTTGCCGAGCCGGTGCATGTGCATTCGAACATGACAGGAGGCCTGGGCATTTTTGCCGGCTACCGCACGGAGGCTTTCCCCGTGAAGATTAACGGGGTTACTGAGCCGCGCCCCTGATTGAAAGGGAGAGAGGGGGAGAGGGTGAATGGGCGAAGATCAGGAATGTCGAATGTCGAGTGGCGAGTGTCGAATGTCGAGGGTCGAATGATTCAATTTTCTACTCGCGATTCGGCATTCGAAATTCGAAATTCGACCTCCCCCTTTCTCCCTCTCCCCCTTTCCCCAAAATCCCCATTGGCCACATCCCACTGGCTATTCCCATTTTTTTCGCGCAGGCTTACGCAAGTGCCCTCAACCATGTGTCTCACGGATAAGAGCGGGCCGGTGGGTTCGGGCCGCATCGCTCATCTACCAACCAACGTGAGACTGGAGGTATCATCCATGAACCGTTTTACAACGTGGGGTATCAGGGGCCTGGCGCTCGTCCTGCTGTTCTTCATGGCCGCCGGCTGCGATACGGTCGATGATCTCTTTGAGAATGATAAAGAGGTCAACGGTATCGTTGAAGCGATCGGCGCGAATTCGCTAACCGTCGATGGGATTGAATACATCGTCACCGACAAAACGGAGTTCGATGGCTTCGATAGCCTGAGCGATCTTTCCGTCGGCGATGCGGTGGAGGTCGAATACAAAGAAAGCAACGGCGTCAGGGAGGCGGTGGAAATCGAACTGGGCCACGATAGTGACGATTAGCTGAGCGGCTGACGGCGCCCGGATTGCCCGTTTAGCCGTTGTCACCAAAAGAGCCCCGTAGCAGCGTCCTGTAAAAAAGGTCGCTGCTGCGGGGCTTTATGCGTTGATGTCACCAGGGTGTGTCTGCAAACATGAGTCATCTCGTATTATATACATGAGTCATCCCGAATTTTAGAGCCCCGTAGGGGCGACCTGTTTGTAGCAAGCAAACCTTCCCTAAAAATGAGCCCCGTAGGGGCGACCTGTTCAGAGGATGCGCCGGATACTTTTGAACAGGTCGCTCCTACGGAGCTTTTTGTTTTTTATAGCTTTGTGCTACTACAAACAGGGCGCCCCTACGGGGCTCCTTTGGGAAGGCAGTTTGCAGACACGCCTTATTCCTCATCCTCATCTTCGTCCGCGCCTTCCTGTTCGATGTCAAGGACTTCGCCTTCCGCCGTCACTTCAATCTCATATTCGATTCTTTCGTGATAAACTTACGTAGTAACAACGGCTTGTGGGTCTTATTAATGAGACGTCTTTACGCTCGTGCTGCGCGTAGCACATCACCGTTAGAGAGGCCCGTATGGTCTAGAAAACCCCATCCACGGAGCCTCCATTTCTTTCCACGACACACCGGCTGAGGAGCGTGTTCCTCAGCGCTTCCGAACCGAACAGGCTCAACCCCTCAGAGCCTCATCGGATACCTGCGTCTTGACAAGGAGGTATTGCTATGCGTTCAACCTACATAATACCCGCGTTTGCGCTCTGTACGGTGCTTTTTCTGATGGTTTTTGCCGTCGCTGGATGCAACAACAATCCCGTGGAAGCATCAGGCGAGGCCGTTGATGCGCGGAGCCAGACCGCCGGCGAAACGCTGGGGCTCGACGAAAGCGAAGACATCGCCGGGCCGAAGATCCCCTTCGCCGATACGGAGGTGTTTTTCGAATTCAACTCGACGGACAACGACCTGGGGCTTCAGATCTTCCTCGATGCCGAAGGCTGGGAGACCGTCCGGGTTAAAGATCCGACCAACACAAAGATCGTCCAATTCAACGCCACGGGAAACTTTGCAGAACTGGGCATCACAGAACTGCGCCTGGAAAGCGCCGAGCCGTCGCCTGCCGAGGTGTTGGCTTTGTTTCCGCCCGGCGAGTACAAATTCAGAGGCAAGACCGTAGAAGGAGAGCGGCTAGTGGGGGAGGGCGAGTTGTCGCACGATCTCCTTACCCCGCCCACCTTCACGCCCTCGGACGGCGAAGAAGTAGATCTTGAAGAGGTCGAAGTCGAATGGTATGCGCCCGGCGCTGAACTCGTCGAAATCATCATCGAAAGCGACGATTCGGAGGCCGTCTTCGATGTCATCGTCGAAGCCGACGTCGAAAGTCTGGATGTGCCGGAGCAGTTCTTCGAGCCGAATACGGAATACAAGATCGAGATCCTGTCGATCTCAGAAAACGGCAACAAGACCATCACCGAGAGCACGTTCGTCACAGGCGACGAAGATGATGATGATGGATGAGGTGATGAAGCGTGATGTCTGTTGCCGTCGAAGCCCCGTCTTTTGACGCGGCGCCCCCGGTGGGGGAAGACAAGCGCCTGGCGCCGGGTGACGCCGGGCGCTTGTCCCCTCGCTGGAGGCTACAAAGCTGAAAGAGTTTCAGCTTTCCTTACTTCGGATCGTATGTAATGTTGAGGGGCTGGTTGGGTTTGATATACGCGGCGTTGAGGATGGTAACGGTGCCGGCTTCGTAATCGACGGTGTAATCCACGTTTTCTTGCAACACCGTGCCGGACGAGGTAACGCGCACGGTGCCGGGCGCGATGCCATTCGGCGTATACAGGTTATGGACTTTGCCGGTGATTTCATCCCGCGCCTTGTCCATGAATTCTTTTAAATCCAATTCATGCCAGGCTTCATCTACTTGTTCAATAAAACCCGGTGATAGTCTCTGATTATTTTTGCTCTCCTCTATGTGTTGTTGGAGCGCAACAAAGAATCGTTGCAGTTCCGCTTTTTTTTCAGGATCGGATTCGTTTTGAAGCTTTGTTTCGAACTGACTGGACAGCGATTCGAGGAATGCTGCTGTGGCGGCCTCACGCGTTCTCTCTTTTATGTCTTCGTCGGATCCGAGCGAAATCTCCAGAGGCCGCTGATAGCTGATGTGCGAGACCATCAGGATAGGATTCTCAACCTCCTGGCCGAGGGTAAGCAGCGTGAATCGCCCGTCCTGGTCTGTGGCCGCGCCGAGGGTGGTGCCTTTGAGGAAGACGTTGGCGCCGGCGATGCCTTCGCGTGTCTCCGACGAAAGAATGACCCCCGTGATCTTAGACTCGGAACGCTTGATGGCCAGGGGGATCATCCGGGGTCTCGGATCTGCCGCTGACCACAACTCATCCTCATCACTGAGCTTGAACGTGATCGGGATCGACATCTTGACCGGGACCACCACGCCGTCTTGCTTCCCCGGCTTGAAACGAGCCAATTGCAAGGCGCGTACGGCTTCTTCATCTAGTTCCGGACTGATGCCGCGCACCACGGCAGGCTCCGTCACCAGGCCGGCTTCATTGATGATGAACTGCACGATGACGCGGCCCTGTAATCCCTCGGCCTTCGCCGTCTCCGGATACGTAAGTTCCTGCTGAATCGCAGCCAGTCCGCCGATGAGTTCGGGCATCTCATCGACGACGACGAAGACCTCGGCGTCGGGGTTGACTTTGCCCAGTTCGAGTTGTTCTTCAGCGGTATCGACGTTCGCATCGACGAGGTCTGTGCAGGCGACGACGAGGCTGGCAGCACTCAGAAGAAGACCGGCCAGGACCAGGGAGATAATTTTAGGATCGACATAACGAAAGTCGGAAGTACGGAAGGATTTCATGGCTAGAATCCGCTTTTTTAGTTGTTTTTCTGAAGACGCCATGCTCAGCGTGAGCTGGCGGGGAAAGACGCGCGGCGTGGCGAAGCTGTAGAGCAAAGCCGCATATCGCTTGCTGCTCACACGAGGCTGGGTGATGACTTCGGCGTCGCAAATCATCTCCCGATACGTCGCAATAGACCGCCGCAGGAGCCACACCGCCGGGTTGATCACAAACAAGGCGCTGACCACCTGCTCGATGCCTTGCATGAGCGCATCCCGGCGCCGGATGTGAATCATCTCGTGCAAGAGCGCCATGTGCAGCTGGTCGGCATCGTCGAGCAGCGCTGCCGGCACCACCACCACCGGGCGACGCCACCCCAGCGTCATCGGCACCACGGGCTGCGTCGTGGCGATAGCCCGGACGCGTCGCCGCACCGCCAGCGTATCGGCCAGTTCATCGATGACGGACTGAAGCGAAGCCGTCGATTGCGCCGGCAGGTGTTTGCGGAAGATGTACAGCGCGCGGGCGTGCCCGGCCAGCGCACTCAGCCGGACCACGGCCAGCAGCCCGGCCAGCAGCGTCAACAAGCCCAGCCCGTGATACCAGTTCCAGTGAAAAACCGGCGCGCTCGCAGACGCTGGTGAAAGGTCGAGCGGGGGGAGGACGAAGACCACGTTGCCGGGCGCCTCGACGGCAGGGCTCGGCAGCAGCGAGAGCAGCGAAAAATCGGTGGCGGTAGCCAGGATCAAACCCAGCGGAAGGGCCAGCATCAGCGCCGCGCGAGCGGCGTAATGGACGTAAGTGTGGGCTGAGCGCCACACGCGGAGCACGCCCAGGAGGACCATCGCCACGACGGTCCACGCCATCAGCGGTAGCCAGAGCGTTCCCAGCGCGCTCTGGCCCAGCGTTTGAAGCCAATCAGCCAGGGGTATCATCCTCGTCCTCCATCTCGTCAATGAGGTTTTTGATCTCGCGGCGTTCCTCGTCACTGAAGTCTTCGTGCCCGACGAGCGCCTGCACCAGCGCCAGCGTCGAGCCGCGAAAGACCTTGCTGACGAGGTCGTCGACGAGGCTGCGCTGAACGTCTTCGGCGCTGCGGGCGGCGGAGTAGACGTACGTCGTGCCGTCTTTTTCGAACTGGAGGTAGCCTTTGTCGGCCAGTTTTTTCATGACCGTCATCACCGTGGTGTAGGCCACTTTGCGCTCGCTCAAGATGCGCGCCTGCACCTCGGCGACGGTGGCGCGGCCCAGGTCCCACACGTGGTGGAGCACCTCCATCTCGGTCTCGCCTAACGGGGTTAGCGATTTGCGTTTCATCGGGGCAAGGGTTGATTCTACTGTCTTGATAATACTATTTTAATAGTAGATTTGTCAAGTAGATGGGTAAATATTCTGATAGGATAGGGTGGAGGGGAGATGAAAAATGATCGTGTCAGGCGTTCCTCACCGGGGCACGAGACGCAGCACGTGGATCGCGTTGCCGCTCCCCAGCCGCATCCGGGGGCCATACGTGCCCGCTCCTTGCGAGACGAAGACCGGCATCCCGTCAAAATTGTAGAGGCCTTGATTGAGGCGAAAGATGAGCGGGGCGAGCACGGTGCCGGGGAAAACCTGACCTGCGTGGGTGTGCCCCGCGAGCATCAAGGCCGTTCCGTACTCCGCTATGTATTCCAGGCCAACCGGGCTGTGATGCATCAGGATGATGGGCCTGTCGGCGGCAGCGGGGATTTTCGGTAGCTCTTTTTGGATCGTCCGATCGCCGACGGGGTGCATGTCGAACGTGTTATCGTCGGCGTTCATGTAGTCGAGCCCGATGATCTGGATTCCGTGCGTATCGACGCGCTCGTTGCGAAGAATGCGGACGCCCTGCCCGGCGATGAGCGCCAGCGCCCGGTCCATGTCGATATAGGTTTCGTGATTGCCTGTGACGAAGTAGACCGGCGCGTTGAAGGCCGAAAGGGGTTCCAACGTGTGCGAACTCAGCGCGATGTTGCTATCGACGAGGTCGCCGGTGATGAGCACGAGATCCGGTTGCTGCCGGTTGGTCTCTGCCACGACGCGTTCGAGAAACGCCCGGCCCCGGTGATGCCCGAGATGCACGTCGGAAACGTGCATGACAGTAAGCTCCCGGTCAAGCCTTGCCACAGCGATCTCCTTGCTTTCGACCGTGAGATTGCCGGCGAACCAGGCGCCAAGGGCCGTAAATCCGACCGCCATGGCGACGGCTCCCCACGCCTGGACGGGGTCGCTAAGGGGGAGGAGCCGATGCACCGGATGAAGAACGAGCAGCGCGAGGCAGAGATACAGGTGGCCCATGAAAAACAACCCGGCCACGACGTAGAGGATGCCGAGAAAAAAACTGGACACCGTCGCAAAAGCCATCAATCCTCCGAGGCTCGCCACGACCAGGAGGATCCATACAACACGGATGAGCCGGGGGCGATCAGCCCCGAGCAGGGTAGCGAGACGCGTGGGAACGTACCAGGCCGATGCGAGCAGCGCCAGCAGCACGGCCAACGGCAGGCCAAGGCTCAGAACGAGTTTCATCGTTGGTTTCCTGAGAGCGTTGGTGATGGGTCCAGATCAATGAACGTTGCTCCGGTGAGTTCCTCAGCGCGCCTTCAACTGCGCCATCCTGCCCCTTAGGGCTTCATTCGCTTTGCTGTAGGCCGGCTCGACCCAACTTGCGTCCCAAAACCAGACGCCCAGGCCCCGGTATTCCTCGTGTTGGATGACGCGCGTCCCGCCGTCGACCGGTTCGAGCAGCCACTGGTGGTCGAAGGTCAGGAGCCCTCGGATCCCGCCAAACTGGTTCAGTTCGCGCTCGTCAGTCATCCTGATGACCGTCGATGTCATGACGCTCTCTTTGCCGCTGGGCTCCCGTACAAGGTTTGTGAGTTCAGCGCCTTCGCGGTACGCGCCTTCGACCCGGACGAGCACGGGGTTCCATTCCTCATATCTTGGCGCGTCGGTCAAGACAGCCCACACCTCAGCAGGAGGGGCCGGGATCACGATCTCCGTGTGAACGACCTTATGCCCGAATAACGCCAGTGCCATAACGATCACCCCAATCATGGCTGCGATCAACGCAACCCATTTGCCTTTTTTCCCAAGCTTCATCGCATCAAACGTGTTTATCGAAGAAGTTCGCCAGTTTTCCGGGTGTCGTGCCCAGGTAATCGTAGGCCGCAGCCCTGTCTTTAGAGAGATCGAGCCAGCGCAATTCCTTTTCGACCTGAAGCTCGTCATAATACTGCTGCACAAAGTCCAGGTCGGTCCACGGATCGTTCTTGTTTTGCATGACCAGCGTAGGCACGGTGATGCTCTTGACATCCGGCATGAATGTCGTGGTGTTCAGGTCGAAGCCAATTCTCTCAAGCGATTTCTTGCTTCCTGCTCTGTCGATGAAGCCCGGCATGCCAAAGGCTTTGACGAACTCTTTGTAGTGCAGGGGCTGGACAGCGATCATAGCCTTGATGTTGGGATAGCGGCGCAGGCCCTGATCGCCCATGCCGTAGGCGTACGTGCTGGCTGCCGCCCCCATGCAGATGCTAAGCAAGCCGATGCCGGCGTCCTTGTAGACCGGATGGTGCGCGATGAAATCAACGGCTGCGATCACGTCTTTGCCCTCTTCAGGACCCCAGGAGACCCACGGGCAGGTGCCGAGGTTGCTCTCACCGTGGTTGCGCATGTCGTACATCAGGATCGTATAACCCCGCTCGCTGAGGTATTTTGCTTGCCGGAGAAACGAGATGTCCTCCTTCCACAGCTTGATCAGGCCCTTGCCCCTGGGTGTGTAGCCGGCCCGGCTGCACTGCACGCCGAAGTGGCTCTGGATGATCACCTTGTCGGTTCCACCCTCGATGAGCCAGCCGCGTAACGTCACGCCGTCGCTTGCCTGGAACTCGACGTCTTCGTAGTCCAGGCCGAAATCCTGCGGGCTGTTAAACACCGGCGACTGGCCGGGCTTGATCATCATGTCTGAAGCCATCTTTGCAAACATGGGTGGTTCTCCTCCTATTGTTGGGTGGGTGTAGCGGCCGTCAATGCTAACTCAGACGCTTGATCCTGACCGACGTACTGCTCGAACCACTCGATGACTTTTTCGGGGCGCTCGGTCAGATCGGCGTATCCGGCGATGCGAGTCTTGCCAACCTCGGTCCAGACCATCTCTTTTTCGACCTGCAACTCATCGTAATATTTCCTGATGTAGTCCATATCGGCGATCGGGTCGTTCTTGTTCTGGATCAGCATTGTCGGCTTGTTGATCAGCTTCACGCGGTCGATGGGCGCGATGTCAAAGTTCACCCCGCCGCGCTTGACGCTGTGTCTGACTGCGCCCCGGATCATAAACTCGGGGATACGCATCCGCCGGAGCCACATGCCGCTATAGAGCGGCTGGATCACGACATGCGCCTTGATGTTGTCGACATGCTCCAGCCCGCCCGGGACACCGTGTGCCAGCGCCATCGCACTGGAGCCCATGCAGATGTCCAGCATGCCGATGGGCGCGTTCTTGTAATCGGGATGCGAGATGATGAATTTGACCGCCGCTTGCACGTCTTGGTATTCGGCTTGCCCGTCACAGGACCATTGCGAGGGGCCAGCGTCGCTTTCGCCGTGGTTGCGCAGGTCATAGGCCAATGTGGTGTAGCCCTGTTCGGCAAACGCTTTGATGTGTTTGAGGAAGGGTATGTCGGTCGGCCAGGCCCGCATCATTCGGGGCTTTTCGTCATTCGTATATCCGGAGCGGCAGCAAAAAAGGCCAAAGTGGCTTTGAATCACCACCTTGTCTTGGCCCGGATTGACGAGCCACCCGCGTATAGTCACGCCATCTGAGGTTTTGAATTCCACGTCTTCATAGGCCAGCCCCCAATTCGCGGGGTTATCGAAGAGCGGTGCGCGGGTCTTCGTGGCCAGGTCTGCCAGCATTCTGTTGATCATTAGTTTTCTCCTATTGTTGGATGGGTGTATTGGCCATCAGAACGAACTCAGGCGCTGATTCCCTCCATGTCCGCAGGCAGAGCGATCTCGGCAATCTGGTCGAGAAACGCCTGCTGCGGCAGGGAGGCTTTCATCTGCGCGAGCATCTCGGCGTCCGAGCCGACCGGGTTGTGGACCGGGGTTTCCGACGTCGCGCATTCATAGATCTTGTCAGCGACCTCTTGCGGATCGGCCACGGCACCGCCCTGCTCGGCCATCTGTTTCACTACGCCCTGGATGTGCGCGTGCAGCTTCTGTGCGTGGGCGGAGAGTTCGTCATCGCCCGCGTTCAGGTCATCGTCGGTGTTCGCGTTGAATCGGGTCGTCGGGTAGGCGCCGGGCAACACGCTCTTGACAGTGATGTTCAGCGGCTTGTATTCAAAGGCCATCCCTTCAGTCAGCCCTTCGACGGCGAACTTCGTCGAGGAATAGACCGAACTGTTGGGGAGGCCCATCATCCCGGCCATCGATGTGACGTTGATGATGCATCCTTCTTGCCGTCGTCGCATGTGGGGGAGCACCGCGCGGGAGACATTCATCACCCCGAAGACATTCGTCTCGTACATCGCGCGAATCGCCTCGTCGGTCGCTTGCTCGAAGAGCGCGTGTCCGCCGTAGCCGGCGTTGTTGACCAGCACGTCGATGGCGCCGAAGCGGGCGAGGCCCTCATCCACGGCCTGCTTGATGCTCCCGGCGTCGGTGACGTCAAGCCGGGTGACGAGGACGTTATCCAGCTTCGTGAGTTCGGTCTCGCGTTCGGGCGAGCGCATCGTCGCGATGACGTTCCAGCCCTTATCGCTGAAGGTCTTGGCCGCCAGCTTGCCAAAGCCGCTTGAGCAGCCTGTGATGAGCACGGTTTTATTCATGGTTTTGATCTCCTCTTCATTGGGGATGGGGTTGTAATTCCCGCAGGAACTAATTACACTACACAGTGTAGTGCATATCACGCCCGTGCGCAAGGCAAGTTACACTGCACAGTGTAGTTTACACGACATCTTCACAATCCTATGCCAACCAGAGATACCAGCCGCAAGCGGGACTCGATTCTCGACGCCGCCCTGGAAGCCTTTCAAAACGAGGGCTTCGACAACGCCAGCATGGATCGCATTGCCGAGCTTGCCGGGGCCTCGAAGCGGACCGTCTATAACCACTTTACCAGCAAAGACGCCCTCTTCAAGGCGGTCATCAATCGTTTCATGGGGGAGATCTCCGCTTTGAAACAGATCCCGTACGATGCCGGGCAGAGCCTGGAGGAACAGCTAGCCCTGTTTGCCGAGGCCAAGCTGAGTATCCTGGATAATCCGGCCTGGCTGGGGTTATTTAAGGTGAGCCTGGGGGTCTTGATTCGGGATCCGGAGCTTGCCCGGGAAAGCCTCGCCCAGGCAGAGACCGGGGAGAATCACCTTGCCCACTGGCTCGAAGCTGTCACAGCAGACGGACGGCTCCACGTAGAGAATCCGGAACTAGCCTCAGAAATTTTCTGGGCGATGCTCTCCGGCGCTTTCATCTGGCCGCACCTTATCCAGGGTCCGATGGATTCGACCCATATTCGCGCGCTGAAGGAGGAGTTGATTCAGATCTTTCTGGCGCGCTATCGGGCGGGGAGGTAAAATGGCAAATGAGCAAATGGCAAATGGCAATTAAAAAACGCGATTGCCATTTGCCTATTTGCTCCTTTGCCTATCTGCTCATTTGCCCATTTGCCTGTTTGCCATTTCCCTACAGCCTCACATTCAGCCGGCTATACACATAACGGCCAAAGAAACCGAAGGGGGAGAAGCCGTTGTAGGGGAAGATGCCGTTGAAGCTGTTGCGCTTGAATTGTTTGTCCGGATACACGTCGAAGACGTTGTTGGCGCCGACGGCCAGCGAGATGCCGCCGTAAACCTCGTAGCCGATTTCCACATCCGTCAGCCATTTGGCGCTGAACGTCTGGTCGCGCAGCGGATCGGACGCGGCCAGCGCCGTCACTTCGCCGTAGCGGTTGGCGCGGACCATGAAGCGCCAGGCGTTGAGGTCGTAGTTGACCTGGAAGTTGAACTTGTCGTTGGGCTGGGCATCCTGATAGTCGCCGATGCGCTGGCGGCCAACGAGGAAGGGTTCATTCAGCCGGGTCAGTTCTGCCGGGGCGGCGATGGCGTCGGGATCGCCGTCACCGTCGGTGTCGAGGTCGAGGTTGGTGACTTCGGTGTCGGAGAAGTTGAGCGCGGCGGTGAAGCGCATCGTGCCGCCGCCCAGCCGCGTGCCGTAGCGCCCGATGATGTCGATGCCCTGCGTGCGCGTATCCATCGCATTGGTGAAGTAGCGCCCGCCGTTGGCGTTGATGCCCTGGCTGCTCAGAAAGTTGGCGACGGCGGCATCGGTGAAGTTCTCGGTGAAGGTGATCCGGTCGTCGATTTCGATCTGATAGCCGTCTACCGACACCGAGAGGTTGCCGCGCGAGTAGGTCACCCCGGCGCTGATGTTGATGGATGTTTCGGCGTCGAGATCCTGGGCGCCGAGGGCGCGGGCCACGTCGCTTTCCACCGGGAACGTCCCGACTTCGAAGGGCACGCCGTCGATGAAGTTGGTGGCGATGGAGGTGAACCAGGCCTGGGCCAGCGAGGGCGCGCGGAAGCCGGTGCTGGCCGCGCCGCGCAGCGCCAGTTGCGGCGTCAACTCCAGCCGCGCCGCCAGCTTGCCCGTGAGCGTCGAGCCGAAGTCGCTGTAATTTTCGAACCGGCCCGCGAGGCCGACCAGGAAGCGGCTGGTGATGTTGTTTTCCAGGTCGATGTAAAAGCCGAAGTTGGTGCGGGTCTCGTCCTGCTCGCTGCGCGGCTGGAAGCCGGGCAGGCATTGCGCGCCGGCAGCCGTCGAGGCGCCCCGGTTCGGGCCGTCGCGGACGGGCACGCCGCCGTTCATCCACGAGGCGTCGTCGCCCGAATTGATCCAATAATTATCCCACCGAAACTCGCCGCCGATAGCGATACTCACCGGCGAGGCCGTGCCGATCTCGACGCTGCGGAACAGGTCGAGGTTGGTCGTCGACTGCGCAAAGTTGAGCGTGCCCGAATCGAAAGCGCGCGGGCTGTTGTTCATCGACGCATTGTGCGTGTCGGCCATGTCGAACGTCAGCGAGTTGGTGCCGAAGGTCTCGCTGAGGTCGTAGGCCCAATCGCCGAGGGTGCCCTTGAAACCGCCGGCAATCGATACGTCGTTGACTTTGGCGTTGATCTTGGGCAGGAAGCCGTCGGGCAGGATGTCACGGTTGGTGCGGTTGTCGAGCGAGCGGCGGTAGAAACAGCCGGAGAGCCCTTCGCGGGCGCTGACACCGGCAAACAGGTAGGCCTGCGCCCGGTCGTTGACGGGCACTTCGCCGTTGACGAACACGCTAAAATCGTCGAATTCGCCGTTGCCGTAGCGGTGGTTCAGACGCGGGAACGTCTCTTCGGTAAACTCCGCGCCGAAATTGCTAAATTTGTACCCATCATAATATTGCTGGCGCGGATCGAGCCCGGCGCGGTTGACGAAGTCGCGATGGCGAAGACTGCCGCTGACGTAAATCGACCCGTCGCCCACCTTGAGGCCGTAGCCGAGGTTGATGTTGATGGTCTGCCCGTCGGAATGCGAAACGTCTTCGGGCGCGCCGATGCGGTTGAAGCCGGTCTCGCCGGATTCGTCCCAATCGTAGTTGTCGCGGTCTGAGTTGTCCGAAAGGAAGCCTTCATTCGATGCGTAGCCGCGTTCGACGGTGCTCAGATACTGGCCGAAGGTGACGCTGGCATCGAAGCCTTCCTGTTCTTTGAGGACGATGTTGATGACGCCGGAGATGGCATCGGAGCCGTACTGCGCCGCCGCGCCGTCGCGCAGCACCTCGATGCGGTCGATGGCGCTGGGCGGGATGGCGTTGAGGTCGGCGCCCGTCGAGCCGCGCCCCACCGAGCCGTTGACGTGGACGAGCGAGCCGGTATGCCGCCGTTTGCCGTTGACGAGGATGAGCACCTGATCCGGGCCGAGCCCCCGCAACGTCGCCGGGCGGATATGGTCCGAGCCATCGGTGATCGAGGCTTGCGGGGCGTTGTACGACGGGATCAACATCTGGAGGATCTGCGTCGTCTCGGTCATGCCGGTGGCGGTAAGCTCCGCCGGTGTCAGCACGTCCACCGGCACCGGCGAGTCGATGACGGTGCGGCCCTGCCGGCGCGTGCCCAACACGACGATCTCGCCTGCGCCGATATAGTCGGGGTTGAGCGTGAAGTCTTGCGAAACGGTCTGATCGGCCCGGATCGTGACGGGCACGCTGACGGCCTGAAAGCCGATGAAGCTGGCCTGGATGGTGTACGACCCGGCAGCCAGCGGCAGCGAGTAGTTGCCGTCGAGATTCGTAGAGGTGCCTACGTTGAGGCCGATGGCGATGATGTTAGCGCCTGCAAGCGTTTCGCCGGTCTCGCCGTCGTAGACGGTGCCTTGCACGGTGCCGGTGCCCTGCGCCCACGCCGCCGGGGCCAGGCTCAACATCAGAAACAGGCTCGCTACGAAGAAGGCGGCAGACCACTGCGGGCGAAGGTGTACCTGAGCATTCATAGAACATCTCCTTTTGTTTGAAGGATACACGATGGTTGATGGATGACGACCCGTGTGAGAAATGAGTGGGTGAGCAGGGGAGGCCGTCACGCCAGAATGTTCACGCTACTAATTAAGCCTTGCGCCTCAGTTCTGCAAGCCAATTACAAGCTGGTTGCGATTGAAATGGAACGCGGATGACGCGGATCAGGCGGATGATCGCGGATTTTTATTGACATGGTAGGTGTGCGCAAAGTGGTGAAACAGTGCTACCGAGACCTGGAAGGTCTTTGGCACTCTTGCAAACCGGCTAAAATCGCTCATTTTGGTCGGTCCATCGAGGCCAACGGGGCCTCATAGACCTTCCCGGTCTGGTTTCACCACCTTGCCCACACCTACCATCCGCGTCATCCGCGTTCCATCAACCCGCAAGCCAGCCACACATCCGCTTAATGCCTTCGACGGTACGCCCGCAATAAATCTTCAGAAAATCATCCCCAAGATCAAGGTGATCAGGCACGCCGGCAGCGGCGGCGAGGGCCTGTTCGCCGTCGAAATTAACATACGCCAGCCGAACCGTAAACTCGTCCGAAGGCCGTCCAAACGCCGAGCCGGGCAGGATCGCCACGCCCGTATCCTCCAAGAGGTGCTCGCACAGCGCTTCGCTGGTTTCGATACCGCGCGCCTGGAGCGACGACGAAAACGGCGTCAGATCCGGAAAGAGATAAAAAGCGCCTTCCGGCCTATCAACCCGCGCGCCGGCCTCTTGCAACCGGCGCGCGCAATGGCGGCCCACCGCCTTGAGGATACGCTGCGACTGGCGCAGATACCGGTCGATCTCCGGGCCGCCCTCGAACGCCCGCACGGCGGCATACTGAATCGGCGCGCTGACGGCGGTGAACGTCTCGCTGGCTACCGCCGCCACGGCGTCGAGCAACGGGCGCAGCGCGCGCGGAAACACCGACGTGCCGAGCCGCCAGCCGCCGGCCCCACACCACTTGCTCAGCCC
Organism: Rhodothermales bacterium; assembly: GCA_028278205.1. Classification (GTDB taxonomy): domain Bacteria; phylum Bacteroidota; class Rhodothermia; order Rhodothermales; family Bin80; genus JANQES01. The sequence goes on from JANQES010000054.1 coordinate 70,921, forward strand.
CGCCGTCACGATGGCGCCCTCCGGATAGCACGCCGCGATGGACGCGTGTGCGCCGTCGTGATGCACCGCGCCGTAGATTTCATCCGACAAAAAAATCATCCCATGCCGCCGGGCGACCTCCGCCAGCGTCTGAAGATGATCAGCAGAGTAGGTTTGTCCGGTTGGATTGCAGGGGTAATTGAGCAGGATGAAAAACGATGTTCCAGGGTTGTCGCGTCCGAGCTGGTCGAGCGTCTCCGGCTGAAGCTGCCAGCCGCCGGCAGGGTCTGTCTCGATCCAGTGAAACGGGTTGCCCAGGATGGCGGCCTGCGGCGCATACGTCACCCAACTCGGCGAGGGCAGCGCCAGCGTCGCATCGAAAACCAGTTGAAGCAGAAAAATCAACTCCTTCGACCCCGGCCCGATGAGCACGTCGTCGGCCACACAGTCGAGCCCATCAGTGCGGCGGTGATACGCCGCCACCGCCTCGCGCAACGTCGCCAGGCCTTTGACGGGCAGATAATCTTTCTCCTGCGCATGTGCTTTCAACGCCTCCACCACCACAGGCGGCACCGGAAACGGCGACTGCCCCAGCCCCAGCTTGTAAATGTCACGCCCTGCCGCGCGCAACGCGTTGCTCCGCTCATTAATCGCCAGCGTCGGCGACGGCGTCAGGCCCTGCACATTACGGTTTAATAAGAGGTCTATGGCAGGGCTTTCGGTTGGCGTCATGATATTAGGGTAGTAAAATTTTAGATTTTGGATTTTAGATTTTGGATTGGTCTTTTCTCGCATCCAATCCAAAATCCAAAATCCAAAATCGGCAGATCACAGCCGCAGCCCAAGCCGCGCGTAGTAGAACCCGCCATTCATCCCGAACTGCGTCACGCGGCGGCTGTAGGGGAAGCGACCATCGCTGTAGTTCGAGCAGTTAGTGGCAGCGCTGGCCTGGTCGTCGCAGTGCTTGTCGGGGAACGTGTTGAGGATGTTGTTGGCCCCGACGGTGAGCGTCGCGCCGGGCATCACATCGTACGACACATTCAGGTCGAAGAGCGTCTTGGCGCCGAAGGTCTCGTCGTTGGCGTCGTTGGTCGGCTTGTATTCGATGGAGCCGAAGTAGTTGGCGCGCGCCGTCACGCTGAACCGGCTGGCTTCGTATTTGATCGAAACATTGCCTTTCTGACGCGGCAGCGCATCTTCGAGCCGGTTGCGTTCTTCGCGGTTGAAGAGCGTGTTGCGCACCGCGTTGAGGTCGCCGCCCGCGAAGATGTTGGCCATCTCTTGCGGGATGTTGGTGTCGGTGACTTCGGTGCTCGTCACGTTGGCGGCGCCTGTGATCGTCAACTGGCCCGCGCCGGCGTCGGTGGTGTAGGCCGCCACGATGTCTACGCCCTGGGTTTCGGTGTTGACGGCGTTGGTGAAGAACTGCGCCTGGCCCACACCCTCGCTCTCGAACGGCGCCAGAATCCGCGCGACGATAGGATCGCTGTTGCTGAACCGGCTCGTCAAGACGATGCGGTCGTCGATGGTGATCCGGTAAAAATCAGCCGTGAGCGAGAGGTTGGGCAGCGGGCGGGCGGTGAAGCCGGCGCTGATGTTGAGCGAGGTTTCTTCCTTGAGATCCGGCACGCCGAAGGCTTTCGTGACGGGGCTGTTGTTCTCGCCCGTGAGCACGCGCGCCGGCACCAGATTGCCCGTGGCATCAAACACAAACTGGATGCTGACGTTGTTGAACCAGACCTGATGCAGCGACGGCGCGCGGAACCCGGTGCTGGCAGCCCCACGAAGCGCGAATCGTTCGTTCAACTCAAAACGACCGGCAATCTTGCCGTTGACCGTCGAGCCGAAGTCGCTGTAATTCTCGAACCGCACAGCGCCTGTTGCCAGGAACTGGTCTGAAAACTCAGCTTCCAGATCGGCGTAGCCGCTGACGCTGTAGCGATACCGATCTACCTCGTTCGCGGGCTGGAAGCCGGGGAAGACCTGCGAGCCGGGGTTCTTGGGCGAACCGTTGGGCTGGAGCGCAAAGTCGACGCCGGGGATGTCGCCGCCGTTGCCCAGCGAGTACGACTCGAACTGCCCCGCCTCGATCTGATAATTCTCGACACGGAATTCCGAGCCTATCGCCAGCGACAGCGAGTTGACGCCGACGACCGGAAGGTTCCGATAGGCGTCGAAGTTGCCCGTCGACTGGTTGAAGTGCAGCGTGCCGGCGTCGAACGACGTCGGGCTGGCGCTGCCGACGATAGAGGCGTTGATCGAGTTCTCGATGTTGAACTGGAACGAGTTGCCGCCCGTCGTCGCGCTCAGATCCACGATCCAGTCGTTGATGTTGCCCCGCAGGCCGGCGGTGACCCCGTGGTCGTTGATTTCGGAGTGGATCTCCGGCAGAAATCCATCGGGATACACGTCGAGGTTGTTGCGGTCGAACTGGTTGGGGCGTCGGACGAAGCCGGTGGCCTCGCCTTTGCGGTGCGAAGCGCCGCCGCTGGCGTAGAACTGCGCGCCGCCCGCGAGGGGCACTTTCGTGTTGAAGAAAACCGCGCCCATCGTGGCAAAACCCTGGCCGGTTTTCATCTGGACGTCCTGCCGCGTCAGGCCACGCCGCGCCAGTTCAGCGTCGGTAGCGGCCTGGCCGGAGACGCCGGGGAAGTAATCGCCCAGCCAGGGTTCGGAACGATCGGTGCGGTTGCGGTCGAGGAATTCGCCGGTGACGTTGAAGAAGCCGCCTTCGCCAATTTTGAAACCGTAGTTGGTCGAAAGCTGGAACTGCTCGCCGTCGCTCTCGCCGGTCTGCCCGTAGCCGGCATCGACCAGCAGCGCGTCGGTTTGATCCTGCAATTCGATGTTGATCACGCCTGCGATGGCGTCGGAGCCGTACTGCGCCGCCGCGCCGTCGCGCAGCACCTCGATCCGCTTAACCGCGCCTTTCGGGATGGCGTTGAGATCCACGCCCACGGTGCCGCGCCCGAAGGTGCCGTTGACGTGGACGATGGCCGACGTATGTCGCCGCCTGCCGTTGACGAGCGTGAGCACCTGATCGGGTCCCAACCCCCTGAGGCTGGCCGGGTTGATGTGGTCCGTCCCGTCAGAGATCGTCTGGTGGGAGGCGTTAAACGACGGGGCGACGTAGTGCAGCGCCTGGTTGATTTCCTGCACGCCGAGTTGCCCGAGGGCCTCCGCCGGAATCACATCCACCGGCACCGGCGTCTCGATGGCCGTCCGTTCGCCGCGCGAGCCGAGCACCACCACCTCCTCGCCAAATTCCGCGATACTCTCTTGCAGGTCGAAGTCTTGCGTCACTGTCCCACCGGCAGTCACCTGGACGCGGGCCTCCTCGGTCGTAAACCCGACGAAGCTGGCGCGGACGGTGTAGGTGCCCGGATCTACCCTGAGCGAATACCGCCCGGCGGTCACGTCGGTCGTCGTGCCGATGAGCGTGCCCACGATAGAGACCGAGGCGCCGGGCAGCGGCGCCCCCTCGGCGGTCACGGTGCCAGAGATCGTGCCCTGCTGCTGGGCGGTGGCTGTCAGGGGGATAAAAAGCGCGAGAAGCAACCCAATCAGGCCACAGTAGCCTCGCCGTAACTGCCTGAATCGTAACGTGTTATCAGTCATGTTACCTCCTTGGTTCGGTGAAGAATTTGATGGAATGCTGCCTGGCTTCACTACCGGGATCGAGAGTCGATCTGTACATGGATCCACGCGCTTCGCCGGAGGCTGGTCCCGGTCGTCAACACGTCAGCGGAAGGTCATCCCAAAATCAGTTGATTCCGTAACAGATCAACATGATTGGGAATCAGGGGGCGGTAAGGCGGGCTATCGGGTCTAGAAACGAATAAAAGACAAAGCCCCCTGTATTCGGTCATATTTACTATGTAGAGGTTACAGACGAATTCTGCAAGAGATTTATGGATAGGTGGTAGAAAGTATAGGGGCATTTGGAATGGTTTTGCTCCATGTCATCGCTGGCGACGGTCATGGGTCACGGGTCATGAGTCATGGGATTTTAAGAGAGCCACGTGACTCATGACCCATGACCCCCCATCAAAAGCAAAACATCCAGGGCTTTTGCTGCCGGAGCGGGCCGACGGCTTCGAACCGCCGTGCAGCGGTGGTGACGGCCTGCGGCACAAAGCGAAAACCGCCGCGTCGTCCGCCAGCGTGGCCCGGATCAGGTCGAAGGCATCGGCGGGGAGCAGCGTCACGATCACCTGCTAAATAATCTAGATAAAAGCTCACTGATTATAGATATTACTCCTGGGAGTGAAGGTGTTAGGATTAGACCGAAGTACTTCTTGAGATTTCGTAAATTAAATGGCCAAACGGGAAACTCCTTCGTTAGCGCGGATAATTCTTTGAGTTGATTAACTTTCTTTAGGAGCAATTCCATCTGAGCGGCATCTTTCGAACGTAGTGTGTGAAGTTGTTTGTAGTGAACATCAAGCTCTATAGAAAGCTCTCTCAAAAGGTTTGTTCTGTAGGAAACCATGGCCGAATGAGCCGCGAATAATGGCGAAAAAAATACCGTTGGCGCGAGACAAAAATATATAACAAGCATTAACACCCAGATGTACGTGCTCACCTGAAAGTAGATTGAGAGGAGGATGGTAAACCCAATCGCGGCAATGAGATAACCGAGGTTAGCTGAGAACCGTCCTATGGCTCCCATTCCTCCGGCCTTATCAATATGAAAAGGTTTTATCCTTATCGATATGTTTTCGTTTTTGTATAAGGAATTCAGTGTGTGAGCGATGACAAGCAGGTCATAAATTACCGTGAACAGTGCGTAGGTAATGATAAAATATACAGGGGCGCGCAGCATGATCATTGCGGGATGAGCAGTAATCCAGCCAGGATGGGGAGGCTCCTGGGAGAATTGATAAATAAACCAACCTGTGAAAATAAGCGCCGATGCAGCTGTCAAACGAGAGGCCCATGGATTATGTAGGAGATCTCTTCCTTTTTCAAGTACGGTTCTCGTGTGTACCGCTGACGGCAGTACATCATTCCGTGCTAAATCACCAAAGAGCGTTGTCGCAGAACCCTGAAGCCAGCAAAAATAGCCCATAATCGTTGGTTGTAATAGAAATTCAAACGACCAAGATGGGTAATCCACGATGAATCCTACAATGGAGGTAGTGGATGTCATAACTCCAAAAAAGGACGCCAATACACTGTCCATAACAAGATTAAAACCTAACACTGCCAGGGTAACTTGCAGTGGTCTATACCTCTTACGCAATAAAAACTCGGGAAACCATCCCCGATTGTGAAGTTCCTTTATTAATTCTAACTCCATTTTTCTGCTTCAGTCCTATCTTGTGAAAGGCAACTATTCTGCCTTGTCATCGTTTTTTTCTCCGCGCAGGTTACTGGCATCTCGACGTTGGGTACTTGCAATGTCCTTGGTAAACGGTGCGAGTTAACGGCGTTCAAAATATAACCTTAGGCAAGGAGGATGGAAAGGGGGCATTATCAGTGCAAGCTCCCATGGAAGTTTTTTCCAAAGATCTACCGCCTGCTACGAGTAAGAAAGAGAAAATGCTCAAAACTAGCGGCTAACACGCTAATACCCAGGGGCCAAACGCTGATGAAGAAACTTAAGGTCATCCTCGCAACCTTCGTCATTCTCGGAGTCGTGTTTGCGCTTGGGCCGCGGGCCTCTGTTGATAGTACGCTTCGCCCTGTAACATTACCTGCGGACCTGGAAGGATACCTGGCAGCATCCGAAGCACGCTTTACAGATGTCCGGATCGGTACCCAAAAAACCATCGTCTGGGCTGATTCTGCAAAGATGAAGACATCGATCTCTGTTGTCTATCTTCACGGATTTTCGGCCACCCGTCAGGAGACGCGTCCGCTCTGCGACACGGTGGCGGCTCGACTTGGGGCCAACCTCTTTTACACGCGGCTCACGGGGCACGGTCGGAGTGACGATGCCATGGCGGAAGCTACGGCCAATGCCTGGCTCAACGACGCCAAGGAAGCTCTGGAAATAGGACGACAATTGGGCGAGCAAGTGCTTCTCGTAGGCACGTCCACCGGGGGCACACTGGCGACCTGGCTGGCCGCGCAGGAGAATGCTGACGACCTGCTGGCCCTGGTCTTGATCTCCCCTAACTTTGCGCCGCAAGATCCGGATGCTCGATTTCTTATCTGGCCATGGGGTAAAACCATCGTCCGGCTTGTGCAAGGGGAGTACATGATTTGGACGCCCCACAACGACGCGCAGGCCAGATACTGGAACACGCGCTACCCCAGCGAATCACTGGTAACGATGATGAGCCTCGTAGACTTAGTGGAGCACACAAACCTCGACGCCATCACGTCTCCAGCGTTACTTATCTATTCGCCCTTGGATCAGGTCGTTAGCGCGGATAAAATTAAGAAGCGTTTTCCTGAGTTCGGATCTACGACAAAGCAACTGGTTGCACTCGAAGACGCTGGCGATCCTTCTAACCACGTGCTTGCCGGCGCCATCCTTTCCCCAGAAAACACCGAGCAGGTTGCGGAATTGATTCTTGAGTTTGTAGAACCCCACCTCAATTAATGTTGGGTCATAGTACACGACCTGGGAAGACACGCCCTCTATTATTTGTCGTTAAGGCCCCAGTCGTAATCGAGGAATTTGACGGTAAGATTCTCTCCATGCTTCATAATTAACTGTTTTAGGGGCAGGTCCGCATAGGTTGCAATATATTCTGGGAGGGTATTGGCACTCCCCTGAAAGGTAGGATTGATAAAATCATCATTATACCAGTTCAAAATCGAGGAAAGAAAAAGCGTGTTGCCATCGAGTTTCACATGTCTTGCGTTCTGGACGAACTGTTTTGTTATGAGGTCAAGCTGATGGTCTACATCAGTACCGTTGTATGCCCAGGGTTGGAGTGTCGGGCAACCGATAGAAGCGCAGTTAAGGGCAAAGTGAACCCGCGGGTCTTTGTAGAGTGGCCGTAAAAGACCATGCTCGATGTCGTCAAGGCTGAGGGAATGGCGGCCTACTTTGTATCTTTTTGTAGACCACGGAGCCCGTATGTTTCGTATCGAGGTCAGGCCTGGATAGTGTTCGAGGATGAGTTTGAGGGTGTAGGCATTGTAGGCGTTGATGAGCAACGCCATCTGCTCGTCGCGAGCAAGACGTTCTAAATTGGCATTCGCTATGTGTTTAAGATACTGATCAAGGATTCCCTCATCCTGCTTGAGTCCACTGTAGTTGACTCTTTCTTCGTCGGGTATGACGTATTTTGTAAGCAGTTCGGAGTAAATCGTATGAGAAAACGATTCGTCTCCTTCGAGGATTCCTTTCTGGAGCTCGGGGACTATCGCGTCCTGAAGGAGGGAGGCCTCAGGGGCGTCAAAAAGAAAACAACCTCCCGGCAGGCACACCAGGACCATCACGAGGGTCACTTTCGTAAATCGCATCATCTTAGCGGACATTTCTATAAAACCGGGCAAGGGTTTCCGGGGAGACCTTGAGACGATGGAGCCAGGGTATCAGATTGATTAATAAACAATAATAGATGGGACGATCAAGGAATCGACGTCCTGAGACACGCACTCTGGCCGGCACTATCTGAATCTTGCCATGATGCCTCAGGCGGCGAGCAAACTCTCGATCTTCCATGATTGGCAGGTCTGGGAAACCATTGATTTCGTGAAAGATATGGCGATGCACAAAAATGGCTTGATCGCCGTAGGGTAATTTTGAGAAACGAGAGTATATGTCCGCAAAGTGTAGAAACGGGCTGAGCCAACTCCGTCCGGCGTCGTCAATGGTCCAGGTTCGGAAGGCGCCTCCAACAACATCGGAATGGGACATCGTGTCTTGGATCAAACCAGCGGCGTTAGCTGGCAACATGACGTCAGCGTGTAGAAAGAGTAAGACATCGCCCGTTGCTTTTGCTGCGCCCGCATTCATCTGCTTCGCCCGCCCTCTCGGTGCGGAAAGTACCCTGGCTGTTCCATGGGACTTTGCGATGTCAGCCGTAGTATCATCGCTGTTGCCGTCAACGACAATCACTTCGAAGAATTTCCCAGACTTATGAAGCTCATTGAGCCGCGACTCGATGCGTTCAGCTTCGTTATATACAGGAATGACGACGGAGATTGTCATAATCCCAAAAAGAGCAAACAAGGAAGATGAGCAGTTCGTTCGTGAGTATCATTCACCCCTGAAAATGTTTCACAAAGGTGTGCAACAAGTGATGCGCTGAGGCAGTAACTAGCACAAAGCCTCTCAAGACATCCTCTCGTATCTCCAACTTTTTACCTGTCCCGCTCCATGCCATCGTTGCAGTGTCTATTCATCGTTCAAGGAGAAGGACGCGGGCATATGACTCAGGCATTGGCGCTCCGGGCCTTGATGGAACAAGTCGGCCACCGGGTTTGCAGTGTCCTCGTCGGTCGCAACACTCAGCGCGACATTCCAGACTTCTTCCTCGATAAGATCGGAGCGCCCGTAGCTTACATTGAGAGTCCTAATTTTGCCTGGGATATTCACAACCAATCTGTCCAACTCATGAAGACATTCCTCCAGGCTGCAAGGCGGACTCTCCATTTTCGCGAAAGTCTGCGTCAAATCGACCGGCACCTCCGTCGTCACCAGCCCGATGTCGTCGTTAATTTTTTTGAACCCTTAGGCGGCCTCTACTATGCGTTTCACCGGCCAGCTATCCCGATGGTCGCTATCGCCCATCAGTACATGTTCCTGCATCCTGCCTACCGTTTCCCTCCGGGTTACAGGGTGCAGCGAATGGCAATGAAGCTGTTTACCCGGCTGACGGCTCTGGGTGCCTCCCGTAAGCTGGCTCTCTCATTATACCCTGCGTCAAACACTGGATCAGTAAGCGTATTGCCCCCTCTGCTTCGTGACCAACTGTTTCTTCAAACCCCCGTGCAGCAGGAATCTTTCATTCTGATCTATCTGCTTAACAGTGGCTACGCCAAAGAAATTATTCGCTGGCATGAGCAACATCCCGACCAGATCTTGCACTGCTTCTGGGACAACCGCGACGCTGCTGACGTAGAACGCTACGACGAGACGTTGACTTTCCACCGTCTCGATGATGAAAAATTCCTTGCGATGATGTCTCGCTGTCGAGGGCTGGTCACGACGGCTGGGTTCGAGTCGATCAGTGAGGCGATGTATCTGGGCAAGCCTGTATTGGCTGTTCCAGTTAAAGGTCACTTCGAGCAGTATTGCAATAGCCTGGATGTCGTCGCTGCTGGGGCTGGTTTATCCAGTCTCACATTTGACATTGAACGCTTGTTACGTTTCTTGCCTTCCTATCGGAATCCGGTCTCTACATTCCATGGTTGGTTGAACGGAGCTAAAGTCAGCTTCGTCCACGAGATTGAGCTTGTTGCCGCAAAGTCTAGAATACGCTGATAGGCCGATGAAAAAGGTAGCCATCAATTCTTCACGATCACCGTTCCCGTCTTGCCGGCCAGGGCGTCGGCGGCGTAGGACAGGTGCCCGATGATGGCGCGGGCGCGCGGCTTCTGGCTGGCGCGGAGGAAGTTGAGCGCGCCTTGCACTTTCGGCCCCATCGATCCCGGCGGAAACTGCCCTTCGTCGAGCCAGTGTTGGGCGTCGTCAATCGTCATCCGGTCGATGTAGCGCTGCGTGGGTTTGCCGAAGTCGATGGCGACGCCTTCGACGGTGGAGAGGAAAATGATGGTGTCGCAGTCAAGCTCCGAGGCGAGCACGGCAGAGGCGAGGTCTTTGTCGATGACGGCGGCCACGCCGCGCAGCCCGACGTAGGGTTCGCGCACCACCGGAATCCCGCCGCCGCCGCACGCCACGATCAAATCGCCCCCTTCTACCGCCCGCCGGATCGAATCGATTTCCATGATTTTGATCGGCGCCGGCGACGGCACCACGCGTCGAAACTTACCCGCCGCGATCTCTCGGATTTGCCAGCCCTCTTCGCGGTGATACTCGGCTTCCTCAGCGTTGAGCACCGTGCCGACTGGCTTGGACGGGTTGCTAAAGTCGGGATCGGTAGGATCGACGAGCACCGTGGTGACAAACGCGATGGCAATCAGGTTTTGCCCGCGCCGCGTCAGTTCGTTCGTCAGCGTCTGGGCGATCATGAAGCCCATGCCGCCCTGCACGTGCGCCACGGCTACCTCCATGGGCAACGGATAGATGGCCCGCGCCGCCACCTCGTTGCGCAACATAAAATTGCCGATTTGCGGCCCGTTGCCATGCGTGACGATAAGCTGGTTGCCCGCCTCGACGAGATCGGCCAACTGCCGGGCCGTATTGGCCGAGTGCGCGAACTGCTGCGCCACGTTACCTTCTTCATCCGGAGCCGAAATCGCATTGCCACCCAGGGCGACGACGATCAGGGGTTGGTCTGGCATGTATTTTCTGGCTTAACGTATTGGAAGGGTACGACGTACTCTCATAGGAAACTACTCTCCCAGGCAGGGAGTAGCTTTTGCATAGTCTACGCCCCGTCTGAAGGCTACTTTTCGCTCAACATCGTCAACCATAAATGGAAGGGTGATGTTATGCGGTGTCTAACAGTAGCGTGCTCGCTACTTTGCCTCTGTGGGTGTTCACTCTTTCAGGATGAAGCCTCGCCTGCGGCTGACCTGCAGGGTGTTACCTGGAAGGCAGAATACTTGACCGTGGACGGCCAACTCGTGCCTCCACCGGAAGGTAGAATATACAGCGTCATTTTTCTTACGGAAGGGCAGATGGGAGGGATGTCCGGTTGTAACAGGTATGGCGGCATCTACAAGGTAAAATCAGGCGAAAAGATAAAAATCGATATTAAGCTTTCCACCTACATGCTTTGCCCGGAGGAAGAGTCCCTGGAGAATCTCTATCAGTCGCTGGTACAGGACACTGAAAAGTTCAAGATTGACGAGGGGAAACTCTTACTCTACCCCGGCATCTCGCCCGTTCCGGCGCTGATATTCGTAGCGGAATAGGAGGCGTCACGTCTCGCCAAGCAGATGCAGCAGCAGCGCCTTTTGCGCGTGCAGGCGGTTTTCGGCCTGGTCGAAGATGGCCGAGTTGGGCAGGCGCGAGGTGGTGTAGTCGATCTCATCGCCGTAGTGGGCGGGGAGGCAATGGAGGATCACCGCGTCGTCGTCGGCCCGTTCCATCGTCTCGGCGTCGATGCGGTAGGCCTGGAAGATACGTTTTCTTGCCTTGGCTTCATCCTCCTGGCCCATCGAGGCCCAGACGTCGGTGTAGAGCACGTCGGCGCCTTCGGTGGCTTCGAGGTCGGTCGTGGCGGTGATGCGCGCGCCGGACGCCTGGCCGATCTGCTGCGCTTTTTCGGTGACCTCAGCCTTCGGCGCATAGCCCGGCGGCGTGATCACGGTCATGTGCATGCCCATCCGCGCGGCGCCGACCATCAGCGAATGCGCGACGTTGTTGCCGTCGCCGATGTAGCAGGCGCGCAGGCCGTCGAGTTGGCCTTTTCGCTCGATGATTGTTTGCAAATCCGCCAGGATCTGGCAGGGATGTTCGTAATCGCTCAGGCCGTTGATGACCGGCACCGTCGCGTACTCGGCCAGTTCTTCCACAAGATGATGGCCGAAGACGCGCGCCATGATGACGTCGGCCATGCGCGAGAGCACCTTCGCCACATCTTCAGGGATCTCGCGCGTGCCCAGGCTGATGTCGGAGGGCGCCAGGTAGATGGCATGCCCGCCCATCTGCGCCATGCCCGTCTCGAACGATACCCGCGTGCGCAACGACGGCTTCTGAAAAATCATCGCCAGCACCCGGCGCCTCATGCTTTCGGTATAGTCCGAAGGATGCCGTTTGACCCGCCGCGCCGTTTCGAGCACCAACTCTATTTCTTCAGCCGTAAAGTCTGTGATAGAGAGAAAGTGGCGGCCTGTGAGGGGGGATTCCATGGTTTTGATTGATTACGTCCGGAGAAGATCTCGGTGTTGCGCCTTTAACAGGCTGTCATTGGTCACTAGTCACTGGTGTCTTTTATTCACCAATGACTAGTGACCAATGACCAGTGACCGAACGCCGGCGTATGAAGAACGGGAAAAGCAATCGAACTATCGCCACCGAATCAAGACAGCACCTTGTACAACTGCTCCACCGCCCAGTCGATCTCCTCGCGGGTGATGCACAGCGGCGGAGCGATGCGCATGGTCTGCTCGTGCGTGTCTTTGCAGAGCATCCGTTCGGCCATGAGCTTTTTGCAATAGTCTTTCGCCAGGCCTGCTTCCGGATACAACTCAATGCCCACCCAGAGCCCGCGTCCGCGGATGTCTTTGATTTTCTCCGAGGCGCGCAGCGGTTCGAGTTGTTCGAACAGGTAAGCGCCCAGTTGCCGCGCATTTTCTTGATAGCAGTCTGTCTTCAGGATCTCGACCACTTTGCTGGCGATGGCACACGCCAGCGGGTTGCCGCCGAAGGTGCTGCCGTGATCGCCGGGGGTGAAGACGCCCAGGATTTCGGCGCTGGAGACAACCGCCGAGACCGGCATGATGCCGCCGCCGAGGGCTTTGCCCAGCACGTAAACGTCGGGCTTGACATCGTAGAGGTCGCACGTAAACGTCGCGCCGGTGCGGCCCAGGCCCGACTGGATCTCGTCGGCGATGAAGAGCACGTTGTGTTCGGCGCACAGCGCGCGGGCCTGCGCGAGGTAGCCCTCCGGCGGCACAATGATGCCCGCCTCGCCCTGGATCGGCTCGACGAGGAAAGCCACCGTGTTTTCATCGATAGCCGCTTCCAGGGCGTCGAGGTCACCGTACGTCACGATCTCGAAACCGGGCATGAACGGGCCGAAGCCGTTGCGGCACTGCGAGTCGGTGCTGAAGCTGACGATGGTGGTGGTGCGCCCGTGGAAGTTTTCGGAGCAGCAGATGATCTTGGCCTGATTCTCCGGCACGCCCTTTTTCGTATACCCCCATTTGCGCGCCGTCTTGATAGCCGTCTCGACGGCTTCGGCGCCGGTGTTCATCGGCAGCACCATCTCCATACCGCACAACGACGCCAACTCTTTGCAAAACGGACCGAGTTGATCGTTGTAGTAAGCCCGCGACGTGAGCGTCAGATCGTCCAACTGGGCCTTTGCTACAGCGATGAGGTCGGGGTGGGCGTGGCCGAAGTTGATGGCAGAATACGCCGCGAGCATATCGAGGTATTTATTGCCGTCGGCGTCCCACATCCAGGCGCCTTCGGCCCGGGCAACGACGACGGGCAGGGGCGCGTAGTTGTGCGCTGCGTACTGCTCAACCATGTCGATGTGGTGAGCGCCGATGGTGTTCACGGAGGCGTCGGTGTTCGGCATAGGGTATCGGGGAAATCGTGGGAAAAAGGGCCGTGCAAATATACTCTGGGGGTGTTGAAGAGTTCAACTCGAAGATCCGCAAAATAGTTGATTTTAGCCTGGAAAAGCGCTTTCAATTTCTGTGATGAGGTGGAAAAGTGGGTTTAAATCAATTAAACAAAAGAAACGCTGTTTGCAAGGTTGCCTCGCGCGGCGAGGGCTTAACAGAAAGTTCTTTCGGTTGGGTGATTTTAAACGATTACGGGTGCGGAGTCCTCTTTTTGTTTTGCCACGAAGACACAAAGGCACAAAGGGCTCTTCTCCGTGTCTTTGTGTCTTCGTGGCTGCAAAAGAAGTTTGCTGAAGTTCACTAAAAAAAAAGCCCCCGGAGCGGGCTAAAACCACTCCGGGGGCTTCCTTAAAATGTCGTATGATGTTATTTGACCGAGGCCAGCATGTTGTTATCAACGAAGAAGCTGACATGCACCTGATCTCCTTGCGCGCGTACGCGGGCGCGGTCGAGCATCTGGAGTTCGTCGGAATCTACTTTTGCAGACCCTTTCATGGCCGCGATGACGCCTTTGATCAGAGACGCCACGTCGTCGGTCGAGACGCCGTCTTTGGTTTTCAGGATGGCTCTTCCTTCGGCGCCGTCGTCTTGCATCGTCACCGAGACGGCCACGTCCTGAAGCGCCCGGCCAATCTGCACCATGTCGCGTTCGATGGCCTCGTCGCTATCGCCATGGTCTGCGTCCATCTCGGCGTCGATGTCGCGCATGACGAACCAGGCGCTGCTGTTGCCCGAAGCCGACTCGATGAGTTTCATCGTTTCGGCGTTTTCGTTGAGGGCGCGGCCCTGCCCGGCAAGGCGGTCGAGCATTGCTTCGACGGCGGCTTCGTCGGCGGAGGCCACCATCATGTTGTCTGTGGCCAGGGCAAAGGCGAAGTCGTCATCGGTGGCGCGGTAGATCGTCACGCCTTTATAGTCGGCGCGGGCGAACTCGCCGCTGAAGTTTTGCTCGATATAGTCGAGCAAACGAGCGCGGTCGAAGTTGGCATAGGCGACGAAGTTAGGCTTGGCGTGGTGGTCGCGCATGTTGTCGGCAGCGAAGTAGACTTCGTTGAGGTCGGTTTCGGGGTTGAAGCCGGTGGCATCGATGAAGTCCTGGATGCGGGCGCCGAATTCAGAGCCCATGTCCATCTCGTCGAAGGGGTTGAAGGCGCTGTTTTGTTGCATCGCCTCCAGGTTGACCATCCCGACGAACTGGACGTCTGCCGGCAGCACCTCGATGGCGCTGCGGGTTTGCAAGGTCATCTCGGCGGGTGCTTCGATCTGGTTTTCACACCCCAGAAAGAGGCCCCCGGCGACGAAGAGCAGACAGGTTGCCAAAAGGCTCAAGCGTTTCATAAGTCTCCGATGGTTTGGGTGAAGGCCTAAAAATCACGTCGGTTGAAGAAGAAGAACGCCGCAGCAAAAAGCACTGCGCCGAAGAGGATCGACGAAAAGAACGGATACCAGGAGGTTACGGCTTCGTTACCAGTGAGTTTCAACACCACCATCGTGACCTCGCCAAAGTTGGGCAGAACGTGGTAGAATCCTAAAAAGACCTGCCGCCACGGCGGGTTGATCTGCGGCACGAGCTGGTCTTTCCCGGTGAAAATCAGCGAGGCGATGATCAAGCCATAGGTGACGATGAGCGCCAGCGGCGCGCTGCGCGTAGTCACGCCGATGAGCGTCACCACGCTGTACATCACGAAGAACATGGCCACGACGACCAGCATGCCCCAGAAAAAGTGGAACGCCCAGATGCCCGTCTTCAGCGACATCACCAGCCATACCATGCCGAAGAGGTAGAGGGCCAGCGCCACCATCGTCAGCAAGACGCCGAAGAGGTGGCCGCCGAGCAAACCGGCCCGGCTGATGGGCTTGGAGAGCAACAGGTCTACGCGGCCTTTGGCCAGCAGGCTCGGCAAGAGCGTGGCCGTGGCGAAGAGCGCCAGCAAGATCCCCGCCCAGTACGCCACCGCCGCCACGAACCGCTCTATCTCGATCACGATGCGTTCGAGCGAAAAGAGCTCGCGTGTTACCTCGCCGGTGTCTTCATTGACCTGGGTTTCGCCGGGCGTGGCATCCTGGCCGAAAAGCCGGACGCCCGCCAGCGACCCCTCGACGATGTCCAGATTCAACGCAAAAGTGAGCATCACCCAGATGAGGGTGCTGATGATCAGCAGCCCGATGACGATCTTCTTGGCCCACAACTCCCGAAACGTCAGCAGCACAATGGCGGCTAATTGCATGGTTGGATTCCCAGGTTTTAGGTCGTTACTTGATTTAACATTTGTGCTTCGGAGTGCGGTTGGTGTTGGTCACTGGTCATTACGCTCGCTGGCGCTCGCTGTCATTGGTCACTGGTGTCTTTCAAAAAACCAGTGACCAGTGACCAATGACCAGCGCCGCCGGCATCGCGTGCTTCTTCAACCCTTTTCAAACACTTTCCGTCACCACATCGATAAAATAATCTTCGAGGGATTGGCGAACGGGGTGGACGGATTCGAGGAGGATGTTTTCGCTGCGAAGGCGGTCGAGCAGGGCGTTGAGCGTTTGCCGGTCGTTCGCCTTGAGTTGATAGCGTCGCAAGACGGTCTCCTGCGCCGGCGTGCCGTTGCGAGGCTGAATCTTGTCCGAAAGCGTGGCGAGCAACGTTTCCGGAATCGGGGTGCTGAGCACTTCGTAGTATAGATCGGCGGCGGTCAACTCGGCGATGGAACCCTCGCGCGCGAGGCGGCCCTGGTTGAGAATCGCCACGCGGGTACAAACCTGCTCGACTTCCGAGAGCAGGTGCGAGTTGAGAAAAATCGTCTTGCCGGTGTCGCGCAGATCCACGAGCACATCCCGGATTTCGCGGCGGCCTACCGGGTCTACGCCGTCGGTGGGTTCGTCGAGCAAGATCAGGTCGGCGTCGTTGAGCAGGGCCTGGGCCAGCCCCAGGCGTTGCATCATACCTTTGGAAAACTTCTTGATCTTCGTCTCGCGCCACTGGGTCATCCGGACCGTTTCGAGCAGGGGCGGGATGCGCCGTTTTCGATCTTCGGCAGAGACCCCGGCCATCCGGCCATAGACGTCGAGCATCTGCTCGGCGGTAAAGAAGTCCGGAAATTGATGATTTTCCGGCAGATAGCCGATGCGTTTCCGGGCATGAGGTTTATCCACCGGCACGCCGAAGAGCGCGGCGCGGCCTCCGGTGGCCTGGACGATGCTCAGCAGGATCTTGACGAGCGTCGTCTTGCCGGCGCCGTTGGGGCCGAGCAGGCCGAAGATCTCGCCGGGTTCAACCTGGAGATCGACACCGTCGAGTGCCTGGACGGCTTGTTTGGAAAAAGCGCTCGAATACCGTTTTGAAAGCTGTTGAACCTGAACGGCAGGCGGCATGCGGATCGGGGGATGAGTGAGGGAAGCGGCTCCTGCTACGCAAGCACCCGGCGGCAGGTTACGCGGGCTTGATGGCGGGGGCGATACCCAATCCGCTAGCTCTGTCGTGTTCAGGCAGGTTGTACTGCGTACTTCGTATTGCGTAAGGCGCCTTATCAATACGCAGTATGGTTCTGCTAAAAACGAAAGCGAGCTAGCGGATTCGGTAAAATTGCGTTTTTAATAGAAAGGATATGTACATTAAGACTCCCCATTCCGCAATACGCCACTGAAAAAAGGCTCGTCATTGGCCGATATCTGATAGCGGATCGTAGAAGTAAGGCACATCCCGCCCCGTGCTTTTTCTGCACCTACCCCGTGGCATCACGATTCTATGCACAAGCGTACAGGACGCGGTCTGCCCAATCTGGCAGAGCCGCGCGAACCGTCTATGGGTTCACCGCGCCGTCCGGGGTGGCGCGCGCGGATCATCATGATGGTAGAGCGTTTCGGCTTGTTAGCCGCCTGCGCGTTGACCCTCATTGCCCTGGGCGCCTTTTTTATCAGCACCGTATTTCTCAAGGGAGAGACGGACCCGGCCATGGCGTACGAACAGGGCGTGTTCGTCGAAGGGCAGGGCGGCGCTGCCGGGCAAGCGGCGCTGCCCGCCGACGTATCCCTGGCGATCACGACCAACCCGGTAGGCGCGGCCATTTATATCGATGGCGACTATGCGGGCGTCTCGCCGGTGCGCGGCCTCGTGGTGCCTCAGGGCCGGCGTCTTATCTCTATCCATAAGCCGGATTACGCGCAATTCGATACGTTTTTGACGTTCAAAGATCCCGCTGTGTCGCTCAACTTCTCGTTGAAGAACGGCGGTGTGGAACTGGTTAGCCGGGAACGCACGCCGCCGGCAACGCGTAGCGCCCCGCCTTCCAGGCCGGCACCCAGGGCCAGGCCGACTGCGCCGCCGGCAGCCTCTCCGGCTGCTCAGAAACAGCCGCCTCCCTCCGTCGCCGCTGCCGAAGACAGGCCGGCCGAAGCCGAGCCGGTCGTTGAGACGGGTGAATTGCACGTCGTCTCGGAGCCTGCGGGGGCGACGGTGTTGGTGGACGGGCAGGAGGCTGGCGTCACGCCGCTGATGCTCCCCGGCGTGCAGGCCGGGCCGCAACAGGTAACGCTGCGTCTCGATGGCTATGAAACGTTTACCACGACGGTCGCCGTAACGGCGCAGCAGCGCAGCACCGTCAACGGCAAACTCACCCAACTGCTCGGCACGCTGAAGGTGCTTGCCAAACCCTGGGGCACCATCTACATCGACGGAGAACTTCGCAAAGAAGAGCTAAACGTCTGGTACACGGAGAAGCTGACGCCGGGCTATCACCGGTTGCGTGTGGAGCATCCCAAACTGGGTCGGTGGGAACAGGTCGTCGAAGTGTTTGCTGGCCAGGAACACCCCATCACGATAGATTTTAACAAAGACGAGTAGGTAAGGATTTCGTTTATCAATAAAATGATCTGTACATTAGCTGAGGGGTGATCCTAAATGCTAAGCGTTTGTTAAGTCCTGCATTGCCCGATTCGCCCCTCCATCGGATAGGCGCTAAATCTCAGAGAATGGAAAAGCAACAGATACCCGATCAGCCGATTACGGAGACGCCGCAGGCTCCTCAATGGTCTCCACCCCCGCCTCCCTCATTCGGGGGAGGCGAGTGGTTTGCTATGATCTTTGAGCGGTTTGGGTTCATGATAGCCAGCATTGCGACCCTCGCGATCCTGGCCGTGCTGTTTATCAACTCAGATCTGCTTTTGCGCGAACCGGATAAAGTATCGAGCGAACCTGTTGCTGAAGAGCAACCCCCGCCTGCCGAAGCCCAGAGCCCGCCGGCCCAGGCCCTGGCACCGCC
Organism: Rhodothermales bacterium; assembly: GCA_028278205.1. Taxonomy (GTDB): domain Bacteria; phylum Bacteroidota; class Rhodothermia; order Rhodothermales; family Bin80; genus JANQES01. The sequence goes on from JANQES010000054.1 coordinate 89,478, forward strand.
CGCCGAAGAAGCCGATTCCACCGCTGTCACGGTCTCGCTTTCCATCGTCACCGATCCGGTCGAGGCTGCTGTTTTTGTGGACGATGACTTCGTGGGCGTCTCTCCTCTGGCAGACCTCTCCCTGGCGCAGGGGACGCACGCGATTCGCATTCTGAAGACAGAATACGCCCCGCTCGATACCGTCGTAACGCTCGACGAAGCCTCCGTTTCTCTCCGGTTCATGCTGCAAGAAGCCGAGCCCGTCGAGGTTGCCGGCGCAGACGATCCACCCTCAGATGCCCTGATCGAAGAAAGCGCGGCAACTTCAGATGAGACGACGCCCGAAGAGACCGCCTCGCCACCGGCAGAAAATCCGCAAACGCCGCCGGAGACGAACCCTGCGGAAACGACGTCGCCTCCCGAAACAGAACCCGCCACCGAGACACAGATTGACCCGGAGCCGGCTCAAACCCAACAACAAACTCCAACCGCCGAAGACCCGCCCGCCGTCGTCGAAGAAGAGCCCGGCCCGCAAACCGGCGAACTTCAGATCAACTCAGAGCCTTCGGGCGCGTCGGTGCTTTTGGGCGGGCAGCAGGTCGGTGTCACGCCGCTGGTTATCTCCGACGTCGAACCCGGCGCGCAGCAAGTCACGCTGCGGCTCGACGGGTATAAAGACTATACCACGACGGTCACGGTGGCCGCGCAGCAGCGCCGCACTGTCAGGGGCAAGCTAGAGCAAGACAATACCCAGGGCACGCTGCGGATTCTTGCCGAACCCTGGGGCGATATTTACATCGACGACAAGCTGCACAAACGTGGGGCCGACGTTCGGTACACCACGCAACTTCCGCCGGGCACCTACAAAGTGCGCATCGAGCATCCCACGCTGGGCATCTGGAAGCAAGACGTGACGCTGGCGGCGGGTGAGGATAGATCCCTCAGAATGAGTTTTCTCCGCGAAGATAAGTAGCGTGCCATGCCTGTCTTCCGACTTCGCCGTGCCGTCGTTTCGATGCTGTTGACGGCTTTTTTGCTGGGCTTCTCGCTGGATGCGGCAGCCCAGACGGGCGAGAAATGCGTCGAAGAACGAACCGTCGCCGAGAACCGATACCTCGAAGGGAGCTTCGACGAAGCCGTGACGCTGCTGCAACAATGCCTCGACCGCGAAGAGCTTTCTGTGGCCGAGGCCGTGCAGGTCTTCCGGCTCATGGGCCTGGCCTACATGAACAAAGGCGACCAGGAACAGGCCCGGCAGGCCATCCGCAATTTGTTGCTCAGCGCACCCGCCTATCAGGCCGATCCGGTGCAGGATCCTCCGTCCTACACAACCCTGGTCAATGATGTTCGGCAAGCGTTGGAAGCACAGGCTTTGCCCGAAGTGACGCCTGAAACGCCGGTTGACGAGGAAGAGGCGCCGGTGGATGAGGAAGAAACGCCGGTGGATGAAGAAGAAACGCCGGTCCCGCAGGAGGACGAGGAAGACGTGCCTGTTTCTCAGGAAGAACCGCAAGCCGATCAACCCCAGGAAGCCTTTCCCGTTCAACCTCCGCCCGATGAGCAGGTCGCGCCCCCGCTCGTGACGCGTCCTCAAACGACGCAGCGGCGTGTGCTGCGCACGCCCCGGTCCTGGTTGCTGGCCACCGGCGGCGCCATCGTGCTCGGAGCCGCCGCCGCCCTGCTCTTCGGCAGCAGTTCAGAAAGCAGCCCCGGCCCACCGAGGTAGGGGGGCGTGAAACGTGAGGGTGCCCTTAGTGCAGTTTCATGCCATCTCTTGTGCAAAGCGCCTTCAAGAAGCATCGCGTTCGAAGGGTGAAGGGCGAGGGGCGAAGGGCGATTTTCGAACCACGCTCCTCGCCCTTCGCCCTTCTGCGCTGCAACGTTGTGGGAGACCTGCATTAGAAACGGTTCAACGAGGCCCCCTCACGTTTCACGTTTCAGATTTATCCTCACGCATGTAGACCGTGCGGCGGGGGAAGGGGATTTCGATGCCGTGTTTGTCGAAGTCGCGTTTGAGGAGCAGGCGCAGGTCGCGTTCGGCCTGCCATTGGGTGCCGGGTTTGACCCGGATGACGATACGGGCGTTGACGGCAGACTCGGCGAAGGTCGTGATGGCCTGCACGGTGGGTTTTTCTTCGAGGAGGATGTCAGCGTTTTCGGCGGCCCACGCGTTGGCGGTCTGTTCCATGATGGACAAAACGGTGTCGATATCCTGCTCGTACGAGAGCCCCATTTCGACGATGGCGCGGGCAAAACCGATGCTGTGATTGCTGAAGATGCGTAACTCGCCCGCCGGGATCATCAACACTTCCCCATTGAATTTACGCACCTGGATGAGCCGGATCCCGATGAACTCAACCGTGCCTTCATCCGCGCCGACCTTTATAAAATCGCCGACGTGGATGGTGTCGTCGAATAAAAGAAAGATGCCGCTGATGACATCTTTAACGAGCGTCTGCGCCCCGAACCCGATAGCCAGCCCGGCGATGCCCGCCGTGGCTATCAGCGCCGCGATGTCGATGTTCAACTCGGCCAGAATGACGATGATCACCACCGGCCAGACGACGTAGCGCACCGACGAGGTGATCAGGCCGCTGACGGTGTATGCGCGCTGGCGCCGGGGATGCAGGTCCGGCAGTTCTTCGAAGCGCTTGAGCCACCGCTGCGTCCCCCGGCGGACGGTGCGTATGATCAGCCAGCCCAGCACCAACACGAAGATGATGCTCAGCAGGCTCGCCAGAACGCCGTCTACCGAGTTGTAGAAATCGAGAACACGCGTCCAGAGATCGCCCATCGGATTGCTAAGCAGGCCAGAGAAAGACAGTAATTCTCAACGTCTCACGTTGCGCGAGGGGTAACGTCGGTCATCAGTCATCGGTAAAAAATCCTGATGACTGATGACCAGCGCCGACCATTGCATGAAACATGACCTTGAGACACAAGGGAAGCTACTGACGAAAGTAAACCCAACCCTACCGATCCGTCAGCGCGGCGATGCCGGGCAGGGTTTTGCCTTCGAGGAATTCGAGCATGGCGCCGCCGCCGGTCGAGACGTGGCTGATGGCGTCGGCGTAGCCGGCCTGCGTGATGGCAGCCACCGAGTCGCCGCCGCCCACGAGCGTCATCGCGCCGCCTGCCGTGGCTTCGACCAGCGTCTCGGCCACGGCCACGGTGCCTCTGGCGTAGTTCGACATCTCGAAGACGCCCATCGGTCCGTTCCAGACGATGGTGCGGGCCGCCAACAACCGGGCGCGGTAGGTCGCCACGGTGGCCGGGCCGATGTCCAGGCCCATCATGCCGTCGGGGATGTCTCCGGCGACGGTGCGGCGCGGCGCGTCGTTGTCGAAGGCCTCGGCGACGACGTGGTCTTCCGGCAGCACAATTTTACCTTGCGCCTGCTCGTACATCGCGCGGGCTTCGTCGAGCCGATCTTCTTCGACGCGAGAGGCGCCTACGCCGTGGCCGAGCGCTTTGAGGAAGGTGTAACTCATCGCCCCGCCAATGAGCACGGCATCCACTTTATCGAGCAAATTCGTAATCACGCCGATCTTGTCCGACACTTTGGCGCCGCCGAGGACGGCCACGAACGGCGCTTCCGGCGTTTCGAGCGCGCGCGTGAGGTACTCCACTTCGCGCTGGATCAGATAGCCCATCGCTGCCTGCTCGACGTGGTGCGTGACGCCTTCGGTAGAGGCGTGCGCACGGTGCGCCGTGCCGAAAGCATCGTTGACGTACACGTCGCCCAACGCGGCCAGGCGCTCGGCAAAGTCCGCGTCGTTATTCGTTTCTCCCTCCCGAAAGCGCGTGTTTTCGAGCAGCACGATGCTGCCTTCGGGCATGCTGCGGATGGTCTTTTCGACCGCATCGCCGATGGTGTTGCTGACAAAACGGACGCGTTCGCCCAGCGCGCTTTGGAGATGATCGGCCACGGGCGAGAGGCTGTATTTGGGATCGGGTTTTCCTTTGGGGCGCCCCAGGTGGCTCATCAAAATGGCCTTGGCGCCGGCCTCGGTGATGGCCTTGATCGTCGGCAACGCTGCGCGGATCCGGGTGTCGTCCGAAACCGTCAGCCGGCCTGCGTCGTCACTTTCGAGCGGCACGTTAAAATCGACGCGCACCAAGACCCGCTTGCCGTGCAGGTCGAGATCGTCCAGGGTGAGCTTAGCCATGGATATATGTGGGGTGGGATCAGGGATAGCGAGAGGTGGGGCGGGGGAAGGGGTGTTATAGTGTTTTCGTGTTTAAGTGTTTTCGTGTTGGAGTGCGAAAGAACTAAAACACCATAACACTCAAACACTAAAACACTCAGACATCCCAAACACCCGAAAAGGGAGAACGAAGGCGTCTTCGCTCTCCCTTTTACGGTCTTGCGATGCAAAGAAACTAGACCGGTTCGGCCACGCGCATCAGCTTGGCTGCGATGTCGATGGTCCGGTTGGCATAGCCCCATTCGTTGTCGTACCAGCCCAGGATCTTGACCATGTTGCCTTTGACCATGGTCGAGAGGCTGTCGAAGATCGTCGAGTGGGGGTTGTGTACGATGTCGATAGAGACGATGGGATCTTCGCAGTATTCGAGGATGCCTTTGAGGTCGCCTTCGGCGGCTTCGCGGAACCTGGCGTTGATCTCTTCGGCGGTCGTCTCGGTGGCCAGTTCGGCGGTCAGGTCGGTGAGCGAGCCGTCCGGGATCGGCACGCGCAGGGCCATCCCGTCGAGTTTGCCCTGGAGGTGGGGCAGCACCAGCCCGACGGCTTTGGCTGCGCCGGTGGTCGTCGGGACGATGGAGTAGGCGGCAGCGCGGGCGCGGCGCAGGTCGCTGTGCGGCGCATCCTGCATGCGCTGATCCGACGTGTAGGCGTGCACCGTCGTCATGAAGCCGCCCTTGACGCCGAAGGCATCGTCGAGCACTTTGACCATCGGGGCCAGGCAGTTGGTGGTGCAACTGGCATTCGAGATGATCTCTTCGTCGCCGGTGAGGTCGCCGTCGTTGACGCCCAGGACGATGGTGGCATCGACCGGGCTCTTGGCCGGGGCCGAGATGATGACCTTCTTGGCGCCGGCTTGCAGGTGCAGCGCCGCTTTCTCCCGCGTGCGGAAAAAGCCGGTCGACTCGACGACGACGTCGCAACCGAGTTCGCCCCAGGGCAGGTTCGAGGGGTCGCGTTCGCTGAAGACCTTGAAGGTGTCTCCGCCGATGACGAGGTTGTTTCCGTCGACGCCGACGTTGCCGGGATAGACGCCGTGGACCGAGTCGTACTTAAACAGGTGCGCGAGCGTTTTCGCGTCGGTCAGGTCGTTCACCGCGACGACGTCGAAGGTGTCGATACCGCGTTCGAGGATGGCGCGCAGCACAAGCCGCCCGATACGTCCAAAGCCGTTAATGCCGAGTTTGATTGCCATGGTGTATGCTCCGTTACTAAGGTGAGGTAAGGGGGAACGTGAAACGTGAAACGTGAGGGTGCTCGCCTTCTACGTTGGCGTGGGCACCCTCACGTTTACTTCGTCAGTCGCTTCGCTCGTGTTACGTCTTCACGTTTCACACTCAATATCTCCGTTGGGGTCTACCGTGATGTAGAACTTAAAAATACGAATCAACCCCGGCAACGATCCAAGGCCTGAGTGTTAACTCAGTGAAAACATTTCTAATTAAAGCGCTTTCAGAAAAAACCACGACGTTTGAGGAAACGATGCGGCTCCTGGACGATTAAACGTGCCGAACCCGGCGCATTGCGCCGCGTCAAAAAAAGCCCTACCTTGCCGGTCTGCAAAAAAAATAGGGTGTACCGTCTGTTACCCAACAGGCTCTGGTTCTCAGTCTTGTCGATAGTGATGGGTTTATCGGTCGTGTACTTCGTAGTGCGTACTGCGTAGAGAAGGCATCCATACGCAATACGAAAGACGCAGTACCCCTGATCGACCCGGTGTTCTACAAGACCCCAGACCCACCCCTCTGAACAACGTCGTGATCATGGCTACGCTCAAGGCACCTAAAACCATTTCAAAACGGCAAGAACTCCGAAAGGACGCGGCCACTACCGTGTTCGTGAAGATGCAGGAGTTCTTCTACGACAATCGCACGCTCATCTACGGCGTCGTGGCCGGCATCGTCGTGGTGGCCCTCGCCATCGTCGGCTATGTGTTTTTGCAAGGCCAGCGCGACATCCAGGCGCAGGAACAACTCGGCGGCATCATTCTGGTCTACGAAAAAGGCGACTACCGAGGCGCCCTCGACGGCACCGCCGAGGCCCCCGGCCTGCTGACGATCATCGATGACTACGGGAGGTTGAAAACGGGCAACATGGCCCGGTTCTACGCCGCCGACGCCTTGTTCCGCCTCGGCGAATACGACCAGGCCCTGGAATTCTTCCAGGATTTCGACGGCGGCAATGACATCGTCGGGGCCAGTGCGCTGGCCGGCGAGGCGGCCATCTACGAAATCAAGCAAGACTATGCCCGCGCCGGCGATCTGTTCAGACGCGCCGCCTTGCTCGTCGAAAACGAACTCCGATCACCCGACTACCTGATGAGCGCCGGGCGGGCCTATGAAAAAGCGGAGCAGTACGAAGATGCGCGCGATGCCTATCTCCTGATTCAGGACCGTTACCCGGACTCACCGACGGCGCAGGGGCTCGATTTCTATCTGGGGCGGGTCAACGTGAAGGTGAAATAATCCGACCTTAAATCGACTACCGATTATGCCCACGTCCACCGTTCTGGTTGTCGACGACGAAGCAAGCATCCGGCGTACGCTGCGGGAAATTCTGGAGTATGAGGATCTCGGCGTCGAGGAGGCCGAAGATGGTGATGAGGCGTTGCAAAAACTGCGCGATGGCCGCTACGACGTCGTCTTGCTCGACATCAAAATGCCCAAACGCGACGGCATGGAGGTGCTCGAAATCCTCTCGGCGGAGATGCCCGAATTGCCCGTGGTGATGATCTCGGGGCATGCCGACATCAAAACCGCCGTCGATGCCACCAAGATGGGCGCGTTCCATTTCATCGAAAAGCCCCCGGACCTCAACCGCCTGCTCGTGACCGTGCGCAACGCCCTGGACCGGGGGCAACTCGCCACCGAAAACCGGCGGATGCGCCAGACCCTCGTCGAACAACACGAGGGCGAACTGACGCCCATCCTGGGCGTGAGCCCGGCCATCGCGCGCGTCAAAGAGACCATCGAACGCGTGGCGCCGACCGAGGCGCGGGTGCTCATCACCGGCGAGCCGGGCACGGGCAAAGAACTCGTCGCCAAGTGGATCCATGAACGCTCGCACCGCAAAGACGGGCCGGTCGTCGAGGTCAACTGTGCCGCCATCCCCAGCGAGTTGATCGAGAGCGAACTCTTCGGCCACGAGAAAGGCTCGTTCACCGGCGCGACCAAGCAACGGGTGGGCAAGTTCGAACAGGCGCACGAGGGCACCCTGTTCCTCGACGAAATCGGCGACATGAGCCTCTCGGCGCAGGCTAAAGTGCTGCGGGCGCTTCAGGAAAGCAAGATCACCCGCGTCGGCGGCGACCGCTCCATCCCCGTCGACGTGCGCGTCATCGCGGCGACGAACAAGGATCTGCTCCACGAGATCGAAGAGGGCAACTTCCGCGAAGACCTCTACCACCGCCTCAGCGTCATCCTGATCCACCTGCCGCCGATGCGCGAGCGCCGCGACGACCTGCCGATCATGATGAACCATTTCGCCGAGCAACTGGCGCGGCGCAACGGCTTGCCGGCCAAACAGTTTGCCCCGGAGGCGCTGGAGCGGCTCAAAACGTTCGAATGGCGCGGCAACGTGCGCGAGATTCACAACGTGGTCGAACGCCTGCTCATCCTCAGCGAGGGCGACACGATCAGCCCCGGCGAAGTAGAGCGCTACGTGCTGCCCGGCGGCAGCGGCGGAAACCCGGTCGAAGGACTCATCAATCAATACAACGAGTTCAGCGACTTCCGCGACATGGCCGAGAAGCTCTTCATCGAACACAAACTGCGCGAGAACGACTGGAACATCAGCCGCACCGCCGAGGCCATCGGCATCCAACGCTCGCACCTCTACAACAAGATGAGCAAATACGAAATCTCCCGTGATTAGGGATTTTGGATTTTAGATTTTGGATTTTGGATTGTTTATGTCCACCGAATTCAGCAAACGAAAAGGCCGCAACGGTCAGAAAGGCTATGGTTTTTTTGATTGAGATGATGGTGCCGTCTCAGACCAATTACTTCGTCAGTCGCCTTCGGCTCGTGTCAAAATCCAAAATCTAAAATCCAAAATCGATGTCGCTTTTGCTCGAAGTCAAGGATTTGAAGAAGAGCTATCCGACCGGCACGGGGGGGCGGCTGGAGGTCTTGCGGGGGTTGTCGTTTACGGTGCAGCGGGGCGAAGTGGTGGCCGTCGTGGGCGAGAGCGGAACGGGCAAGAGCACCCTGCTGCACCTGCTCGGCGCGCTCGACCGGCCCGACAAAGGCACCGTCCGCTATGAAGGCCACGACATCTTCGAGAAAGACGACGACGAACTGGCCGCCTTTCGGAATCGGTCGGTGGGGTTTGTGTTTCAGTTTCATCACCTGCTGCCCGAATTCACGGCGCTCGAAAACGTGGCGATGCCTGCGTTGATCCGGGGCGTCGATCTCGAAGCGGCTCGCCCACGCGCGGAGGCTTTGTTGCAGCAACTCGGCCTGGAAGAGCGCGCCACCCATCGGCCCAGCGAACTCTCAGGCGGCGAGCAGCAGCGTGTGGCCGTCGCCCGCGCCCTGATGAACGAGCCCGGCCTCGTCCTGGCCGACGAACCCACCGGCAACCTCGACATCAAAACCGCCGAGGCGCTTCACAAAGAGATCCTCCGCCTCAGCCACAGCATCGAACAGACCTTCGTCATCGTCACGCACAACCCGGCCCTGGCCGAAATCGCCGACCGCGTCCTGCACATCGAAAACGGGCTACTCTTATAAAATTTTGCTGCACAAAATTTTATAAAGGAACGGAATTTGTAGTTGTGTAGTTTGTACACTATGGGGTCGAAAGACGCTCCATCCTGTTCGATTATAAAAAACGTTGACATCATGACGGAACTTGCCGTTTTAGACCCGGTCGTCGGGTTTATCGAAGAAGAGATCGATCCGGTGCTGGATCTGTTCGAGGAGATCGAACGCCTCAAGCGCCAGAAAAACGCGGTGCTCCTGGCCCATTATTACCAGGAACCCGACATCCAGGACATCGCCGACTATATCGGCGACTCGCTGGGTCTCTCGCGGCAGGCCGCCGCCACCGATGCCGACATCATCGTCTTCGCCGGGGTGCATTTTATGGCGGAGACAGCCAAGATTCTCAACCCGCACAAAAAGGTGCTGCTGCCGGATCTCAACGCCGGCTGCTCGCTGGCCGATTCGTGCCCGGCAGATGAATTCGCCGCCTTCCGCGCGCGCCATCCGGACCACATCGTCGTCTCGTACATCAACTGCACAGCGGCGGTCAAAGCGCTCAGCGACATCATCTGCACGTCGTCCAACGCCGAGCATCTCATCCGGCAGATCCCCGACGATCAGCCCATCATCTTCGCGCCGGACCGCAACCTGGGCCGGTATATGATCAAACAGACCGGGCGCGACATGGTGGTCTGGGACGGCGTCTGCATCGTCCACGAGACGTTCAGCGAGAAGAAGCTGATCCGGCTGAAAATGCAGTTTCCCGAAGCGCTCGTACTGGCCCATCCCGAATGCGAAGAGGCCGTCCTCCGCCACGCCGATTTCGTGGGTTCGACGAGCAACATCCGCCGTTTCGCCCGCGAGAGCGATCACACGGCGTTCATCGTGGCGACGGAAGAGGGCATCCTCCACCAGATGCGCAAGGATTGCCCGAACAAGACGTTCATCCCGGCGCCGCCGGAGAGTGGATGCAATTGCAGCCAGTGCCCGCACATGCGCCTGAACACGCTGGAGAAGCTCTACCTCTGCCTCAAACACGAGCAACCGGAAATCCTCATGGACGAGGCCGTCCGCCTGCGCGCGCTCCAACCCATCGAACGGATGATGGAGATGAGCGTGGGGGTCAAATAGTGCAACCGCAGATGGACGCGGATGGGCGCGGATAGGGCAGCACCTCACGCGATTCATCTGCGCCCATCTGCGTTCATCTGCGGTTGCAGGGATGTATGAGGATGAAAAGGGAGTGGTGACTTATGGGACCTCTCGTTCTGAATACAGCAGACGTAGTCGATTTGACGGATGATGATCTGCTACGGTTATGCGCCGTCAATGAAATCCTCCACGTAGAGCGTGATCGAGACGGGAGTCTGGTTCTTGACTGGATTGCTGGCGCGAAAACCAGCATTATCAATGCAAAGTTGGCTGCAAGGTTGGAGCAGTGGAATCAAGAATCCAGACTCGGCATAGCTTTCTTGAACGGCGGTTTCGTACTGCCCGATAGTTCGATGCGAGGGCCGAAAGTCGCCTGGATTCCTATCGAACGGTGGAACGCGCTCAGTGCGGAGCAGCGAAAGAAGTTTTTGCCGCTCTGCCCGGATTTCGTTATCGAGTTGCGTTCGCCATCAGATCGGTTGGCTGAGGTGAAGAAGAAGATGCAGGAATGGATGGACAACGGATGCCGTCTCGGCTGGCTGATTGATCCGGAGGAAGAGAAGGCGTACGTCTACCGTGAAAATGGTGAGCAAAGCGTGGTGGAATCGTTTGACGAGACGCTATCCGGCGAGGATGTGCTGCCGGGTTTTGTGTTCGAATTGAATGAAGTGCGATAGGTTGAGATCGAGGGTAACGTTGCTTCATTGAGGGAACGTAGAAGAAGCACGAAGAACAAAGAACGAAGAACCAACTCCGTTGCCCACGATCTTCACCCACACCGTCTCTGCCGTCGCGATGGGGCACTGGTATCCGGCGCGACAGTGGCCCTGGCGTTTCTGGATTCTCTCGGCGGTCTGCGCGATGTTGCCGGACGCCGATGTGGTGGCTTTTTCTTTCGGTATCCCGTACGGCCACATGCTCGGCCATCGGGGGCTGACGCACTCGTTGCCGTTTGCCGTGGTGGTGGGGGTGGCGGTCGTCGTGCTGGCCTTCTGGAGCGTGCCGCGTTTTTCGAAAGCGTGGTGGGGGCTGGTGCTCTACTTTTCGCTGGTCACGGCCTCGCACGGCGTCCTCGATGCCTTTACCGACGGCGGCCTCGGTGTGGCGTTCTTCGCGCCCTTCGACGGCACGCGGCATTTCTTCCCGTGGCGCCCACTCCGCGTCTCGCCCATCGGCGCCGCCGGTTTTTTCAGCGAACGCGGTCTCGAAACGCTCATCAGCGAGATAAAATGGATCTGGATTCCGTCGTTCCTCAGTATCGGAGCCGCCCTTACCATCCGCCGTCTCACCCGATCAAAAACTCCTTAAGCAAATATTTTTAAAATCTTGGCCACAAGATTTTAAAATCGGAATCGCACCCCGGTAAACGGCTCAAACCGTCGCTGCACGAGGTAGCGTTCGGCGGTGTCGTCGTCGCCGATGCGTTCGAAGCTGTAGCGGGCGCGGAGGTAGAGGTAGATGGGGCCTGCAAGTTGATAATCGGTGCCGAAGACCAGCGCGCTCTGGTCGTCCATATCATTAAAAATGGTGAAAAAGCCGCCGAGGCCGTTGCGGTCGATGCCGACCTCCATGCGCAGTTTGTCGGAGGAACGCAGGAAGAGCCGCAGGTGAAATTCGCTGAGCCGTTGCGCGCCGAAGTGGTGCCGGAAGTAATACCACATCTCGAAGCCGTTGAAGATGACCAGCTTGAGTTCCGTCAAGAGATCATTGGCGCCGTTGCTCTTCTGGAGCGGCACCCCGGCCAGGTCGCCGGGTTGGAGGTCGTCGAGGCTGGATCCTGATTGGATGATGCGGGCATACGGATTGTTGACGGTATAAAAGGCGCTGACGAAGCCGGGGATGAACCGCCGGCTGTTATAAAACATCCCGAGCCGAAAACGAAAGCTCAGGAGATCGATAAACCGGTCGCTGTAGAGATCGGCGCCAAAGGCGATGCCGTCGCCGAAGTCCGGATACCAGGCATAGCTGGCATAGGGCGCAAAAAAGACGCCGCCGGAGGTGAACAAGTCGAACTGAAGATCGACGTTGAAGGCTTCGAGACGAGGCGCATCGGGCGGCCGGGCGGATCGGTCGGTGACGTAGTTGAAGCCGACCTGCGCCGTCCGGGTGTAGAGCGCCTGGCTCCAGGAGAGCGGGCGCACCGCCACACGCCCGCCGACGACGCCGTCGAAGAGGACGTTATCGGTGAAGCCGGCCAGTTCGAGCGAACGACCCTGCCGGATGAACTCGCCGCCGACGGTCCGTTCGTCCCAGGCCATCGACGATTTGAAGAAGTTCACGGTGTGGCCGATGCCCAGACGCATCCGGTCGATGAGCCCGGCGCGCACGTGGACGGCATGGTTACGCGGCGGATTGTAGCGCGCAAAATGGACGAGACGCAGCAGGTCGTAGGGTTCGTCGAGATCCGCTCCATATTCGCCCAGAACGCCGGCCCGCACGGTGCCCTGGAGGTGTGCCGTGACGGGGCGGGTGACCATATCGAGCGCCATGCTGCTGGCCCCACGCCACTGCGCGGCGATGAGCGAGACGCCGCCCATCGCATGGAAATAGGTATCGCGCCGCCACCACTGTCGTTGGATGTGCTCGCGCGGGTCGTCTGCCGAGCCGAAGGCAATCGTCTGCGAGACCGACTGCGCGGCGGCGTTTTGCACCACGCCGCCACGCGGAAGCGCCATCATGCCTACCATCACCGCCAGAAGCATCAGCGGGCGTAGCATCCGTATGGGATCGAAGTGAAGCACCCTTTTTTGTTTGCCGCCGGGTCGTTACGTTGCGTAGTTCGTATTGCGTACTGCGTAGTAGGGGCGAAAAACGCAGTACGCAGTACGAACTACCACGTAAACCGGAAAGGATGCACACCGTTTCCGGATGCCGCTGATCGTTAAAAATATCCTCCCCTATGCAAGCACTCGATTGGGCGATTGTGCTGATTTACATGGCGGCTACGCTGGCGCTGGGCGTGTACCTGTCGCGGCGGGCGTCGGGGTCGTTGGAAGACTTCTTCGTCTCCGGGCGGTCGTTGCCCTGGTGGCTGGCCGGCACCTCGATGGCCGCCACCACCTTTTCCATCGACACCCCGCTTTACATCGCCAACGTGGTGGGCAACCGGGGGATTGCCGGCAACTGGGAGTGGTGGGCCTTCGGCATCGGGCACGTCGTGCTCATCTATGTTTTTGCCCGGCTGTGGCGTCGCAGCGCCATCGTCACCGACGCCGAGTTGATCGAGGTGCGTTACGGGGGGAAGCCGGCGGCGGTGTTGCGCGGCTTCAAAGCGTTCTTGTTCGCCGTGCCCATCAACTGTATCGGCATCGGATATGTGATGCTGGCGGCGGTGAAGGTCGTCGGCGCCCTCGGCATCTGGGAAGGCTTCGGCTTTGCGCCGGACGAGCGCATCTGGGGCATGGATCCGAAGCTGCTAACGGTCATCGGCGTGTCGGTGCTGGTCTTGCTCTACGCCGGTTTCGCCGGCCTCTGGGGCGTGGTCACGACCGATTTTTTTCAGTTTTTCCTGGCGCTTTTCGGGGCAATCGCGGTGGCGTGGTTTGCCATCAGCAGCGATGAAATCGGCGGCTTGCGGGGGCTCGTCGATCAGGCGCAGGCGGCTACGGAGTTCGACGTGCTCTCGTTCATCCCCCTGGAATTTGGGGCTGATAACTGGCTCAGCATCGGGTGGAGCGCATTCGCCGGCATCTCGGCCTCGACGTTTTTTGCCTACGTCTTCGTGCAATGGTGGACGTTCCGGCGGTCCGACGGCGGCGGCGAGTTCATCCAACGGCTGGCCGCTTCGAAAGACGAAGCCGAGGCAGAAAAAGCCGCGTGGTTTTTCAACATCATGCATTACGTCGTGCGCACCTGGCCGTGGGTGCTGGTGGCGCTGGCCGCCGTCGTGCTCTATCCCGACCTCGAAGACCGCGACCTGGGCTATCCCAAGTTGATGCTCGATTTTCTGCCGGTGGGTATCCTGGGGCTGGTGGTGGCCTCGCTCGTGGCGGCCTTCATGAGCACCGTCTCGACACTCATCAACTGGGGCGCTTCGTATCTGACGAACGACCTCTACGGGCGTTTTATCCGCCCGGACGCCACGCAGCAGCAACTCGTCGCCGCCGGGCGGATTGCGACGGTGCTCATCACAGCCCTCGGCGCCGTGGCGGCATTCTTCGCTACAGACATCGCCAGGGTCTTCCGGCTGGTGATCGCCATCGGCACCGGGCCGGGCATCGTGCTGATCCTGCGGTGGTTCTGGTGGCGCATCAACGCTTGGGCCGAGTTCGCGGCGATGGCTGCCGGCTTCCTCGTCGGCGTCTTCACCACGCTCGTCCCGGTCCTGACCATCAGCGACTTCGGCGTGCGCCTGATGGTTATCACCGCCATCACGACGGTCGTCTGGGTGATGGTGATGGTGCTCACGCCGCCGGAGAGCGAGGAGACCTTGAACCGCTTCTACCGCGCCGTCCGGCCCGGCGGACCGGGCTGGAAACGGCAGCAGGCGCAGACCGGCCTGCTCCCGGCCCAATCGCTCAAACACGATCTCCAGCGGACAAGCGCGGCAGTTTTGTTGCTCTTCGGCTTGATGTTCGGTGTCGGCGCGCTGCTTCTGCTCCGCTGGGATGTCGCGTTATGGATGGCGCTGTTGACGGCGCTCGGTGCCGCCGGTCTATGGCTGCTCAAACGCCGGAGCGCGGCTTCGGCGTAGTAATGTAACTTGTGTGCGATGCCCCTCATCCGCAGGTCGAACGGGAAACTCTATCTGGCTAACGTCATTCGATAGCACGTAGAGTACCAGGCTGTGCCCGTGATTTCCAGCATCGATCTCCCATGGCAACCATTAAACGATTACCGCTCTTTCCGCTGGGCTTAGTGTTGTATCCGGCAGAGCGATTACCGCTGCACATCTTCGAGCCGCGTTATAAGAAAATGACGGAATTGTGCCTGGCTACCAACAGCCCCTTTGGCGTTGTTTTTTTTGATGAAGGGACGATGGCCAAGGTCGGTTGTACGGCGCGCATCACGCACGTGCTCGAACGCTACGAAGATGGCCGGATGGACCTCTTGATCGGCGGCGAGACGCGGTTTAAGGTGGTCGAGGTTTATGACGACGAACCCTACCTGACTGCCGACGTCAACACGATCAAAGAACCGGCTGAATCACTCGGGCAAGACAACCAGGAGCGCGTCATCACGCAGCACATGCGGCTTTTGGAATTGGCAGGCCGCACCGTCCGCCCCAGCCTTTACGAGAACCAGTCCCTTTTGTCGTACGTCATCGCGCCCAATGCCGGCCTGACGCCGCAGCAGAAACAAGAAATCCTTGAATTGCCTACGGAAAACCAGCGCATTTCTTACCTTATCCTGCACTTCGAAAACCTGATCCCCAAAGTAGAGCGGATGGATGAACTCCGCCGCAAAATCCAATCGAACGGCCATTTCAAAGATTTCCCCCCGGAAGACCTCGACGCAGACGACGAGGAATGATGGCGGATTGCTGATGATCGATGTCAGATATCAGATGGCGAATGGCAGGGGGCGGATTGTATTGAAACCGGAGCTTGTAATGTAATAAAGTCCCGTAGGGACGACCTGTTTGTAGAAAACCACTCCTCCTCAAGATGAGCCCGTAGGGGCGACCTGTTAATTTTACAGGACGCTCCTACGGAGCTTTTTTTAGAGGAAATCGGAGGAGCTACAAACAGGACGCCCCTACGGGGCTTCTTACAGAATCCAGGTTGCAGACAGTCCTGATCGGGTATTTTTCGAATCGTTAGGATATCCTGAGAAAAAGCCGTTTTCGCCACGATTTCGACCGTTCTAATCCTGCGATGATGTTATTTTCAGCCGAATCCCGAATCCCCAATCTCGCATCCCGAATACATGCCCAGGATCGGACCCTACACGCTCTACACCATAGAAACCGGACGCTTCAGGCTCGACGGCGGGGCCATGTTCGGCATCGTGCCCAAGCCGCTGTGGCAACGCCGCATCGCTCCGGATGAGCGCAACCGCATCCCGCTCCACATGCGTTGCCTGCTGCTCGAAGACGACGGGCGCCTCATCCTCATCGACAACGGCGTCGGCGATAAGTACGATGCGAAGTTTCAGGATATCTTCGCCATCGATCACGACGAACATACCCTCCACGCCTCGCTCAACGACGCGGGTTTCAGCCCCGATGACGTCACCGACGTGATCCTGACGCATCTGCACTTCGACCATGCCGGCGGAAGCACCACCCGGCAGGGCGACCGCCTCGTGCCGGCCTTCCCCAATGCCACCTATCACGTGCAGCACACCCACCTCGACTGGGCGCGGCAGCCGAATGAGCGCGAAAAGGCGTCGTTTCTTTCTGAAAACATCGAGCCGCTGGTGGCGTCCGGCCAGATCAACCGGATCGACGGGGCGGGGGCGGTGTTTCCGGGTATCGAGGTGATGCTCGTCAACGGGCATACCGAGGCGCAGCAGATGGTCAAGATCACCGGGCCGGAAGGGACGCTCGTTTTTGTGGCCGATTTGCTGCCCACCTCGCATCATCTGCGCGCCCCCTGGATCATGGCCTACGACGTGCGCCCGCTGGTGACGCTTCAAGAAAAAAAGGCCTTTCTGGACGAGGCGCTGGCCGGCGGCTGGCACCTCTTCTTCGAACACGACCCGGACGTACCCCTGGCGAGCCTCGAACAGACCGAACGCGGCATCGCGGCGGCGAATCCCCGGCCTTTGGATGAACTATTTTAGATTTTGGATCCCCGATCCAAAATCTAAAGGTTACTCTTTTGCTTAGGTTTACGTACATTTAAGCCGATACGTGTATAACAGAATGCGATGGGACCCCCCCAAGGAATCTGTCGCCGAGCGTCGTAGCCCTGCCTTCCGCAAGACGAGCCAGTGTGGGAGGGTGTCGTTGTAGGGTTGGATGAGATGCTTGAGACATAATGACACCGCGCTCCATTTGAAGCCTACCTCTCGCGGCTATGCATCAAAATCATACCAAGACGATCTCGCCATGGAGGTCGACTGCCCCAGTCTACAGGCTGTTGCTCGTCGAAGACCAGGATGCCGATGCCCTGATGATTGAACAGGTCCTCCAACAGGAGACGCCGCCGATGGACGTCCACCGGGCGCGTACGATTGCCGAAGCGCGCAGGCTCCTGGGCGAGCTTGAGGTGGAAGTGGTGCTGGTCAATCATGAACTGCCCGACGGCGATTGTTTCGGCTTTTTCGAGATGCTCAGGGAGGTGGCCGTGCTGTTGCCGGTGATCGTCTTGACGCAGTACGGGCATGAAGACGTGGCGGTCTCGGCCATGAAAGCCGGCGCCAGCGATTGCATGCGTAAAGAGTTGGATCAGCGGCATCTGGAAGCCCTGCCGGCGCGGCTGCGCGAAGCCATGCACCGCTACGAGGTGACGCTGCAAGCCGCTGAGCAGGCCCGGCGCCAGGATCAGAAAAAGCTTATCGATTCGCTGCGTATGACCGTGGCGAACGTCAAGCATGAAATCAACAACCCGCTGGCTATTATCTCCGGTAATGCCCAGCTTTTGCTCGAACTCTCGCGCATGATGGAACTCGACGAAGACCTCGTCAAACCCATCCGCGACATCGAAGAGGCGAGCCTTCGGATCTCCGATTCGCTCGACAAACTCAACAGCATCAAAGAACTCATTGCCCGCGACCAACTCAAGGCCGAAGACAAACGCAACGGCCTGGGCTACCGATAAGCCCTCCGGCGGAACCCCAAACGCGCAGGCGACGTTCTAACCAACTAGCTACGTGCGATTCTTCAGGGGCTTCGGTTTGACCTTGCCGGAATCAGCAACACGCCGTAGTTTTTCGATACCTTTCCATTTGCCAGTCTACCTCGGCCTATAGCAGAAACTGTTACGAGCGACGATCATCCTGCTTGCCTGCGAGCGGCACTGAAGCCTCCGCCTGCTCGGTTTCTACCAGGCATCCGTAACAGGGCCGACCTTCCCTCTCGTCGTGACACAGTGCCACGCCCGGCGCTGCGCGTTATGGCTGTCGTTTAGCTATTCCGCGCGTTCAGGGTGTATTAGGGCACGGTGTGGGATTTTTCTTATCAGTTCTTCAAAGAGAACTGATATCACGATGTCTGTCGATCAAAGCCGAGTGCTTCATGCGTCGTTTGTTGAGTCCGATGCTTCGATGGGTGTTTGCCGCTGTGGTAGTTCTGGGCGGGGCGGTTGCCGCGCACGCCCAGGGCGTTCAGCTCCGTCTGCTCGAAGAGCGCGCCGACGGCGTCGTCTTCGAGATGACGGCGTCGTGGCCGCGTACGCTCCGGGCAGCGCTCGACTCGGCCCAGGCCGAGGTGTTGGACGAAAACGCGGCGCTGGCGGTCTCGCGCGGCGGGCTCTTCGAACTGTCCGAGACGGTGCATCTGCCTTCGCTGGCCCTGCCGAGGGTGCGGGTGCTGGCCTCCGACTACGACGAGGTGCGCCTGCCGGCGGCTGACGACACGGAGGAACTCGTGGGGGCCCTGAAGCAACGCAATGCCGGCGTGCTGGGCCTGGGCCTCGAACGCAAGCGGCCCGCCGCGACGCTCCGCACCCGCCTCGTCACCTACGACGACACGCAGGGCACGCTCCGGCGCTATCGCCGCATGGTCGTTGCGGTGGATTATGCCGAGCGGAGCGCCGGGCAGACGCTGGCGCAAACCGCTCTCCGCGCGGCCTCAGACAACCCGCACCTCGACGTCTCGCAAAGCGTCCTGGCCGACGGCGTCGTCTTCAAACTTGCCATCCGCGAAGCCGGCGTCTATCGCATCGACCGGGCGTTTTTGACGAGCCTGCCGGGTTTCGACCTCTCGCCGGGCAGCATCGACCCGAACACGGTGAAAGTTTACGGCAACGGCGGGGCGCCGCTGCCGGCGCTCAACAGCGCGCCGCGCCTGGCTGATCTGGCCGAAAATCAAGTCTTCGTCCAGGGCGGCGGCGACGGCTCGTTCGATGAAGGCGATGCCATCTGGTTCTACGCTGCCGGTCTGTCGGGCTGGGAGTCGGTGATTCAGCGCGATCGGTTTGACGAGCCGCTGCGCGACGACCAGGGCAACATCATCCGGCACTGGGAGCACTACGTGCATCCTTTCTCGAACGAGAATTACTATTTCATCAAGATCGACGATGCCGAGGGCGTGGGGTTGGAGCAGGAGAGTTTTCCCAACTTTGGCGATGCCACGCCGATGACGCAGGTGGTGGGGCGTCATTTTGTGGATATGGACGAGTTTCTCTGGGCGCGCGAAGCCGGCGGCACCGGCCACACGTGGGTCAGCAACCTGATCGCGCTCGGCGGCACGCTGCCGATCCTCCAAAACGAGGCGCTGCCGGGCCTCGAAAGCGGCACCGTCACATACCGGACGCGTGCGGCCATCCAGTCTAACCCGGCGGCTTCGGTCTTTTTCAAATCGGGCGGCACGGTGCTCGAAACGGCCAACTTCGGCGGCGTGAGCAACCGTCCGACCAACACCGTGGCGCGCTCCGGCATCGTGACGTTCGAGCAGGCTGTGAGCGCGCGGCAGGCCGTCAACCTGGAGATGGAACTCGAAAACATCTCCGTCAGCCCGAAGGCGGCGCTCGACTGGGCGCGGGTGTTTTACCCGAAGGCGCTTGAGGCCGAGAACGGCTGGCTGCGTTTTCACACGCCCATCGGGCAGACCGGGCAGTTCGAGATGCAACTGACCGGCTTCGGCAGCGAGCCGCAGGTGTGGGATGTGACCGAGCCGGGCGCGTACCGGCGCCTCGGCGTGCAGACCGGCGGCACGTTCCGCGTGCAGGTGGCCGTGACCGATCCGGAGCAGCCGCGTGAGTTGATTGCCTTTACCGGCAGTGCCGTCCGTGCGTTGAATGCCGAAGAGGCGTGCCCGGCGGAGACCGGCTGCCGCGTGACGCTCCAAAACCTCCACGGCATTCAGAATTTCCCCACTTTCGTCATCGTCACGCCCGCCATTTTTCGCCCGTTTGCCGACGAACTGGCCGACCGGCGGCGGCAGGAAGGCATGACCGTCGAGGTGGTCGATGTGCAGGAGATCTATAACGAATTCTCCGGCGGCCTGGTGGACATTCGCGGCATCCGAGACTATCTCAAATTTATCTACGACCGCGCGCCTACCGAAGCGCAGATGCTTCGCTACGTGCTGTTCTTCGGTGATGGACATTACAACTTCCGCGAAATCGGCGAGACGCCAGAATTCCCCAACTGGATCCCGCCGTTCGCAACCGAAGAGTCCTGGGATCCCGAATTATCCTACACCTCGGACGATTACTTCGGCCTGCTCGACAACGATGAGGGCGTCTGGCCTTATACCCGCACCACCTTCCTCGGCGGTGACAGCCATAAGAATGAACGCGTAGACATCGGCATCGGGCGGTTGACGGTGCAGACGGAAGAGGAGGCGCGCGTCGTCCTCGATAAGATCAAACATTACGAAAGTCCCGAAACCTACGGCCCCTGGCGCACGCGCTATCTCTTCCTGGCCGACGACGGCCCCACCGGGCTGGCCGGCGTCCAGAACGACCGCGACCTCCACACCCAGAATACCGACGTGGTGGCCGAGCTCGTCGAGGAGGAAGCGCCGGAGATCGATCAGAAGAAGATTTATGCCATCTCCTACACGCGCGAATTTCGCAACGGCTGGCGTGTGCCCGGCGCCCGGCAAGACATCCTCTCGGCCATCCGAGACGGCGTGCTCGTGGTCAACTACAGCGGCCACGGCGGCGAGGAGGGGCTGGCGCAGGAAGACCTTTTCAATATCGAGGACGCCCGGGAGATTCAGAACTACGACACGCTGCCCATCTTTATCACGGCCACCTGTTCGTTCGGGCGATGGGATCTGACCAACGAGCAGAGCGGCGCCGAAGAACTCCTGCGCAACCCCGAAGGCGGCGCCATCGCGCTGCTGACGACGGTGCGGACGGTCTACACGACGGGCATCAGCACCAACACGCTCAACGTGGGCCTCAACGTGGTGCTCAACGGCGAACTCTTCGAAAAAGACGAAGCCGGCCTGCCGCGCCGCCTCGGCGACGTGCTGCGCGAGACCAAGAACCGGGGCGCCGGCCTCGAAGGCAACAACCGCAAATTCAGCCTCCTGGGCGATCCGACGATGCGCCTGGGTGTGGCCTCGCACAAAGCCGTCGTCACGAACGTCAACGAGACGCAGGTGAGCGAGCAGACCGCGCCGCTGCGCGCGCTCGAACGCGTGACGGTCTCCGGCGAGATCCAATCCCCCGACGGGACGTTCAATCCGAATTTCAACGGCGTCGTCAACGTGACCATTCTCGATGCGAAGCGGCAGGTGTCGATCCCGGAAGAGATCTTCCGGTTCATGCCCCGGTCGTATTACAGCGTGCGAGAAGACCTGATCTGGCGCGGCAAACTCAACGCCACCGACGGGCGTTTTGCGGCGACGTTCGTCGTGCCGAAGGATATCTCGTACAGCAACAAGCCGGGGCGCATCACGGTTTATGCTTTCTCGTCGGAGTTGCACGCGCAGGGCTTTACCGAAAACCTCATCGTCGGCGGCACGGCGGCCAATCCGCCCGACGACGCCGACGGGCCGGAAATCGAACTCTTCCTCAACGACGAGACGTTCGTCGATGGGGGGCTGACGCCGCCGAATCCGCAACTGATCGTCAAACTCTTTGACGACAGCGGCATCAACACCGTCGGCGCCGGGGTGGGCCACGAGATGTTGCTCGTGCTCGACGACGACGAGCAAAACGCGTTCGACATCGGCGATCTCTATGAAAGCGAGGAAAACTCGTTTCAGCGAGGCGTGGTCAACTTCGAGTTTGAAGAAGACCTCGCGCCGGGGCCGCACACGCTGTCGGTGCGCGCCTGGGACGTGCTCAACAATTCGAGCGCAGCTAAACTCGACTTCGTTGTCTCCGAGGCCGAGGCGCTCGTCGTCCGCAACGTTTTCAACTATCCGAATCCTACGACGGGGCCTACGCGTTTCGTCTTCGAACACAACCAGCCGGTAGGGACACCGGTGCAGGTTCAGATTCGGATTTACTCCTTGGCCGGCCGGCCGATACGTACGATAGAACACGATGAAATCCTACCCGGCGGTCCGATGCAGATCGTCTGGGACGGCACCGACGACGACTTCGACCGCCTGGTGCCGGGCGTGTATCTGTATAAAGTACGGGTCGAAACCGAAGGCGCCGACGGTGAACGTCAGGTGTCTGAGGCGATAGAAAAGCTGGCCATTGTTCGTTAACCGAAATCACTCAAACTCAATAGAGTAAGCTTCTATGACTGGGTCGCATATACCTATCTTAGAGGAGACTGCTAACCTTACCGGGGAAACCGTCATGAACCGAGCCTTTTTCAACCTCCATCTCGCCAAACGCGCCCCGCGCGCGCTGATTCTCGCCTTCATTATGATGGCGGCTCTGACGCTGAGCGTGGCGCAACAGGCCCAGGCCCAGATCGGCGGGGCTGCCGTCGTCTTCTTGATGATCGAGCCCGACAGCCGCGCTGCCGGCATGGGCAACGCCGGCGTAGCTCTGGCTGACAACGCCAACGCCATCTTCTGGAATCCTGCCGGCCTCGCTGATCAGGTGGGCACCGAAGCGGCGCTGACGCACTCGAACTGGCTGCCCGAATTCAATGCCGGGCTCTTTTACGAGTATCTGGTCTTCAAACACCACATCAAAGGCTGGGGGACGCTCGGCGCGCACCTGACGTATCTGTTCCTGGGTGAGCACGAATACCGCGACGCGCAGAACAACCTCCTGGGAGAGTTCAAGTCGTACGACCTCGCTGCCGGTGTGTCGTACGGCTTCAAGGTGGGCAAAAACCTGTCTGTGGGCACGGGCCTGCGCCTGATCTATTCGAGCCTCGCCAGCGTCGAAGTGGGCGCGCAGGACACCAACCCCGGCGTCTCGGCGGGCTTCGACGTCGCGGCGCTCTACAAGACGTCGCCCTTCGGCCTCGGCGGCACCACGGGGCAGTACAGCTTCGGCTTCAACCTCGCCAACATGGGGCCGAAAATCCAGTATTCGGATAGCGAACAGAGCGATCCGATCCCGACCAACCTTCGCTTCGGCCACGCCTTCACGCTGGAATTCGACGAATTCAACAAAATCACCTTCGTCAACGATTTCAGCAAGATGCTCATCCGGCAGCGCGCCACCGAGTCGTGCGAAGGCGAAGGCGAACAGCAGGTCTGCATCACCAATTTCGAGTCGGATCCGTTCTACAAAGCGATTTTCTCGGCGTGGTCGCCCATCGAAGTGCGTTCGAACGCGCTCAATGACGACGATGCCGAGTTCGAATCGCTCAGCGCCTTCGAGCAGTTGATCATCTCGACGGGCTTCGAATACTGGTACAACAACCTCTTCGCCGTGCGCGCCGGGTATTTCTACGAAAACCCCTACAACGGCGACCGCCAGTTCCTGACCTTCGGCGCGGGCATCCGCTACAACATCGTGGGCGTCGACTTCTCGTACGTCTACGCGCTGGAAGAGAACCACCCGCTGGCCAACACGATGCGGTTCTCGCTCCTGCTCAACTTCGCCAAGTAAGATTTTAAAATTCGTTCACGAATTTTAAAAAAGTCGTCCAAGACACGCTCGAAAGGGATGTACAAAGGCAAGCGGTTCGTGCCCGGTAAGCGTTCCCTCGACCGTGTCTTGGGCGGCTTGATCTTTTTAGGGAGATTTTGGGGAATGTCGAATAGCGAATGTCGAATGTCGAATGTAGAAGGAATATCGAGATCATTTTGCATTCGACATTCGACATTCGACATTCGTAATTCAAAGTCCTCCTTTCTCCCTCTCGCTGTCTTCCTCCTGGCGCTGGCGTTCTCCACCACCGCCTCCGCGCAGCTTCAGAGACCGGCGGCGGCGCATTACGACGTCGTGGCTTTGCGCGTCGAGTTTCAGCCGGATACGACGCGGTTTACCACTGGCGACGGCACCTTCGACGGCCAGCTTTTCCCCGAAGAACTGCAACCGTTGATCGATCCGCTGCCGCACGATGCGGCGTATTTCGAGGCGCATCTGGCCTTTTTGGAGGATTACGTTGCGAAAATCTCGGACGGGCAGACGCAGGTGACGACCCACCTCGTGCCGGAGGTCGTGCGCGTCTCGCAGGAGATGGGCGCCTACAGCCCCACCGGCTTCGAATCGGACAGCGACGAAGAGCGCGTCAAGCTCGTCAGCTTCATCCGAGAAGCCTGGACGACGGCCTCGCAGGTCAGCGATTTCGACCTTTCGGGTTTCGACCGCGACCGCACTGCCTTCGTGCTTTTCCACGCGGGCGTCGGGCGCGACATCGAGTTGTTGGGGACGGTGCTCGACAAAACGCCGTTCGATCTGCCGTCGATCTCGTTCAGCGAACGCGAATTGAGACGGCTCGACGGCAGGTCGATTTCTTTCAACGGGTTCCCGGTGCGGCAGACGCTGCTCATGCCACGCACCGAAAGCCGCCCCGGCTTCAACTTCGTCGACGACGTGCCGATCTTGCTCGAATTGTCGATCAACGGGTTGCTGGCGGCCAGCTTTTTTAACTATCTCGGCGTGCCCGATCTGTTCAATACCGAGACGGGCGAGTCGGCCATCGGGCCGTTCGGGTTGATGGATCCGCTCGGTATCTTCGCCTACAGCGGCCTTTTTGCGCCCGAACCCAACGCCTGGACCAAATATTATCTCGGCTGGCTGACGCCGCTCGATCTCACAGGCGACGGGCCGCAAACCGTGGCGCTGCAAGCCGCCGGGCTCAGCGGCGGCACGCAGGCCGCGCGCGCGTCCATCTCGTCGGCGGAATATTTCCTGGTCGAAAACCGCAACC
Source organism: Rhodothermales bacterium (assembly GCA_028278205.1). Taxonomy (GTDB): domain Bacteria; phylum Bacteroidota; class Rhodothermia; order Rhodothermales; family Bin80; genus JANQES01. The sequence continues at coordinate 114,319 of JANQES010000054.1, forward strand.
GCGATCCCGAAGGCGACGGGCTGGTGCTGCGCGTGTGGCAGAACGGCCAGATCGTCGAGCAGAATGTGCCGATGATCACCGACGACTTCAGCCGCTTCGGCGTCGAAGGCTTCACCGGCGGCGTGGTCGTCGGGGTCGATAATTATGACTTCGCCCTGCCCGGCATCGACGCCGACGACATTCAGTATGAAGGCGGCGTCCTCATCTGGCACATCGACGAGCGGGTCCTGGCCGAAAACCTCGAAACCGGCGGCGTCAATGCCGATCCTGAACGCCGCGCCGTCGATCTCGAAGAAGCCGACTCGGCCCAGGATCTCGGCACCGACAACAGCCTCGGCGCCCCGTTCGACTTTTTCTGGCTGGACAACCCGGTGCGCGTCATCACGGCCACGAATCAGGAGATCCGGCTCTACAAAAATCGCCTCGGCCCCGACACCGTTCCCAACAGCAACACCAACGAAGGCGGCGCCAGCTTCATCGTCCTCGAAGACTTTTCAGCGCCGGGTACCGAGATGACGTTCGTCTACCGCCGTGAGGCCGAAGGCGGCATTGCGCCGATGACGCCGCCATCGGGGGTAGATGTCCCGGGGGTTTATTCAAATGATGGATCGGTCTTTTTCGTGCCTGAAGCCGGCAATACGACGGAAATGTTGGCGCTCGACTCCGGCCCTAAAACGGCTATTCGTCGCCTTGCGGGTATCACTGTAGAGACGGGAGCGGTCGATCGTTTGTATCACGACGGATTATCGAGGCCTTTCCTGACCAGTGCGGGACAGGCTTTTTTCTATGGAAGGTTTGCGCCTCCAGATATCCTCCGCATTCCTATCATAAATGAATCGCCCAGCCCCGTTTCGCAGAGCCTCGAATTGCCGCCCGAACTGGAGGGCAAGGTGCCTGCATCTCCTGTGGTGCTCGTGCGCGAAGGCAATCAGGATATAGAATATTCGATCTGGAGCGATGGGTTCGACCCTCTCCTGGCTCGTCTGCCCGAGTTTCCCTTTTCAGCGAGGATGGAAGTGATCGCGACGGATGTGGCCCACGCCTCGTCGATAGCCGTGACGCCGTCGAATCAGGTCATCATAGCGGGGCAGGATCAGGCTCGTTTTGTCGATGGATCGGTGGTCTGGCCGTATACGTTTCCGGAGGCTGTACGGATCGGCCAGGCCACGTTCGGGGCCGATAAGAGCGGCTTCGTGGGCGTCGTGCCCGCCCTCCAAAACAGAGAATTGTTCTTTCTTCGTGCCGACGAGACCATCGAACGCATCGACGTAGGCGAGCGCGTCCCCGTTGAGAGTGATTCGTTGGGGATCCTCTCGGATTGGCCCGTTTTGGTGGATCTGGACGACGACGGGCTGCTCGACGTGCTGACGACGTACGGCGAGAATCTGGTGGCATTCTCGCAGAACGGCGCGCTTATAAGCGGCTTCCCGATAGCCCTGACGGCGCCCTCCGTAACACAACCGCTCGTTGCCGAACTGACCGATAGCGGTGGCTGGTCGGTGCTCGTGGCGACGACCAGCGGCGAGATCTACGCCTACGACACCGGGCGCGACGGTGCGCTCGTGAGCGGCTTTCCACTGGCCGTCGGCGCGCGTGTGCGGGCAACGCCGTTATTGCAAAACAAAAAACTCTTCGCGGTATCGACATTAGGGACTGTGCATGCGTGGCAGCTCGACAACCTCGGCGCTATCTGGTGGGGGCAGCTTTTCGGCGATGCGCAGAACCAAAATTTTGCTGTTTTAGCGGATGAACCGGATCCGCAACCTACGCCGCAGGCGGCGGGTTTGATCGTCGAGGCAGAGACCTACAACTGGCCCAACCCGATCCGCGAAGGGCAGACGTTCCTCCGGTGCATGACCACCCAGGACGCCTCCGTCCGCATCACCATCATCGATACCGCCGGGAGCCTGATCGACGAGGTGGCGTTGGATCTACGAGGAGGCACGCCCGCCGAGCATCTGTGGCAGACCGGCGCCGAGAGCGGCCTCTACTACGCCCGCATCACCGCCACCGGCGCCAACGGCCAAACCGCCACGAAACTCATCAAAATGGCGATAATCAGATGAATTACTCGAAGTTCGACATTCGTCATTCGACACTCGTCATTCTGCTAAGCCTACTGGTGCTGCCGGTGCAGGCTCAGGTTTCGCCGGCTTTCTACGACTTCGCCCGTCCGACGCTCGACTGGTATACCATCGAAACAGAGCATTTCAACGTTGTTTTTCACGCCGATGCCGAGGGGCAGGGCAGCAGCCGCACGGCGCAGGTCGTCGCCCGGATTGCTGAAGATGTGTACGGGCCGATCACGGGGCTTTACGGGTACGAGCCGAACTCGCGCGTCAGTATTATCCTCAAAGATTACGAAGACTATTCCAACGGCGCGGCGTATTTCTTCGATAACAAGATCGAGATCTGGGCGCCGGCGCTGAGTTCGTCGCTCCGGGGCGATCATAACTGGCTGCGCAACGTCATCACGCACGAGTTCACGCACATCATCCAGGTGCAGGCGACGATGAAATCCGGGCGTAGCCTGCCGTTTTTCTATTTTCAACTGCTCGATTACGAAGACGTCCGCCGGCCCGACGTGCTCTACGGCTACCCGAACGTCATCGTCAGCTATCCCATCCCCACGCTCAACAACCCGGCGTGGCTGGCCGAGGGCACGGCCCAGTACCAGCGCGCCTGGCTCGATTACGACCGCTGGGACACCCACCGCGACATGATGCTGCGCACACGCGTTTTAGCGGGCGAAGAACTCTCGCTCGTCGAGATGGGCAGCTTCTACTCGAAGTCGAGCCTGATGCGCGAAGGTGTTTATAATCATGGGTTTGCCTTTACGCATTACCTCGCCAACACCTACGGCGAAGATGCGTTGCGCGATGTCAGCCGGTCGCTGGGTAAGTGGCGCAACTGGAACGTCGAGCGGGCCATCGGCGATGCGCTCGACGTGCCGGCTGAGGAAGTTTACAGCGGCTGGATGAACACCATGCGCCGCGAATATCAGACCCGCACCGAAGCCATCCGCGCCAACCTCGTCGAAGGCAATCTGGTGGAGGAGGAGGGCTTCAGCAACTTCTATCCGGTGTTCTCGCCCGATGCGTCGAAGCTGGCGTATGTCTCGAACCGGGGCAAGCATTTCAACCAGATGAGCCTCTACGTGCGCGATCTGACGTCGGGCGATGTGGCGGCCTACGAGGTCGAGGGCTTGCACGAGGCGATCCGCACGCACACCTGTGCCATGGGGCACCGGCTGAAGTCGGGCGTCGGCGGCATGGTGACGTGGCGGCCTGACGGCAAAGCGCTTGTCTACGCCCGCCGCAAGACCACTAAACGCGGCTATCTCTACGCCGATCTCTACGAAATCGACCTGGAGACGAAAAAAACAAAACGCCTGACGCACGATCAGCGGGCCACGTTGCCGGCCTACGCGCCGGACGGCTCTCGGATCGCTTTCGTCGGCCAGAACGACGGCACCACCAACCTCTTCACGCTCGATCCGGCCTCTGGAAATGTGACGCGGCTGACCGGCTATCAAGACGGTACGCAGGTGACCGATCCGGCCTGGCATCCGTCGGGGGAATGGATCTACTTTGCAAAGCTGGCACCCGAAACGCATGGCCGCGACCTCTGGCGCGTCCGCCCCGACAGCGAAAAGTTGGAAAAAGTCCACGCCACCGAGGCCGACGAACGCTCGCCTGCCTTCGAGCCGGACGGGACGGCGCTGTATTTCTCGTCTGATGCGTCGGGCATTTACAACCTGTACAAAATGCCGGTCGATGGCGAGGATGCCGCGCCCGAACGCCTGACCAACGTCCTCGGCGGCGCGTTCATGCCGTCGGTGAGCCCAGACGGCGCTATCGCCTACGCCCATTATCAGTGGGACGGCTACAAGATCGCTGTGCTCGACGCGGCGACGGCGGTGCCGCAGGAAGCCCGCGTCGCGGTCTACACGCCGCCCTCAGTCACCCAAAAACAAGCCAACCTGGCCGTTGCCGACGAATCGTGGGCCGACCTCAACCGCTTCGACGACGCTGACCTGCGCCCGCTCGAAGGCGAGGCTATCACGACCGTCCGCAGCGAGGGCAGCATTCCGTTGCGCGTCAAACGCACCAACGGCGCCACGGGCACGCCGGAAGAAGAAACCGAACCGCTCGAAGTTCAGAAATACAGCCCTAAATTCACCGGCTTCAGCTTTTTCCCCGTCGTTCGCCTCGATCAGTACGTCTCGCGCCGTCGCTCGACGCTCGATGCGCGCCTGCCCGACCGCTCGCGCGCCGAGACGCTGGCACGCAACTTCAAGGTAGGCACGTACGTGTCGTCGCGGGAGATTTTAGAGGGGATGACGCTCCTGGGCGGCTTGCTCATCGGCCCCGGCTCGCAGGGCGCCGACTCGTTTACCGACTTTTTCTCGCCCTCGCGCCTGCTCAAGCTGGAGCGCGACGCGTTTTTGCTGTTCGAATACAAAAAAGGCTTCGGCGTGATTCCGGAGCGCTGGTCGCCGCAGTTCTCCATCGAACTCTTCAACATACGCCGCCGGGTCGATAACGGGCTGTCTATCGAAGAATTCCCCTGCACCGCCTGCTTCCCGGACACGACGCTGACCGACCTGACCTACACGCTCTGGGAAGCCGACATCTACGCTCGCAGCAAAGTCAACCACAATCTTTTGTTGGAACTCGGCTATCGCTACAGCCCGTACCGCGTGGCGACGGAGCAGTTCTTCTCGAAAGAGAACAGGCAGACGATCCCCGAATCGTCGTCGCGGTATTTCATCGGGCGGGCTTTTACGGCGAAGGCGTACTTCGAAGCCGGTGCGCCGTATCGAGACACCGACGTGTTGCCCGTGGGCCTGCGCTTCGACCTCAGCTATGAAAACGAACGAGGCCGCTTGCTCGACAGCTTCAACATCGAAAACGGGTTCCTGGTGCCGGTCTACGAGCGGGCGCGGATTCATCGTCTGACGTTCGATTCGCGTTTCGGCATGAAGCTGCCCGGCACGATGCGGGGGGGGGCGCACGGTCTCAACTTCCGCCTCCGGGCATCGGGCATCCTCGGCGAGACCGTCGATGATTTTTACAACGACTACGTCGGTGGGCTGATCGGGGCGCGGGGGTATCCGTTCTACGCCCTCGGCGGCAACGAGACGCTCTGGTTCCAGGCGGCCTACCACGTGCCGCTCGTGCCTGACCTGCGCAAACAGGTGCTCTTTGCCTACATCGACAAGATCTACGCCCGTTTTTACGTCGATGCGGCGGCGGCCTGGAATGGCGGCTGGCCCGGCTTCGGCGAGATGCGCAAAGACGTCGGCGCGGAGATCCGGATGAAGCTGAATTCGTTCTACCTGCTGCCTACCGCCGTCTTCTTCAGCGGCACCTACGGCCTCGACGAATTCGACTTCCTGCTGGACGAAGGCTTCGTCACCCCCGACGGCAGCGACACCGTCCGCTACGGCTCGGAATTCCAATGGCACTTTGGTGTGCTTTTTGGGTTTGATTTGTAATTGTTTCGTGGTCCGTTGTACGCGCGCGTACAACGGACCACGAAACAAAACCGATAAGACCATGAACATGACGCTGATAGCCATCCTGGCGGTTTTCATGATCGGCCTGGGGATCGGGTTCATCTACTTCGTCGTGCGGGAGAATGAGAAGCCTCTGCCGCAGGGCGGCGTGCAATGGGCTGCCGTCGGGCTTTCCGGGTTGCTGGTCATTTTTTCCGGCTTTTTGCTGGCCATGACGTTCGTGCCCAACCCCGACAGGGAGGTCAGCAGCGGGCTGGATGAGCCGGCGGCTAACTTTCCGTTTCGTCTCGTCAGCGATGAAAGTGAGCACGATCTGGCGGAATATGAAGGCAAGGTCGTCTTGCTCAACTTCTGGGCCACGTGGTGCGCGCCGTGCCTCGAAGAGTTGCCCGACCTCGACCGCCTTCAGCAAAACTATGACGACGACGGCCTCGTGGTCGTGACGATCTCGGACGAGACGCGGGAGCAGTTGCTGGGGTATTCGGATTTGCTCCCGCAGCATACCGTCTCCGGCTTTTTCGACATCGGCGTGTTGCCGCAGCCCTACGCCCGGACGCTGGCGACGGGGCGGCCCATCTCCTACGTCATCGACCGCGAAGGCTACCTGCGCCGGTATATCATCGGCGCCGGCAATTATGCCTTTTTCGAACGCCTCATCAAGCCCTACCTTGGCAATACGGTAGCGACACGGTGAGGGCTTGCACATAGCGTGGTGAAGGCCGCCACACAAAATTCCCCCTTTGAAGGGGGTGCCCCGACGGAGGAGGGGCGGGGGATGTTCGCGCGATCTGATGAGAGGTTTTCGGCAAGCCGCGCCAACATCCCCCTGCGCCCGGCTGCACATACGTTTGCTGGTCGCTGTCCCCCTTCGAAGGGGGAATTTGCGTGCATCACCTGATTTTACCTTATAGCCATGATGTGCCTTTTTGTGAAGCGATGGCGCCTGATGCCGGCGCTGATGGTGTTGGCCGTGCTCGCCGGCCCGGTGTATGCCGGGGGCGACGACGACAAAGACAAGAAGAAAAAGCCGGAGCAGGCGACCTACACCGCCACGAGCCTCCGCGCAACGATGCTCTACGGACAACACGACGGCGCCCTGCTTCAGGCCGAGACCGTTGCCGGCGGCAAGCGGATCGTACCGCTGGCCTTCGGGCTTTCGGCGGTGGTGCCGGGGTTGGGGCAGGCCTATAACCGGCAGTGGGTGAAAGGCGCCGTGGCTCTCGGCGCCGAGGTGGCGCTCATCGCGGGCTATTCCTCGTGGCACAACAAAGGCGTGGACGGGCGTGATGCCTATCAGGTGTTTGCGCACGATCTCTGGAGCCCGCTGCGCTATGCGATGTGGCTCAACGATTACATCGTCTATCTCGAAACCGAATTCCCGACGCCCATCTCTGCTTCGCCCATCAACATCACCGATCAGATTCGGGGGATCGATTTCCAGAATCCCGATGGCTGGACCGATGCGGAACGGGTGCTCGTGCGGGGTCTTTTCAACGAGATCCGCGCCGTCGAAGACAACGTCTATCATCCGGAGACGGGCGCGTCGTTCTCGCACAAGCTGCCGTTTTTCGGCGAGCAGCAGTATTACGAACTCGTCGGCAAGTATTTTCAATTCGCCCCTGGCTGGGCCGATTACAGCTACCTCGTCGATGACCAGGGCAACATCACCTGGATCGACGAGCAGGGCAACTTCATCCAGTCTATCGACCCGGAGATGACCGCCTCAGACGGCAGCAAGCCCAACGTGACGGATACGTTTTTCCGCTATGCCGACGACCACGGACAGGCCAACGACTACCTGCGCCGCGCCTCGCGCCTGTCGATGTTTTTCGTCATCAACCACCTCATCGCCGCCGTCGATGCGGCTATTTTTGCGAAGGTGCACAACAACCGCCTCCAGGCCAGCGTCCAGATGAGCCAGGGCGCCCCGGGCGAGGTGCAGCCGGTGGCCTCGCTGCGGGTGAAGCTGTAAGGGCGGCATCGATCTATTGGAAACCCTCCGCCCCGACCTCGCGGCCTTCGCCTTCGCTGCTATCGGTTTGATGGCTCTCGTCGGCGTGGGCGAGGCGTTGCGGATCTGGGGAGGCCTCTCGGCGGAAAGCTCGCGACGCGTGGTGCATGCGGGCGTCGGCATCTTCGTGGCGATCACGCCGTATCTCTTCGCACGGCCCGATCTGGTCTACGTCCTCGCCGTCATCTTCGTGGTCGTCAACTACGTGACGTTGCGGCAGGGTTGGTTCCGGGGGATCCACGGCACGGAAAGGCGGAGTTTAGGGACGGTGACGTTTCCGCTGGCGTTGTTGCCGGCGCTCTTCATCGGCTGGTCGATGGATCCGGGGCGGGTGTTTGCGCTGCAACTGGCCTTTCTAATCCTCGCCTTTTCCGATCCGCTGGCCTCGGTTGTGGGGACGCGCTTTGGAAAGTACGTCCCGTTCGCCACACGAGCGAAGCGACTGACCGAAGGTAAACGGGACTCGCCTCCCTCCGGTCCCATTCGGCGAACGGGACGTACTGTTAAAACCTGGACCGGCAGCGCCGCTTTCTTCATCTCAGCCTTGTTGTTAAGCCTGGCTGCGCTGATGTGGTTTCGAAGCGAAGGGCAGATCGACTGGAATGGGAGCGAAGTTGTCGCAGCCGCCATCATCGTGGCGGCAGTTACCACAGCGGTCGAGGCGCTGGGACGGCGGGGGTGGGATAATTTTTTCATTATCCTGGCAGCCCTGATCGTGCTGGTTTTTTTCGATGAAAAGCCAGAAAATCGGCTCGTGCTTCTCATCGCGGTGGCGGCGGGGTTGGTTTTCGGGTTGATCACATACCGGCTTCGTTTTCTGGATGGGCCGGGGGCGATAGCCGGGGCGTTGCTGGCCGCGTCGGTGATTGGGCTGGGTGGATGGGCCTGGGCGGTGCCGTCGTTCACGTTTTTCGTGCTGTCGAGCCTGCTCTCGCGGGTGGGCAGGCGGCGGAAAGCAGCCGTCGAGGCGGTGAGCGAGAAGGGTAGCCGGCGCGATGCCGGGCAGGTCTTCGCTAACGGCGGGGCCGGGTGGGGGCTCTTGCTGATCTATGCCGTCTTCCCGGCTGAAATCTTGTACTGGGGCTTCCTCGGCGCTTTCGCCGCCGCCACCGCCGACACGTGGGGCACCGAAATCGGGACGCTCTCGTCGAAGCCGCCCAGGCTCATTACGACGTGGCGCCCGGCGCCGCGCGGCACGTCGGGGGCCGTCTCGATGGTGGGGACGCTGGGCGCGCTGGCGGGCGCCTTCGTCATCGGGCTGAGCGCCTGGCCGTTTGCCGCCGGCCCCAACACGTCGCCGGCGATGGCCGCGCTGGCGGTGGTTGGCGGCGGATTCGTCGGGTCGATGGTCGATAGCCTGATCGGGGCGACGGTGCAGGCGCGGTTTCGTGATCCCCGAACCGGCGCCGAGACCGAGCGTTCTGCATCCGACGCAGGCGCCCATCCGCTCATCCGAGGCCGGCGCTGGCTCCGGAACGATCAGGTCAACTGGCTCTGTGCGCTTTCGGGCGCTGCCCTCGCAATGGCTTGCTTCCAAGCCGTATATTTCGTTTCCTAACGAAACGAAATAAAGGGTGCGGTCACTCAGGACTGGTGGTTCCCAGTTGCGACCTCATCTTCAAACAATCCAAAATCCCCAATCCAAAATCCGAATGCCCTGGTATAAGAAGCTTCACTGGCAGATCATCATCGGGCTGGTTCTGGGCCTGATCTACGGCGTCGTCGCGGCGGCGGCGGGGTGGGGGTCGTTTACGAGAAACTGGATCGGGCCGTTTGGGACGATCTTCCTCCGAATGCTCTTCCTCATCGCGGTCCCGCTGATTCTGGCTTCGCTCATCACCGGGGTGGCGTCGCTCTCCGACGTGAAGAAGCTCTCGCGTATCGGCGGCAAGACCATCGGCATCTACATCGGCACGACCGTCGTGGCGCTGATCATCGGGCTGCTGCTCGTCAACGTGTTCAAGCCGGGCAATTCGGTGCCGGCGGAGATAAGCGCCAAGCTTCAAACAGAATGGGCCGACGATGCCGCTGCCCGCCAGCAGTCGGCTGATCAGGCGCAGGAGCGCGGGCCGCTCCAGGCTTTCGTCGATATGGTGCCGGAGAACTTCTTCGGTTCGGCGTCGAGCAATCGCAACATGCTGCAAATAGTCTTTGTAGCGATCTTCTTCGGCATCGCATTGATGCTCTTGCCTAAGGATAAAGCCAAACCGCTGCTAGATTTTTTCGATAGTCTCAACGCGCTTATCATCAAGGTGGTCGAGTTGATCATGTTGACGGCGCCCGTCGGCGTGTTTGCGCTGCTGGCCGACACCATCGCGCAGGTAGCCCAGGATAATCTCAATGAACTCGGTGAATTGCTCGGCGCGCTAGGTTTCTACATGATCGTCGTGCTGGTGGGTTTGATTATCCACATTACGGTGACCTACCCGACGTTGCTGAAGCTCTTCACGCCGTTGTCGCTCCGCCAGTTTTTCTCCGGCATCGCGCCGGCTCAGCTCGTGGCGTTTTCGACCTCGTCGAGCGGGGCGACGTTGCCGGTGACGATGGAGATGGCCGAGAAAAACCTGGGCGTCTCGGAGGAAGTGTCTTCGTTTGTCTTGCCGCTGGGCGCCACCATCAACATGGACGGCACGGCGCTCTATCAGGCCGTCGCTGCCGTTTTCATCGCGCAGGTGCTCACCATTCCGCTGGGGTTGATGGATCAACTGGAGATCATCCTCCTGGCGGTGCTGGCGTCCATCGGGACGGCGGCGGTGCCGAGCGCCGGCATCATCATGTTGATCATCATCCTCGAATCGGTAGGCGTGCCTGCCGCCGGGATTGCCCTGATTCTGGGCGTCGACCGCATCCTCGATATGTGCCGCACCGTCACCAACGTCACCGGCGACGCGACGGTGGCCTCGGTCGTGGCCGCCTCGGAAAACCAACTCCACGAAGTCTCGCCCGACGCCGCCTCGATGGCTGTTCAGCAGACGCTGGATGAGGTAGAGGCCGCTTGAGCCGCGCCACGCGCCGGTCGATAGTGTTTTAGTGCTATCGTGTTACAGTTTTTGCATTCGATGCACTAAAGCACCAATACAGCAGGATGTGTCTGTAAACTGAATTGCTGAAGAAGCCCCGTAGGGGCGTCCTGTTTGTAGTTCATCGGATTCCCATAAAGAATAAGCTCCGTAGGAGCGGCCTGTAAAAAAACACACCCCTACGGGGCTTAGGTTGGGGAAAACGCGGTTATCTACAAACAGGTCGTCCCTACGGGACTGGGAAGATAAACACCCAAACACCATCCCACCGACGTGATGCGACTGATTCGCTGCCTCAGCTTCATGATACTTCTGAGCCTGCTCGGCGTGTGGCCGGGTTGGGCGCAGGGTGGTGGTGGTGGTGCGGTGCGCCTGGCGTCGGAGGGATCGGACCGGGTGATGCTGCTGCGGTCAGACGCGTCGGAGCGTTTGCTGGAAGAAGGGCGGGCACAGTTGTTGGATTTCAGGCTCTACGAGGCCGAACGTACCTTCCGAAGGCTCTATCGCCAGGGCGACGGCGCGGCAGCGGCGCGGTATTATCTGGTCTCTTCTTCTTTTCTCAAAGCCCTCATGACGGACGAACAGGTGTTTTTCGACGAGTTCGAGGGCCGGTTCGACTCGCTACGGCAGGAACTGGAGGGTTTGCCGGCGTCTCGGTGGAAGACCTATCTGTTGGCCGAAGCGCATCTGCAACGGGCTTTCACCGCCGTGAAAGACGAGCGATATTTCCGCTCTGCGCTGGCCGGCAGGACGGCCTACAGGCTTTTCCAGGAACTCATCGAAGACGATGCTGCCTTTTATGAGCCGTACAAAGGGATGGGGTTGATGCACCTGTTCATCGGCACGATGCCCAAAGGCCAGCGGCGGCTGCTCAAGATCCTCGGCTATAGCGGCACGATCCAACAAGGACTGCGCGAGTTGCAACAGGCCGCCGGGCACAGCCTGCTCAATCAAGACGAAGCGTCGATCTTTCTGGCTCTGGCCGACGTGACGCTCAACAACTCGGCCACGGGCGGTGTGGAGACCCTGGCGCGCTTGCACCGCGCGCATCCGCAGAGCGCCCTGCTCGCCTACTTCTACGGCTTCGCGTTGATGTCGAACCGGCGGGCCGTCGAGGCCGAGCGTGTGCTGCGCCTGGCCGTGGAGGCCGGCAAGAGCGCCGGCTATTTTTACATCGACTATGCCGAGTTTTACCTGGCGCAGACCCTCTTCCGCCGGAATCAGTTTGCCGAAGCCGAGCCGTATTACCGGCATTACCTGAAGCGCCATCGCGGCGCAGCGTTGAAGTCGCTGGCCCACTATGAGCTAGGGCTTACGCTGGAGATGCAGGGCCGCCGCGACGAGGCGCTGGTCTTTTACCGGCAGGTTCGAGGAGACCGCGCCTACGACACAGACCGGTCGGCCTACCGGGAGGCGCAGCGGCGGCTGGCAGCGCCGCTGACGCCGCGCGAGCAGCGCCTGCTGCTGGGCCGCAACGCCTACGACGCCGGGGCCTATGATCAGGCCGAGCCGCTGCTCCGGGCGTCCTTCGACGAGATCGGGGCGCCGCCGACGGCACGGGCTGAGGCGTCGTACCGGCTGGGGCGTGTCTATCACGCACAAGGACGGCTCGACGAGGCCTTGAAAGCCTACCAGTACGCCGTGGCTCATCCCGGCAACGATCCGAAGGCACGCTGGGCGCCCTGGAGCCAGTTCTACACCGGCGAGATCTACGCGCAACGCGGCCAACACCCCCGCGCTGCCGCCGCCTTCGAAGCCGTCCTCGCCTACGACCACCCCTTCGACTATCACGAAGCCCTCGAACAACAGACCAAAGCCGCGCTGGGACGACTCAGGGAGTAGGATTTTGGATTTTGGATTTTGGATTGGGTGCTTTCCGATCCGTATTCAATAATAGAAAAAGCCGCGACGGTTGGGACCGCTGCGGCTTTTTCTGTTGAGATGACGCTCAGGGATGAGACCAATCCAAAATCCAAAATCTAAAATCCAAAATAAAAAAACCCCTCGCCTTACGGGGCAGGGGGTTTTTCTTGGTTTAGAGGCCAGCAATGTACGGCACTACCTCCGATGTTCCACTTCTGCTCTCCAACTCCGGGTATTCAACTGCTGCTCTCCGACTCCTCCCGGTTTTTTAGGCGCGCGCTCTGGTGTGCTGGTTCAGAGCATCGGCAACCAGGGTTAACCAAAGGAGGCCGTGCTTCGGCACATCGCTGCCCTCACGTTTCAGCGCTTCAATCCGCTGCTCGATCATGCCCTCCATGCGCTGAAGTTTCTCTATCGCCGTCATAGGTTGCAGGCCCAGGCGTGTTAGCAGTGACATCTGTACGATACGGCGCTGCGAGGCCGGGCTCAATAGGACGAATCCCCCTTCGGGCATGGGGATTTTCCCCATTTCGTTCAGGATGCGTTAAATCTGCTGTCAGGGAGGTTATATTTTCGCCCCTTATGTGTCTATATCTATGATGCCTGGCTACAAAGGCCGGGCTGCCTGACGGGGCACTCCGTGAAGCGCTGCGCGTCGATGTCGGATAGTGGATAGTCTTTCTGGCGAGATCCTTTCTGCTATCGGCCATCCACGATGGCTTCAAGGGTGCGGTGCCCTCCCTCACTCAAAAAAACAACTGAGCTGCCGTGAACACATCACCTATTCCAACCGATACAGATCGTAAAGTCACTCGATTTTTGCTCCAACTCGAAATCGACGAGTTGGCGGTATATCTCGATGAAGCCGTCCGCGACACGGCGGTGTCGTGCGAGGCGGTTTCTGCGGCTGCCTTGCGGTATGCGAACCTGCTCGTTCAACTGAAAGTGATGCAAGACCGGGCTGCGCTGCTGGTAGCCGGCAACCGAGGCTATGCGTGAAAATGGGCAAATGGGCAAATAGGCAAATGGGCAAATGGGCAAAAGGTAAATCAGTAAGCGATTTGCCATTTGCCATTTGCGATTTGCCATTTGCCGTTTGCCGTTTGCAATTTGCCTTTTTACCAACCCTCGAAAAGAAAAAAACGCCTCGAACGTCCGCGTAGGACCCTTCGAGGCGTTTGCGTGTACGCCCGAGAGGATTCGAACCTCTGACCTTCTGCTCCGGAGGCAGACGCTCTATCCGGCTGAGCTACGGGCGCATTGTTGCCGGGTAAAGAAACCAAACCGGAAGGCATTCGTCAAGTTCCGGCGGTAACACACCCGGCGAACATTCAACGAAAATATTATCCGGGATTTCGCGAGCAGCCGGGCAATTTTATGCTTAACATTGGCATTCTTGCTCGTTTTGATGCATTTTATACCCGTCAGAGAGGAGGCGGCAGCGTGTGCCGAGTGCTTTGCCGCCGGGAGAGGACACCCGAATGCGCAGTGCCGTACTAAACGACGTGAGGCCCTCCGGGAAGCAGGGCATGGGCGATCTTGAGCTTATCGAACGCTTTAAGACAGATCCTGAAGCAGCTTATCTAGAGTTGCTCGAACGCTATACCCCTATCCTGCTCCGGATGATTCGCTGCTTCATGAAAGACGTAGACGAGGTCATGGAAGTCTACGCCGGGGTCTGCGAACGCCTCTGTGCCAATCACTATCAGGCCCTGCGCCGGCTCCGCAACGATGGCGAACTGACACCCTGGCTCAGTGTGGTCGTAGCCAATGCCTGCCGGGATCGATTCCGAAAAAACAGAGCCTCGTCGGTGCCGCAGTCGGTCATCACCCAGTTGACCGAGCGCGAGAAGCTGGTCTTCAAGTATCATTATCAGGAACACCTGCCGCACGAAGACATCGCCGAGATCATCAGCCGGCGGCATCGCGTGCCCATCACGGCGCTCGAAATCGTGCGCGCCATCGCCAAAATCAACGACCTGCTCAGCACCCGCAAGCGATGGCTGCTCCTGGCCGCCCTGAGCGCCAACCGCCCCAACCTCTCGATCGACGAGATGCAGGAGAGCGGCTACCAACTCTCGGTCGAAGACGACTTCGACTCGTTCGACGAGACGATGCACCACCGTCAACTCGTCGAACAGCTCAACGACGCGCTCAGCCAACTCGATACCGACGATCAACTGTTGCTGCTCTTGCGCTTCGAGCACAACCGCTCGGCGCCGCAGATCGCCAAGATCATGGGCTTCGACAATCACAAATACGTCTACACGCGCCTGCGCACCATCGTCAAACGCCTCCGCCGCTTGATGGGGATCGATTGAGGGGGGTTCTGGTTTCTGGTTTTTTTGTTTATGGCTGAAGGTTTGTGTCCGATTACCTGGATACCCGAACAAAACAACCGTCCCTTCGAAACTCGTCGCTGGAATCGCGTAACAAGGACCTCGACACGAGCACTGAATCAAGTTCAGCACAGGCTCCGCGACTGACGAAGTAAACACGAAACCCGAAACCAAAAACCCGATGTCCGAACCTGTATCAAGTGAGCCGGCTTACGCCGTGTTGCCGGATCCCTGGGAACGCGCCGGAGCCATCCCGCTCAACGGGGTGCTCGAACGCAATAAGTTTCACCCGGTGCTCGTCGCTTTCATCGCCCTGGCCGTCGGGATGGTTGGGTACATGATCGTCGGCAACATTGCCACCTTCGCGCTGTTGTTGATGGAAGGCGTCAGTCTCCAGGAAATGGCAGCGGATCTGCCCGGTATCATGGAAGAGCAGGCCGGGCCTCTGCTGGCGGCCAACGCCATCGGGTTGTTTCTGGGGATGGGCCTGGTGGCGGTGCTCCTGGTGCGACTGCATTCGAGCCGTCTGTGGGCGTTCCTCCGCCTGCGCGCGCCCGACGCCACGGCGCTGGTGCTGTCGCTGTTGGGGCTCATCGCGTTTATTCCGGTGGTGCAATGGGCCGGTTCAGTCAATGAGATGATACCGTTGCCGGAGTGGTTGGAGGAGATCGAGCAAGTTCAGATGGAACTGCTCGAAAGCGTCTTGCAGGGCGAGGTCAACGTGTTTTTCAGCCTGATTATGGTAGCCGTCACCCCGGCGCTGTGCGAAGAAATCTTTTTCCGAGGCTACATCCAGCGAAACTTCGAGCGCGGCATGGGCGCGGCGGCGGGCATCATCGCATCGGGCTTTTTCTTCGGCGCCTTCCACCTGCGCCTGACCCAACTGTTGCCGCTGTCGTTGCTGGGTGTTTATCTGGCCTATCTGACCTGGCGCACGGGCAGCCTCTGGATTCCCATCATCATTCATTTCGCCAACAACGCCATCGCGGTCGCCACGGCTGAATTTGTGAAGAATCGTCCGGATATGAACATTACGGACCTCGAACAAATCGACGTTCCCTGGTATATTGTACTGACCGGCCTTGTTGTTTTTATGGGGATCATCTACGTCCTGCACGAACGCGCGGAAAAGCAACTGGCCGAGCAATCCGCTGTTTCTGTTGATGCCCCCCTTACTTGAGGGTACCATGGATGACCGTCAGTACGAAGGCTGGATCGTGGTTTTTAAGTCCGGCACCGATTACGAAGCCGACCTCGTGCGCGACCGGCTCGACGATGCCGGCATCCCTGCTGTCGTCCTGAGCCAACGCGACCATGCCTTTAACGTGAGTTTCGGCGATATGGCGCAAGTTCGCGTGTTGACGCCGCCGGAGCACGTCGAGGCAGCGAGCCAATTGCTGCCCAAACCCGCTCTATGGTTGGATCATCGATTCGATCTGGTCATTAACGCGTGCGTGATAGGGGGCGTTGTCTTGCAGATCCTCGGCGGTTTGCTGCTGAGCATGCGCGCGCTCGTGCTCGGCACCGTCATGCTGATCATTGGGTTGGGTTTGGTCGCAAGAAAAAAGGACCACCCCTGGGCGTGGGGCCTCATGGGGTTGCTTTCAGGTATCGGGATCGGCGTGCCCATCATAGCGGATGCCATCCTTTTTGCAATCCTCCTGGGGATCCCGGCCTCGGTTATCGGCTTGCTCGTGGTGGCGGCCCTGAGAGATCGTAGCCCCATGGGAAACCCGGACGAAGAATTAGAGCAGGCCGCCATGACGGCCGCGCCGTCGCCCCTCGCGCGCGACACCGAACGGGCAGCCATGCTCGACTCCGGCAACGAGCAGATCACCCTGTCGGTGCCCGGGCCGGAGGATGAAGACGAGGGTCTCTGAGCGGGTCATGGATGAACACGATCACGAAGATTGGGTTGTCGTTGCCAGGATGCAACCGATTTTTTCTTTATGATTGCAGGGGAAGCCGGCAAAGATCGCCTCTTCGTCGATGCGCTGATGACATCGTGGCAAGCCCTCTCAAAACGACCCCGACGATAACGTGTCCAACGCTCTGCTACGTATTCTCACCGCTGTCATCGGCGCTCCGCTTCTGCTGGGGTTGGCTTATCTGGGGGGATGGTATTTCGGCGTGCTCGTCCTGTTGCTCGGCTTGCTGGCGCAGTATGAAGTATACGGGATGATGGAGCAGGGGGGCGCGCACCCGTGGAAAGCAGCCGGGTTGGCACTCGGCGCGGTGCTGGCCCTGCGCGCACTCGTGCCTTTTGCCTTGCCGCTGGCCGTGGTCGTCGTGTTAGCCCTGCTCGTCTGGAGCACGTTTGCTAAAAGCGAAAATCCCCTCATCGATCTCAGCGGCACCGTCCTCGGCGCCCTCTACCCGACGGCCCTGCTTGCGTTTTTGACCGATTTACGCCTCGCCCGCGGCCCGGACGTGGGCGATCTCGAAGCTTTTTATCTCACCCTTTCGGTGCTGTTGCTCATCTGGGCTACCGACATTCTGGCCTATTATTCCGGAAAGGGCCTCGGCAAGCACAAGCTGGCCCCGACCATCTCGCCCAAGAAGACGTGGGAAGGCTCGATAGGCGGGGCCATCGGCGCGGTGCTGGCCGCCGTGGCGTTGAAGCTGACGTTGATCGGGTTTTTGGACTGGGCGCACCTCGTGGCACTGGCGCTCATCTGCGGCGTCGTCAGCCAGGTGGGCGATCTGGCCGAGAGCCGGTTTAAGCGGTCGGTGGGTGTCAAGGATTCCGGCACCATCCTCCCCGGCCACGGCGGCATCCTCGACCGCTTCGACGCGGCCATTCTGGCAGTGCCGCTGGCCTATCTCTACCTCGCCTACGTCGCCCGTGTTTTTTCGATTTGAGTTGATCATCTTCAACTCGATCCAATCAGGCCGCTTTTTTCTTTTTCTCTTTTCTTTTTCCCTTTCCCCCTCTCTCCCTTTCCCCAAATCCCCACTCGCCACATCTTCCCTACAAACATCCCATTAGAAACTTCCTTGCTATTAATCCCTCTAGAACGTACGGACACCCCTTTTTCGATCTTCGCCAGAAGATCGAATGAAGGAACGATGTCACAGGGGTGCTGTATAATTCATTTACCTTGATCAACTCCTAGATCGAACGCGTAACGCGTCAGGTAGCATGGGTCTCTTCATACCAGATCGGAAAGTCAAGCCGCGTCGTTTCAGCTACGAGCCGCGCCATTATGATCCGAAGAAAGAAGAAAGCCTCAAGCGGCGTATGCGGATCCGGAGCCGCGCCCGGCGTAAGCGCAGCCCGGTAGGCTTGCTCTACTTCGCCGCGCTCCTCCTCTTCGCCATCTACATCTACAACGCGTTGGGGTGAGCGTGGGCGTAAAACGTGAAACGTGAGACGAGCGAAGCGACTCACGAAGTAAACGTGAGGGTGCTCTGCTGAGACCTTTCTAGGGGCACCCTCACGTTTTAGGTTTCACGTAACCTCTTTCCGTGCTGCACCGTGTACCCATGACTCTATTTTCAGGAAACAACCAACCGCGTGTCCGAAGTAACCGTCGATCCTGATCGTCTTATTCGGGTGATGCCCGAAACCCTGGCCAACAAGATTGCTGCCGGGGAAGTGGTGCAGCGCCCGGCGTCAGCGGCCAAAGAACTCATCGAAAACGCCATCGACGCCGGCGCCGACGAGCTCACTGTTGTCCTCAAAGCCGCCGGCAGCGAACTCGTACAGGTCATCGACAACGGGTGCGGGATGAGCCCGGAAGATGCCGTAGACAGCTTTCGGCGCCACGCTACCAGCAAGATCCAGTCGATTGAAGATCTAGAGCGGATCCAGACGCTCGGCTTTCGGGGCGAGGCGCTCGCGTCGATTTCGGCGGTGGCGCAGGTGGAACTCAAGACCAAGCGGGTGCAGGACGACGCGGGTTTCGTGGTTCGCATCCACGGCGGTGTCATCGAGGCTACCGAGCCGTGCGCCACGCCCAACGGCACCTCCATCGCTGTGCGCAATGTTTTCTACAACGTTCCGGCGCGGCGCAACTTCCTCAAGACGCCCGCCACCGAGTTCAAACACCTCGTCGAGACGTTTCAATTTCTGGCGCTGGCCAACCCGTCGATAGCCTTCACGCTCATCCACGACGACAACGAGGTCTACCGGCTCAGCAAAGCCCGTTCGGACAACCCCTACGAGGCGCTCCGCCAGCGCATCGGCGAGTTGTTGGGGAAGGAACACGCCGAAAACGTCGTGCCGGTCGAAGAGACGACGAGTTATCTTTCGGCCACGGGGTTCGTCAGTCGGCCTGAGTTTAACCGTCGCAGCCGGGGCGAGCAGTTTATTTTCGTCAACGGTCGCTTTATCAAAAATCGCTCGCTCGACCACGCCATCCTGCACGCCTACGAAGGCGTGCTTCCGGACGGATCGTACCCGTTTTATGCGCTTTTCCTGCGGCTCGACCCGCGCCACGTAGACGTCAACGTCCATCCGACGAAAGCCGAGATCAAGTTCGACGACGAGCGCGGCGTCTACGGCTTCGTCAAGGCGGTCGTGCGCAAAGCCCTCGGCAGCGCCGATCTGATTCCCCAACTCAACGAGGCGCCGGCAGAGCGCCCGCAACCTGCCCCGCCGTCGTTCGATGCGTCGGTGGAGCGCGCGCCCTCGTTCACGCCGATGCGCCCGCTGGGCGGGGGCTCTTCGGGCGATGCCGCGTCGGCACGGCCTGCCGCTACGCCGTCGTTCGGCGTTCCGGACGACGGTGCGCCGCGCCCGGCCTGGCAGCCGCCCGGCGAGCTTTCTGACCAGCTTTATGCGCCCTCGGATGCGGCGAAGGAGGCCGAGCAGACCATCGCTTCGGGCACGACGGAGGCACAGGCGGAGAAGCTCGAACGCGCCGAGGGCGAGCCGCTGCTGTGGCAGTTGCACAACCGCTACGTCCTCACCCAACTGCGGTCGGGCCTGATGATCCTCGACCAGCACGCCGCCCACGAGCGCATCCTCTATGAACGCGCCTTGCAAAGCATGCAGAGCGGCTTCGGCATGTCGCAGCAACTGCTCTTTCCCCACACCATCGACTTCAACCCCGCCGACTTCGAACTGCTCAAAGAACTGCTGCCCGACCTGCGCTCGCTCGGCTTCGACGTGGAGGTCTTCAGCGGGCGCTCGGTGGTGGTGCGCGGTGTGCCGGCAGACATCCGCCCCGGCGACGAACGCCGTATCCTCGACGACATCCTCCAGCAATACAAAAACTACCAGGGCGAACTCCAGATCAAAGGCCGCGACAACCTTGCCAAGAGCATCGCTCATCGCAGTGCCATCAAGTCAGATACCAGGCTCTCGGCCAAGGAGATGCGCACGCTCATCGATCAACTCTTCACCTGCGAGATGCCCTACGCCTCACCCCACGGACGCCCGACGATCATCAAGATTTCTATCGAGGAGTTGGATAAACGGTTTGGGCGGTAGGTGAGGGATAGCTAATTTGGGGCTGCTCAAGTAGACGATGTCTTTCTGGCGAAGAAGAAGGCAGCTCTGATCTGGCGGCGTCCGCCTTTGAGAGGAACTTTCTTGATTAGTTTTTTCTCATCCTCATCCCAAACCTTTTGGAAAACATCACCACCTTCGTCAATGAGTAACGCATCTTGAACAGGCGGTTCAATCGTGTTCTGATTGATTAATAATTGCGCGCTATCTTTGATCGTCCAGCCTGGCGGTTTTGAATAGTTTCCCGTCCATGCGTAGGAAATCAGATCGCCCTCTCCATCGAGGCCGATAATCGAATGAGGATAGATGTTTTCTCGCAAGAAAATCTCGACGAATTTATCATCTCCGGGCTGGAAGCGCCACTGCCCAGGTTGGGTTGGATACGTGCTCGACTTTTGGTAGGTACCTGCTTGTTCAAGAGGCCTCATAGATTCTATGATGTGCTGCTTTGACGCTCCACATAATGTGCGATCAAGACTCACATAGGTATGAAGAGCACCTCGCCGAAGGTTCATGTTAGCAAGTAATTGGTCTTCGCCAAACCAAACATCGTCATGCTGTTCCTGGCTGAACAAGTACCGTGGTCTACCGTCCCTTGGGTTGATATTGGGTAAGACAAAGATGTGTCTAATGTCATTAAACTGTTCAATGATCTCTTCAAACTTGACCAGTCTTCCGTTACGGATGATCCTTCGTCCAAAGACCAGGAACTCAATTTGATTTGCTACTGGCTGGTCATCGATCAGGACTACAGAGGGATTATTCTCTGCAAGCCCAAAAACGTGGAATTGACCTATCCTCACGTCTTCTATAGTGACCCTTTGGGAGCCTCGGAACGTGGCATCTTCTTTCCATTTGATAAGACAAGAGTATCTCCTTTTCCTCGTTCGTAGCAAAAATTCTTCATGCAAGTACAGAAGGCGCGGTTTGTTCTCTGTTGCTGGTGAACAAATGTAGGCGATGTTCCATTCGTTCATAGTTAAGTCACCACATCCTTGCTGGCCGATGATGGTCCAGTCCTGTCCAACTCCAGGCTTGTGGACAGGAGTGTACGGTGTTGCAAGGAGCAGGCGTATCCACTTGCCGATCTCTTGATCCAATCGTGATAAGAAGGTTTCAGGATCTGTGGCGGAAAGTACACGCTTCAGTGAATTCGGCACATCAACGTCGTCTGGCCATTCTTGTTGTGGTTGAATCAAAGTCGAAAATCCAAGCTTTACCATGATTAGGATTATGGCATCAAGGTCCAGAACTTCGATTTTAACATTGTTGTCTAGTACTTTAAATTTCTCAACATCAAGGGAAACATGATCCTTTAATCCAAGAATAGTATTAAGAGCATCGTCTTCTTTGAGCTTTAGAAATTTTTCGGAAGGAACGAGTGCATCGCTCAGTGTTTGGAAATCCACAATTGAGTCTTTAATGACACGCTTTAGGTCTAGCTGCTAGGTCAGGATATTGAGCTATGGCAGCCGCGAGTTTGATTGTGGTTTCAGCAAAATCTAGCTTTTTAGCGTTAAGATCCACATACCAGCTTCCCAATCTTTGTTCATCAGGATCTGTTGTTGTTTCCCACCATCGATGCAGGCTAAGCATTTTGGGAGCTCCTTGTCCGTCTCTAGTAATCCCAGGACCGTGCTCGAATCCAATGGAATAGCTTAGAAAAGGGAGCTCGTCGGGGAGATGATAACGTACGATTGAGCGCACAACAGGCCCTTCTGGACCTTGTGGAGTAAGATTCTGGATATTCTGAGGCATGATTGACTCTCCCAGGTAATGGAATGCTCCTACAGGTGATTAAGAAAACCCAAATTACCCAGAATATATGCTATCGTTCCCTTGAGAGAAAGCACACAGTTGAATGTTGCGCTGCGACGAAAAGAAACGTGCCCGGCACCTCCAAAGTGCCAGGCACGTCATGTTTTCAGCTTGACGAAAAAACTCACGCCGCCAGGCTCAGCGCCGCCTTGGTCGTCAGCGTTCGCATCGCGGCCATTTTGCGGGCGAGGGCTTTGCTCAGGTTGAGCAGCAGCATCGCCGCCAGCGGAGTGGGTTTGTTGACGAGGCGTTGGAGGCGGCTTTCGTCCAGGCTCAGCATGCGGGCGCCTTCGTCGCCGGCGTAAACGTCGGCGATGCGGCGGGAGTTGAGCAGGAAGGCCGATTCGCCCACGACGTCGCCCGGATGGGCTGCGGTGCAAAACCCCTGGTCGTTGCACACTTCGAGCGAGCCCGAGAGCACCACGAAGACCGTGCGCGCCGTCTGCCCCTGCCGGATGACCCGGTCACCGGGCTTGACATCGAAGACGTAGCCGCGCGAGGTGATTTTTTTGGCGTCACTGGTTTCGAATCCCTCGAAGAATGGCACGTCGTACACGTTGTTTTCGCTGGTTTCGGCAGCCTCGATGCCCCGGACGTTGGTCCGGCCCATGAGTTCGTTGATTTTGCGGCCTTTGTCGGGGTATTCCGGGCCGGCTTCGATGATCGGGTAGACCGGCGAGCGGATGCTTTTGAGATAGCCGGCATCGCCGAAGACGAAGGCGTGGGGCACCATGATGCCGAACTCAGGATCGTTGTAGACCTCGCACTCATAGCCCTGGAAGCCGATGCGCTGGTAGTAGCGAATCAGGTGCGGCTGGCAGTCGCAGAAGGCCACTTCGATACCCTCACGAATACCGATGCGGGCGCATTCTTCAATCATATAATAGGAAACGGGCGAGCCCCGGAATTTTTCTTTGACCATAAACCGCGTGATGGCCATCATCTGAGCGTCGGTAGCGGCGGGGCGGAAGCGTTCGAAATTGTAGGTTTCCTCAAATTCTTGGCTGAACGGCGCATCTTTGCCCAGGTTGAGCCGCAGTGTCCCGGCGAATTCGCCATCGACGAGGGCGTACATCAGACGCGCATCGGCATCGTTAGGATCGATGAGCATCTTGCGTTCGTGGTCGGCGACGGCGCCGAAGATATGCATTTCTTCGACGTAAATTTCGTAGCGCAGGCGATAGATAGCTTCGCGGTCGGCTTCGGTGGCGGCCATTTTGATTTCAATATTCATGGGAGATCCTCTCCTGAGTTTTCGGGCTTTTGGTCGAGTGGAAGCAGCAGGAGAAGGGGGCTACGGCGGGTTCGAGATCATCTTTCACGACCCCCTTCACTATACTTCTCGCAAAAGCGGGCTCGATCCCCTCACGCAATCTTCAAAAAAATTGAGCCGGAGAGTAGGGGAGTTGGAGATAAATCTTGATCTGCGGTGGAGTAGCCGGTACGGTTGAGCCTTACGGGAAGGCACTGCAGAAGCCCGTCAAGACTTACCCGTCATCTGTTCCATCTCTTTAATCAGGCGTTCGATGTCAGATTCTTCTTTGGATTTGAGCTTGCCTTTTGGGGTTTTGGACGTTTTGGTTTGCTTGAACACTTTGCGCAGGCCGAAATACGCCACGGCGATGAGCGCCGCCACGATCAAACCCCAGAACAGAAATCCGGCGACGGACGAAAGGACCCACAACACCACAATGACCATGGCAATGCCGATGATGAGCTTAATCCAGTCTTTCATGAGACAGCCCTCCGAACCCTTTGTGTCGGTTGATTTCTTCTAACATACGCAACAACCGGCACTTCGATGCATTGCGTTGTGTAGATTGAGTCGCAGTACACGGGATTTTTTTAATGGAACGCGGATGACGCGGATCTGGCGACACGAGCGAAGCGACTGACCGCAGGTAATTGTCGCGGATCTGGTTGACGGTAAATCCGCGTAGATCCGCAACAGATTTATGCTCCTGCGCCGCATTCAACATTTCATTAAACAGCACGACCTGATAACGCCGGGCGCGCGGGTGCTTGTTGGTGTCAGCGGGGGTGTCGATTCGGTGGTGTTGATGGTGGTGATGAAGGCGCTGGGCTATGGGCCGGTGGCGGCGCACGTCAACTACCAGCTTCGCGGCGCGGCGTCGGACGGCGATGCAGCCTTCGTGGAGGCGTTGTGTAAAAAGCTGGACGTGCCGTTTCACGGGGCGGTGATCGACGGGGCGGCGTTGGCGAGAGAGCAGGGGCTATCGCTGCAGGAGGCGGCGCGCGATGCGCGGTATGCGTTTTTCGCCCGCGTAGCTGAGGCCGAAGATCTGCGCTTCGTGGCGCTGGCGCATCATCGCGACGATCAGGCGGAGACGGTATTGCTGCACCTGCTGCGCGGCGCCGGGCCGGAAGGGCTGGCAGGGATGCCGGTGAAGCGACCTCTCGCGCCGGGCAGCGCCGCCCTGCTCGTCCGCCCGTTCCTCGGCACGCCGCGCCGGGAGATCGAAGCCTTTGCCCGGAGCGAAGGCCTGGCGTGGCGCGAAGACGAGAGCAACACCAGCCTGAAATATCAGCGCAACGTGTTACGGAACGCCGTGTTGCCCATGATCGAAAAGCACTTCGGCGAAGCGGCTTCTGCGAACATCGCCCGGTCTGGCGCGCTGGTTCGCGCGTACGTCGAAGAGGCGTTTCGGCAGGAGGTGGCGGCGCACTTCGACCGGGTGGCGCAGCCCGAAGCGCGGCGGCTGAACCTCGATACGCTCGGCGCGCTGGCCCCGGTGTGGCGTCGACGGCTCATCCTCGAAGCGCTCGACCGCTGGCTGCCCGGCGCCCAACGCCACGCTGCGCTGGCCGAAGAGATCGACCGACTCATCGAGGCGCAGCCGGGGCGCCGGGTGGTGTTGAAAGGGGGGAGCATCTGGCGGGAACGCGAAGGGCTCGTGTTTATGCCGGCGGAAGAGCCCGCTGAGGCGGCCCCCGGCGAGGCCTGGGTGCAACCGGGAGACGCTGTTTCGCTGGGGTCCGGCTCGCTTCGCATCGATGTGATGGACGACCGTCCGGCCCGGCTCGACGCCGAAGCGCCCACCTCGGTCTTCGCCGATGCAGACCGCCTCACGTTTCCGCTCTGCGTCCGGCGCTGGCAACCGGGAGATCGATTCCAGCCGCTTGGGATGGCAGGGACCAAAAAGGTGAGCGATTTTTTGACTGATGCCAGGGTGCCCGCCCATCGCCGCGCCGGGATGTGGGTGCTCGTTTCGGGCAGCGAGATCGTGTGGATCGTGGGGATGCGTCTGGCCGAGGGCGTTCGCGTGCAGCCCGGCACACGGCGCGTCGCAAAATTCACGTACATTCAGAGCAGCTAGTATCCCAATCGTCTCGGCGAAAGTGTACCTTGGGGCACGTCGTCGCGTGGTGGTTTAGTGTTATGGTGTTTTAGCGTATAGAGGTAGTCATTTTGATTGGTGGGATTTTTTTGAATGTCGAATATCGAACAAGGATTTCCGAATGTCGAAGGATTCGACAGTACACTCGACATTCGGAAATCGACATTCGGAAATCGATATTCAAAAGCATCCTCAATCCATCTGGCCACCCCTACAAGCAACTAAAACACTGAAACACTCAAACACTCAAACACCATAACACTCAAACACCAAAACACCCCACCCAAACCCTCATACCGTAGATGTCCGAGCCCACCGTGATTCCTGCCGAAAAGACTGTTGAGATTCGTGGCGAGCGTTTTCGCCTGTTTCTGGATGAAACGGCCATCCAGGCCCGTGTCGCCGAGATCGGTGCGGAAATCAGCCATACGTATGAAGGGCAGGTGCCTATCCTGATCGGTGTGCTCAACGGGTCTTTTATGTTTATCGCCGATTTGATGCGTGCCATCGACATCCCGTGCGAGATCGATTTCTGGAAGCTGTCTTCGTACGGGGCCGAGAAAGTCTCGTCCGGGCGGGTCCACGAACTCAAAAAGATCGACGCCGACCTCGAAGGCCGCCACATCATCATCGTCGAAGACATCGTCGATACCGGGTTGTCGATGCAGTACATCCTCGACCGCATGCAGGAGCATAACCCGGCCTCGATCCGGGTGGCGACGTTGTTGCACAAGCACGAGGCTACCCGCGTGGACGTGCAGCTCGATTACGTCGGCTTTCGCATCCCGCACCTCTTCGTCATCGGCTACGGCCTCGACTACGGCCAGCAAGGCCGCAACCTGCCGGAAATCTACATTCTCGACGACGCTTGACCCTTTTTGGCGCTTTTTTCCGTATTAGTAAGTAGAGGCGTGTATCTAGTATTAAGAAGGCGATTCGGAAATTTTAGCCTGTTTGTCCACGCCTCTTACGTTCACGTTGTCTTCTGTAGCAGACAGGAGATGACACGTGTGCAGTAGACTAGACAGAATGACAGAAGCGCCTCAGGGCAAAAATAAGTGCCCTGATTGGTCTTTGAGGCAGATTTTACGCCATGAGTAGTAGACGACCTGCAACTCATCAGAAAAAAGGACCGTAGGGCTTCCAAAATCGGAACGGCATTTGTCCTATTTCAACGTGAACAACTCAACACGCTCAATGCACTACACGAACTGGCTTACATCACCTATCGAGACGGTGACAGTCATGCATTATCATCTCGAAGACTGCCGCATACGGAGCCTGGCTGCTCTGGGGCTGGCCCTGACAACCAGCGTGGTTGCCATGTTGTCGATGTTGGTTGCTGCCCTGTAATCATGGCCCTCGAAGCACGCTCGTAGCGCTCTGACCCTTCTCCCGTTTTAAGAGCGGGCCGCCTTCGGCTGCGCTCTGAAATCCGCTCGGACTTGCGCGGCGGTACTGCCCGGCTCGGCTCTGCTTTTCTCCCTGACTTCTCTCGCGTTCATCTCGTTTCAGGAAACAGCGGTTTTGATTCCGTAGTTGGTTTTGGGGTATTGTAGTGTTATGGTGTTCTCGTGTTTTAGTTGATGCCCTCTTCTACAATAACTAAAACACTAAAACACCATAACACTATAACACTTTAAACCATGTGATCGAACCGTACGACTCCTCCCGCCATGACCAAACCGCACGCTCCGCTCTATTACCCCGACTACCTGCAACTCGACCGGCTGCTCGATTGCCAGCATCTCGAAAGCGCCGATCACGGCGAGATAGCCCACGACGAGATGCTCTTTATCATCACCCACCAGGCTTACGAACTCTGGTTCAAGCAAATCCTGTGGGAACTCGACGCCGTGCGCGCGCTCTTCAAAAAACAGGCCGTCGCCGAAAAAGCCGTCGGCAGGGCGGTCTCGCACCTGATCCGCATCGTCGAGATCCAGCGGGTCATTATCGGGCAGATCGACGTGTTGGAGACGATGACGCCGCTGGATTTCCTCGACTTCCGCGACTACCTGATCCCGGCGTCCGGTTTTCAGAGCCTCCAGTTTCGTCTGCTCGAAAACAAGCTCGGCATTCGCCCGGCGCAGCGCCTCAGCATCGACAAGACGCCCTACGAAGCGCGTTTTGCCGAACGCGACCGCGTGGCGCTCAAGATCTCGGAGCAAGAGCCATCGATGTTCGATCTGCTCGACAACTGGCTCGGACGCACGCCTTTCCTGCACTTCGGCACGTTCGATTTCTGGGACGAATACCGGCAGGCCGTCGATGTGATGCTGGCTAAAGACCGGCGGCTGATCGAAGAAAATCCCATGTTTACGCCGGAGAAGCGGGCTCATCAACTCAAAATGCTCACCGCCACCGAAGCCCAGTTCGATGCGTTGTTCGACCCGGACAAGTATGAGCGCTTGCGCCAGGACGGCAGCTTCCGGCTCTCGCACCAGGCCTTGCAAGCCGCGCTGCTGATCAACCTCTACCGCGACGAACCTATTCTCTACCTCCCGTTCCGCCTGCTCTCGTTGTTGATGGACATCGACGAAAACTTCACCAAGTGGCGCTACCGCCATGCGTTGATGGTGCTCAGGATGATCGGGCGCAAGATTGGCACGGGCGGCTCTAGCGGGCACGACTACCTGCGCCAGACCGCCGAGCAACACCGCGTCTTTACCGATCTCTTCAGCCTCTCGACGTTCTTCATCCCGCGCTCGGCGTTGCCCGACCTGCCGCCTCACGTACGCGCGGCGATGGGCTTTCAGTTTTCGGAAAGTTCGTCGTAAATCCGGCAGATAGGCGCAAGATGGTGAGACCAGACCTGGAAGGTCTAGGAGGTCCCGTTTACCTCGACGAACCGCCCAAAATGAGCGATTGTAGTCGGTTTGCAAAAGCGCCAAAGGCCTTCCAGGTCTCGCTAACAATGGTTCACCACTTTGCGCACACCTACCATAGGCTTTCCCCTACACATCAAATCGACTTCTCCCTACAGGTCGAACCACCTTTTCCTTCAAACGAAGACCCTGCATGTCTCGAATATACAGGGCATACTACTCTGGCAATTTGAGAGGATGTAGCCATGAAGGCCATAACAGTAGCAATCCTGGTCGTCGCGCTGCTTACACCGCTGCGGGTTTTCGGTCAGGAGAACCCGCCGCCGGATGTAAGCCTCCACATCGCGGCGCTTCAGGGAAATGTCGAAGCCGTTCGGCAGCATATCAAGGCCGGTTCGGATCTGGATGAAAAAGATGCGTGGGGGTCCACACCGCTGATCATCGCAGCCACCTTTGGCAAGACCGACGTAGCCCGGGCGTTGATCGAGGCCGGGGCGGATCTGGACCTTAAAAACAACGATGGGTCAACCGCGCTGTTCTCCGCTGCTTTTCTTTGCCGCAAAGAGATCGTCGAGGCCTTGCTGGAGGGCGGGGCCGACAGGTACCTGCGGAATAACGACGGAACCACGCCGATGGACGCCGTGGCCGCTCCTTTCGAGGATGTCAAATACATCTACGATCTCTTTCAAGAAGCCCTTGGGCCGGTGGGGTTGTTGCTGAACTATGAGCATATCAGAACGACGCGCCCTCAGATTGCGGAGATGCTGCGCCCTCGGACGGAAGAGTTGGAAGCGGTTGACTACACACCGCCAGTGGGGGATGATTGGAAGGTATCGACGCCCGCCGAGCAGGGGCTCGATCCGATGCTCGTGGCGGAACTCTATCTCGATGCGGCTGGATTGGAGACCCTCTATGGGCTGCTCATCATCAAAAACGACCATCTGATCGCGGAAGACTACTTCAATAAAGGAGCTATTGACCAGTTGTCTGCCCGGCAGTCGATCACGAAAAGCTATACCTCGGCCCTGGTCGGCCTTGCGCTGGAGCAAGGCTATCTGACCAGCGTGGATCAGAAAATGGTGGATTTTTTCCCGGAATTGGCCGGACAGATCAAGGATCCGAGGAAGGAGCAGATCACCATCCGGCACCTGCTAACGATGCGCGGCGGGTATCCCGACGATGAACTCGATCCCCAGTACCTCGATAGCCTCTTTTTCACGGACAACTGGCACTGGCTGCCTCACATCGTCGATTTTCCGCTCCTCAACGATCCGGGCACCGCGTTCAACTACAGCAATCTGACGTCTCATCTCCTGGCCGTCATCGTGGCGCGAGCGGTTGGCGCCGATCTCAAAACATACGGCCAGGAGCATCTCTTCTCGCCGATGGGCGCCAGGGTGGGCGCCTGGACCCGCGATGCCGATGACTACCGCTTTGGCTGCTTCGAGATCTCGGTTACAGCCCGCGATATGGCCAAATTCGGCAAGGTATATCTCAACGGCGGTCGATACGACGGAAACCGGATCCTTTCAACCGATTGGGTTGAGGCATCGCTTGAGCGGTACTCGGAGGGGATCAATCGCTCGGACGAGCCCGGCAGCAGGACGGGTCGTTACTTTCGTGATATCGGGTATGGCTATCAGTGGTGGTCTGCCACGGCAGGGGCGCACCATTTCGACTACGCGGCGGGCCACGGCGGCAACCTGATCATCTTGCTCCATGACCTCGACATGATCATCGTCACGACCGCCGATCCGTTGTACGAGTTACCGGCGGCAGCGGGCTGGCGCTACGAAGGGGGCATCATCGACGTAGTGGGCAAGTTCATCGCATCGCTGCCGAAGGAGTGACGGGCGGGCAGGTAAACAGTCGTATTAATGAATATCGAGACCCAGATCCTTTCCTCCGGGAATCTTCGATTTCGCGTCATCCGCGTTCCATTTCGACCGCTATCGGTTTTTTTCGTTTACTATGCTGAAGCGCCCTGTTTTAGCCTCATCGGGGCTTGAGCCGCTGAGCCCGGTCCTTCAGGGCCGGGCGGTGTTGCGCTTTCACTATCTTGCGCATACCTACCCCCGCAGATCGTCACCTGAGGCAAACCGTGGGCACCATGAGCATGGCCGGGCAAAGATACCAACGCGCAATACTTCCCCTTTTCCTGTTGTGGTTGAGCGCCTGCGCGGGCTCGCAACCGGAGGCCTCGCGGCCCAACATCCTCTTTATCATGTCTGACGATCACACTTCGCAGGCCTGGGGGATCTATGGCGGGGTCCTGGAAGCGCACGCCCATACGCCGAATATCCGGCGCCTTGCCGATGAGGGCGTCGTGCTGGGCAATGCTTTCTGCACCAACTCCATCTGCACCCCGAGCCGGGCGAGCATCCTCACCGGGCAGTACAGCCACCGGAACGGCGTCTACACCCTCTCCGAAGCCCTCGAACCGGACAGCATGAACATCGCCAGGGTTCTTCAGGAAAACGGATACCAGACCGCCGTCATCGGCAAGTGGCATCTCAAAAAGGAGCCGGCAGGCTTCGATCACTACATGGTCTTGCCGGGGCAGGGACGATACCACGATCCCATCTTGAAAACAGCAGACAACTGGCAAGACGCGAATCAGGGCGGCCAGGTGTACCAGGGCTTCTCTGCCGACGTCGTTGGGGATTTTTCGATCGAATGGCTCCAGGCGCGCGATCCGATGAAGCCCTTTTTCCTGATGGTGCATTTCAAAGCCACGCACGAACCCTTCGACTATCCCCAACGCTACGACACGCTCTATCAGGGCGTCGAAATCCCCGAACCGGCGTCGCTCTACGATTTTTCGCCCCGCACCAACGGGCGCTCCTGGGAGGGGCAACAATTGTGGCGGCTCGGAGAGCGCTATGTGCAGGATACGGAGCGCGTGAGCAGCGGCCAACCGCCGCGATACCCCGGCCTGCCTTTTTCGCTCGATGGGCTCGACAGCCTGCAAGCTCGCAAAAAAACCTACCAGAAGTTCGTCAAAGATTTTATGCGGTCCGGGGCCGCCATCGACGACAACATCGGCAAGCTGCTGGCCTATCTCGACGAGGCGGGGTTGGCCGAAAATACCGTGGTCATCTACACCGCCGATCAGGGCTATTTCCTGGGCGAGCACGGCATGTTCGACAAGCGTATGATCTACGAAGAAGCCCTGCGTATGCCCTACGTGATGCGCTATCCGCCGGAAGTCCCCGCCGGCAGCCGCAACGACGACATCATTCTCAACCTCGACTTTCCCTCGCTCTTTGCCGACTACGCAGGGATCGAGCAGCAACCGGATTTTTTGGAGGGCCGGAGCTTTCGAGACAACACGCGCGGGCACACCCCGCCGGACTGGCGCACACGGATGTACTACCGCTACTGGCTTCATCAAACCAACCGTCCGGCCCATTTCGGCATGCGGAACGAGCGCTACAAACTTGCTTTTTTCTACGGACAACCGCTGGGCAAACCCGGCGCCCACTCCGAACCCACCGCGCCGGCCTGGGAGTTTTACGACCTCCAGGCCGATCCGAACGAAGACCGCAATGCCTATGATGATCCCGCCTATGCCGAGATCATCGAGGCGATGAAGCAGGAGCTAAGACAACTGCGCAGCCAAACCGGCGATACCGATGAAGGCGAGGCCGTGATGCAGCAGATTCTGGAGGAATATTGGAATTAAGCGTGTGGGAAAAGTCATGTGATGTTTTTCTGCGTCGCGCTTTGCATAGCGGGCCAGGTAGAAGAGCAAGCGCCTCCTGATGTCTCTACCACTGGGCGTTTTCAAAAGATGTGGGTAAGGACAAGTTCGCCGAACGGGACCCAACCGTCGCAGATCCCGCTCGGCGAGCGGGATGTACTGTAGGGTCACTTTGCAACTGGATTGAGTATCATGCCCCGATCACCTCATCGAGATTCACCTCTTTCGGATAACACACGTACGGTTTGACGACGAAGCTCGTCAAGGCTTCGATGGCGGCGGTGTCGGTAGTTTCGGAAAGCTCGCGGACGGTGCCGTCGTCGTCCATGACGCAGATGGAGCCTTCGATGCGTTCGTAGGCCGAGTGGCGGGAGAGGTCGAAGGTCAGGTAATACGCGGCGTCGTCTTCGGCGTGCGCGGCGTCGGTGAGGCCGGCCTTCAGCAAGCCTTCGGCCACGCGATACGTCCAGGCAGCGCGCTGGTCTTCTGCCGGTGTTTCGGGCAGGAAGGTGCAGCGGAAGAAGTCGCGTTCGATGAACCGGCGTGAGAGATCAGCGAGGATGGGGTCGGGGCTGTTCGTCCAGCGTTTGAGGCTGTAGAGCACGTCGGTGTCGTCGAGTGTGCAGAAAGCGCGGAGGACGTCGGGCTGGTCGATCTGGCCGGCGTCGAGGGGGCGGTTGAGGAAGTAGCGCAGAGCCGGCGAGACGCCTTCGACGGCATCGAGGGTGCCCCGGCGCAGGTGGTCGCGGGCGCGGTGAATGGCGCCGCGCAGCACCTGATCGCCCGCCAACACGGTCTTGTGCAGGTACACCTGCCAGTACATCAGCCGCCGGGCAATCAGAAAATTTTCGACGGCATAAATGCCTTTCGCCTCGATGACGATGCGGGCGTCCGGCCCGCCGTCGAGCGGGTGGACGCGCATCGTTCTGAGAATACGCTGTGCGCCCACCCGGCCTTCGACCACGCCGGTATAAAACGAATCGCGCCGCAGGTAGTCGAGGCGGTCCATGTCGAGCTGGCTCGAAACGAGTTGGTGGAAGAAAGGCCGCTCGTAGGTTCCGTCGAACATGTCGAGGGCGAGGTCGAGAGTGCCGTCGAAGCGTTCGTTGAGGGCCACGATCAGCGCCCGGCTCATGGCCTCATGCCGGAAGCCGTCAATGAGTTCGTATTCGAGCGTATGCGAAAACGGGCCGTGGCCGACGTCGTGGAGCAAGGCCGCCGCGAGGGCTGCCTGATGTTCTTCGGGCGAGATGGGGGTGCCTTTTTCGGCCAGGCTCGCGAGGGTGTCTTGCATGAGCGCCATGGCGCCGAGGGCGTGCGTAAAGCGGGTATGCTCGCCGCCCGGAAAGACGAGGTAGCCCACGCCGAGTTGCCGGATCCGTCGCAGGCGCTGCACCTCCGGCGTCAGGATCAACGGAAGCAGCAACGCGCGCGGCACAGCAATAAAGCCGTGAACGGGATCGGAAAATTGTTTGTAAGGACTGAGCAAGATGGTCGGTGGATGGGTGGGCAGGGCTGTTAAGTTCTCTTCGAGGTAGCGGTTCAAGTTCCCCTCCTGGACAGGAGGGGACAGGGGTGGTTGATCACCCAGGGCGCGAAAAATCGCAGCTTTGGGGTATTTTTTCGAGGTTTTCAATCGACCACCCCTTACTCCCCTCCTGTCCAGGAGGGGAAACTCCTTGGTGTCTCCGTGCACGCACTTTCAGACAACTTAACGGCCCTGGGGTGGGGAAGGTGAGGCGGGGGAGGCAGCCCTGTTCGTTTTGCTTTTTTCAGATAGTCATGGGTCATGAGTATCTTACAAAAAAATAACCCATGACTCATGACCCATGACAGCGAGCGCCAGCGAGCGTAATGACTCCTCATCGACGGTGTTGCCGTGCTGCATAGAGGCGCCGGATGCCTACCGGCCCAGGGCACAGTACGCCCTGCGGATGCTACTGCTCCCGCTGGGAATCGATCCCCGATGGATAGACCGGGAGGATCTGGCAGACGGCGGGCTGTATTACGGACCGAGCCCCGACGACGCGCCGGAGGGTGTGCTGAAGCTGCGCCTGGCTCCGGAGACGGCGGCGTATTTCGAGGACGTGACGCCCTACCGCGCGAGCGCGATGCGATGGCGACGCTGGGACGGCGAGCGCTGGCCCGTCCTCTTTGTCGATGCCGAGACGGGCGATGATGATCTGGTAGCATCGGCATTTTTCTGGCTTTCCGGCTGGCAGGAACACGTCACGCCCCTGCGCGACCGGCACGGGCGTTTCCCTCATCATGCCTCGTTGCAAGCCCGCTTCGACACCACCACGCGCCCGGCGGTCGATGCCTATCGCGAGCGGCTGGCCGGCGAACTCCGTCGTCTCGGCATTCCCTTTCAGCGCCGGACCTGGAGTGGAGCGGCCTGGGCCTTTTGCCCCACGCACGACGTCGATTACCTGCGAAAGTGGCGCAAAGGGATGGTGTACCGGGAAGTCGTGCTTTACTTCCTGCGCAACCATCGCCGCGCGTCGCCGGGCCGCCGCCTCCGGCGCTTCGGACGGTTCTTGCGCGATTGGCTCAAACCCGGCGACGTTTACCGGAGGGCCTTCGAACGGCTCCATCACGAGACCACCGTGCGCGGCGGCACGGCCACGTTTTTTCTCAAAACCGGCGCCCACGGAAAGCATGACGTGTTTTATGCGCCGGACGATCCGTATCTCCATCAGCGCATCACCGCGCTGGAGGAAGGCGGGTTCGAGATCGGGTTGCATCCGAGTTACTATGCCCATACGCATCTGGAATATCTGCACGAAGAACGGCGCCGGCTTGCCGGGGCGGTGACGCAGACGCCCGTCTCGGTGCGGCAGCATTATCTGCGCTATGAAGCCCCGACCACGCCGCGCCTGCATCAAATCGCCGGCTTTCGGATCGATTCGTCGCTGGGCTTTTCGGAGTGGGAGGGCTTTCGGCATGCCACCTGCCTGCCGTTTCAGCGCTTCGATGTGCAGGCCAACGCGCCGATGGATCTCTGGGAGATGCCGCTCTCGATGATGGAATCGGCCATCTTTAACCGCCGGGCGCTCTCCCTCGACGAGGCGCTGCGCGTCACGGCGGATCTCTTGCAGACCTGCCGGCGCTTCGGCGGCGTGGCGGTGATGCTGTGGCACAACGTGCTCTGGGACGAACTCGACCATCCCGGCTGGGGCCTGCATTTCATCGAAACACTCGACGCCGCCGAAGCCGAAGGCGCCCGGATCGCGTCGCTGCGGGACGCGCTGGCTTCGTGGCTAGGAGGTTCGGATTTTAGATTTTGATTTTTTGGATTTTGGTTAATCCAAAATCCAAACCCGTAACCCATCCCACCTCGTAGCGTATCGGAGCCGGGCAGGGCGCCGAACCGGAGGCGTTTTGCCGCGTTCGTTTTAAACATTTCAGCGCCGGACGCAGCGCGCGTCGTTCGGATGCTGTATCTTCATCGTTCTGCACACCATGCTATTGGGCCTGTATGGGATCTTGCATGGCCGAGAATCTGCCGGGTTGATCCACCCCGGCAGTCTCTCAGAAGCGCGCACTCACCCATGGCGGATAATCCCCTTCAAGCAGAGATCGAACTGACGACGGCAGAAGAGCCCACCCCGGCCTACGTCTTGCCGGTGACGCCCGAAGCTGCCTGGCCGCATCACTCGGTCTTGTTGCTTTTTACGCTTTTGTGGGGCGGCAATTTCGTGTTGGCCGAAGTAGCCTTACGCGAGATGGCGCCTATCTCTTTCAGCGTTGCTCGCTTCTTGATGGGCGGCGGCGCGATGTTCGCCATTCTCTACCTGCAAGCACGCAGCGAGGCGAGCAAGAACGGCGCCGGCATCCAGCTTTTCCCCTCGATTGATCGAAGCCATTGGCCGCGTCTGCTTCTGGTCTCGGTGTTGGGCGCCACCCTCGCGCCGTGGCTGGGCATCGAAGGGCTGGGCCTGACCAACGGGGCGCGGGCTTCGCTCTGGCTGGCGCTGGGGCCTGTCCTGAGCGTCGGTATCGGCGCGCTGATGCGGACTGAGCGTATCGGTAAGATGGGCATCCTGGGCGTCGTCCTGGCCGGCCTCGGCGCGGTGGTGCTGGCCGCCGACGGCTTTAACCCCGAACAGGCCGGCTACTGGCGCGGCGACGTGTTGCTGTTCGTGGCGCTGCTCATGGCCGTGGGCGAGTTGCATCTAATCAAACCCCTCGCGGCCACCTATGGCGCCACGCCCATGGTAGCCGCGCGGACGGCCATCGGCGGGCTTCTCTACGTGCTGGTTGCTTCGCCGTCGCTGGTGGAACAGACGTGGCTTACCTTCGGCGTGTGGACGTGGATCGCCATTTTGGCCGGCGGCGCCATCGGCATCGGCCTGGGGCAGTGGGTCAAGGTGCGCGCCCTCGATACGCTGGGACCGACGCGCGTGGTGCTCTACGGCAATCTCGTTCCGGTGGCTGCGCTGGTGTTGGCGTGGCTGGCCCTCGGCGCCGCGCCCTCGATGCTCGAAATCGTCGCTGCCGTGTTGATCATCCTCGGCGCCGTCTGTCTCGAACTGCTCGATGCCTACAAGCACCCCACCGACGCGACGACGGAGGCGTCGTTGTAGTTCGTTTTTCAACTGAGCTATGGGCGCATCAAGAAATTATCTTTTCCATTTTCTCGTTCTCACGCTGAAGCGTGAGAACGAGAAAATGGAATCAACCAACCATCACACACGGAGCGTTTTATGGAACCTGAATTGGGCGTAGGCGACTATACCGCCGAGCAAGAAGGCGGCACCGTCATCATACATGCTACGGGCGAGACCCCCTCCGCCGGCTACCGGGTCTGGCTAGAAAAGTCCATGATCGCGGTGTATCCGCCGGAGTTTATTCTATACTGGGAACCACCCAGCGGGCTGGCTGCCGATATGATGACGCCGTTCGTCGTCCACATTACCTTTCCTGCCGACGGGGTCGTCAAGCAGGTCACCGTACACGATGCCGACGGCAAGCACGAGGTGCCGGTGCGGTCCTGATGTATCGAAAGGGAGAGAGGGGGAGAGGGAGAAAGGAAATTTTGAATTACGAATAACGAACAGCGAATGGCGAACGGGACGTACTTTCTGTTTAACCGCAAAGGGCGCAGAGAAGGCGCAAAGACCGCGAAGATTCTCTGTGTGCTTTGTGCCTTCTTTGCGTTCTCTGCGGTTAAAAAACCATGATCTACCACCCCCACCACCATTACGATGAACACTTTCATGAAGCGATTTGCAAGCCTGGCCGCCTACGTGCTCGTTGTAGCTGTTTTTTCGATGGCCGGATGCCGGGGGACGCAGCCTGTGGCTGTAGAGCAAACCCCGGATCCTGAGCAGGTGGCGGCGGAGCGTATCATCACCGCGCTCATCCTTCAACTCAACGACGTATACGAGATCACCCCGGTGCAAGGCGGCAAGGCCGGCGGCCTGGCTCGTGTAGCGACGTTGATCAAACGCCTGGAGGCCGAAAACCCGAACACCTACGTCGTCCTCGCCGGTGATTTCTACAGCCCGTCGGCCATCGGCACGGCGAAAGTCGAGGGCGAGCGCCTGGCCGGCAAGCAGATGGTGGCGGTGCTCAACGCCATGGGGCTCGACTACGTCACCTTCGGCAATCACGAGTTCGACATCGCTCGCGACCTGTTTTACAAGCGGCTCGCTGAATCGGAGTTTAAATACATTTCGGGTAATGTTTTCGATGAGAACGGGCGGCCTTTTCCCGGGGTGCTGCCTCACGAGATCATCAAGGTGCCCGGCCAGCCCGGCGATACGTTGCGCATCGGCCTCGTCGGCGTGACCATCGACAGCAACCCGGAGTCGTACGTCAGCTACACCGATCCCATCGAAGCCGTCAAAAAGGGGCTTGCTGCGCTTGAGGGACGCACCGACGCGCAACTGGCCATCACCCACCTGACGTTGGACCAGGATGCCGAACTGGCTGCCGAAGCGCCGGACCTCGACCTGATCATGGGCGGCCACGAGCATGAAAACTGGCTGCTCGAACGCGGCGCCGGCATGACGCCCATTGCCAAAGCCGACGCCAACGCCCGCACGGCCTACCTCCATCATCTGCGTTTCAACCCTGCCAACGGCAACCTCTCGGTGCGGTCGCGCCTGCTTGACATCACCGACGCGCTTCCCGACGACCCGGCGACCGCCGCCGTGGTGGATAAATGGGTGGAACTCGGCTTCGAGGGTTTCCGGCAACAGGGGCTCAAACCCGCCGAGCCGGTCGTCACGCTCCCCGACGCCCTCGACGGGCGCGAGAGCACCGTGCGCAACCGGTCGTCCAACCTCACCGATCTCATCGTTCAGGCGATGCTCGGTGTAGCGCCGCAGGCCGAACTGGCCATCACCAACGGCGGCTCGATCCGCATCGACGACGTCATCCCGCCGGGCACGCTCATCGAATACGACGTGATCCGCATCCTGCCCTTCGGCGGCGACATCGTCAGCGTTGACATGAAAGGCAGCCTGCTCGACAGCGTCCTGACGCAGGGCGTTGCTAACAGAGGCACCGGCGGCTTTTTACATCATGCCAACGTCACGCAGCAAGCGGGTGCGTGGCAGGTCAACGGCCAGCCCATCGAGCCCGCACGCACCTACCGCGTGGCTACCGACGCCTTCCTGGTCACGGGGCTGGAGCAGAACCTGAGCTATCTCAACTACGACAACCCCGGCCTGACCGCCGCGGGCACTCACGGCGACGTCCGCCTGGCCGTCATCGCCGAGTTGAAACGGCGATACGGGGCGCCCTGATTTTTCCGGCACAGGCGTTTGTTTCGCCAGCGTATTGTGCCGGTGAAAGGCCTACACGTTCTCCGGTTTTCTCCCTACACCGGATGGAGGGATTTCCTGTCAATGCTTGAATAAATCCATATTATTGTTACTTCAGGGTGATTCTGTGGAGATTCCCACTGGTCGTAAGTATTGATCTACCACAATCACAGAACGCCTATTTGTATGATTATTCACCTGGCCCCGAGGCACGTCCCACCATAGTGCGGGGTCCATAAACCTGTGGAACCATGGAACGGTTAAGCACTGTCAATGGCAGGGTCAAGGAGCAAGATGTCATCCAACTCTTCGAATCCGTGAGCATGGAGGCCATCAAGCAATGGCTCAAGGCTCAAGGCCTCCCGTATTCGCAAAAAAGCAGAGAGCTATTCTTTGTGATGCTCACCGGGTATGTGAACGAAGGAAAACTGACCCTGGGCCAATTAAAGAAGGCCATGTTGGATTTTGAGGAGCATGGAGCTAAAGAATATTTCTTTTTTACAATCGACAGTCCATTTAAAGGCAAACGCAAAGAGGACTTTTTAGCGCACCTCGAAACCATCGAATTATGGAGCGACAACGAGATGGTTTTAGCCAGCACGTTGTATTCTGATGAGCGGGTCCGGGCCGGCAAAACCCCCGACTATCTTATGGTCGATTATATCACGTGGGAAGACCATAAAGACGGCCCGCACATTCGCGCCAAATTTTCTGAGACCCACAAACACCTGAGCTTTAATCCTGTGACGGGGGTCGTCACCGAAGAGGAGCGAACCAAGATTATCGTCCTCATCCACGATGTCAAAACCGGCTTTACCCAACTGCGGTTTGACCGGCCCAGCGACGTTCACGATCACGTCGATGACAAGCACCGGATCAGTAAAGAGGCGTATCAAGCCTATTATCGGAGGATGGTTAATTACATCCTCGGGGTCTACGTCGAGGGGTGGGAAGACCTGAGGCGGTTTATGAAAAACCTGGCGCATACACCGCCGCCGGAATCGCCGCCGCCCCCACCGCCGAAATACCCTGGACGACCCGTGCCGCCGACCACCGGAGCGCGCGAGCCGGACTCGGAGGCCGGAGGGCCGCCGCCCGAACCCCCCGCGATCAAGCCGGCAGAGGCCATCCTCAAACCACCCGAAGTCAAACTGAAAGAGTTGCAGAAACCCGGCGTGTTTCGGATGCGATATGAAGAGGTGCGTACGGGGATGAACTCGATCCAAAGTTATACGGCCCTCAACCCCAAAGCCGACATCCGGGGGGATAGAGCGCACAAAGGGGCAGCCAATGCGGATGGCAGCACCTGGCTCTATCGGGTGATCAAGGGCTATTGGTTGCCTGGTACGTGTGGAAGGTATACGCTCAAGCGTGAGTTGTTTATGGGCATGAACATGAGGGAAAAGAAAATCTGGTTTGCCGCAGACTGTATGCCGGAAGAGGTCAATTATGCACTATGCAGGATTAAAGCCATACGCAAAGAAGTATCACCAACTAGAGCCGCTGTTCCTTCAGCTGGATAAGTATCTCAAACAGGCTTCGGAGCAGGAGGAAGCCTACCGGACGGTCGTCCCGGCTCTGCTGGCCGAGAAACTAGACGTGGTGGAGGAGGTAGCGTTGCTGCTACTTCATTTCGCGCACAAGGCGCACATCCTTGAGCCAACCTACGTGGCCTACTCGCCGAAAAACAACTGGCTCCTGGGTGAATTTCGTTCAAAAGATAGGATTCCTGAAGTCTTATACAGTGCCCCTGAAGACGTTTATTACTCGATCAATGAGTATTACGTTGAATTGCTGTTCCGTTTTAAGAATCGCAAACCGGGGAATCCCAAAATAGAGCAATGAGGTGCCTGTCGTGAACAAAAAGAAGAAAATATACATACCTTCATCGACAACCGATGATACGTTTTTAGGGTACGCCGGGCATTATCTCAGCACCGCAGATTCCACAAAACGACCTAAAGAACTGGCGTCGCAAGATCTGAATAGTATTTTCAGAGGTGCCGTGGTGCTCTACTACGTCGAGCCTGTTGAATACGGGTACATTGTCCATGGGCCGGAGGTGACGGACGTGCCGGAGGGGGCTGACAAGCTTGAGGAGCCTTCGGAAGAGCAAGAGACAGACGAGGAAGAAGAACCCACGGATCAGGAACCGTTTGTGTTCATTAGCTATTCGCGCAAAGATCTGAATGCAATAGCTTTATCCCTGGCTAAAGTGTTGAAGGCAGCCCGTGTTAAACGGTGGATCGACATAGAAATAACGCCTGGTAAATTTTGGGACACCGCTGTAGATGAAGCGCTGGAAAGTTGCACCTGTCTGGTGGTAATTCTGACGGAAGCGTCTGTTGCCTCCGACCGTGTTTTGGATGAAGTAGAATCTGTTAGGAGCCATAGTGGGGCGGGGAAGGTTGTGCCGTATCTCTATGAGCACTGTAAAGTCCCTGCGAGCCTGAGTCGCATACAACGCATTGATTCAACGGCCCACGAGCCCAGCCCAATCCTGACGTCTTTTGCTTCGCTGCTCCATACCTTAAAGGACACCTACGGCCTGTGAACGCGGTGAGGGAAAAAGCCTGCGATGGATAGCGAAGGGGAGGGTGTTTTGGCAAAGCAGCCTCCTCTCCGTACTTTGCACGCGGCGTTTTACTAATCATGGAATGTGATGGACCGTCGCGCGTATCTCAAGTTGATGGGCGGGTTGGCCGGGGCTGTGGTGTTAGGCCCGCTGGCCGGCTGTTCGGGGCTGAATGCAGGGCGCAGGCCGGCGCCGGTGCGCGTCGAGCGCGGCCTGATCAAGCGCATCGACGTGGGGCTGCGACCGTTTCGTCCCTCGGGCTTCGTGGTTCGGGCCGAGCGGTTCGACGGCAAGCTGGTGGTGCATAACTACGGGCACGGCGGCTCCGGCGTGACGTTGTCGTGGGGCACGGCGCATCGGGCCGCGCAGCATGTGCTGGAGACCGAGGCCGAGGTGTGCGCCGTCGTCGGATGCGGGGCGGTGGGGCTGGCCACGGCCCGTCTGCTCCAGGAACGAGGCCGCTCCGTCGCCATTTACGCCCGCGACCTGCCGCCGCAGACGACATCGAACGTGGCCCCGGCGCAGTGGGCGCCGCACGGCCTGCTCGACCGCGACGGCCAGACGCCCGCCTTCGAGCAACAACTTCGCGAAGCCGGCGCCTTTGCCTTCGAACGCTACGGCAGCCTCCGCGCCGCCCGCTACGGCATCCGCCTGCTGGATAACTACGCCCTCCACGACGAGCGTCAGCCGGGTTTCCCCTGGTCGGTGCAGGCTGTGGCCCATCTGTTTCCTGAAATCGAAGAGGTGCCGCCGGAGGAGAATCCGTTCGGCACGCCGTACGCGCTGCGGTACAAAACCTATCAGATCGATACCGGCGTCTACCTCAACGCCCTGGCCGAAGACGTCCGCGCGGCAGGGGGGACGATCACGGTGCGTGGATTTCAAAGCCTGGAAGACGTGCTCGGCCTGCCCGAACGCGTTATCGTCAACTGTGCCGGCCTGGGCAGCCGCGAGCTTTTCGGGGATGAAGAGATCTTTCCCGTCAAAGGCCAGCTAACTGTGTTGGAGCAGCAAGACGCCATCGACTACGTCCTCACCGGCCTCGGCTTTTACATGATGCCGCGCCACAACGAGATCCTCCTCGGCGGCACCTTCGAACACCGCGTCGAAACGCTCCGACCCAATGATAAGGCGACGGAGCGTATCTTCCGGCGTACACAGGGATTTTTCGAGCGGATGGCGGGGCGGGCCGTTTCGTCTGCTGAACCCTCAGGGAGCCGGCTCAGAGAATTCGCGGTATTTACCTAAGTCGGCAGGGACGCCCTCCGTGAGGCCGACCGCGAAAGCATCGCCTTCTTCCACGAGCAGGCCTTCTAGCAAGAAATCGACCTGGCGCGTGTCTCCATTGACCATGCCGGCGGTTTCGATGTACTGTTGGTACACGCCTTTCTCCTGCTGGTTGGCATCAGAATGCGTGACGTCCACGGTGATACCGTCGAGAGCTTTCCTGCCCCGGAAGAACACCACGAGGTCGAAGAGGACGTTTTTGGGTTGGGGGCCCATCTCGGCTTCTTCCATTCCTTCTTCCGCCGCACCTTCCTCGCTTGCTTCCGCAGCTTCTGCTGTGGCTGTTGCTGCGGCTTCGGCTGCGACTGCGACTGCGGCGGCTTCTGCCGCTTCTTCCAAGGCGGGCTCCGGTTCCGGTTCCGGTTTTAGCGCTCTCCAGCTATTAAGCTCAATTTTGTATCCCGCGCGGACCTGGGCAATTTTTGCTTCGGGCGATTTCGGTCCACATCCTGCGAGCATCACGACGAGGGTCGCGATGCAGAGGAAGGTCAGGCTTTTGGTGATATTCCAGGGCATATCAACCTCCGTGATCAGTGAGCGTGTGTTTGTGAATATACTATTTCTGACCATGCTCGTCACTTCATCAGTTTGTCATGAGGGCGAGGAGCCAACACCGTTTCCATCCGTTAAAGCCATTTCTAAGGTGACAGAGGGCTGGCAGTGTCCTATCTTTGATTAAGGATGTTTGGCATTACCTCATTTTTAAGCACGCGCACCAAACATAGATGGCTGGCGCCAAAACCAAAAAAAGCCAGGGCAATACGCCGTTGATGCGGCAGTATTACAAGATCAAGGGGCGGCATCCCAACGCCATCTTGCTCTTCCGCATGGGCGATTTCTACGAGACCTTCGAAGACGACGCCATCACCGTCAGCGACGTCCTTGGCATCACGCTGACGAAGCGCTCGAACGGCGCGGCGCAAGACGTGCCGCTGGCCGGCTTTCCGCATCACGCCCTCGACAACTACCTGCCCAAGCTCGTCCAGGCCGGCATGCGCGTGGCGATCTGCGAGCAGCTCGAAGATCCCAAATTCGCCCGAAAGATCGTCAAGCGCGACGTGGTGGAGGTGGTCACACCCGGCGTCTCGTTTCACGATCAACTGCTGAGCCCGAAGCGGTCGCATTACCTGGCGGCGGTGCATTGGGGCACGGAGCGGCGCGACAAAGAGTGGGTCGGTTTTGCGTTTATCGACGCTTCGACGGGCGAGTTTTCGGTGACGGAGGTGCATACGACGAAGCTCGAAGAGGTGCTGCAAACCATCAATCCCGCCGAGGTGCTCATCGATAAAAGGTTGCGGGAAAATCTCGACGGGGTGCGGAATCAGAACTTCGTGGTCACGCCGCAGGAAGACTGGGTTTTTGGGTATGATTTCGCCTACGAGACGTTGCTGCGGCACTTCAAGACACACTCGCTCAAAGGCTTCGGCGTCGAGGATCTGAAGCTGGGGTTGGTGGCGGCGGGCGCGGCGCTCTATTATCTGGGCGAGACGCAGAAAGGCCGCCTGCCGCACCTCCACCGCATCACCCGCTACGCCAGCGACGAGTACATGGCGCTCGATCCGCAGACGAAGCGCAACCTCGAACTCGTCGCTTCGATGCGCGAGGGCGGGCGCGAAGGCACGCTCATCCAGATCCTCGACGAGACGCTCACGCCGATGGGCGGGCGCCTGCTGCGCAAATGGCTGGTGCGCCCGCT
This sequence comes from Rhodothermales bacterium, assembly GCA_028278205.1. GTDB lineage: Bacteria > Bacteroidota > Rhodothermia > Rhodothermales > Bin80 > JANQES01. The sequence continues at coordinate 158,564 of JANQES010000054.1, forward strand.
GCGCAACGTCGATAACATCAACAAACGCCTCGACGCCGTCGAATCGCTCTTCCGGGGGCGGACGCTCCGCGAGCACGCCCGCGCCGAACTCCGCGAAGTGGGCGACCTCGAACGCCTCGCCGCCAAAGTCTGCACAGGCCGCGCCACGCCGCGCGACATGGTCAGCCTCAAGCTGTCGCTCCAGCAGATCCCGTCGATAAAAACACTGTTTCAGGACGAATCCTGCCAGACCCTCCGCCGCCTCGCCGAAAGCCTGACACGGTGCGAGACCGTCGTCGAAACGATTGACAGAGCGCTGGTGGACGAGCCGCCGGCTTCGACCAAAGACGGCGGTTTTTTTCGCGAAGGCTATCACGAAGAACTCGACGAACTGCGCACGCTGGCCCGGTCGGGCAAGGATTGGGTGGCGCAGATGCAGCAGCAAGAGAGCGAGCGCACCGGCATCTCGTCGCTCAAAGTGGGCTTCAACAAAGTCTTCGGATATTATCTGGAGATCACCAACGCCCACAAAGACAAGGTCCCGGACGACTACATCCGCAAGCAGACCCTCGTCAACGCCGAGCGCTACATCACGCCGGAGTTGAAAGAGTACGAGGAGAAGATCCTGACGGCGGAGGAGAAGATCGGCAGCCTCGAAACCGAGTTGTTTAACGAATTGCGCCAGCTTGTGGCCGAAGAAACGGCGTCGCTGCAACTCAACGCGGCGCTTTTGGCGATGCTCGACTGTTTTTGCAGCCTCGCCGAAGTGGCCGATCGTGGCGGTTACTGCCGGCCCGGCGTCCACGACGGCCTCGATCTGCACATCGAAGACGGGCGCCACCCGGTCGTCGAGCGGACGTTGCCGGCGGGCGAGCCGTTCATCCCCAACAGCATCGACCTCGACCCGCAGACGGGCCAGATCTACATCATCACCGGGCCGAACATGGCGGGCAAGAGTGTGGTGCTCCGGCAGGTGGGGCTGATCGTTTTGCTGGCGCAGGTCGGCGCGTTCGTGCCGGCCCAGAGCGCCCGCATCGGCGTGACCGACCGCATATTCACCCGCGTCGGTGCATCGGACAACCTGGCGGCGGGCGAGAGCACGTTCCTGGTGGAGATGAACGAGACGGCCAACATCCTCAACAACGCCACACCGCGCTCGCTCATCCTGCTCGACGAGGTGGGCCGCGGCACGAGCACCTTCGACGGCCTGTCGATAGCCTGGGCGCTGGTCGAGTACCTCCACCAAAACGAACGTGTGGCCGCGCGGACGCTCTTCGCCACGCACTATCACGAGTTGAACGAACTGGCGTCGCGCTACGAGCGGGTGCGTAACTTCCGCATCCAGGTGCAGGAGCACGGCGG
>JANQES010000056.1 GCA_028278205.1 Rhodothermales bacterium
GATCGAGGCAGAGATCGCATCGGGCATGGCAAACGAGGTTGGGTTGAAACCAGAAACGTGGTACCCCAAAATAACCTCATTTAGATGCGATTGCCCTAAGGATGCGACCAGCACTTCCATGATGGTTGATTCACGCATAGTGCTTCACATACGCCAGATTCTCCGGCGTAAACGGTTTGTAGATCACGTCGAAGTCGCGGTAGAAGGCTTCGCTGTTGCAGGTGTTGCCTTCGATGAGCATCTCGAACTGATCGGGCGAGATGGGCAGCAGGCCCCAGGCGCCGAGCGTCTGCACCGCCGGGCGGACCAGCCAGATGGGGCTGGGGATCTTGGGTTTCGGTTCCAAACCGAAGCCGCGTGTGATGCGGTCGAGGATGTCGGTGTAAGGATAGGCGTCTTGCCCGGCTACGCAATAGGTCTGGCCGTTGGCCGCCTCCAGCGTCAGCGCCTGCACGAAGGCGGCGGCGACTTCTTCGACCGAGATGGGCTGCATCTGGTATTTGCCGTCGCCGAAGAGGGGCAGGATGGGGAAGGGCTTGATGAGTTGCTCCACCAGCCGCGTGCAAAACTCCGGACGATCCGGGCCGGGATCGCCGAAGACGAGCGACGGGCGCAGGATGCACCAGTGGCCGAAGCCGGCTTCGCGGACGGTTGCTTCGGCTTTCCACTTGGTGGTCTGATAGCGCGAGACGCCGCCAGAGCGGGCGCCGTTGGCGCTCATCAGCACGAAGCGTTCCACCTCGGCATCGAGGGCTTCGTCGACGACGTGCCGGGCGCCCTGGTCGTGGATGGCCTCGAACGTGATGCCCTTCGACGGCTGCTCGTCGATGATGCCGACGAGGTGGATCACCCCGTCGCAGCCGCGCATGGTGCCGGCGAAGGACTTCGGCTGCGTTACGTCGCCTTTGATGCGTTCGACGGCGTCGTCCTCGACGTCGAGGGGGGCGTCGGGGTTGCGTAGCAGGCACCGCGCCGTGTGCCCCTGCGCGATGAGTTCTCGCAGGATGTATGAGCCGACGAAGCCCGTCGCGCCGGTCAGGAAGATGTGCATGTTTTTGTTTTTCGATTCGCGGGATGCAGGGTGTCGTTCGAAGATAACGTAGCGCCGCGAATCGAAAAACAAAAGTGTGTAAGGGCTTCACCCACAGGCCGCGTGGGAGATTTTCTGTCGGCTTCGTTTTGATGGGATTGCGATACTGCTTTTCCGTTGGGTCGATGCGCCCCTGGATTGCGCGCGCAGCCCTGCATCGCAAACTGAAACAGCCTCTTAAAACCATGGCTAAGCAGAAACTGGCTATCGTAGTGGGCGGCGGACCCGCCCCCGGCATCAACAGCGTCATCGGCGCCGCGACGATTCATGCTATCCAGTGCGAAGTCGATGTCCTTGGCATTCGCGACGGCTTCAAATGGATCATGCAGGGCGACATCGACCACGTCGAGCCGCTGACGATCGAGAAAGTAAGCCGCATCCATTTTCGCGGCGGCTCCTACATCGGCATCTCCAGAGCCAATCCCACCAAAGACGAGAGGCTGCTCGAAAACGCCGTCAACGCCCTGCTTCAACTCGACGTCGATATGCTCATCACCATCGGCGGCGATGACACGGCGTATAGTTCGATGAAAATTGCCGAGAAAGCCAACGGCGCCATCCGTGTCGTGCACGTGCCCAAGACCATCGACAACGACCTCGACCTGCCGCCCGACGTGCCGACCTTCGGGTTCAACACGGCCAAGCATCTGGGCGTTCAACTCGTCGAAAATCTGATGGTCGATGCGCAGACGACCTCGCGCTGGTATTACGTCATCTCGATGGGGCGCAAGGCGGGCCACCTCGCCCTGGGCATCGGGCGCACCGCCGGGGCGACGCTGACGCTGATCCCCGAAGAATTTCCGTCTGAGACGATCAAGCTCTCGCACATCGCCGACATCCTCGTCGGGGCCATCATCAAACGCCGCAGCTACGACCGCCCCGACGGCGTGGCCATCCTGGCCGAAGGCCTCGTCGAACATCTGGATCCCGACGACCTCAAAGCGCTCAACCTCGAAGGCGTCGATGAAGACGAGCACGGCCACATTCGCCTGGGCGAGATCTCCATCGGCGAGATCATCAAGCAAAGCGTGCAGAAGCGCCTGGCCGACTTCGGGCTCAAGACCAAGATCATCCCCAAAAACATCGGCTACGAACTCCGCTGCGCCGACCCCATCCCCTTCGACATGGAATACACGCGCGACCTGGGCTACTGCGCGGCGGAATACATCGTCAACCAGGGCGGCAACAAAGCGATGGTCTCGATGCAAGGCGGCCACTTCGTGCCGATGCACTTCGCCGACATCCTCGACCCGGTCACCAACCGCACCCGCGTGCGCATGGTCAATGCTCAGTCGGCGTATTTCCGCATCGCGCGCAACTACATGCTCCGCCTCGGCAAGGAGGACTTCGACGACCCGCAAGAGTTGGCCAAGCTGGCCGTAGCCGCCGGCGTCTCGCTCGACGACTTCCGGGCGCAGTTCGAGTATCTCCTGGAGAACGACCGGTTTTATCTGGAAGAGGAAGCGGTGAGTTGAACGTAAAACGTAAGGTTGCTCGCGCCAACTGTGGTGCCGGGCACCCTTACGTTTTACATCTTTACGTTTTACGACTCAAGACATCTTCGCCGAGGCCTGGGTGCCGACGAGGCGGTGTTTGAAGTCGGGCACGCCGAAGGAGGTGCCCACGGCCAGGGCGGCGGCCAGCACCGGCGCGTCGGCCGAGATGGTGCGCACTTTGCCGGCGACCTCTTCGAGCGGGATGCTGGTGAGGTGGCCTTCCTGAAGCGCGACCATGCGTCCGAAGGCGCCGTCGGCCACCATCGAGGCGGCGTAGGAGCCGAAGACCGTGGCGAGGTTGCGGTCGTAGGGCGTGGGCGTGCCGCCGCGCTGGACGTGCCCCAGGATCACCGAGCGCACTTCGCTGCGGACGTGCAGTTCGAGTTGGGTCTCTAAGATCTTGCAGATGCCGCCGAGGCGGATCGGGTCGGGGCTGTCTTTGATGATTTCCTGGACGGCCATCTCGCCGCCTACAGGCCGGGCGCCCTCGGCTACGACGACGATGGTGAAGTTCTGCCCGCCGCTTTCGCGTTCGGTGCAGACGCGGGCTATCTCTTTGATGTCGTATTCGAATTCGGGGATCAAGATGACGTCGGCGCCGCCGGCCACCCCGGCGTAGAGCGCGATCCACCCGGCATAGCGGCCCATCGTCTCGACGATCATCACGCGGTTGTGCGCCTGGGCCGTGGAGTGAAGCCGGTCTACGGCGTCGGTGACGATAGCCACCGCCGTGTCGAAACCGAACGTGCGGCTGGTGCCCACGAGGTCGTTGTCGATGGTCTTGGGCACGCCGACGAAGTTGAGGCCGAGTTGCTGGAGGCCGTGGGCGATAGCCATCGTGCCGTCGCCGCCGATGACGATGACGGCGTCGAGGCCGAGGTCTTCGTAGTAGCGTTTGACCTGGGCCGAGACGTCGGCGCCGCCGCGTTTGTAGTAGCCGAAGGGATTGGCTTTGTTGTTGGTGCCCAGGATGGTGCCGCCCCGCGTCAGGATGCCGCTGACGTCGCGGTACGAGAGCGGGCGTACGCGCTTTTCGATCATCCCCATGAAGCCTTCTTCGAAGCCGAGCACCTCGGCGTTGTGCTGCAAAATCAGGCTTTTGGTGACCGCGCGGATGACGGCGTTGAGGCCGGGCGCATCGCCGCCGCCGGTAAGAACACCTACTCGTAACGCTCTGCTCATGGTCGTCGAAAGGATTCATGGATAGTTTTGCTCCAGGGCAAGTATAACAAGCCTCAACGGTTTTCGACAACCGGATGGGGAGTCCCTACCAAAAAGTAATAATCCGATCATCGGGCATATTTCGTACTGTGTACTGCGTAAGGTTGTCTGCTTCGACCAATACGCAGTACGCACTACGAAGTATGATACCAACTCACCTTGAAACACTGCAACGCCGTGCTCATGACCCAACCTTCGTACCACCTGGCGCAAATCAACATAGGCCGCATGCTCGCCCCGCTCGACGATCCGCAGATGGCCGGGTTCGTCAACCAACTCGACCCGCTCAACGCGCTGGCCGACCAGAGCCCCGGCTTCGTCTGGCGCCTCCAGGACGAGGCCGGCGACGCCACCTCGATTCGGGTCTTCGACGACGAGCGCATCCTGGTTAATATGTCGGTCTGGGAAAGCCTCGAAGCGCTCCAGGACTACGTCTACCGCAGCCGCCACCTCGGCCCGCTGCGCGACCGGAAGCAGTGGTTCGAAGTGCCTCGTGCGCCGCACCTGGCGTTGTGGTGGATCCCCGCCGGCCACAGACCCACGCCGGAAGAAGGCAAAGCCCGCCTCGAACACCTGCAGCGGCACGGCCCCTCGTCGGAGGCGTTCACGTTTAAGCAACCCTTCCCCGCTCCGTCTGAAATGATGACGTGAGGACGTGAAACGTAAAGGATGCTTCGCTGAATCGCCCTACCCTTACGTTTTACATTTCACATTCCCCCCTGCTTTCACCCAATACGCCAGTTCTATGCGCATCATCGCCGGGCGGTTGCGCCGGCGGGCGCTCCGCGCGCCCAAAGGCCTTCTGACGCGGCCCACCACCGACCGCGTCCGCGAGGCCCTCTTCAACCTCATCGATAGCCGCCTCGACCTCGACGGGATCAATGTGCTCGATCTTTTCGCGGGCACCGGCTCGCTGGGGCTGGAGGCCATCAGCCGGGGCGCTGCCGCTGTCTCGTTCGTCGAGCTACAAGCGCGCGTGTTGAAGGTGACGCGCCAAAACGCCGCCGACCTCGGCGTGACGGACCTGTGCTGGTTCCTCCGCGCCGACGCCGTCTCGTATCTCGAACGCTACAACGGCCCGCCCTTCGACCTCATCCTGGCCGACCCGCCTTATGACCTGGAGGCGTTGCCCCGGCTGCCGGATCTGGCCGTGCCGCACCTCAAACCCGGCGGCTTCTTCCTCCTCGAACACGACGCCCGCCTCGTCTTCGACGACCACCCCCATCTCGATACCAGCCGTCCTTACGGTCGCACTATCGTCAGTGTTTTTGGTGCGGATTAGGCGATTTTGGATTTTGGATTTTGGATTTTGGATTTTTGGGTCGTTTACCTCGACCGAATCGAGAAATCGCAGAAGCGGCATTGATCGGAGCGGCTGAGGGTTTTTCTCTTGAGACCAGGGTTTTGGACGAGACCAATCCAAAATCCAAAATCCAAAATCCAAAATGGATATCAACAAACGCCTGGCGCTTTACCCCGGCACGTTCGACCCGTTTACGTACGGCCACCTCGACATCGTCGAGCGGGCGTTGCGCATCTTCGATGAGGTGGAAGTGACCGTGGCCGTCAACGCCGGCAAGCGGGCGCTGCTCTCGACCGAAGAACGCTGCGAACTCATCCGGCAGTGTACGACGCATCTCAGCGGTGTCACGGTGGCAGCCTTCGAGGGCTTGCTCGTCGATTATGCCCGCGCGCGAAGGGCAGCGGCGCTCGTGCGCGGCCTGCGGCAGGTCAGCGATTTCGATTACGAATTCCAGATGGCCTTCGCCAACCGAAAGCTCTATCCCGAACTGGAAACCGTCTTTTTGATGACGTCCGAAGAACACGCGCTCATCAGTTCGACCATCGTGCGCGACGTGCATCGGTGGGACGGCGACCTGTCTCCGTTCGTGCCGCCTGCGGTGATGGAAGCGCTTCAAAAAAAATAGCGGAACGTTCAAGGTTGATGACGCGTCATTTTGCTATTTTTGCGACCGTCGTGTGTTATAGTGTTCTGGTGTTTTAGTGTTCTGGTGTTTTAGTGCAATCAACTCAAACACTATAACACTAAAACACTTGAACACTGTAACACCAGAGCGCGTCACCCCTACCTGAAGTCCTGATCCTAAGCCATGTCCGAGATTCTCATCCAGACCATGTTCAACCCGCGCGTTGCCTCGATGAAGGTGTCGGCCACGCTTGCCATGTCGGGGCGGGCCAAGCAGTTGCGCCGTGAAGGCCACCCGGTGATTGCCCTGAGCGCCGGCGAGCCCGACTTCGACACGCCGGCGCCTATCGCCGAAGCCGGCATTCAGGCCATTCGCGAAGGCTTTACCAATTATACCCAGAACCAGGGCATGATCGATCTGCGCGAACGCATCAGCCGCAAGTTCGAACGCGACAACGGCCTCGACTATGCGCCCGGCCAGATCTTGTGTTCGAACGGGGCCAAGCAGTCGGTGGCGCTCGCCGTGGGGGTGCTCTGCGGCGAAGGCGACGAGGTGCTGATCCCGGCCCCCTACTGGGTCAGCTATCCGGAGATGGCGCGCTTTGCCGGGGCCACGCCGGTGCCCATGACCACGACGGTCGAGACCGACTACCGGATCACCCCGGCGATGCTCGAAGACGCCATCACCGACAAGACACGCCTGCTGATCCATTGCTCGCCCTCGAACCCGACGGGCTCGGTCTATACGCCCGAAGAGGCCGAGGCGCTGGCCGAGGTGCTGCGGCGGCACGAGCAGGTCTACATCATCTCGGACGAGATCTATGAGCACGTCGTCTACGATGCCGAGCACGTTGCCTTTGCCGCGTTGCCGGGCATGAAAGAGCGGACGATAACCATCAACGGCTTTTCGAAATGTTTTGCGATGACGGGCTGGCGCCTGGGCTACATGGCCGGCCCGGAGGCCATCGTCAAGGAGGCGGCGAAGGTTCAAAGCCAGTTCACCTCGGCTCCGTCGAGCATCACCCAGCGCGCCGGCATCGCCGCGCTGGACATGGACTTCGAGCCCGTCCGGATGATGGTGGCCGCCTTCCGCGAACGCCGCGACTACGTGCTCGGACGCCTCGCGGCCATCGACGGGGTGCAATGTCCGAAGCCGGAAGGGGCCTTTTATCTGTTTCCGCAGGTCTCGGCCTACTACGGCACCACCGCGCCGAGCGGGCGCCGGATCGACAACAGTGAGGATTTGTGTTTTTACCTGTTGGAAGAGCACAACGTGGCGCTGGTGCCGGGCCATGCCTTCGGCGGGCCGGACGGCGCGCGCCTCTCCTACGCCGCCTCGATGAACGACCTCGAAGAAGCCCTCAACCGCATCGAAACCGGGCTGGCGGCGCTGCGGTGAGTTGTTTTTTGAGCCGGGGATTTTTTGAGCCGGTTTTTTTGAGTCGGAGAATCGGAGAGCCTGAAAATCTTGATTTGTCTGTAAACTGAATGGCTGAAGAAGCCCCGTAGGGGCGGCCTGTTCATAAGAATCTACCACATCCTCTCTGAACAGGCCGCCCCTACGGGGCTTGTTATTTCTTTCGCTTTTTTCTACAAATAGGCCGCCCCTACGGGGCTTTTGGAAAGGCGTTTTCTTTCCCCGATTCTCCGACTCCCCGGCTCTTAAACCTCCCGCCACTGTTCGTCAAAATTGAGCGCGGCGAGGGTTTCCTGGCAAGTTATGTCACCGAAGTATTTTCGCGGGTTGCCGCACATCCAGCACGAGCACAGCGTGGCGGTGCCGGCCAGCTTTCCCTGAACGCTCTCCTGATGGCGCCCGTAGCCGCCGTAGTAATCGCGGCGCTTGCGTTTGAGGCGCTGATAATGATGTCGTCGGAAGGCGCGGTTCATCATTTTAAAGGTTATTTTGTTTTTTGTACATAAATCACATTGCCCAACCACCGCAAGTTCCAATACGCCTTCGTTTTTGGCACGGAGCTATAGTCTCGAAGTGCGTACATCGTTTCCGATCGATGTTTTCCGATCGATTGCTTCCGATCGATTGCTTCCGATCGATTGCAATTGCTTCCGATCGTTTGCGATAAACAGCTTCAGAAAGTTATTTGAGCACATTTAATGTTTACATTGTGTCAAGAATGCAAGTATGAAGCAATTTATGGATTGTCTGCATTGTTTACCTCAGGTTTCGGGCCGGGATACCAGAGGGCTGCTCTTGTTTTACCTGTTACGTAAATCTGATTCTCTTTTTTGAGGTCTCGAAGAAGGCGTTGCACCTGATTTCTAGAATGACCGGGAAGCACCGCCATCAGATCACTTAATGGACTTCCCTCGCGTTGATTGTCGGTGATATGCTTGAGCAGCAGCGCCTTATTGGTCTCGCGGTCGAGGCCTTTCTTCCGGGTATAGGCGGCGGGCTGGCCTAGTAATTGGTAAAACTTGCGGGCTAGCAGAAAGCGTTGTCCTCGACCCCGGCCCACCGCTTCGGCAAGGCCCATTTCTACCAGCTTCCGGGCACTTTCGCGAAATTCAGGAGGGAGCGGGGCAGCGGCGAAAATGCGATCCAGTACAAGCAGATCTATTGTGGTAAGCTGTTGAAGTTGGATCTCTCCGATAGCCTCAATGACGCGCAAGAAACCAGGATTTTTAACCTCTCCCCGAAGTACCAGAACCACCTGATATGCGTCTGATTGAGAGAAGTCGGGTTTGGGCTTGGACTCTTTAATGGCTGCCTCGAACATCCTGTCTACCCCCTGGCCCGAGCGTTCGACGAGGCCACAGCGCTCGAAGGCCTCAGCGATGCGACGGTTTCGGGGGTACTGGCGGTTGAGAATATTAGACTCGTTGATGCCTACCGGGAATCCTCCGGGGCTATTGATTTCGAGCTTTCGTGGGTATTGACGAATGAATATGGAACTGCCGAGTCGATAGTCACGATGGCTGACAGCGTTGAGTAATGCTTCTCGAACAGCATCTTCGTTAAAGGTTGGGATATCGCGCCTGAAAAAGCCATCACGAAACTGCTGCACCTCGTTGCGGAGGTTGACCAATTCCCAAAGTCGATTCTCGATCGAGAAGAATGCGTTGCGGAAGTTTTCGCGTTGCTGAACCGATACGGACGCTTCCGATGAACGATACTCGAAGATGACTTCGGCTTGTGCGAGATGCCTGGTGAGGGCGCGCCGTGTACCGAAAAGCACCAGAGCGGCAATAGTGATCTCATCACCGAAAATGAGTTCGGCTGCTTCGAGCAGTTCGCGATCAGAGTACTGTAGGATCCACTCCTTGCGCTGTTTCTGATGCCATTTATTCCTGAAGATGGCAATCGCGTCAGGGTCTAGGTCATCAATGGTAGCCTGTTCGCAGATCGTGGCTGAGTAGTCCGGCGCGATCTCTTCGAAGATAGCCCGAAGCCTGTCTGTAGTCATCGAGACGAGTGCCTCGCCGCTGCGCATCAGATACCTCCCATCACAGGCAACGGGCAGGCCGAAGGGACGAGATGGAAAGGTAAAAACGACGACGCGACCTTCGGGGAGATGAAGTTCCTCGGTCTCTACCCGCAACTGTAGTTTCTCGGCGATCAATTGCTTGATGTTCTGGGTGTTGCGGAACGCTTGCGTGCCAACGATCTGGCGTGGGATGGTATTAGAAATACCCAGGACAAGACATCCTCCGCCCTCGTTGGCAAAGGCGGCGGCATATTTTATGAGCTTTTCAGTGTGCAGTTGCTGCTTGGCTTCCTTGAATTCCAAGTGCTCATGTTCGCGTTGTTGCATCCAGGCGCGAAGTTGTTGGGTCGTAACAGGCATAGGTCAGATGGGGTTTACAAAAACATAAATCTACATGGCTTGCAGCACTATTGCACGGACGTAGCGTACTGCGAACAAGAAAGAGATCGTGAGCGTGCGAAGAATTGAAGTTTTTTCTCCGAAGGCCCATGACCTCTACCGAACTTCTGCGGTCAGGCGGCGTAGAGGCACCCTCATAAGTTTGCAAGCCGTCTTAGCCGATCTGCTGTTTCGTGGAGCCTGGCCCTTTTATTTCTCGTGTAACCGACGCGTCGAACGGACGCGCGCCTCGGATCTATCCGCCGCCGCCGCCACCTGCCGCGCGCGACCACTACTGGCTGCACCTGCTGTTGTTCGCCGTGACGGTCGTCTCGACGGCCTTCACCGGCGCGCAGTTCTTCGGACGGACGGTGGCCTGGGAGCAGGGTGAGGTGCTCTTTACGCTGCTCGGCATGCCCATTTCCTGGCCGTTTCTGCGCGACGGGCTGACGTTTTCGCTGTCGCTGCTGGGCTTCCTGACGGTGCATGAGTTCGGTCATTACTTCGCCGCGCGTGCGCATCGCGTGAAGACCTCCCTGCCCTATTACATCCCGACGCCGTTTATCGGCATCGGCACGATGGGCGCGGTCATTCGCATCCGCGAGCAGGTGCCGAGCCTGCGCAAGCTCTTCGACATCGGCGCCGCCGGGCCGATAGCGGGGTTCGTCGTGGCCCTCGGCCTGCTCATCGTTGCGCTGGCGACGTTGCCGCCGCCGGAGTTCATGTTCAGCGTGGGTGGGCACGAAGACCTCCACGCCTACATCGCGCAGTTCGGGCGTTTCCCCGAGACGGCGTTGCCCGTGCCGCCCGAACTCGAAGGGCTGCGCATGACCGTCGGCAACACCGTGCTTTACTGGGGGCTCTCACAGTTCTTCGCCGACGTGCCGCCGATGTATGAGATGTACCACTACCCGTTGCTCTTTTCGGCGTGGCTGGGCCTGTTCTTTACGGCGTTGAACCTGATGCCCGTGGGCCAACTCGACGGCGGGCACATCCTCTACGCCCTCGTCGGGCCGAAGTGGCACGGGCGCCTGGCGCGCGGCTTCGTGATTCTGATGATGATCTCGATGGCTATCGGCGTGGTGGATGACGGCGGCGAAATGCTGGCGATGTTTTTCCCGGCAGCGGCGGGTTCGGGCTTGTTGCTGGAGGCGGGCATGTGGCTCGTTCTGGCGACTATGCTCTACATCATGCTCAACCGCGTCTTCAAGGGCGATCTGCGCCAGATCGTGCCGGTGATCTTCGGGATTGTGTTCATCGCGGCGCTGGCGCGGGCCGCCGGGCCGGTGCTGACGCAGTTCGGTTACGTCGGCTGGGTGCTCTGGTGCTTCTTGTTGGTTTTTTTGATCCGGGTCGATCATCCGCCGGTGCTCTATGCCGAGCCGCTGACGCCCGGTCGCCGCATCCTCGGCATCCTGAGCCTGCTTATTTTTGTGCTCTGCTTCAGTATCAAGCCGCTCAGCATTGTATAAGGGCAACATGAAAGGGCTGTTTTTCAAAATCGGCGTGTGTATTTTGAAGCCCAGACATCAACCCGCCTTTTCCATCCAGCCCATCCAGACGGCAACTGCATGATCTGAGTTTGTTACTGATCGGATTTAACGCTTCTTCTACAACGGTTGGTGTCTATGCGTAACGCAACGTGGGTGGTTGCCGCTTGCATGGGGCTCTTGCTGGGCCTCCTGGCAGCGTGCGACACGGCGCCGGGTCCTGACGAACTCAGTGCCAGACCGCCGCTCTTACAGGATTTCTCGTTCTCGCCGCAGCGCGTCGTCTTTGCCTTGTTGCCGCCGGAGCAGATCGCCGGCGATAGTGTGCGGATCCCGCTCGATTTACGGGTGACGGCCCTCGGCCCGGAGGTCTCCATCGAGGAGGTGACCTACATCATCCAGTCGCCTACGTCCCTGACCGAACCGCTGGCTACCGGCACGATGCAGTCGGGCGGCGGCAATCAGTACACCGCCTCGACGACGCTGACGATCTCGGCGCTCGACGTGCGCAATTACACCATCCTCGTCTACGCTGTCGATGAGGCCCGGCGTGTCAGCGGCGAGGTGCGCGGCCAGCTCGAATACGTCCGCGTCTTCGATCCGGGCGAGCCGCCGGTCATCGACGAGATTATCGCGCCGGATACGTTGCGGCGGCCTGCCGAGGGGCAGCCGGGTGTGAGCCTCGTCCTGGCCGCCCTCGTGAGCGATACCGACGGGCTGAGCGACATCGAGAAGGTCGAATTCTGGAACGTCAACACGCCCAACACCCGGCTCGCGATGTGTGACGACGGCGGCAACACGCCCTGCGGCGCCAGCGAAGAGAGCGGCGACGGAACCGCCGGCGACAGCATCTTTACGCGGCGTGTTTTCATCGAGAGCACCAATACGCTCGGCGTCAATATGCTCGCCTTCCAGGCCACCGACCGGGCCGGGCTTACGAGCGAGATCGTCCAGAAAAACATCGTCGTCGTTCAATAAGATTTTGAAATTCGATGCTCGAATTTCAAAAAAGGGGTATTTGGGAATGAAGCTACGCTGGAATAAGAGCCTCTCCTCGGACCGCCATTCGTGTCATCCTGAACTTGTTTACCTGCGGTCAGTCGCTCCGCTCGTGTCAGGATCTCCTCAAACAGGGCAGCCAACCCGAGGCTTGAGGATTGGCGCGAAAGGGCTCGTGGTTTTGGGGGTGATTTTGTGCCTTGGGTTGATCGAGGCGCGGGCGCAATCGGTGGGGTTTGATGCGGCGAAGGCGGCGGGGTTGTTGCCCTCGCCGGGCATTTTGCGCAACAGCGTCGTCAACCTCCACGCGCAGGGCGACTCGCTGTGGGTCGGGCCGTTTTTGAATCTGACGGTCGATGGCGGGGCTTCCTGGCAGGTGTCGGATGCCGACTCGCTGGCCGGCCTCAGCAACCGCGTCTACTCGCTCGACGTCGAGGGCGACGTGATCTGGGCCGGGATCGGCATTTCGGTGACCCAGGAGGTCGATGGACAGACGGATAACGTCGATCTTGCGCGCGGCTTTCTGGTCTCGGAAGACGGCGGCGGCACCTGGACCTATCGCTCGTTTCTGGCGCCTTCGGACAACGACCCCGCCACCACCGGCATCCTCGATCTACCCGATGATACGCTGACGACCTACGGCGCGGTGGACTTGCATTCGCTCGCCATCACCGTGCCCGAACTCAGCCCGCCCTGGGACATCGACTACGACCCGATTACGGGGACGGTCTGGACGGCCAACCAACTCGCCGGCATCCGCAAATCGACCGACGGTGGGCGCACCTGGCAGCGGGTTGTTCTGCCGCCGGATACGTCCCGGTTTATTTCTCCGGATCTGGGGTATGACTTTCCGTTTTTCGTCCAGCCTACGGGCATCCGGCTTGAGGATTTTGCCGGGTTGAATTTCCAGGCGTTTGCTGTTCTTGCCGATGCCTCCGGGGCGGTCTGGGCCGGCGCTGTCGGCGGTCTCAACCGCTCGACCGACGGCGGCGTGAGCTGGCAGCATTTCACCGTGGCCGACGGGTTTCCGGGCAACTGGATCATCTCTATCGAAGAACAGGCACGGGCCGGGCAGGAGCCGGCGATCTGGGCGGCGGCCTGGCCCGGCACCGAAGAGGCCGGACGCTTCGGCGTGGTCGTCACGCGCGACGGCGGTCAGACCTTCGAGGTCGTGCTCCGGGGCGAACGCGTCTACGACTTCGCCTTCGACGGCCCGACGATCTACGTAGCCGGCGAAAACGGGCTGTTCATCTCGAACGATGACGGGCGCACCTGGCGCACCGTGCGCGACTTCTTCGACCCGACGCAACCCGACCGCACGTTTCGTCCCGGCGCGCGGGTCTTTTCGGCGGAGATCACCGATGAGGCGCTCTGGGTGGGCACCGAAGACGGCCTCTTCAAAAGCCTCGACGGCGGCCTGACGTGGCGGGTGTTCCGGGCCGAGGTGCCGTTGAGCCCGGACAACCTGCCGCCGGTGGTGCCGCCTGACCGCGTGCCTCGCGTCGAGGCGTACGCCTATCCCAACCCGTTCTCGCCGTCGGTCGATCGTTTCGTGCGCATCCGCTACAAGCTCGACGGTGATCAGTCCGTCGAGATCCGGGTCTTCGACTTTGCCATGAACCTCGTGCGCAACTTGACCGACGAGCGGCAAAGCAGCGGCGAACGGGAAGTCTCGTGGGACGGCACGGACAACCACGGCGCGCGTGTTGCCAACGGCGCCTATTTCTACGCCGTCGAAACCGGCGGCGAAACGTTCTGGGGCAAGGTGTTGGTTTTGGAGTGAGGTACGAGTTGCGGGTTTATCGAATCAAAAATCACTCGTCACGCTCGTTCCCACGGTCCCCCGTGGGAACACAGAACCGGACGCGGGAGCGTGGGAACGAGTGCATTGAAGTGGAGAAAACAGGCCTATGAAAAAGCTTCTTATCATAGCCGCTGTACTGGCGCTGGCGGCGACGGACGCCTCCGCACAGGCCGCCGGGGCGTTTGCGCGGATGGGCTTCGGCGCGCGCGGCGTGGCGATGAGCAATGCGCTCGTGGCCGATGGCTCCGGCTTTGCCAGCCCCTACTATAACCCGGCGCTGGCGCCTTTCATCGCCAGGCAGAGCATCGATGCCTCGGCGGCGTTGATGACGCTCGACCGCGAGTTGCAGTTCTTGCAGTTTGCCACGCCGCTGCGGCCTCGCGCCGGCATCGCCGCCGGGCTGATCCATGCCGGCGTCTCGGACATCGACGGGCGCGACGGCAGCGGCTATCACACCGGCACCTTCTCGACCGACGAGTACGCGTTGTTCCTCTCGTTCGGCGTGCGGCTGGCGCCGCGTGTGACGGCGGGCTTCGGCCTTCAGTTTTTCCGCGCCGACATTTTCGAAGGACTCAGCCCCGTCAACAGCATCGGGCTGGACGTGGGCCTCAGCGTGGGCGTCACCGAAGCGCTGCGCCTCGGTGTGGTCGTAGACGACTTGCTGGCGCGCTATTCGTGGGACACCTCGGATCTGTTGGGCAGTTCGGGCCGTACGACCTCAGATCGTTTTCCGACGCGGCTTCGGCTGGGCGGGTCGTATCATCTGATGGGCCGCAAGCTGCTCGTCACCGTCGAGTACGAATCGCGCTTTACGTCGTCTGAAGTGCGAACGCGCGACATCCGCCTCATCGGCGACACGCCGCGCGAGGTGTTTACGTCGGAGCGATTGACGTTGCACGACAGCCGGTTGCGCCTCGGCGCGGAGTATCAGCCGGTGGCGGCTTTTGCCGTGCGCGGCGGCCTCGGACGCCTGGCCGACAGCGAACTCGGCGGCCTCCGGCCCAGCGCCGGCTTTATGGTCGAGCAGGCCCTGGGCTCGCTGCTGGCCCGCGCCGAATACGCCTTCGTGCTCGAACCCTACGCCCTCGGCACGATGCACCTGATCACGCTGCGGTTCTTTTTGTGAAAGGGTTTGAATTTTGGATTTTAGATTTTGGATTTTGGATTGTTGATCCGATGCGGATCGAGCATCCGAAAAAGCTGTGGCGGTGGAAACCATTTTGGCTTTTTCATTTGCTGGATACGGATCGTCAACCTACCAATCCAAAATCCAAAATCTAAAATCCAAAATCAGAATCCACCCATACTTTCACCCCGTAAAAAATGAAACACTCCTACTGGAGCTTTTTCCTGCTTTTGTTGATAGCGCCTATGGCCCAGGCCCAGGAGACCGGGCTGAACTTTTTGCGCATCGGCGCCAACGCTTCGGCCAGCGCCATGGGCGATGCGCAGGTGGCCACCAGCCGCGATGCGTTCTCGACCTATTGGAATCCGGCAGGGCTGGCGGCAGCGACGGCCAACATGGCTGCCGTCTCGCATCGCATCTGGATCGGCGATCTGCGCACCTACGACGCGGCGGCGCGCTTTCGGGTAGGGCGCAACGGCGGCGTGGGCCTGGCCGTGACGGCCACCGATAGCGGCGACCTCGAAGCGCGGGATCTGCCCGGCGAACCCGCCGGGACTTTCAGCGCGCAGTTCATCAGCCTGGGTGTCTCCTACGGGCGGCGGTTCGGGCCGGTGCGCGCCGGGGTGACGGCCAAATATCTCAACGAACGCATCTTCGACACCGACGCCACCGGCTATGCCTTCGACGCCGGCCTGCAACTCGACGTGGGGCAGCAGTTTCTGGCCCTCGGCGCCGTCATCCAGAACGTCGGCGAGATGTCTGAACTCGAAAGTGTGGCCACCGAGTTGCCGAGCACGTTGCGGGTAGGCGCCGCCGTCTTCCCCTTCCGCATCCTCGCCGAAGAAGACGGCACGCGGTTGCTCGACGTGTCGATGGCGGCGGAGGTGGCGCATCTGCTGCCCGGCGATCTGACGCGAGTGCATGCCGGCCTCGGGGTGACGGTGATGGATATGCTCATCGCGCGCGTCGGCTACATCACCAACGATACCCTGCGCGATTTTACCTTCGGCCTGGGGCTGCACTACGAGGCGCTCTCGTTCGATTATGCTTATCTCCCCTTCGAAGACGGCTTCGGAGGCCCCGGCCACGTCCTGACGCTGATGTACGCCTGGTGAGTTTATGAGCCGGA
The DNA here is from genome assembly GCA_028278205.1 of Rhodothermales bacterium. Taxonomy (GTDB): domain Bacteria; phylum Bacteroidota; class Rhodothermia; order Rhodothermales; family Bin80; genus JANQES01. The sequence continues at coordinate 16,107 of JANQES010000056.1, forward strand.
GAGTCGGGGAATCAGAGAACCGGAGAGTCAGGGTTTTTCTGTAAACTGAATGGCTGAAGAAGCCCCGTAGGGGCGGCCTGTTTGTAGTCTATCTCGATTCTCGAAGAAAAAATAGCCCCGTAGGGGCGGCCTGTTCAGAAGAATCCACCACACCCTCTTTGAACAGGCCGCCCCTACGGGGCTTTTGAAAAGGCGTTTATTCTCCAATTCCCCGACTCTCCAATTCCCCGACTCTCCAATTCCCCGACTCTCCAATTCCCCGACTCTCCGACTCACCGATTCCCCGGCTCCCCGATTTCCTTGCTCACCGATTCCCCGGCTCCCCGATTTCCTTGCTCACCGGCTCATCGGCAACCATCGCGGCCTCGATCTTGGCAAAGAGGTCGTCATAGTATTGCCGGGCTTTGGATTTAGCGAGGATGGGCATCCGGTACACATGCCAGGACGTTACCGTGACGTAACAGATATACACGCGCTTGGGCCGTCCCTCCTGATATCTTGCAGGGATATTTCGCACGACGATGGTTTCCCAACCGCAATGTTCAAGGGCTTCATGGATTGTGGAATAAATGTCCTCCATGATATAAATCAGCATCAGATGGGTGCCGTCGTCCCACTCGGAGACCGAGGCGAGGATCCGCGAGAATTCTTCCCGTTCGGGATCAAACAATTCTTCGGTTTCGATGACGCCGCCCAGGTAATCGATATCGTATAAATCATAGCCCTCTCTGTAGAGCGTATGGGCGGCGGCTTTGAAGACGGTATCGAAATCCTCTTCGTAAACGCGCTTTCGATCTTCGAGGGGCAGGCCGATGGTGGTGGCGCATCCCAACAGCGGCAGGCACCATAGGGACAGCAGCAGTACGCGATTCATGACTTCCGGATACTGATGGGTGGGGACGTCTACGTCGTGGCATCATCGTCCCGTATTCCTTTGGTCAGTTCTGGATTATGTTTGTGCCTCGTAGGGGCAGGTCTTGTACCTGTCCAGGGCATCCACAAGGGATGTCTCTACTAAGACATTGCACAGCATTTTTAACGAACTGATAATCTCTTCCCGTCTCCCCCCGAAATGCCCGCACATAGCATACCAGAGGCAGAGAACGGCCCGGAGATCCTCGTTTTCAAGGATTTGAAAAAGTGGATGGCGTTGAAGTGTTTTCGAATGGCCCGGCGTTGTCCATTCAACGATACAGCCAGCCGGCGCCGGTGTTGAAGAGCACCACCGATTCGTCCGGCCCGATGACGCCCTGCGCGACGAGCTTTTCCAGGGCCGAGAGCACCGCGCCGCCTTCGGGGCAGGCGTCGAGGCCTTCGTGCTCGGCCAGGCGTGTGGCGGCTTCTTCGAGTTCGGGGTCGGGGACGGCGATGGCGGTGCCGCCGGTCTCGCGGATGGCGCGCAGCGAGAGCTTGCCGCCCAGCGGCGCCGGCACCCGCAGCCCACTGGCGACGGTCACGGGGTCGGGCCAGGGCTCGGTGGCGTCGGCGCCGGTTTCGAAGGCCTGCACCACGGGCGCACAGCCGGTCGATTGGACGCTGAAGAGCCGGGGCGAGGGGTCGGTGATCCAGCCGGCGCGGCGCAATTCATCGAAGGCTTTCCACATGCCGATGAGGCCGGTGCCGCCGCCGGTGGGATAGAGGATGCAGCCGGGCAGCGTCCAGCCCAGTTGTTCGGCCAGTTCGAGGCCGAGGGTTTTTTTGCCTTCGAGGCGATAGGGCTCGCAGAGGGTCGAGACGTTGAAGGCGCCGTCGGCCTGGGCATAGGCGCGGGCTTGCTGGCCGCAGATGCCGATGTGGCCGTCGATGAGGCGGAGGTCGGCGCCGTAGAGGCGGATCTGCGCCAGCAGCGTCGGCGGCGTGAAGTCGGGCGCGTAGACCCGGACGTCGAGGCCGGCGCGAGCGCCGTAGGCCGACGTCGCCACCCCTGCGTTGCCGGCAGTGGGCAGCGTCAGCGCGGTGGCGCCGCCGCCGGCAGCCCGCGTCACCGCCGCCGAGAGGCCGCGCGCTTTGAACGAGCCGCACGGGTTCTGGCTCTCATCTTTGACCCACACCGTTTTCAACCCCAGCGCGGCCTCCACCGACGGCACCCGGACCAGCGGCGTGCCGCCCTCGCCCATCGACACGGGCGTCTCGTCCTCGGCCAGCGGCAGCCATTCGCGGTAGCGCCACATCGTCCAAGGCCGCGTGTGCAAGCTCTGACGCAGGCCGGGATCCGGCAGCGACGGGTATTCGACCAGCCATGGATGGCCGCAGACCGGGCAGAGCGACGGCAGCCCGGCGGCATCGCTCGTAGCGTCGCAGTTAGAGCAGGCGAGGGTCCAGGGGAACGTCATGTTGGGGGTGGTTGCTTAACTACACAAGGATTGCTCGGTGAGTGGGTCGTGTGATACGTCTTAGAACCTTATGAAGGTAGTTTGTTAAGTTCCCCTCCTGGACAGGAGGGGACAGGGGTGGTTGATTGAAAAGACCGAAAATGCCTTGAGAGTAGCGATTTTGCAAAGGCTTTCAATCGACCACCCCGTCCTTCGGACACCCCTCCTGTCCAGGAGGGGAATCGCGTAGGTGCCTTAATAGGTTCTTACGTCATACGTGAGGAAGCTACGCTGAATCTTTTCTACCAGCGCCCTCACGTTTACTTCGTCAGTCGCCTTCGGCTCGTGTCACGCAACCCGCCATAAGGTAGGCTTTTTTGGGGATCTTGGGGAATATTTTGGCTAGTTGCAGTAAAGATCTTATCATTGACCAACGTGCCGGCGTATGCAACGCAGACGCGGCAGGAGTCGTAGGGACATAAAGCACACTTCAACCATCACTTAACGCGAGGTATCGCTATGTTGTGGAACCTTCTCGTATGGGCGCTTCTTGGGCTGGTGGCCGGGGCCATCGCCAAGAAAATCATGCCGGGTAAAGATCCGGGCGGATGGCTCATAACCATGCTCATAGGTATTGCCGGCGCCATCGTCGGTGGCTTCATCGTCAGCCTGCTGGGATGGGGGCCGGCCACGGGCTTCAACCTCTACAGCCTCTTCGTGGCTGTCGGCGGAGCGGTGTTGTTGCTCTGGGGCTATCGAAAGATCAAGAGTTAAACAGGCAGGATCAGATTTTGTGGTCTTTTCGCCGATGGCGCGTTGTCTCTATCTCGGCGTAGGTCACTGGTCATTAGTCACTGGTCACTGGTGTTTTTTCTAATGACCAGTAACCAGTGACCGATGCCAATCGTGCCACGAGCGCAACGTACTGAAGTACCGCACAGCTTTTTCCTGCTTCCTTAAAAACCGGGTCGTGGGAGAGGCCCCACCCTTCTCCCACGGCTTTCCCTGAACGCGCATCGGCAAGACCTGTTATGAAAAATTCTAACGTGATCCTGGTGTTGCTGGGCGTCGTGGCGGTCTTTGTGCTCGGCGTCATTTTGCTCAATCTGCGCGCGGTGCTGCTGCCGTTTTTCGTGGCGTTGTTGTTATCGTTTATTTTTCAGCCCGTCGTCCTTTATCTCAAATCCAAGAAAATCCCTACGGCGGTTTCGCTGATAGCGGTGTTATTCTCGCTGGCGTTGGTGCTGTTTCTGGTGGGCCTGCTCGTCTATTCCAGCGCCCGGTCTTTTAACAACGCCTGGGACGCTCAGTACAAAAACCGGATCGAAAGTATCATTGCCGATTCAGATGGAACGATCAAGGAGTTGGGCGAGTCGCTCGGCGTCGATATGGCACAAATCGAAGCCAGCGATATTTTTCAGGCGTCCACCGTCACGTCGATGGTTTCGACGGGTGTGGGGTCGTTGTTCAGTTCGGTGGGTAACATCTTTTTGGTGATCCTTTTCATGCTCTTCATCCTCGCCGGCAGCGGCGATCTCGGCGAGAAGATCAAACATGCCTATCCCGATGAAGTGGCAGACCGCCTCGGCGGTGTCACCAAAAATATTAGCAAGCAAGTGAGGCAATATCTGGCGGCCAAGACGCTCGTGAGCGCCATCACCGGCTTTCTGATTTTCCTGGTGCTCTGGATTCTGGGTGTCGATTTTCCGGTGTTCTGGGGTTTTCTGGCCTTTTTGCTCAACTTCATCCCCAACATCGGCTCGCTGGTGGCGGTGATCTTTCCGTTTCTGGTGTCGCTGCTTCAGTTCGACACGCTGACGATCCCGATCCTGGCGCTCATCTTTATGCAGGTGGTTCAGACCGTCATGGGCAACGTCGTCGATCCGAAGCTGATGGCTTTCAGCCTCAACCTGAGCCCGCTCTTGGTGCTGGTGTCGTTGATTTTCTGGGGCTGGCTCTGGGGCATCGTCGGCATGATCCTGGCCGTGCCGCTGACGGCGACCATCAAGATCATCTTCGAAAACATCGAGCCGCTGCGCCCGGTAGCCGTCTTGATGGGCGGGCCGATCACGCCGAAGGAGAAGAAGGCCGCGCCGGTGAAGGCGGCTGCGTGATGCGGGATGCGAGATGCGGGATACGAGATACTGGATGGTGGATACAAGATGCGGGATTCAGGATGAAAGAGCTTATCTGCAAACTGAATGGCTGAAGAAGCCCCGTAGGGGCGTCCTGTTTGTAGTTCATCGATTTCCCACAAAAAATAGCTCCGTAGGAGCGGCCTGTTAAAGACAGAAAAGAACAGGTCGCCCCTACGGGGCTCATCTTTTGGAAAGGATTGTTTTCTACAAACAGGTCGTCCGAACCTGCCCCTGCGAAGGCGGGGGGACTTTCCGGACACGCCCTTTCATCCCGCATCTCGCAACCCGCATCTCGCATCCCACATCCCGCATCACTCTTTCCGATACACCACCTTGCCGTCTACGACCGTGTAGAGCACCTCGGTGTCGAGGATCGCAGAGGATTCGATCTCGCGGAGGTTTTGCGAGAGTACGGCGAGGTCGGCCAGCTTGCCGGGGGTGATCGAGCCTTTGTCGTTTTCTTCGAAACTGGCGTAGGCCGCGTTGTAGGTGTAGGCCCGGATGGCGTCTTCGATGGAGATGCGTTGATCGGGGAACCAGCCTTCTTCGGGCTGCCCCGTCACGGTCTGGCGCGTGACGGCGGCGTAGAGGCCCAGCATCGGGTTGATGGGATATTCGGCGGCGGAGGTGCCGGGCCAGTCTGAGCCGAAAGCCAGGATGGCGCCGCTGTCCTGGATGCGCCGGAAGGCATAGGCGCCTTTGCAGCGTTCGTGGCCGATGCGCTGTTCCATCCAGCGCATGTCGTCGCTGAGGTGATAGGGTTGGACCTCGGCGATGATGCCCAGCGGCGCCAGGCGCTCGAAGTCGTCTGGGGCGATGACCTGGGCGTGGACGAGACGGAAGCGGCGGTCGCTCGGGCCGTTTTGCTCGTTGAGGTCTTCGAGGTAATCCATCAACAGGCTGTTGGCCTCGTCGCCGATGGCGTGGACGGTCATTTGCAGCCCGGCGCTGTCGGCGTTGAGCATATAATCGAGGAACTGGCCTTCGACGAAATTGCCGTTTTCATCGACCATCAGGCGGCGCCAGCGTCCGCGGTTGTCGGGGTCGTGGTCGTAGGGTTCGAAGAACCGCGCCGAACTGGTGCCCATGATGCCGTCGATGTGGCCTTTGAGGCCGCCCAGGTGGATCCAGGCGTCGCCGCCGCCGCGTTGGATGCCCTGCTGCGCCAGCTTAAACCACTCATCGAGCGGATACCGGAAATCGACCCGCACCGTCAACTCGCCCGCGTCGCGGAGTTCGCGGTAGATGTCGAGCTGCTCCTCGTCCGACATATCGCTGACCGTGGTGACGCCGTAGCGGCGGATTTCTTCGAGGGCGTTTTTGGTCTGGGTGATGCGCCGCTCGCGGGTGAAGCGTTGCAGGGCGGCATCGCGGAACAGGCGGGAGACCCCCGCCGCGCCGTACATGATGCCGGTGGCGCAGCCGTCTTCCTTGCGCTGCTCGAACGTCACGCCCTCGGCCTGCGGGTCGCACGGATCGACACCGGCGGCTTCGAGCGCGGCGGTGTTGGCGGCGAAAGCCGAGTTGTCGAACTTGCGGATGAACATCGGATAATTCCGCGTCAGCGAGTCGATGCGTTCGATGTCCGGGATGAAGGATTCGCGGCTGTCGCCTCCGGCGCTGCCGGCGGCCCATTCGTCGTAGGCGCCCCAGAAGCCGCCGAGGATCCACTCGCCCTCGGGCAGGCTGCCGATGACCTCTTCGACACGCTCGACGAAAGCCTCCTGCGTGCCCGTGCGCATGATGTTGAATTCCAGAAAACGCGCCGCCGAGGCAAAATGCACGTGCGTATCGATGAAGCCGGGCGTGACGAAGCGCCCACCGAGGTCGATGACGTCGGTGCCGGGGCCGGCCAGCGGCAGCACCGCCTCGTCGGTGCCGACGGCGACGAAGCGCCCGCCCTGGATGGCGACGGCCTCGGCTTCGGGCGTGGCGCCATCGACGGTCCAGATGACGCCGTTGTGGAGGATCAGGTCGGCAGTTTCATCGCCGGGGGTGTCGCAGCCGGCGGCCAGCAGCACGGCCAGGAACATCGTCAGGGTAAAAACGGAGCGCAGCATGGCGGCGTGTGGGCTAGATTCGAGGGGCGGCTGTCTGTAAGCTATCAGTAGCGGCAATGCCTTGCAAGCATTCACCGTCAGAAACGGATGAAGAGAACCTGTCCGGTGGCGCGCGGTATCATCCCCAGTCACCTTATGAAGAGCGGATGCGATGAACCCGACAGAACTGCCTGACGACGCCTTCAAGCAAGTGCTCAAAGAGGCGCTCACCGAAACGCTTCACGAGCAGCGTCAATTGCTGCACGAGATCTTTGCTGAAGTCCTCGAAGATATGGCGCTGGCTACCGCTATTCGAGAAGGCCAGCAGACCGAGCGCATCGAACGCGCCGAAATCTTCAAGATTCTGGAGGAGAAGGAGTGAGGACTGCGTTTCGAAGAAGCTTCGAACGTGACCTGAGGCGTCTTAGAAACGAGCGGCTTCTCCGCCGGATCAGAGAGGCCATCGAGCAAGTCGAAGAGGCCGAAACACTTCAAGATATTTCAGGCCTAAAGCATCTAACTGGGACGAGAGATTTCTACCGCATTCGAATAGGTGAATACCGGATCGGCATTGTCGTTGAAGGAGGCGAGGTGGAGTTTGTCCGGTGCCTGCATCGCCGGGATATCTATCGATATTTTCCTTGAAATGTTGTGAGGACGAAGTGGAAGGCAGTCTCTAAGCTATGTAGCAGCGATGCCGTGCAAGCGGTCGTCTGTAGAAACACGAAAGGTGGCTTTTGCGTGATATCTCATCCAGGGTCATATTCGAGGATTTGGCGCATCGGAGGAATCAATTGGAAGAAAGGCTTAACAAACCGAGAGTTTTCCTCTCGCACTCAAAAGCAGATATTGAGTTCATCGAACGAGTATATAATGATCTTAGAAAATGCCATATTAACCCTTGGCTTGATTCTGAGGAAATACGTCATGGAAAACCTTGGCTGGATGCTATTTTCAAGGATGGTATTTCTACTTGTGACTCGGTCCTTGTGTACTTTACCGCAGCCTCTCTCAATTCGAAGGTAGTGAAAAAAGAAATTGACGGCAGAGTTGGAACTCGAAAGAATCAAAAAAGACAATGAGGACGACATTTTCTCTCTAGCAGAAGAAAGAGAGTTCACATACATAAGAAATATTTTTGATCGCCAGATGATATTAACTGTACAGGAAGGAGATGCTATACATCAATTGTCAATCAACCCTTCAACATTGCTTCCTTTTCTCACGGATGAATATTGGCAACGGTCAGTAGAGTATCTTATCATTGATCATGTCTTTTCTACTCTTGAATATGATGATAGACGCTCTATTAGATTCAGGGGAGACAGCACAGATTTTTTCTCACGGCTGAGAGATGAGTTTCAGGTTTATGGACTATTGAAGCGTATCGACCTGCCTGTTCAACAAAAGAGAGGAAGGGGAATTTCTATATTAGACTTTCAACCGGAAGTTAAATTCGTATTCACGGATAAAATGCAACGGTATCGATATTGGCTCAGGTATAAAGATGCGATGCCTGAATCTATTGAATTTGAAAAGATTGCTTAATTATTTTCGGCCACGGCAGGGAATCGCCCACACGTTTTTTCGACTTTCCCCTAAGCGTCGCATAGCAGGATCCCGCCTGGTTTTTGGCTGAAGCATCGATGAACTTGCAGGCAATCATTCCGTCAAGCCGAAAAAAGCCATGGCAACCATTGATGATTTAGCCCGGGAATTCCTGGCCCAGAAACGCCTCGCCGTCGTGGGGGTCTCGCGCACGCGGGAGGATGCGGCTAACCTGATCTATCGCAAACTGCGCGACACCGGCCATCAGGTCTACCCCGTCAACCCCAACACCGACACCTTCGACGACGCGCCCTGCTATCCCGATCTGAAGGCGCTGCCGGAGCCGGTCGACGGCGTGGTGATCGTCACGAAGCCGGAGCGTGCCACAGCGGTGGTGCAGCAGTGCATCGACCTGAAGATTCCGCGCGTGTGGATGCATTGCTCGCTGGGCGTGCATCCGCCGAAGATGATGCGCAACCTGGCGACGAAGATCACCAGCGTCTCGGAAGAAGCCGCGCAGTTAGGCCGCGACCACGGCCTGACGGTCATCGCCGGCGCCTGCCCGATGATGTTCTGCGACCCGGTCGATTTCGGGCACAAATGTATGCGGGGGACGCTGCGCCTCTTCGGCGGCCTGGCCGCGTGAGGTGGACAAGGATGAGGGTTGACAAATAACTTCTGCAATGGCAGAACGAGCAAAGACCCTAAGGTAGCGGGCCGATTACTCGGCGACGTAGAACCGGCGCGGCTCGGTCCAGGGCGTGACCATGGCGTTGCTGATGCTGAGCCGGACGCGCCAGTACCACGTCGTCGGCAGATCGGTCTGGCCGGGGGGCGTGCTTACCATCTTCCGGAATTGCGCGAGCAGTTCTCCGCTTTGATAGCCGTTGCCGGTAGACAGCGTGGTTTCTCGTTCGCCGAAATCCGGCGACGTCGAAAGCTCAAGCCAGCGGCGGAATTGCCCGTTGGGCGGTTCGGAATAGGCCCAGGTGAAATCGATAGGCATCGTCGCATCGACGGTGTCGTCGGCGGCGGGTTCGAGGAGGCGGAGGTCGATGCGGTCGAGGTTGGTGGCGGGCGCTTCGTCTTCGCCGCAGGCGGTGGTGAGTGTGCCGGTCAGCAGGAGCAGGAGCACGGCGCTGCATCGCGCGAGGGAATACTGCATGATGATACTTCGAGGGTTGGTTGAGAGGATGTTGATGGGGAATCCGAAACCTTTGGAAAAAAGGAAGAAGCCACGCATGTCGGCGCGCGTTTTTTTCCAACAGATCAAGCGAATTTCGTATCAACAGGCTCTGCAATCACCACGGATGAGAAAGGCAAATAGTTGATCGGGGCATCGTGAAAGTAGGCAGCCGGCGCCGTGGATTCAAGAGGGGCACGGCGTCTTGCCCGGCGGCACCGGCGTCGGGCTGGCGCTGGTCAAGCGCATCGTCGAAGTCCATGGTGGGCGCATCTGGTACGATGTCACTTTGCTCAGTAACTCGGTACAGAGCGTGATAAACCGCACTGTGCTTGACCCTGGTAAGCTGAAGAATGTTGTTACGCTAACGCTCTCCGTGCTTACCGAAGATGGTACGGGTGCAAACTTTTCTGGGCGCATACCCATTCGCGGGTGAAAGAGCATTTTTAAGACGGAAGGGCGCAAACGCATCGGAAAGGGAGCAAGCGCGGGGGAGGCCAACAGGTCATGGTCCCCCTCTCGCTCTCTCTTTTTGCCGGCGTACCCGTTCCATCACACCCTACCCTGCCAGCGCCGCGCGCGCCTCGACCTGCGCCGTGCCGCCGTAGCTGCTGCGCGCGCTAACCAACGAGCGACACCGCGAACACTGTTGTTGACTGTGATGCATGGATTAGATATTTTCCACACTCAAAATGCTCCCAATTCCTAGACGGTATTCGTCCTATGGGAAATCTTAAAGATCTATTGAAAAAGATCCAAACGGATCACTCTTTTTACCTGTCTGTGTTAAGGGATCCCGAAAACGTCCTTAGGGGATACGAGCTATCACCTGAGGAGTCAGAACTAGTCACTACGCGATCACCCCTCTTATACAAGTATCTCCTCGATAGACCCACGCTTAACATTCATTTGGGTATGGTAGATGACACAATCGTGCCATTCCCCGGTCCAGGCCCTGAGCCTGAGCCCTCGCCGTTTCCCGGTCCAGGCCCTGAGCCTGAGCCCTCGCCGTTCCCCGGTCCGGGTCCTGAGCCTGAGCCCTCGCCGTTTCCCGGTCCAGGCCCTGAGCCTTCGCCGTTCCCCGGTCCGGGTCCTGAGCCCTCGCCGTTTCCCGGTCCAGGCCCTGAGCCCTCGCCGTTCCCCGGTCCGGGTCCTGAGCCTGAGCCCTCGCCGTTTCCCGGTCCAGGCCCTGAGCCCTCGCCGTTCCCCGGTCCGGGTCCTGAGCCCTCGCCGTTTCCCGGTCCAGGCCCTGAGCCCTCGCCATTCCCTGGTCCGGGTCCTGAGCCTGAGCCCTCGCCGTTTCCCGGTCCAG